>NZ_JAGQCK010000002.1:0-735021 GCF_024346155.1 Cyanobium sp. Candia 9D4 | reverse complement strand
TGTGGAACGGGTTCAGGGTCCAGTTGTGGAAACCCTGCAGGAACAGCAGGAAGCGGAAGATCGCCGCCACCCCGAAGGAGGGGGCGAAGAACCAGCTGCTCTGACCCAGGGGGTACATCAGGAAGACACTGACGAACACCGCGATCGGGCCGGAGAAGGCGATGGCGTTGTAGGGACGGATGCCGACGAGACGGGCGATCTCGAACTGGCGCAGCATGAAGCCGATCAGCGCGAAGGCGCCGTGCAGGGCCACGAAGGGCCAGAGGCCGCCGAGCTGGATCCAGCGGACGAAGTCACCCTGGGCTTCCGGGCCCCAGAGCAGCAGGAGGCTGTGCCCCATGGCATCCGCCGGGGTGCTGACGGCGGCGGTGAGGAAGTTGCAGCCCTCCAGGTAGCTGCTGGCAATGCCGTGGGTGTACCAGGAGGTGGCGAAGGTGGTGCCGGTGAGCCAGCCGCCCAGGGCCAGATAGGCCGTGGGGAACAGCAGCAGACCGGACCACCCCACGAAAACGAAGCGGTCGCGCTTGAGCCAGTCGTCGAGGACGTCGAACCATCCACGGGTGGCAGGGGCGCGCCCCAGGGCGATCGTCATGGGAGGTGCTTCACGAAGCTTTACAAGCCGACTTTAAAAGAGAACGCCCTTTCTGCGCGTCCGAGGGGGGCGTCGCGCTCAGGGATTGAGTACAAGTACCCACACCTCCCCGACGCCCGACGATTCGCCAGAGTGGCCGGGCCAGCCTTTCCCGCCGTCCCGGCCCCCAGCAGCTTCCACCATGTACGTCGTCGAGATCTCCCTCCGGCTCAGCCCCATGCCCGTTGCCGTCCAGCGCAAGGAGCTGGAGGCCGCCCGGGCCCTGTACGGGGAGGTGCGCCAGGCGCTCGAAAGCGGGCACCCCAAGGTGCTCGAGCTCACCTGCGAGAAGGACGAGCAGAAGCGCGTCAGCCTCCTGAGCGGCGAGATCGTCGCCGTGCAGATTTATGAGAAGTCGTCGGTCGCCGGCGGCGGCAAGCGTCCCGGCTTCAGCTTCGAGCCTTGAGCGCAGCGGCGACCTCCGGGGCGGTCGAGCCACCCCTGCACATCGAGGGACTCCGCTTCGGCTGGGGCGAAGGGGTCCCGGCCCTGCGCGACTGCCGGCTGAGCATTCCGGGGCCGGGCCTCTGGATGCTCGTGGGCAGCAACGGCAGCGGCAAGAGCACCCTGCTGCGCCTGATCGCCGGCCTGCTCACCCCCACGGCGGGCCACATCACCTGCCAGGGCCGGCCGGCCCTGGTGTTCCAGAACCCCGACCACCAGCTGCTGCTGCCCAGCTGCGGCAGCGATCTGCAGCTGGCGCTCCCCGATGGGCTCGACGACGGCGCCCGGGCCGGGCGGGTGGCCTCGGCCCTGGCCCAGGTGGGCCTGGCGGGACTGCAGCAGCGCCCCATCCACACCCTGAGCGGCGGCCAGAAGCAGCGGCTGGCGATCGCCGGCGCCCTGGCCAGCGCCGCCACGCTGCTGCTGCTCGATGAACCCACGGCCCTGCTGGATCCAGACAGCCAGAGGGAGGTGCTGGAGCTGATCCATCGGCTCTGCCATCGCAGCCCGTCCCCCCTCACCGCGCTGTGGATCACCCACCGTCTCGAGGAACTGGAGTGCTGCGACGGGGCCGCCCGTATGGAAGCCGGCACGATCGGCCCCTGGCAGAGCGGCGAAAGCCTGCGCCGCTCCCTCTCCCCCTTGCCCGCCGGCGGGGCCGAAAGGTAAGGTCTTCGGATCCCGGTCCGCCGGGTGTCTTCCTCGGTAGCTCAGTGGTAGAGCGGTCGGCTGTTAACCGATTGGTCGCAGGTTCGAATCCCGCCCGGGGAGTTTTTCTATCCAGATCCGCCCGTTTCCCGCGCCCATCCCCGCGGCCTCGGCCGAAGCACTCCGGGCGTTGAGCCGGATCCGCATGCTCGGCCAGGGGGAGCACCTGCACCCTGCCCCCTGCAGCGCTCCAGCAAAGCCGCGACACTATTCTCTTCCGTGCCCGTGCACCCCCGCAGGCACCACGACGACACGCCTCGCCACGCCTCGCCCCCTCCCATGAAGCCCTCGATCCTGCTCATCGAAGATGACGGCGACATGCTCGATCTCGTCGCCGGCCATCTCGAGCACGGCGGCTTCGACGTCCAGAGGGCTGCCGATGGCATCAAGGGCCAGGCCCTGGCCGTTCAGTACTGCCCCGACGTCATTCTCCTCGACCTGATGCTCCCCAAGGTCGACGGACTGACCCTCTGCCAGCGCCTCCGCCGCGATGAGCGGACGGCCAAGATCCCCATCCTCATGCTCACCGCCCTCGGCAGCACCAAGGACAAGGTGAGCGGCTTCAATTCCGGCGCCGACGACTACCTCACCAAGCCCTTCGATCTCGAGGAGCTCATGGTCAGGGTCAAGGCCCTGCTCCGGCGCAGCGAGCGCGCCCCCCTCTCCGCCAAGCACAACGAGATCCTCAGCTTCAGCTCCCTCACCCTCGTCCCCGAGCGCTTCGAGGCCATCTGGTTCGATGCGCCCGTCCGCCTCACCCACACCGAGTTCGAACTCCTCCACTGCCTCCTCCAGCGCCACGGTCAGACCGTCGCCCCCTCCCTGATCCTCAAGGAGGTCTGGGGGTACGAGCCCGACGACGACATCGAGACCATCCGCGTCCACATCCGCCACCTGCGCACCAAGCTCGAGCCCGATCCCCGCAAACCGCGCTTCATCAAGACCGTCTACGGCGCCGGGTACTGCCTCGAGCTGCCTCCCACCGATCAGATCGACAGCCTCGGCGCCGCCATCCGCAGCGCCAGGGAGGCCAAGCTCACCGCCGCTCCCAAACCGGGCGAAGGGGCGGTGGCCTGACGGGCCCCCTCCTCAGCGGCCCAGGTCCAGCAGGGCCACCTCCCAGGCCAGGCGCGGCTGCACGTAGGCCAGCAGATGGCTGCGCAGCTGCTCGATGCGGCGCAGGGGCGCCGGCTCCCTGCACTGCCGCCAAAGGTGCAGCTGCCACCAGTCGAGCAGCCACAGCTGCTGCTCGCCATCCAGGGCCTCACTGAGGTCGCGGGCCAGGCCCAGGGCCTCCAGCGGCTCCCGCCCCAGGGCCAGCAGCCGGTCGGCCAGGCCCTCCGGCAGGCCCCGCCAGACCCGACGGTGACGCAGCAGGGCCCCGGGGGAGCCGGCGGCCAGCTCGAGCAGCTCGGGGGGATCGGCTGCGGCCCCCTCCGCCGTCCCCTCCCCAGCCCCCTCCGGCGCCGGCAGGGCCGCCAGCACCCGGTGCACCAGGGCGGGGGGCAGGCGCGCGAACGGGATGGCCTGGCAGCGGGATCGGATCGTGCTCAGCAGCCGGTCCGGCGTTGCCGTGAGCAGGATCAGCAGACCATGGCCCGGTTCCTCGAGGGTCTTGAGCAGGGCATTGGCGGCCGCTTCGGCCATCGCCTCGGCCGTATCCAGCACCACCAGGGAACGCTCCCCCTCCACCGGACGGCGGGCCAGGAAACGGGTCACCTCCCGCACCTGCTCCAGGCGCAGCTGGGGGGGGCTGCGGCGGCTGAGGCCCTGGACCTCGGCCTCGGAGGCCGTCACCAGCCGGCCC
Source organism: Cyanobium sp. Candia 9D4 (assembly GCF_024346155.1). Taxonomy (NCBI): domain Bacteria; kingdom Bacillati; phylum Cyanobacteriota; class Cyanophyceae; order Synechococcales; family Prochlorococcaceae; genus Cyanobium; species Cyanobium sp. Candia 9D4. The sequence goes on along the minus strand of NZ_JAGQCK010000002.1, from coordinate 731,431 downwards.
TGGTGCAGGTGGGTGGGCTCCACCCAGAGCAGATCGGGGTGGTTGCCCTCCGCCAGGCGTCGCCGCAGCGGCACCGATCCGGCGGTGCCACCGGCGAGCACCCCCTCGAGCAGGCGCAGGGCCGCCAGCCGGCGGCCCACCCCCTCGGGCCCGACGAACAGGTAGGCGGGAGCCAGCCGCCGCCGCTCCAGGGCGGCCGTGAGCAGGGCCACCGCCTGGGGCTGGCCCACCAGATCGGCGAACAGATCAGCCATGGCCCCGTCCGCCGCCGGCGCCCAGGTGCTCCGTGATCAGGGTGCGGCACCGGGCCGTCACCTGCTCGATCGGCCCGCCGGCCTCGACCCGCTGCCAGCCCCGCTCGGCGGCCAGGCTGGCGAAGCCGTCGCTGACCCGCTGCAGGAAGGCCTCGCCCGCGGCCTCGATCCGGTCGGCGGGCCGGTCGCCGCGGCGCCTCAGGGAACCGGCCAGGGGGAGATCGAGCCAGAGGGTGAGATCGGGTTCCAGGCCGCCGGTGGCCATCGCCTCGAGTTGGCGGATGGTGGCCATCGGCAGGCCGCGGCCATGGCCCTGGTAGGCCGCGGTGGAGCCGCTGTAGCGATCGCTCAGCACCCAGTCGCCGGCGGCCAGGGCGGGACGCAGGCACTCCTCCACGTGCTGGGCCCGGTCGGCGGCGTAGAGCATCAGCTCGCAGAGGCTGCAGGGGGCGACCCCAGCCGGAGGGTGCAGCAACAGGGCACGCAGGGCCTGGCCCAGGGCCGTCCCGCCCGGTTCCCGCGTCACCACCAGCCGGGAGCCGGGCGCCATCAGGCCGCTGAGCGGCAGCCAGGCGCGCAGGGCCTCGATCTGGGTGGTCTTGCCGCAGCCGTCGATGCCCTCCAGCACCAGGAAGCGCCCGCTCATGGCGCCGGATCCGTGGGGAGACCCTGAAGCAGCAGGGCGTTGCCGACCACGGTGATCGAACTGAAGGCCATCAGCAGGGCCGCCAGTTCGGGCGAGAGGCTGAGGCCGAAGCCCGGCAGGAGCGCACCGGCGGCGATCGGCAGGACGACCAGGTTGTAGCCGAAGGCCCAGGCCAGATTCTGCCGGACCTTGGCCATGGTGCGCCGGGCGATCTCCAGGGCCCGGACGATGCCGTCGAGCCCCTCCCCCATCACCACCAGGGCCGCGCTCTCCTGGGCGATCTGGGTGCCGGTGCCGACGGCGATGCCCAGGTCGGCGGCGGCGAGGGCGGGGGCATCGTTGATCCCGTCGCCCACCATGGCCACGGCCCCCCGGCCATGGGCCAGCAGAAGCCGTTCCAGCTTCTGCTCGGGCCGCAGTTCCCAGGCCAGCTCCTCCGGCCTGAGGCCCAGCCGGCGGCCCAGATCCTCGACGCTGGCGCGCCGATCGCCGCTGAGCAGGCCCAGGCGCAGCCCCAGGCGCCGCAGGTGGCTCACGGTGGCGGCGGCATCGGCCCTGGGCCGATCCGCCACCGCCAGGAGTCCCAGCAGCCGTGCCTCGGCGGCCACCGCCAGCAGGGTGGCACCATCGGCCTCCAGCTCCTGCTGCAGGACCGTGGCGGCGGGCTCCGCGCCCACCCCCAGGCGCGTCAGCCACTCGAGCCGGCCCACTCGCACCAGGCCGGAGCCCTCCACCAGCCCCTGCACCCCGTCGCCGGGGAGGGTCCGGGCCTCGCTGACGGCCAGCAGGGGCAGTCCCCGGCACTGGGCCTCCTGAAGCACGGCATGGGCCAGGGGATGGCGGCTGTGCTGCTCGAGGCTCGCCGCCAGCTGCACCAGCCCGGCGGCGGCCGCCGCCTCGGCCGGGCTTCCCGGGTCCGCCCCCAGGACCCGGACGGCCGTCACCAGGGGCCGCCCGATCGTGAGGGTGCCGGTCTTGTCGAACAGCACCGCCTCCAGCCGGGAGGCGGTCTCGATGGCATCACCGCCACGGAACAGCAGGCCGGAGCGGGCCGCCAGCCCGGAGCCCACCGTGATCGCCGTGGGCGTGGCCAGGCCGAGGGCGCAGGGACAGGCCACCACCAGCACCGCGATGGCCAGCTGCAGCCCCAGGCTGAAGGGCGTGCCGGCGGCCCCGCCCCCGTGGGCCAGGGCGCCATGCCCATGGGCCCCGTGGCCAACGGCCGCGCCCATCGTGAGCACCTCGGGCCAGTGCCGGCATCCCCACAGCCACCAGAACAGCAGGGTGGCCAGCGCCAGCAGCAGCACCACGAGGGTGAAGCGGCCGGCGACCCGGTCGGCGAGCCCCTGGATCGGGGCCTTGCGGGCCTGGGCCCGCTCCACCAGGCACACGATGCGGGCGATGGCGCTGTCGGCGCCGCTGCGGCGCACCTCCAGCACCAGGGAGCTCTCCAGGTTGAGCAGGCCGGCGGCCAGCTCGCTGCCGGGCTCCACCGCCTGCGGCCGGGACTCGCCGGTGAGGCTGGAGGCATCGACGCGCGAGCGGCCCTCCAGCACCACCCCGTCCACCGGCACCCGGTCGCCCGGCAGCAGCCGCAGCCGGTCCCCCGGCCGCAGTCCCCCCACCCGCACCTGGCGGGGGGGGTCGTCGCCCAGGAGCAGCAGGGCGTGCTCGGGCTGGAGGGCGCCCAGCTCCTCAATGGCCCGGCCGGTGCGGTAGCGGGCGCGCTCCTCCAGGAAGCGGCCGGTGAGGACGAAACCGAGCAGCATCACCGGCTCGTTGAAGTAGCAGGGCCAGCCGCTGGCCGGCCACAGCCAGCCCACCAGGCTGGAGAGGTAGGCGCTGGCCACCCCCAGCCCCACCAGGGTGTCCATGCCGGGCACCCCGGCCAGGGCCGAGCGGACGCCGCGGACCAGGATCGGCCGGCCGGGGAAGGCCAGGGCCAGGGTGGCCACCAGGGCGTGGAACCAGGGGCTGCCCAGCAGCGGCCAGGGACCGCCCCAGGTCAGCCGGCCGGCATCGGCGAGGTGCCCCAGTCCGGAGACGAGCAGCAGCAGCAGGGCCACCAGCAGCTGGCGCCAGTGGCGCCACCACTGTTCGGCCTGGCGCCGCTCCCGCTGGCTGGCCGGCTCCGGCTCCAGGGGGCGCAGCCGGGCGTGGAAGCCCAGGCCCTCGAGGCTGCCCAGCAGGGCAGGCAGGGGATCCACGGCGCTGCCGTCGGGTCCCTCGACCCGGGGCTCCAGGTCCACCCAGGCCGTGCGGGTCAGCAGGTTGACGCTCGCCTGGCGCACCCCTGCGGTCTGGAGGAGGCGCTGCTCCACGGCGCGGACGCAGCCGCCGCATTTCATCCCCTCCACATCGAGGAGCAACGGCTCGCGGGGGCTGCTGGCGGGGGGGGTGGCGCTCAAGCGGGGGGGGGCCGGGGCGGCGGGGCCGGGATCCAAGGCTAGGGAGCCGCCACGCCCCTGCCCCGACCACCCGAGGCAGGATGGGGGGACGATCCGGACCTGGACCCTTGCCCCGCTCGCAGCGCAACGACAACTTCATCGACAAGAGCTTCACGGTCATGGCCGACCTGATCGTCAAGCTGCTGCCGATCGATCCCAAGGCGAAGGAGGCCTACGTCTATTACCGCGACGGCCTCTCGGCCCAGAACGACGGCGACTACGCCGAGGCGCTGGAGAACTACGAGGAGGCCCTCAAGCTCGAGGAGAACAGCATCGACCGGGGCGAGATCCTCAAGAACATGGCGATCATCTTCATGAGCAACGGTGAGGAGGAGAAGGCCCTCGACTACTACCGCCAGTCCCTGGACGCCAACGGCAACTCCCCCTCCTGCCTCAAGAACATGGGCCTGATCTACGAGAAGTGGGGGCGGCTGGCGGAGGAAACCGGCGACCAGGACGCGGCCGACCGCTGGTTCGACGAGGCGGCCGTGCACTGGACCAAGGCGGTGCGCCTCTACCCGGGCGGCTACCTGGACATCGAGAACTGGCTCAAGTCCTCCGGCCGCAGCAACGTCGACGTGTACTTCTGAGCCCCCGGCTCAGTCCCCCTCGGCGGGGTTCATCCCCAGGCCGGCCACCAGGGCCTCGGCCACCGTGGCCGCCTCCAGCAGCTGCAGGCCCAGGCCGGCCGCCACCGGCCCGAGGGCGCTGCCCCGGGGCACCACCGCCCGGGCGAACCCCAGCCGGGCCGCCTCCTGCAGGCGCAGCTCCAGCTGGCCCACCGGTCGCAGCTGCCCCCCCAGGCCCAGTTCCCCCAGCAGCACCGTGCCCGCCGGCAGGGTGAGGTCGCGGTAGCTCGCCACCACGGCGGCCGCCACTCCCAGATCCGCCGCCGGCTCCTCCACCTCGAGGCCGCCGGCCACCGCCAGGTAGCAGTCGAAGCGGGACAGGGGCAGCCCCATGTGCTTCTCCAGCACCGCCAGGATCTGGTGCAGGCGGTTGGTGCCGATGCCGGTGGCGGTGCGCCGCGGGCTGGCATAGCTGGTGGGGCTGACCAGGGCCTGGATCTCCACCAGCAGCGGGCGGGTGCCCTCGCAGGCCACGATCGTGGCGGTGCCGGGGCTGGGGCCATCCCCGGCCAGGAACAGCTCACTGGGGTTGCTCACCTCCACCAGCCCCGCCCCCCGCATCTCGAACACCCCCAGTTCGTGGGTGGCGCCGAAGCGGTTCTTCGCCGCCCGCAGCAGCCGGTGGCTGGCGAAGCGGTCCCCCTCGAAGGTGAGCACCGCATCCACCAGATGCTCAAGCACCTTGGGGCCCGCCAGCATTCCCTCCTTGGTGACATGGCCCACCAGCACAAGGGCGGTGTGCTGCCGCTTGGCGATGCGCTGCAGGGCGGCGGCACATTCCCGCACCTGGGACACTGATCCGGGGGCGCTGCCGAGTTCGGCGTCGTGCAGGGCCTGGATGCTGTCGATGATCGCCACTTCCGGCCGGAGGGTCTCCAGCTCCTGCAGCACCAGCTCCAGATCGGTCTCCGCCAGCAGGCGAAGGCCCTCGCTCTCGCCGTCACCCGCCTCCGGCACGGCGCCGGGTCCAGCTCCGGGGCCGTCCTCGGCCAGGCGCCGCCAGCGCAGCTTCACCTGCTGGGCCGACTCCTCGGCACTGACGTAGAGCACCACCGCCCGGGCGGCCATGGCCCGGGCGCTCTGCAGCAGCAGGGTGCTCTTGCCGATCCCCGGGTCGCCCCCCAGGAGCACCAGGGAACCGGGCACCAGGCCGCCCCCCAGCACCCGGTCCAGTTCGCCGTAGCCGCTGGCCAGGCGCTGCAGGGGCCGGTCCCCCACCGACTGGATCGGTTCGGAGCGGCGCGGCCGGCCCGGCGCCCCGGCCCCGTCAGGCCCCGGAGCGGGGCTGGCTGCCACCGGCCGGCGCCGGCGGCTGTCACCGCTGGGCTCGCTCTGCTCCACCAGGGTGTTCCAGCCGCCGCAGCCGGCGCAGCGGCCGAAGAACTGCCGCGTCCTGGCCCCACAGGCCTGGCAGACGAACGAGGAACCGGGACGGGCCAAGGGGAGCGGGCGGTGTGTATGAAGAAAGGTGGCGTTCGGTGAATTCCCGACCTTCCGGCCGGTTCAGTGGGTCGGAACCGTGTTGCATTCTCCTCGCCGCGCAATGACGGCCTCCCCCACCGCCAAGGAAACGATCCTCGTCGTCGATGACGAGGCCAGCATTCGCCGCATCCTCGAGACGCGTCTCTCGATGATCGGCTACCAGGTGGTCACCGCCAGCGACGGCGAGGAGGCCATCGAGGCCTTCCACCGCGTCCTGCCGGACCTGGTGGTCCTCGACGTGATGATGCCCAAGCTCGACGGCTACGGCGTCTGCCAGGAGCTGCGCAAGGAATCGGACGTGCCGATCGTGATGCTCACCGCCCTCGGCGACGTGGCCGACCGCATCACCGGCCTGGAGCTCGGGGCCGACGACTACGTCGTCAAACCCTTCAGCCCCAAGGAACTGGAGGCCCGCATCCGCTGCGTGCTGCGGCGGGTGGAGAAGGACCCGGGCGCCGGGATCCCCAACTCCGGCGTGATCCAGGTGGGCGATCTCCGCATCGACACCAACAAGCGCCAGGTGTACCGGGGCGACGAGCGCATCCGCCTCACCGGCATGGAGTTCAGCCTGCTGGAGCTGCTGGTGAGCCGATCGGGCGAGCCCTTCAGCCGTGGCGAGATCCTCAAGGAGGTGTGGGGCTACACGCCCGAGCGTCACGTGGACACCCGCGTGGTGGATGTCCACATCTCGCGGCTGCGCTCCAAACTGGAGGATGATCCGGCCAACCCCGAGCTGATCCTCACGGCCCGGGGCACCGGCTATCTGTTCCAGCGCATCGTTGAACCCGTTGCCACCGAAGGATCCTGAAGGCGCAGGGCGCGAAGGCCGTCGCTTCGCCTCCAACCGCCCCAAACCCAATCGCACGATCCGCCGCCTGGTGATCTGGTATCGGCGCAATGCCGCCGTCACCAGCCTCGTGGGCACCGCCACCGCCACCGCCAGCGGCGCCGCCTCGGGGGCGGTGTCGGTGGCCGGCAGCATGGCCGGCGCCGCCACCAACGTGGCAGGCTCCGTGCTCCAGCCCCTGGTGTTCGATCCCCTGCGGCGCCTGCAGCAGGGCAGCCACACCGGCGCCGCCATCGACGACCGGCAACGCCTCTGGGTGGCCGTCGACGGCATGGGCGGGGACCACGCCCCGGGCCCGATCCTGGAGGGCTGCCTGAGGGCCGTGGCCCTGCTGCCCCTGCGCATCCGTTTCGTGGCCGAGCCGGAGCCGCTGCGGCGGGCGGTGGCGGCCATGGGCCTGGGCCAGGAGCTGGAGGAGGCGGTGCAGCGCGGCCTGATCCAGGTGGTGCCCAGCGGCCCGTCGGTGGGCATGAACGAGGAGGCCACCGTGGTGCGCCGCAAGCGCGACGCCAGCATCAACGTGGCCATGGACCTGGTCAAGAAGGGCGAGGCCACCGCCGTCTATTCCGCCGGCAACTCCGGCGCCGTGATGGCGGCGGCGATCTTCCGCCTCGGCCGGCTGGCCGGCATCGACCGCCCGGCCATCGGCGCCCTGTTCCCCACCAAGGACCTCAGCCAGCAGGTGCTGGTGCTCGACGTGGGCGCCAACATGGACTGCAAGCCCGAATGGCTGCACCAGTTCGCCCTGCTCGGGAACATCTACAGCCGCGACGTGCTGCAGGTGAAGCGGCCCCGCATCGGCCTGGTGAACATCGGCGAGGAGGAGTGCAAGGGCAACGACCTCTGTCTGCGCACCCATCCGCTGCTGGCGGGCGACGAGCGCTTCGTGTTCGCCGGCAACTGCGAGGGGCGCGACATCCTCTCCGGCGACTTCGACGTGGTGGTCTGCGACGGCTTCACCGGCAACGTGCTGCTGAAGTTCCTCGAGTCGGTGGGCAGCGTCCTGCTGGACGTGCTGCGGGCCGAGCTGCCCCGGGGCCGGCGGGGCAAGGTGGGCTCGGCATTCCTGCGCAGCAACCTGGTGCGGATCAAGAAGCGCCTCGACCATGCCGAGCACGGCGGCGCCCTGCTGCTCGGCGTCGACGGGGTCTGCGTCATCGGCCATGGCAGCAGCCGGGCCCTCTCGGTGGTGAGCGCCCTGCGGCTGGCCCACTCCGCCGCCAGCCACGGCGTCATGGACGACCTGCACGCCCTCGGCAAGGGGAGCGCCGGAGTGGCAAGCACCTGTGGTTGACTGAGCCCACCTGTGAACCGAATGGGTGCCGCTCGGCTCAGACACGACGGGGACCACGGCCGCCTTGCGGGGAATGGCCCTGGTGGGCTGCGGTCGCGCCCTCCCCGCCGCCAGCATCAGTAACGACCAGCTGAGCGAGCGGGTCGAGACCAACGACGGCTGGATCCGCAGCCGCACCGGCATCGGTGCCCGGCGCGTGGCCGGCCCCGGTGAGACCGTCACCAGCCTGGCCGCCGGGGCGGGCCGGGCGGCCCTGGCCCATGCGGGCTGGGCCCCCGAGCAGGTGGATCTGATCCTGCTGGCCACCTCCAGCCCGGACGACCTGTTCGGCACCGCCCCGCGGGTGCAGGCGGCCCTGGGGGCCCACCGGGCGGTGGCCTTCGATCTCACGGCGGCCTGCAGCGGCTTCCTGTTCGCCCTGATCACGGCGGCCCAGTACATCCGCGGCGGCACGATGCAGCGGGTGCTGGTGATCGGCGCCGACCAGCTGAGCCGCTGGCTCGACTGGGACGACCGCCGCACCTGCGTCCTGTTCGGCGACGGGGCCGGCGCCCTGGCCGTGGAGGCCTGTGACCCATCCAGCGACGGCCTGGTGGGCTTCCGGATGCGCTCGGACGGCAGCCGCAACGCCTGCCTCACCCTGGCCCAGGTGGCCGAGCACCGCCCGCTGGTGGGGGATCTCTCGGCCCAGGTGGGCGGCTTCGCGCCGATCCACATGAACGGCCAGGAGGTCTACAAGTTCGCCGTGCGTGAGGTGCCCGCCGTGCTGGCGGAGCTGCTCGAGGCCACGGGCACCACCGCCGCCGACGTCGACTGGCTGCTGCTGCACCAGGCCAACCAGCGCATCCTCGATGCGGTGGCCGAGCGCTTCGCCATGCCCGCCGAGCGGGTGCTCAGCAACCTTTCGGCCTACGGCAACACCTCCGCCGCCACGATCCCATTGATGCTCGACGAGGCGGTCCGCGACGGGCGGGTGGGCGCCGGCGACCTGATCGCCAGCAGCGGCTTCGGCGCCGGCCTCAGCTGGGGCGCCGCCCTGTTCCGCTGGAGCGGTCCGGGGGTCCCCCCAGCCGAGGCCTAATCTCCTGCCGTTGCACGGGAGGCTTGCATGGCCATCGCCTGGGTGTTTCCGGGACAGGGTTCGCAGAAGCCGGGCATGGCCGACGGGGTGATCGACCTGCCGGGGGCCCGGGAGCGCTTCGATCGGGCCTCCGAGCTGCTCGGCCGCGACCTGCTGGCGATCTGCGGCGGGGGTGAGGGGGTCGGCGAACCCCGCGACCTCAACGACACCCGCAACACCCAGCCGGCCCTGTTCGTGGTCGAAAGCCTGCTGGTGGACGCGCTCCACGGCCAGGGCCGCAGCGCCCGGCTGGTGGCGGGCCACAGCCTGGGCGAGCTGGTGGCCCTGTATGCCGCCGGGGTCTTCGATGCCGAGACCGGCCTGAAGCTGATGCGCCGCCGCAGCGAACTGATGGCCACCGCCGGCGGCGGCGCCATGACCGCCGTGATGGGCTTCGAGCGGGACGAGCTCGAGCAGGCGGTGGCGGCCACCGAGGGGGTGGTGATCGCCAACGACAACAGCGCCGCCCAGGTGGTGCTCTCCGGCACCCCGGAGGCGCTGGCCAGCGTGACCGCCGCGGTGCGCTGCAAGCGGGCCATCCCCCTGGCGGTCTCCGGCGCCTTCCATTCCCCGTTCATGGCCGCCGCCGCCGAGGCCTTCGCCGCCGAACTGGAGGCGGTGCCGTTCGCCGACGCCCGGATCCCCGTGCTCAGCAACGCCGATCCCCGGCCCGAGACCGACGCCGCGGCGCTCAAGGACCGCCTTCGCCGGCAGATGACCCTGGGGGTGCGCTGGCGGGAGACGATGGACCGGCTGCAGGCCGAGGGCATCAGCACCGCCGTGGAGATCGGACCGGGCAACGTACTTTCCGGCCTGATCAAGCGCAGCTGCCCCGGCCTCGGCACCGCCCAGATCGCCACCGCCGGCGACCTGGGCCAGTGAGACGCCGCCGCCGGCCGCCGGCCGATCCCCCCGCCCTGCTGAACACGCCGAAGCCGAGCCTCACCTACCGGCTGATCAGCTACCTGCTGGTGTTTCCCGTCTTCCGGGTGCTGTTCCGGGGCCGGACGACCGGCAACGACAACGTACCCCTGGAGGGGGCCGTGGTGGTGGTGGCCAACCACGGCTCCCACCTGGATCCGCCGCTGCTGGGGCATGCCCTCGGCCGGCCGGTGGCCTTCATGGCCAAGGCGGAGCTGTTCCGGGTGCCCCTGCTGGGCCCGATCATCCGGGCCTGCGGCGCCTACCCGGTGGAACGCGGTGCCGGCGACCGGGAAGCGATCCGCGTCGCCACCGACCGGCTGCTGCAGGGCTGGGCCACCGGCGTGTTCATCGACGGCACCCGGCAGGCGAACGGCCGCGTCAATGCCCCCCAGCCGGGGGCGGCCCTGCTGGCGGCCCGGGCCGGCGTGCCGCTGCTGCCGGTGGCGATCATCAACAGCCACCGGGCCCTGGGACCCGGCGGCCACGGCCCCCGGCTGGTGCCGATCCACATCCGCATCGGCACCCCGATCCCGCCGCCGGCCTCCCGGCGCCGTCCTGATCTGGACGCCGCCACCCGCGCCGCCCAGGAGCAGATCAACCGGATGCTCGACCTGGGTCCGATCAGCGGATCCCTGCTCTTTCCAGCCAGGGAGCCACCCGCTCTTCCACCCATGGCCTGATGTCCTGACCGCTGACCACCCACAGGGCCGCCCTGGCACCATCGCCCCAGAGGCGCCGCCGGCCCTCGACGACGCAGAGCTCGCCGCAGGACACGGGGACCGGGGTGAGATGGATGCCGCGGCTGCCGGCCACGATCCGTCCCACCAGCAGGGCCCGCTCCATGTGGTCGGCGGAGGTGACCAGCAGGGCATGGCGGATCCGGGCCTTGCGCAGGTCGTCCACCAGGGAGGTGAAGTTGGACACCGTGTCGCGGGCCCGGTAGTCGAGCTGGACCTGGCGGGGGGACAGACCCTCCTTCTGCAGGAACAGCCAGTGGGCGTACTCGGGGTTGGTGCCGCCGGTGACCACCACCGGCAGGCCGTCCACCCGGGCCAGGCGGGCCGCCGCCGCCTCCCGGTCGGCATCCCCCCCCAGCACCAGGATCATCTGGGGGGGCGGCGGCGTGGGCCACCACCCGCCCCGCGACAGCCACAGCAGGGCCAGTCCCGCCAGGCCCGCCAGCACCACCCGCCCCGAAACGGGGCGCCGGGGGCGCGGCCCGCGGCGGGAGCGCTGGGGGGCGACGACCGCGGGAATGGCGTCAGCGGCGGAACGACGCGAGCGACGGCGGCGCGGCCGGGGCTGGGGGCGGGGACCCGCACCGGGTCGGGGGCCAGGGGGGCTCAGCATGGGAGCGCCTCCACCGGACTGGTGGGATAGAGGGGCAGCACCGGTTGCCAGGGGGCGGCCCGTCCCTCGGCGGCGTTCGCCCCGCTGAAGCCGAGCAGCTGGATCACGTCCTCCGGCAGCTGCACCAGGGCCGGACGGATCGGGTGCGGGGCCAGCGCCTCCCGGTCGCGATGCAGCCGCGGCGCCTCCAGCTCGGCGACACCACCGGGCTGGCCAGGGTCGGCGCCGTAGAGCCCCGCCACCACCCCGCGCCGCGGCAGTTCCTGAAGCAGCCAGAAGGGGCCGTCACCGCCGGGCGGCTCTGGTCCGGTGAGCAGGCGGCGGGCCATGAGGCGGAAACTGCTGATCCCATCGAGGGGCAGCGCCAGCTGCTGGGCCAGGGTGCGGGCCAGCACCACCGTCAGGCGGGTGCCGGTGAAGCCACCGGGGCCGGTGGCCACCGCCAGGCGGCCCAGCCGCGGCCAGGCACTGGCCGGCAGCACCGACTCCAGGCAGTCGAACAGCCCATTGGAGAGGGAGCGGCCGAGGGGGAACGTCTCCAGCCGCTCGGGGGCCACCGCCCCGACGCGCTGCAGCCCCACGCCGAGGCTCTCGCTGGAGCTGTGCAGGGCCAGCAGCCAGGGGCGGCCGTCCGGGTCGGGGGGAACACTCATGTCGGCAGCGGTCCCTCGGGGCGGCAGCGACGCCAGCGGCCCGGGTCGGAGCGGAAATCGGAGCAGGCCCGCACGTCCCACTCCACTCCCACGCTGGTGCCGACGGCATCGAGATCGACCACCTGCACGTGGATGCGCGGCTGGCGGGGGCGGAAGTCGGGCTCGGGATTGAGGTGGGCGACGCCGTGCTGACGCTCGACCGCGTGGTAGGCCTGACACCGCTCGACCCAGTGGCAATCCACGCAGATGCACATGCCGCCGCGGCCCAGCAGGGCGCCCATTGTGGCGTGCGAGCCGGGACGTCAAGTCCCTGAACTGTGGCGGGCCCTGGCGCCAGAGACCTGGCCGGTGGCCCCCCACCAGCTGCCGGCGGGCACGGCGCTGGTGGGCGGCGCAGTCCGGGACGGCCTGCTGGGCCGCCTGAGAGCCCGGCCGGATCTGGACCTGGTGGTGCCCGTGGACGCCATCGACCTGGCCCGGAGCCTGGGGCGGAAGCTGGGGGGCAGCTGCGTGGTGCTCGACCCGGAGCGCTCGATCGCCCGGCTGGTGCTGCAGGGCTGGACGATCGACCTGGCCCGCTGCGCCGGTGGGGATCTGGCCGCCGATCTGACCCGCCGGGACTTCACCGCCAACGCCATCGCCCTGCCCCTGGAAGGGGCGCTGCCGCCGGGCCGCGGATCAGCGGCGGATCTGCGGTTGATCGACCCCTGCGGCGGGCTGCCGGATCTGGCGGCGCGCCGGCTGGTGGCCATCAGCGAAGCCAACCTGCTCGATGACCCCCTGCGGCTGCTGCGGGGGGTGCGGCTGGCCTGCGAACTGGCGTTCCGCATCGCCCCGGCCACCTGGGAGCTGATCGGGCGCCACCGGCAGCGGATCACCACCGTCGCCGGGGAGCGGGTGCTGGCGGAGCTGGAACGGCTGGCGGCCGCCCCCGAGGGGCACCGGGGACTGGGGCGGGCCCTGGAGGCGGGTCTGCTCCAGCCCTGGGGAGCCGCCGACGGGACTGAGGGCCGGCTGGAGCCCCTGGGGCCGCAACGGCCGGACGCCTGCGGCCTGACGCCGATGGAGGCCTGGGCCCTGCCGCTGGCCCGGCTGGCGGCGGTGCTCGACGGCCCGACCCTGGAGCGGCTGCGGGCCAGCCGGCGCCTGCAGCAGCGCTGCCAGCGGCTGCGGGACTGGCACGAGCGGCTCCAGCGCAGCGCTTCGCCCGGAGGCCTGCTGTCCCTGGAGAGCCTGGCCGAGGCGGAGCGGCTGCCGCTGCACCGCCAGCTGGAGGCGGATCTCCCCGCCCTGCTGCTGCAGCTCGATCCCGGGGCGGCACGGGCGGCCATGGACCGTTGGCGGGACCCGGCGGATCGCCTGTTCCATCCGCGCCCGCCCCTGGACGGCCGCCGGCTGCAGCAGCTCCTGGCCATCCCCCCGGGGCCGCGGCTGGGCCAGCTGATCGACCACCTCACGGCGGAACGGGCCTTCGGTCGACTGGGTGGAACCGCAGCGACGGACACAGCGGAATTGACGGACCAGGGAGCGATCGACAAGGCCCTTGCCGCCGCCCGACTCTGGCTGGAGCGGCGGGAACCCGAAGCGAACCCGGACCGGCGGCGTGATTAACTGCTGGATGCAATGGCGCGATCGCACCGCCTGCCAGAGTTTTTTCCTTTCCTGAGCCCCTCCCCATGAGCGTTCGTCTCTATGTCGGCAACCTGCCGCAAACCTTTGATGCCAAAGAGCTGGATGCTCTCTTCTCGAGCGTGGGAGAAGGGGTTCGCTTCAAGGCGGTGAACGACCGGGAGACCGGGACCTGCCGTGGCTTCGGCTTCGCCAACGTCGACGACCTGGCCCAGGCCGAGGCGGTGATCGCCCAGCTCAACGGCAAGGACTTCGGCGGCAGCACCCTGCGCATCGAGATCTCCGAGCAGCGCCGTGAGGTCCGCGGCGGCGCCGGCGCCGACCGCCGTCCCGGCAGCGCCCCGACGGCCGCCCGCAAGAGCGTCAACAAGGTGGTCCATGCCGACGCCGTCGGTGAAGGCGCCCCCGATCCCCGCTGGGCCGGTGAACTGGCCAAGCTGAAGAGCCTGCTGGCCAACCAGAAAGCCGCGGTCTGATCCGGCACCGTCCCCCCGACCCGCTGGCCCGCCGGACGCGGGGGCGGTGTCAGGGGAGGACGGCCATCAAGCCGATCACCCCGACGAAGATCGCCAGAAAGACGAACCCCAGGCGCGTCATCTTGCGCTCATGGTTGTCGATGCCGGCCTCCACATCGGCGCTGATCAGCTCCCGGAAGGCGGAGAGGGCCTGCTGCTTCTCCTCGGGCGGGACCGGCTTGATGCTCATGGAACGGGGCTCGGTGACGGGGACAGGACTCGGTGTCGCCTGGACAGGACGGGGCTGGGACGGCCGGAGCGCCGGCTCAACCCCGGTGAAAGTACCAGTAGGAACCGATCGCCAGCAGCACCATCAGCACGATCGGAACGGCGATGGCGGCCATGCCGTTGTGGCTTCGCACCACCCGCCCCTCATGGGCCACGACCGCGTCCCGGATGCTGGCCTGCATCTCTTCGCGCAGGCGCGCCAGGTCGGACTCCAGGGTCTCGTTGGTGTAGAGGTCCCGGAGGCGGTCAAAGACGCTGCGTCCCAGCACGAGGCTGCGCTCGGGGTGCTCGAACAGCAGATCCATCAGCTCGTCGCGGTTGAAGACGAGCAGCTCCGTGGGCTTGGCGGCCCTGGCGGTATGGGTGCGGGCACGGCCGTCGATGAGCTCCACCTCACCGAACACGTGGCCGGGGCCATGGTGACCGTCGACACCTTCTCCGGTTTCGGGATACAGGGTGATCAGTTCAATCTCCCCGGTGCGGACGAGGTACACCTCCTGACCACTCTCTCCACTGCGGTAGGCGAACTCACCGGGATCCAGGTGAAGCTTGCGCAACGGTCGCCGTTCAACAGGGGGGCAGTCTAATTGCTTCAGCCGTTTCAACTTGGTTCCCGGCCCCGATGGTGCTAAACAGGATCGGTCGGCCCATGGAACCCGTGTCGCACCCGGCTCAAGTACGACCCAAGGAATGACCCAGGGACTCGAGAACTTCTGGTATGCGGTGGAGCATGCCCACGGGCTCCGCGACCAACCCGTCTCCGTCACCCTCCTGGGGCGCCGCTACCTGCTCTTCCGCGATGGGGCCGGCCAGGCCCACGCGCTTGCCGACTACTGCGCCCACCGCGGCGCCAGCCTGGCCCGGGGATGGGTGGAGGGATCCTGCGTGCGCTGCCCTTACCACGGCTGGAGCTACGACGTGGACGGCCGCTGCGTCCGGATTCCGGCCGATCCGCCGGGAACGGCCATCCCTGCCCTGGCCCGCATGGCCACCTTCCCCGTCCGGGAGCAGTCCGGCTTCCTCTGGATCTTTCCCGGCGAGGCCGGGCGGGCCTCCGAGGTGCCCATCCCCCCCTTCCCGGAACTGGGTCAGCCGGGCTGGCGGGCGGTGAGCGGGTCCTACACCTGGAACGCCCACTTCAGCCGGGTGGTGGAGTCGGCTCTGGACACCTCCCACGCCCCCTTCGTGCACCGCCCCTTCTTCGGCAACCGGGAGGACGCGAGCGTGGAGAGCCTGGAGATCGTCAGCGAACCGGGCCTGGTGTCCACCCATCACAAGCTGAAGCCGCCGGCCCGGGTGGGCCTGCTGAAGTACATCGTCAAGAGGAAAAGGAGCCACTCCAGCTCCACCCTCACCGGCTACCTTCCCAACGTCAACAGGATTGCTCTGGACTTCAACTGGAAGGGATATCAGTACATCTATTTCGCCAGCAACATCCCCGTCGACGACCACACCACCCTCACCAAGTGGATCGGCGTGCGCAACTTCCTCCCCTACGGCTGGGCCGACGGCAACTCGATCCGCAACACGGTCGACACCTACGAGGAGGACAAGGCCGTGGTGGAGACCCAGCCCCCGGGCCCGTCCTGGAGCACCCAGGGGGAAGAGCTGCTGCTGGCCTCCGACCAGCTGATCCTGGCCTACCGGCGGGCCCTGGCCCGGGCCTGCCCGGCCACCGCCCCCGTGCCCACGCCCCCCGCCCCTACGCCCTGAGATGCAGCCCCCGTCGCCCTGGCCCGCCGACTGCTGGTACGCCGTCGGGCTCTCCAGCCAGGTGGGCACCCAACCCCTGGCCCACCGCTTCCAGGGCCGGGAGGTGGTGATGATGCGCGATGGCGGCGGCCGGGTGCTGGCCTTCGATGGCCGCTGCGCCCACCGGGGCTGCTCCCTGGCGGCGGGCTGGGCGAAGGGGGACCGCCTGGTCTGCCCCTACCACGGCTGGCAGTACGACGCCCAGGGCAGCTGCGTGCACATCCCGGCCCTGCGGGCCGAGGAAGCGATCCCGCGCCAGGCGCGGCTGCGCACCTACCCCACCCGGGAGCGGCACGGGTTCGTGTGGCTGTGGCTGGCCGGCCGCCAGGCCAGCCCCGATGGCGATGTGCTCGACATCCCGGAACTGGACGGACTGACCCTGCGGGCCGGCGGTGACATGGCCTACACCTACGCCACCCACTTCACCCGCACGATCGAGAACGGCATCGACCCCACCCACGCTGCTTTCGTGCACGGCAGGAGCATCGGCCGGGTGGACCCGGCCACCGACTTCAGCCTGGAGCACTATCCGGTGCAGGTGGAACCGGGCAGCCTCTACGGGCGCATGCCGATCAAGGTCAAGAAGCTCAACGGCCTCACCCGTCTGCTGCTGAAGGGGGACAGCGCCAATGCCTACAAGGAGTACCGCTTCCTGTACCCCAACGTGGTGGTCTCGATCATCCATTTCGGTGCCGTGACCCTGGCGGCGCTGCAGGCCCACGTGCCCGACAACGACGCGGAAACCACCGTCCGGGTCACCAACGGCCGCAACGTCCTCACCGCCACCCCCCTGCTGAACCGGCTGTTTGATCGCATCACCCTGGACACGGGCCTGCAGATCTCCAAGGAGGATGCCGCCGTGATCAGTGAACAGGAGCCCAAGCGGGTCACCTTCCGCGGCTCCCACGAGGTGCTGATCGACTCCGACCTGATCCTGGTGGAATACCGGCGGATGATGCGCGAGCGCGCCCGCGTCTGAGGCGCCCTCTTCAGTCGCCGATGTCGACGGGGACAGCCGCCGGCTCCCGGACGCCGCGCAGCAGGGGCGCCCCCAGCAGGCAGACCAGCGCCTGGAGCAGGAAGCAGAGGGTGGGGGAGAGGTCGTAGAGCACCCCCGCCAGCATCGGACCCAGGGCACTGGCCAGGCCCGTGATGGCCAGCAGGCTGCCCAGCATCACGCCCTGCCGGTTCTCCGGGACCAGCCGGGAGACCAGGCTGCGGGCCGTGGGGATCACGCAGGCCGCCCCCACCGACAGCATCACGGCGGCCGTGACGATCACGACGGCGGCGGCGGCGCCGAAGACCCGGGCCAGGGGGATCAGGGCGATGCCGGCGGCGACCGCCACCAGGCCGTAGATGTTGAGCCGGGCCTCCCCATGGCGCCGCACCAGCGGGCCTGTGAGGGCCACCTGCACGTAGGTGACGGTGAGGCCGACGATGACGAAGATGCCGCTCGACTGGGAGGCCGACCAGGAGAACTGATCCTTGAGATAGAGCACCAGCAGGGTGGTGAAGCCGCTGAAGGCGAAATTGAAGCAGCAGAAGGCCAGCGCCACGCGATTCGCCTTCGGCAGCGCCAGCAGGGCCATCACCGGGGCCAGTCCGTTGATCTGGGACCACTGGAAGCGGGGCCTGTTCTGGAGCGGCAGGGTCTCCTTGAGGTACAGAAACGCCATCAGGAAGTTGTAGGCCGCCAGGGCGGCGGCCACGAACACCGGAATGCGCATGCCGAAGCCCACCAGCGCCCCCCCCAGGGCCGGACCGGCGATGGCCCCGAGGCCGAAGGCGGCACCGCTGATGCCGAAGTTGCGGGCCCGGTTCGCCGGGGTGGAGATGTCGGAGATGTAGGCCTGGGCCGTGCCGACCGTCGCCGTCGAGACGCCGTTGATCGCCCGGGAGAGAAAGATCAGCCCCAGCGTTCCGGCCAGGCCAAACATGAAAAGGGACAGACAGTTGATGGCCACGCACAGGAGGATCACCGGCCTGCGGCCGCAGGCATCACTGAGGGAGCCGATGATCGGTGACGCCAGCACGGAAAAAAGGGTGGCCGTGGAGGCCAGCAACCCCAGGGTGAGTCCGTCGGGAGAGAACTTCTCGAGGATGAAGGGGAGCAGGGGGTAGACGATGTTTTCGCCCAGCTTGTCCAGCAACAGGGTGAGAAACACGATCGCCAGAGGACTGCGCAGCTTGCGAATCACTTGCGGATCATGCGGACGGCAGTGTGGGGCGACCCAACCTTGGCGGCGGCGCCAATCTAGGGGGTGTCGCACTCTCGCTCGGGACGGTTCGCCTAAGATCCGCTCAGCATCGGCAGAGCATGTCATTCGCTGGGTCGGTATCTGGGGCCTTATCTGGGTCCGCCTCAGAGACATCCCCATCCCAGGTGTCTCAACTGGCCTGGAACTGCTGGTACGCCGTCGCCTCTTCGTTCGCCTTCCGGAACGGCCCGGTGGCCGTCCCCTTTGCGGGCCACGATTTCGTGCTCTTCCCGGATGCGGAAGGCCGGCCCCGGCTGTTCAGCGACCGCTGCCCCCACCGGGGGGCCTCCCTGGCCCTGGGGCGGCTGGAGGAGGAGGGGTGCCTGCGCTGCCCGTTCCATGGCTGGAAGTTCGCCGCCGACGGGACCTGCCTGGAGGCCCCCGCAGAGCCGGCCGGCGCCAGTCCTCCGGCCCGCAGCGACCTGGTGGGGGAGCGGCCGGCGGTCGAATCCCGGGGCTTCATCTGGATGTGGTGGGGCTCCGGCCCGCCCGATCCGGCCCTGCTGCCCGATCTGCCCGTCTTCCCCGACGACGCCTGGGGCCACGTGGAGAGCAGCTTCGAGTGGGAGACCCACTACAGCCGGGTGATCGAGTCCAACCTCGACAATTCCCATGCCTACTGGGTGCACAAGGGCACCTTCGCCAGCCAGGATTCACCCCTGTCGGTTCCCGTCGATCTCCGCAAGGCGGATCGGATGATCGCCGCCACGGTGAGCTTTGAGCTGCCGGTGAAGGGGGTCCTGAAGCTGCTGCGCACCCTCACCGGTCAGAGCGGCCCCCTCTGCGCCACCACCACCTTCAGCTTCTATTACCCCAACCTGAACATCGTCGACACCAGCATCGGCGACCAGCTGCGTTTCATCTTCTTCAACGCCAGCCTGCCCCAGAGCGACACCCACACCCTGGCCCGCTGGGTGAAGTATTCGAAACGCAAGCGCTGGCGGCTGCCCGGCAGTGAGGCCCAGTCGATCGCCATCTCGCGCACCATCTTCGAGGAGGACCACGGGGTGGTGCGCAGCCAGCGCCCGACCCCCGTCCCCCTGGATCTCACCCAGGAGCGGCATGTGGCCTCCGACATCCTTTCGATCGAATACCGCCGCATGCACCGCCGCTGGCTGAGCGCGGAAGCGGCGGCTACCATGGCGCGCCCGGAGCCCCTCGGTTCGTGACGGAAGCGCCGCACGTTGACAGGCTCGAGGGCCTGCGGCGCTTCTGGCGGGAGCGGGCCTGGGGCAGCGGCCGCCAGAAGCTGGTGACGGTGTCGGTGCTGGCCGTGCTGGGGCTGGCGGGCTGGCAGCTGAGCCATCGCCCGGCCCCGCCGCCGCCGCCCCTGGCGCCCCGGGCCGTGACCGCCCTCGGACGGCTCACCCCCCAGGGGGGCGTCGTGTCCCTGTCCACCGCCTCGGGCAACAGCGGCGGCTCGGAAGTGGTCGACAAGTGGCTGGTCTCCGAGGGGGCCACCATCCGCCGCGGCCAGCTGCTGGGCTTCCTCAGCAGCTGGGCCAGCCTGCGCAAGGGGGTCGTCCAGGCCGAAAGCCAGCTGGCCCTCAGCGAGGCCAAGCTGGCCCAGGTCGATGCGGGGGCGCGCCAGGGGGCCCGGGCCAAGGCCGAAGCGGATCTCAAGGCCGAGCAGGTGGTGATTCCCTATCTGAAGATCAGCCAGCAGAAGAGCGTGGAGCTGTTCAAGGCCGGGGCGATCTCCGAGGAGGAACTCGGCAAGGCCGATGCCGCCCTCGCCCAGGGCCAGGCCAACATCCAGGCCCTCAAGGGCACCCTCTACGACAACCTCACCGTCCGCCCGGTCGACCGGGAGGTGGCCGTCGCCGACGTGGCGGTGGCCAAGGCCAACCTGGCCCAGGCCCGCAGCCAGCTGCGCAACGCCGAGATCCGCTCCCCCCTCGACGGCAAGCTGCTGCGGATCTACAGCTGGCCGGGCATGAAGGAAACCGACCAGGGGCTCGCCCAGATCGGCCAGGTCGGGGCCATGCAGGTGTGGGCCCAGGTGTTCCAGAGCGACATTCCCCAGGTGCGCCCCGACCAGACGGTGGAGATCTGGCCGGAGAGCGGCGGCTTCAACGGCAGGCTGCAGGGCCGGGTCCAGGAGATCACCGGGGAGGTCTCCGACCGGGACCTGTTCAGCGTCAATTCCAACAACAACGTCAATGCCCGGGTGGTGCTGGTGAAGATCGCCCTGACTCCCGCCGACTCCGCCCGCCTCGCCAGGCTCAGCGGGCTGAACGTGAACGTCCGCTTCCTGCCGTGATCGGCCGCTCCCTGAGGCGCAGCCTGGGCGATCTGCCGGTGGCCTGGCTGCAGCTGAAACGCCAGCCGATCCGCTACCTGGTGGCCGTCACCGGCATCGGCTTCGCCGCCCTGCTGATGTTCATGCAGCTGGGCTTCCAGTCAGGCCTGCTGACCAGCGCCACCACCTTCTACCAGGCCCTGATCACGGATCTGGTGGTGATCAGCCCCGGCACCCGCGACAGCGGCGCCTTCCAGCAGTTCCCCCAGTCCCAGCTCTATCAGTCGCTGGGCGTGCCGGGGGTGAGCGATGTCATCCCGGTCTATGTGGCCAATGTGAACGCCCAGCAGATGGGCGGGATCAAGCCCACCAGCCTGCGCCTGATCGGCTTCGATCCCGACCAGCAGATTCTCGATCTGGCGCCGGTGCGCGAGCAGATCGACCGCATCCGCACCCCGGGCTATGTGCTGTTCGACGCGGCCGGCAACAGCAACACCGGCCCGGTGGCGGCGGCGGTCAAGGCCCAGGGAAGCCAGACGATGATCCTCTCCGACTACTCCAAGACCTTCCGGGTGGTGGGCCTGTTCCGCCTCGGCTCCACCTTCGCCGCCGACAGCAACCTGATCAGCAGCGACACCACGGCCCTGCAGCTCGCCTACAAGCAGATCAACGAGGGCGAGATCTCCATGGGCCTGATCCGCGTCAGCGATCCGGCCGCCATCGCCCCCGTTCAGCGTCACCTGCGGGCCCTCTACGGCAGCCAGCTGCAGGTGTTCACCAAGCCCGAACTGATCGCCAACGAGCAGAACTACTGGAACACCAGCTCCTCCTTCGGCATCATCTTTGGGTTCGGCACGATCATGGGTCTGCTGGTGGGCGGGGTGATCGTCTATCAGGTGCTGTACACCGATGTCAGCGACCACCTGCACGAGTACGCCACCCTCAAGGCCCTGGGCTTCCGCAACCGATTCCTGCTGCTGCTGGTGCTGCAGGAGGCCTCGATCCTGGCGATCTCCTCCTTTGTTCCCGCCCTGGTGGCGAGCGCCGCCCTCTATGCGTTCCTCACCGCCGTCTCGGGCATCCAGATCGTGATGACCACCGGCAAGACCGTGCTGGTGTTCAGCCTCACCATCGGCGTCTGCGCCGTGGCGGCCGCCATCGCCCTCAACAAGCTGCGGGATGCGGATCCGGCCAGCGTCTTCTGATCCCGATGCTGCCTGTCGTCGCCGAGAATCTGCGTCACGCCTACGGGGAGGGTCCGCTGCGCAGCGAGATCCTGCACGGGATCAGCTTCACGGTGAACCCCGGTGAGATCACCCTGCTGGTGGGGCCCTCGGGCAGCGGCAAAAGCACCCTGCTCACCCTGGTGGGGGCCCTGCGATCCGTCCAGGAGGGCTCCCTGCGGGTGCTGGGCAGTGAGGTGCGGCGCTCCAGCGAGCGGAGGCGGGTGGAGATCCGCCGCCGCATCGGCTTCATTTTCCAGAGCCACAACCTGGTGGCCTCCCTCACCAGCCTGCAGAACGTGGCGCTCGTGCTGCAGCTGAGCGAGCCGGACCCCGAGCGGCGCCGGCACCGGGCCACCGCCCTGCTCGAGGCGGTGGGTCTGGGGCACCGGCTGCACCACTTCCCCTCCGAGCTCTCCGGCGGCCAGCGGCAGCGGGTGGCCATCGCCCGGGCCCTGGCCCCCGAGCCCGATCTGGTGCTGGCGGACGAGCCCACCGCCTCCCTGGACAGCACCTCCGGGCAGGAGGTGGTGGCCCTGCTGGGCGACCTCTGCCGCAAACGGGGCAGTTCCGTGCTGCTGGTGACCCACGACCTGCGCCTGCTCGATGACGCCGATCGCATCTGGGCCATTGAAGATGGCAGGGTCGAACCCTGGAAGGGGTCCCATTGAGTCCCCCATCGTCAGGCCCCATGCCCGTGACACCCCTGGCCGACGGCGGCACGGTTTTCCCAACGAACTGGCTGGGCACCTGGTCGTGGCAGGGCCAGACCATCAGCTATGTGGCCCACCCATCGGTGGGCCCGGAGGGGAGCGGGGCGCTGCCCGCGCTGCTGATCCACGGCTTCGGTGCCTGCAAGGAGCACTGGCGCCACAATCTGCCGGCGCTGGCCGGCGGACGCCCGGTGTACGCCATCGACCTGGTGGGTTTCGGGGCCAGCAGCAAACCCCCCTCCCGGCTCGAGGATGAGCCGGAGGACGGGCTGGCGCTGCGCTACGGCATCGACCTGTGGGCCGACCAGGTGGCCGCCTTCGTGCGGGAGGTGATCGGCACGCCGGTCCAGCTGGTGGGCAATTCGATCGGGGGCGTCGTGGCCCTGGCCGCCGCCGCCAGGCTCGGGGACGACGCCCGCCAGGTGATCCTGATCGACTGCGCCCAGCGCAGCCTCGACGACCGCCGCCTAAGCGAGCAGCCACCGCTGCGCCGGATCGGCCGGCCCCTGCTCAAGCGCCTGGTGCGCCAGCGCTGGCTCACGGGCCGCCTGTTCCGCTGGGTGGCCAACCCCGGTGTGATCCGCCGGGTGCTGGGCGCCGCCTACCCCTCCGGCGCTGGCATCGATGATCAGCTGGTGCAGCTGCTGCTGACCCCGGCCCGCAGCCCCGGCGCCGAGGAGAGCTTCCGGGGCTTCATCAACCTCTTCCGCGACCGCCTCGCCCCGGACCTGCTGGCGGAACTGCCCGGCCCGGTCCGGCTGCTCTGGGGGGAGCAGGATCCGTGGGAGCCGGTGGCCGAGGCCCGGCGCTGGGCGGGGGCCTTCGCCGCCGTCCGCGACCTGCGCATCCTGAGCGGCCTCGGCCACTGCCCCCACGACGAAAATCCCTCTCTGGTGAACCCGGTGCTGGAGGAATGGCTGGCCCTGGCGGATCAGACCTGAGGCGGCGCCGACGGTGTGGTGGCGCCCAGCCGGGTGCGCCAGCGCTGACGGTCGGGATCCCAGGCCAGCCAGCCCCACTGCTGCAGAAGGGCCCGCAGGTCGGCGGGAGCCTGGCCGGGGGTGGCCGCCGCCGCACAGCCGGCGTCGAGCTCGGCCTCCGTCAGACCGGCCCGCAGGCCCGTGGTCAGCAATCGGCGCAGCGTGGCGGGCTCAAGGGCCACCAGCCGGGCCATGGTCAGGGGGCCCTCCGGCGGGGCCGGGGGCAGCGGGCCGTCACCGGCGGCGCCGGCGTCGGTGTCCTTGTCGTTGGCGGGCTCAGAGGAGCGCATCGGCAAGGTCGGCAGCGAGCTGGGTCACGCCGGTGCTCCAGGGGTGGGAGGGGACATCCACCAGGGCCAGGCTGCCACTGGCGATGGTGAGCAGGTCATCACTGAGGGGCAGGATCGCTCCGACCGGAATGCCGTAGCTCTGGGCCACCCGGGCGCGCACCTGTTCGGCATCGAAATGGGCCGGCAGCTTGTTCACCACGAGGCGGGCTTCCGGCACCATCAGTCTCTGGGCCACCTCGATCGCCACGGCCGTGCCGAGGTAGTCCTGCTGATCGGGGCGCATCACCATCACCAGGCAATCGGAGATGGCGGTGGACAGCAGGGTCTCCTCGTTGATCCCGGGGTGGGTGTCCACGATCAGCAGATCCAGCCGCTGGCTCTGGCCCAGGCTGAACAGGGCATCGTTGAGCCGCTCGACTTCATAGCCTTCCCGCAGCAGCCGGGCGATCCGATCGCCCTCCATGGCGGCTGGCACCAGAATGATGCGCCCCTTCCCACCTGCCAGCGAGGCAGGTGTGACGTCATAGGAGCACTTTTCAATTGGAATCGAGCCCTGAAGGTGATCATTGAGCGTATGGGATTGCGGCCCTGCCGTGAACCCGAACAGCACATGGATTCCTGGTGAAGCAAGATCGGTGTCGAAGACGCCGACCCTGAGCCCTCGGGCTGCGAAAGCGGCCGCAAGGTTCGCCGAGAGGTTGGATTTTCCCGTTCCACCGCGAAAGGAATGGACGGAAAGGATCCTGGTCATGAAGCGATCCATCTCACGGACGTGGGAAAATCATAGGCATGGCGTTGCAGGCCCTTTTGACGATTCGCCAACGGCTCGCCGGACAGCCACAAAGAACCGCGGGAGCGAGGAAGGGGCGACCCCTGCGCCTCTCCGTGCGGCTGATGATCCTGGGGATCAGCGGCCCGCTCGTGAGCCTGGCGATCTTCCTGGCGCTCGCCACCATCGGCTCGATCCGCCTGGCCCAGAAGGCCCGGATCGAGATCAGCACCATGTTCGACCACGACAACCTCTCCTCCCTGGCGGTCACCACCTCCATCATCCGGAAGTCGGCCGAGGAGTTCAGCCGGGTCATCCGTGAGGACTCCAAGGATCTGCGCAGGGCCCTGGCGCCGTTGCGGATGGACACCGAAGGCCGCCTGTCCTGGAAGGGCCGGCCCCTGACGCGGGACCAGGCCCCCGCCCTGCTGAACAATCAACTGCGGCTGCCCCTGGCCCTGCTGCGGGAGCGGGCCGCCGTCTACTACCGCGACCCCAGCGGCACCTGGCGCCGGCTCACGGGCATCACCAGCCAGGGCCTGGCCCTGGAACCCGGCGCACCGGCCATGCCCGCCACGGTGGACGACTTCGAACACCTCTTCAAGGGCGCTCCGGCCGCGGAGATGAGTCGCAGCGCCATGCTGCAGCTGGATGGGGAATGGCGGATGGCCCGGCTGACCGTCCTTTCGGGTCGCCAGCCCGGCGAAGGCCACCTGGCCCTGCTGGTGGACGTCAGCACCCAGGCCGCCTCCAAGCTCCTCGCCGCCGGCTCCAGCCTCTTCCCCGCCGAGACCCACCAGGCGGCCTTCTTCGGCATCACCCCCACCGGAGGGCTGTACTGCAGCTACCAGACCCAGGACACCCAGGCCTGCATCGACCTGGCCCTGGCCCTGCGGCAGAACGGCGGCATTCCCGATCCACGCACCCTGGGCCATAGCGAGCCCTTCGAGCGCAAGGCCATGGTGCGCCCCCCGGGTTCCACCACCCCGGTGCTGCAGCACCTCTACATCGCCGCCTTCCCGGAGTGGAACTGGCTGGCGGTCGTGTCCGTGGAGGAGGAGGCCCTGGCGGATGCCCTCCTGCCGATGCAGGAGGCCAAGGACGAGATGGTCCGCCGCCTGGTGGTCCTCACCCTGATCCTGATCAGCGCCAGTGGCGTCGCCGCCTGGCTGATCGCGCGCGGCATCCGGCGGGAGCTGCGGGAGCTGGCGACCGCCGCCGATGCCATCGCCGACGGCAAGGATCATCAGGCCCTCACCTACCCGGCGGACGACGCCATCGGCCGGCTGGTGCGGGCCTTCAACCGGATGTCGGGGGCCGTGGCCGACCGGGAAAACTCCCTGCGGGACCAGATCCGGCAGATGGAGATCAACATCAACGCCAGCGAGCTGCAGGGTCAGGTCTGCTCGATCCTCAACGACCCGGGCTTCGAGCAGCTCAGTGCTCGGGCCCGGGCCATGCGCCAGAGGCGGCTGGAGCAGATCAGCGCATCTGGGCCATCCGCGTCGGCAGACGCAGGGTCTGCAGGGGATCGCCCACCGCCTGGAGAAGGTCGGGATCGGGCTGAACCGGCAGGCCGCTCGAGCGGCTGAGCTGCACCAGGGTGTCGTTGTAGGTGGCCAGGTTCTGGATGTAGGAGCTCACCGCCTGGCTGATCTCCTGCTGGGCCTGCACCACATCGGTGATCGTGCCGTAGCCGGCGTTGAAGCGCAGGGTCTGGAGGCGCAACGCCCCATTGGCCGCCTTGACCCGTTCGGCGCCGGCCAGCACGATGCTGCGGCCGGAGCGGGCCTGGGCCACCAGGGACTGGACCTCGCTGCGCACCTTCAGGAGGGTGGCGCTGTAGGTCTCGGCGGCGGCCGCCGCCTGACGGCGGGCGGCGGCGGCGTTCATGCGGGCCTGGCCGCCGTCGAAACCCGTGAACGTCAGCTGCAGCAGGGCCGATCCGTTCCATTCGTCGGAGCGGGCATTGGGCACGAACGGCGGGCCCTGGTTGAGATAACCCACCCCTTTCGTCCAGTAGAGGGACGTGATCAGCTGCAGGGTGGGGCGGTAGGTGGCCAGGTAGATCTGGGCCTGGGCCTCGTTCGTCTTGACGGCCAGCAGCTGCTGCTCCAGCACCTTGCGGTAGGCAAGGCTCGCCGTCATCGAGTCGTCGAGGGAATGGCCCCAGGCACCGAGGGGCGCGAAGGGCGTGGCGGGCGTGAGGGCCTCGGGACTGGGGGTGGCCAGCAGCTCGGCGAGGTTGGCCCGTGCTGTCTCCACCTGCTGCTCGGCGGCCAGCAGGGCCTGGCGATCGGCCAGCAGAACGGTCTGCTGCTTGAAGACCTCCAGCCGGGAGGCCACCCCCATCTGAACCCGGGTCTGGGCGAGACGGTAGAGAAGCTCGTCGTTCTCGACGATCTGGCGGCCGGTCTGGACGGCGGCCAGGGCCCGCTGCAGGTCGATGTAGGCCGACTGGGTCTTGAGGCGCTGGTCGCGGCGGGTGATCACATAGGTGTCGGCCGCCTGGCGGACCAGGTACTTGCTCTGCCAGATCGTGGCCGACCGGGTGGGATCGATCAGGTTCCAGGTGGTATCGATCTGACCGATCGCCTGGAAGTAGCTGGCCTCGAACACCCGCTCACTGCTGAGACCGGAGCCCGAGATGGGGAAGCCCGCGGAGGCGCTGAAGGGGTAGTTGTAGAAGGTCTTGGAGGCGTAGGGCCCGCCGTTGAGGCTGAGGTTGAGGGTCGGCCACCAGCTGGCGTAGGCGGCGCCGAGGCTGTTCTGGGTCGCCACCAACGACTGATAGGCGGAGCGCACCACGGGATTGCGATCGACCGCCCAGGCCGTCGCCTGCTCCATGGTCAGGGCCCCCAGGAGTTCGGGCGGCAGGGGGGGGAGACGGTCACCGGTGGGCATCGGGCCGGGCCAGCCGGCCCCCAGGCCCTCCACGGCCTTCACCTCGGGCGGACTGACGGTGGCGGGCAGGGACTGGGCCAGGGCCACGCCCGGCAACGCCAGCCCGGCGCTGATGGCGTTAGCGACGGCGGCGGAGAGGGTGCGGCAGAGGCTGAGGCGGAGGGCCTGGCGGATGGGGCGCCGCTTCATCGCGTCTGGGCGATCACATAGGAGAGGGGGAGATCCAGCAATTTGCCGACCCGGGGCACGAAGGCGCGGTGATTGAAGACGTCATAATCCAACCTCTCGATGACATCAAGGATCCCCCGATACAGCCGCAGCGATGCCCACACCGGCCAGCGGGCATCCGGAGCCAGCCAGCGCACCCCGGCCTCCGAGCGGTTGAACCAGTCCCGGGCCCTCTCCAGCTGGAACCGCATCAGCGCCTGCCAGTTCTCATTGAGCCGTCCGGCCATCAGATCGGCTTCGGAGTAACCGAAGCGGTCGAGATCCTCCTGGGGCAGATAGATGCGACCGCGGCCGCGGTCCTCACCCACATCCCGCAGGATGTTGGTGAGCTGGTTGGCGATGCCCAGGGCCACAGCCGCTTCCGAGGTGTCGGGCCGCTCGCTCCAGGGGGCGGAGGTGTAGGCCGCATCGACCCCCATCACCTCCTGGGTCATCAGACCCACCGTACCCGCCACCCGGTAGCAGTAGAGCTGGAGATCGGAGAAGCTGGCGTAGCGGTCGCGCAGCACATCCATCCGCTGCCCCTCGATCATGTCGAGGTAGGCCTGCAGGGGCTGGGGGAAGCGCTCGATCGTGTCCAGCATCACCCGGTCGAGACCATCGACGGCATGGCCGGCGAACAGGGCGCGGGTGCGCTCCTCCCAGGCATCGAGTCGCTCCAGCAGCACCTCGGCCGACAGCGTCTGGGCCTGGGCGCTGTCCATCAGTTCGTCGGTGCGGCGGCACCAGACGTAGATCGCCCAGATGGCCCGGCGCTTGGCCGGCGGCAGCAGCATCGTGCCGAGGTAGAAGGTCTTGGCCCACTGCGCCGTCTCCTGTCGGCAGGATTCGTAGGCCTCCTCCAGATCGGAGGCGTGGTCGAGGGGCAGCAGGGCCAGCACACTCACACCGTCGCCAGGCTCTGGGCGGGGGCCGGACCCTGGTCGCTGCCGCAGAGGTGGGCGTCGACGGCGGCGGCACAGAGCTTGCCGCTCAGCACCGCCCCCTCCATCGAGGCCAGGTAGCGCTGCATGGTGAAGCAGCCGGCCAGGAAGAAGTTCGGGATGGGGGAGTCCTGGGAGGGCCGCAGCTGCTGGCAGCCCGGCACCGTCTTGTAGACGGAGAGGGGGGTCTTGACGACCACCGACTTGCGCAGCACGGCCGGGGAGTCACCGGTGAAGTGGATGGGGAACAGACGCTTGAGCTCCTCCATGGTGGCGGCCACGATCTCCGCATCGGGGCGACCGATCCAGTCGGCGGCCGGGGCGAAGACCAGCTCCAGCATGGAGCGGTCGGGATCCGCATACTCCCGGCAGGTGTTGCTCATGTCGGCATAGACGCTGAGCAGGTCGGAGCGGCTGAATAGCAGGTGGTCGATGTCCGTGAGCTTGCGATCGAACCAGAGATGGATGTTGATCACCGGCACCCCCCGCAGGCCCTCGAGCTTGCGGAAGTAGGGCAGCTGCTTCCAGGGCTCCGGCAGCAGCAGCTTGAGCGGATCGACGGGCATGGCGCTCACATAGGCGTCAGCCTGGATCTCCCTCTCGGGCCGCCCCTTGATGCCGCCGATGCGGAAGCCGGTCACGGCGCCGTCCTTGTCGATGCGGATCTCCCGGAGTGGGGACTCCAGGTGGACCTCACCGCCCCGGGCCTCGATGTAATCGACCATCGGCTGGCAGAGCCGCTCCGGCGGATTGCCGTCGAGGAAGGCCATTTTGGAGCCGTCCGTCTCCTGGAGGAAGCGGTTGAGGGCGGTGAGCACCACCGTGCTGGAGATCTCCTCGGGGTTGATGAAGTTGAGCGCCTTGCTCATGGCGAGAAAGACTTCATCGTTGACGCGCTCGGGGATATTGTGAATCCGCAGCCATTCGCTCCAGCTGTACTTGTCGCATTCCTCCACATAGGCCTGGCCGCGCAGCATGGCCGGCACCAGACCGAGGCCGAAGGCGATCTTCTCCGGCCAGGTCAGCATGTCGTTGTTCCCCAGGATCGCGGCCACCCCGTTCAGCGGCGCCGGCAGATCAGGGAAATCGAAGCGGCTGTAGGTGCCGGGCACTTCCTTCTGGTTGAAGATCATCGAGTGGGATTTCCACTGCAGGCGATCCTCGATGTCCAGTTCGGCAAAGAGTTGGCGCATGTTGCGATAGGCGCCGAAGAAGATGTGCAGGCCGGTTTCGTACCAGTCTCCGTCGTCGTCCTGCCAGGCCGCCACCTTGCCGCCCAGCACATCTCTGGCTTCGAGCACGATCGGGGTGTGGCCGGCGTCGCAGAGGTATTTGGCGCAGGACAGGCCGGCCAGACCGGCCCCGGCGATGACAACCCGCATGTCGTACCCGAGATCAGCAGCAACCTTATCGGGCCTCCCCGGGCAGGGGTGACCGGCGCCGGGGGGAGGCGCCGACGGAAACGGCCGCCGACCTACCTAAAGTCAGGGCAGCACTCAACGGGTGCCACCCCCTTCTCCCGATCCCTGCCCCCGAGGCCGAGCCCATGGTCGAGACGCTGCTCAAGTCCACCACCCGCCACATCCGGCTGTTCACGGCGCGCGTCGAGAACGACGACCTCATCCCGGACCCGGACCAGCTCACCCTCGACATCGATCCCGACAACGAGTTCCTCTGGGACGAGGCGGCCCTTGAGAAGGTGCGCGCCCGCTTCCGGGAGCTGGTGGCGGCCCAGGCCGGCCAGGAACTGAGCGACTACAGCCTGCGCCGCATCGGCTCCGAGCTGGAGGGTCTGGTGCGTCAGATGCTCCAGGCCGGTGACGTGAGCTACAACCCCGAGGCCCGGGTGCTCAATTACTCGATGGGCCTGCCCCGCAGCCCCGAAACCCTGTGACCCGCTCCCGCAGCAGCGCCGGCCGGCCCGAACCGGGCGGCTACGCGCCCCGACCCGACCGCTACGACCCGCGCACCGACCGCCGCTCCGACCGCTACGACGACCGGAGCGATCGCTTCGCCACCGGCTATGGCGGCCGGGAGGACCCCCGCTACGGCACCCCGGGCCGCCGCGGCAGCAACGGCGGCGGCGGCCGGCCCCCCGCCGGCAACGGCGGTGGCCCCTCCGGGGGTGGTCCGAACATCCAGCTGAACGTGGCCACGGTGGCAGTGCTGGCGGGCGTGCTGGTGGTGGGCATCGGCATCGGCAGCGCCGTGACCAGCACCACCCAGGGGAACCAGGGCAACATCGCCAGCGCCCAGCAGCTCGACATGGCGGTGCCCGACCCCGAGTTCTGCAAGCAGTGGGGCGCCAGCGCCTTCGTGATGGACATCGAGCTGTACACCACGATGAACCCGAGCAGCAGCTTCGTGACCCAGCCCACGCTCCAGCCCGGCTGCGTCATCCGCCGGGAGAACTGGTCGGTGCTGCAGAAGGAGGGGGCGGTGACGGCCGAGCAGATGCGCCAGTGCAAGCAGCGCATGAACACCTTCGCCTACATCGGCTCGGTGCGCGACAAGCCGATCGTGCGCTGCGTCTACCAGACCGACATCTCGGGCAACAAGTTCCAGACCCGGGGTGTGGCCGGCGCCGCCGACGACGCCGTCGGCATCACACCGGAGGCCGATCAGTTCTGACGCCGTTCCGCTCGGCCAGCCCCGGCGTGGTCTGCACCTGACGCAGGGGGCTGTCCGGGCTGGCGAACACCGGCAGCACCTCGCGGCGGAAGGCGTCGGCGGCCCGCGAGCAGTAGCGGGCCGGGTGGGTGATGAGTTTGAGCTGGCGCCGCACCATCAGGTCGGCCACCTGGGGGCGGTGCAGGGTGCCGGCGGCCAGCTCCCGCTCGATCGACACCACCGGCAGGAACGCCGCCCCCAGCCCCGCCTGGACGGCGTTCTTGATGGCCTCGAAGGAGTTCAGCTCCATCTCGATCTTGAGCCGCTGCACGTCGAGTTTGGAGCGGCTGAGCAGCTGGTCCACCATCTTGCGGGTGGTGGACTGGGCATCGAGGCAGACGAAGCCGAGGCGGTAGAGGTCGTCCTTGGTGAGCTCGGGCAGGCGGGAGAGGGGGTGCTTGGGGGGCAGCACCAGGGCCAGTTCGTCGTTGGCGTAGGGCACCACCTGCAGCAGGTCGTTGAGATCCGCCGGCAGTTCGCCACCGATGATCGCCAGGTCGATCTGGCCGTTGGCCACGCTCCAGCCGGTGCGGCGGGTGCTGTGCACCTGGAGCTGCACCGCCACGTCCGGGTACTTCTGGCGGAACAGGCCGATCATCCGGGGCATCAGATAGGTGCCCGTCGTCTGGCTCGCCCCCACCACCAGGGAGCCGCCGCGCAGGTTGTGGAGATCGTCGAGGGCCCGGCAGGCCTCCTGGCACTGGCTCAGGATCCGGTCGCAATAGCTGAGCAGCAGGTGGCCGGCTTCGGTGAGCTGGGCCTTGCGGCCGCCGCGGTCGAACAGGGAGACATCGAGCTGCTTCTCCAGGTTCTGGATCTGCAGGCTCACCGCCGGCTGGGTGACGTAGAGGCTGTCGGCCGCCTTCTTGAAGCTGCCCTCACTGGCGATGGCGCGCAGGATGCGCAGCTGGTCGAGGGTGAAAGGCAGATCTGCCATGGGTCGGGGAGGCCGCGGGGGGACCGTTCGCCGGAGCCGGCAGGCCGTGCGGAACTCTAGGGGGCTCTCCCGGTGGCAAGAATCGCCCTGTCACATCCGCCACCGGCCGCCGCTCACCATGCCCTCGCTCCCCCTGGTTCCGGCGGGTCCGCAGCACAGCAGCGTGGTCATGCTGGCCCTGCTGGTGGTCTTCGCCCTGATCCACAGCGGCGGGGCCTCCCTGCGGGCCTGGGGGGAGGAGCGGATCGGGGCCCGTCTCTGGCGCCTGCTGTTCGCCGGCCTCAGCATCCCCTCGGCGGTGGTGGTGGTCGGCTACTTCCTCGCCCACCGCTACGACGGGGTCCGGCTCTGGAACCTGCAGGACCAGCCCTGGGTGGTGCCGGTGGTCTGGACCGGCACGGCCATCAGCTTCCTGTTTCTCTATCCGGCCACCTACAACCTGCTGGAGATCCCGGCCGTGCTCAAGCCCCAGGTGCGGCTCTACGCCACGGGGATCATCCGGGTGAGTCGCCATCCCCAGGCCGTGGGCCAGGTGCTCTGGTGTGCCACCCACCTGCTCTGGATCGGCACCAGCTTCACCCTGGTGGCCTGCGTGGGGCTGATCGGCCACCACCTGTTCGCCGTCTGGAACGGGGACCGGCGCCTGCGCAACCGCTTCGGGGCCGCCTTCGAGGAGCTGCGGGCCTCCACCTCGGTGCTGCCCTTCGCCGCCGTGCTGGACGGCCGCCAGACGCTGGTGTTGGCGGAATTCCTGCGGCCCTCCCAGCTGGGCATCGCCATCGCCATCGGCGTCCTCTGGTGGGCCCACCGCTGGATCGGCCTCGGCGCCACCACCTTCTCGCGCACGGGCCTCGCCCACTGGCTGGGCTGAGGCCGCCAGCGGCCGGCGGGGGTCGATGGGCAGGCCCCCACAGAGCCGGGGCCAGGCCGACGGGCCTGCCTAAACTCGCGCCAACAGAGCCCCCAGGATGCCCGCCGCTTCCGAACTTGCCTGGCTGATCCCGGTGCTGCCCCTGCTGGGGGCCTGCCTCACCGGCCTGGGGCTGATCACCTTCAACCGCACCGTCAACCGCCTGCGCAAGCCGGTGGCGCTGCTGCTGATCACCACCGTCGGCATGGCCGCGGTGCTGAGCTTCGCGATCCTGGCCGAACAGCTGGCTGGAGCCGGGGCCACCGAGGTCCTGTTCGACTGGGCCGGCGCCGGCACCTTCCACCTGCAGATGGGCTTCCGCGTCGACGCCCTCGGGGCGGTGATGCTGTCGCTGGTCACCACCATCGCCCTGCTGGTGATGGTCTATTCCGACGGCTACATGGCCCACGACAAGGGCTATGTCCGCTTCTTCACCTACCTGGCCCTGTTCAGCAGCTCGATGCTGGGGCTGGTGATCAGTCCCAACCTGCTCGAGATCTACGTGTTCTGGGAGCTGGTGGGCATGTGCTCCTACCTGCTGGTGGGCTTCTGGTACGACCGCGACGCCGCCGCCAATGCCGCCCAGAAGGCCTTCGTGGTCAACCGGGTCGGCGACTTCGGCCTGCTGCTGGGAATCCTCGGCCTGTTCTGGGCCACCGGCAGCTTCGGCTTCGAGGAGATCGGTGAGCGGCTCTCGGCGGCCGTGGCCGGCGGTGGCCTGCCCACCGGAGTGGCGGTGCTGCTCTGCCTGCTGGTGTTCATGGGCCCGATGGCCAAGTCGGCCCAGTTCCCCCTGCACGTGTGGCTGCCCGACGCCATGGAGGGCCCCACCCCCATCTCGGCCCTGATCCACGCCGCCACGATGGTGGCGGCCGGCGTCTTCCTGGTGGCCCGTCTCCAGCCGGTCTACGAGCCCTTTCCGCAGGTGCAGCTGGTGATCGCCGTGATCGGCACCATCACCCTGTTTCTGGGGGCCACCATTGCCCTCACCCAGATGGATCTGAAGAAGGGGCTGGCCTACAGCACCGTCTCCCAGCTCGGCTACATGATGCTGGCCATGGGCTGCGGCGCCCCGGTGGCCGGCATGTTCCACCTGGTCACCCACGCCTTCTTCAAGGCGATGCTGTTTCTGGGCTCCGGCTCGGTGATCCACGCCATGGAGGAGGTGGTGGGCCATGAACCGGTGCTGGCCCAGGACATGCGCCTGATGGGAGGGCTGCGCCAGTACATGCCGATCACCTCGGCCACCTTCCTGATCGGCTGCATTGCGATCAGCGGCATCCCCCCCCTGGCGGGTTTCTGGAGCAAGGACGAGATCCTCGGCCAGGCCTTCAACAGCTTCCCGCTGCTCTGGGCCATGGGCTTCCTGACCGCCGGGATGACCGCCTTCTACATGTTCCGCCTCTATTTCCTCACCTTCGAGGGCTCCTTCCGCGGCCAGGACGCCGGCATCCGCGCCCAGCTGCTCAGCGCCGCGGGCCAGCCTGCCGGCGGATCCGCCGAGGAGGGCCACCACGACCACGCCAGCCATCCCCACGAGTCGGGCTGGCAGATGGCGGCTCCCCTGGTGGTGCTGGCGGTCCCCTCGGTGCTGATCGGCCTGCTGGGCACCCCCTGGAACAGCCGCTTCGGCCTGCTCGTCGATCCCGCCGAGGCCATGGAGGCCGCCGAGCATTTCCGCTGGGGTGAGTTCCTGCCCCTGGCAGGCGCCTCAGTGGCCATCTCCAGCCTCGGCATCGGCCTGGCGGTGCTCGCCTACGCCCTGCACCGCATCGATCTCGGCACCGCCGTGGCGGGGCGCTTCCCGGCCATCAACCGGTTCCTGGCCAACAAGTGGTATCTCGATGCCATCAACGACAAGCTGTTCGTCCAGGGCAGCCGCCGGCTGGCCCGCCAGGTGCTCGACGTCGACTCCAAGGTGGTGGACGGGGTGGTGAACCTCACCGGCCTGCTCACCCTGGGCAGCGGCGAGGGCCTCAAATACTTCGAGACCGGCCGGGTCCAGTTCTATGCCCTGATCGTCTTCGGGGGCGTCATCGGCCTGGTGCTGCTGTTCGGGGCCTTCGGCTGAGCCCTTCTGTGTGTGACAACGCCCATCCGCAGGGTGGGTAGGAGGCCTGGATTTCTACACTCCGGCCAGATGGACAGCACCGTTCTGTGCCCTTTCCCTGGCTGAGCACCGCGATTCTGTTCCCGATCGGTGCCGCGCTTCTGATCCCCTTCGTGCCCGACAAGGGCGACGGCAGGCAGGTCCGCTGGTACGCCCTCGGCGTCGCCCTCACCACCTTCCTGGTCACCGTGGGGGCCTACCTGCGCGGCTACGACCCCGCCGATCCCGGCCTGCAGCTGGTGGAGCGGGTGCAGTGGCTGCCTGATCTGGGTCTGGCCTGGTCGGTGGGGGCCGACGGCCTCTCGATGCCGCTGATCCTGCTCACCAGCTTCATCACCTCCTTGGCCTGCCTGGCGGCCTGGCCGGTGACCTTCAAGCCCAGGCTCTTCTACTTCCTGCTCCTGGCCATGGACGGCGGCCAGATCGCCGTCTTCGCCGTGCAGGACATGCTGCTCTTCTTCCTGGCCTGGGAGCTGGAGCTGCTGCCGGTGTACCTGCTGCTGGCCATCTGGGGCGGCAAGAAGCGCCAGTACGCCGCCACCAAGTTCATCCTCTACACCGCCGGCAGCTCCCTGTTCATCCTCCTGGCCGGCCTGGCGATGGCCTTCTACGGCGGCGGGGCCCCCAGCTTCGAGTACACGGTGCTGGCGGCCAAGGAGTTCGGCACCGGCTTCCAGGTGCTCTGCTACGCGGCCCTGCTGATCGCCTTCGGCGTCAAGCTGCCGGTGGTGCCCCTGCATACCTGGCTGCCCGATGCCCACGGTGAGGCCACCGCGCCGGTGCACATGCTGCTGGCGGGCATCCTGCTCAAGATGGGGGGCTACGCGCTGCTGCGCTTCAACGTGCAGCTCCTGCCGGAGGCCCACGTCCAGTTCGCACCCCTCCTGGTGATCCTGGGGGTGGTGAACATCATCTACGCCGCCCTCACCTCCTTCGCCCAGCGCAACCTCAAGCGCAAGATCGCCTACAGCTCGATCAGCCACATGGGCTTCGTGCTGATCGGCATCGGCAGCTTCAGCGCCCTGGGCACCAGCGGCGCGATGCTGCAGATGATCAGCCATGGCCTGATCGGCGCCAGCCTGTTCTTCCTGGTGGGCGCCACCTACGACCGCACCCACACCCTCCAGCTCGACGAGATGGGCGGCGTGGGCCAGAAGATGCGCAAGATGTTCGCCCTCTGGACCGTCTGCTCCCTGGCCTCCCTGGCCCTGCCGGGCATGAGCGGCTTCGTCTCCGAGCTGATGGTGTTCGTGGGCTTCGCCACCAGCGAGGCCTACAGCCTCAGCTTCCGCATCGTCATCGCCGTGCTGGCGGCCATCGGCGTGATCCTCACCCCCATCTACCTGCTATCCATGCTGCGGGAGATCTTCTTCGGCAAGGAGAACCCCGAGCTCGCCTCCCACACCCACCTGGTCGACGCCGAGCCCCGGGAGATCTACGTGATCTCCTGCCTGCTGGTGCCGATCATCGGCATCGGCCTCTACCCGCGCCTGGTCACCGACAGCTACCGGGCCGCCATCGAGGCCCTGGTGGAGCGGGAGTCGGTGGCCCTGGTGAAGGTGGGCCGCGCCCCGGTCCCGGCGGTGATGGCCACCGGCGCCTTCGGCAGCCTCCCACCGGCCCTGCTGCACGCCCCGGCCCTCGGCTGAGGCCCGTTCCCGCCACGGCGGGGGTCCGCTCCGGGGCCGGTTACGAAACCCTGCGCAGGCCCGGGGCCATGGCGCCATCCTCCGGGGAGGATGCCTACGCTCCTCCATCGCACAGCGAGGGTCTCCATGCGGCAGATCAACTTCCTTCTGATCTTCAGCTTCGGCTTGGCCACGGTGATGTTCACCCTGGAGAACACCACGGCCACCACGGTGCATTTCCTGCCGGGGGTGAGCACCACCCTGCCGCTGGCGGCCCTGCTGCTGGTGGTGGGCGGTCTCGGTGCCACCGCCGCCTGGATCTACGCCGTCTGGAGCGGCGTGGTGCGGAAGGTGGAAACCCTGCAGACCGCCGGCGAAGTGGAGGCCCAGCAGGTGCGCATCAGCGAACTGGAAAACGATCTGCGCCGCTACCGGGCCACCGTGGACGCCCAGCTGGGGCTGCTGCCGGCCGCCGGGGAGAGCTCGGCGCCGTCCTCGGCCGGGGGGGAGGAGGGAATGTCCCTGGCGGTCGACTGAACCCTGGGGGTCGCTTCGGTCATCACCGCGACTGGTGCCGACGGGCCACAGCCGGTAGCTTGCCCAGGGACGGCACCCTCCGAGCAGGACATCGCGCGTGGCAGAAGCGGGCGCCAGACTCGCCATCCGGTTGCTCCAGGACGCGGCCGAACGGGGCGACATCGACCCCTGGGACGTGGATGTGATCGCCGTCGTCGACGGCTTCCTCGACCAGCTGCGCCAGCGCATCGAGCTGCCCAGGCGCTTGGCCCCCGGCGGGGGCAGCTACGAACGGGACCTGGCCGAGTCCAGCGAGGCCTTCCTGGCCGCCTCGGTGCTGGTGGGGCTCAAGGCGGAACTGCTGGAATCGGCCACCTTCCCGCCCGAACCGCTGCTGGAGGATTCCTTCGCCCCCGAGGACGACGATGGCTGGGACCCCTCCGCCGTGGTCCTGCCGCGGCGGCCCGAACGGCACCTGCTGCGCCGGCCGGTGGCGCCGCCCCCCCTGCAGCGCCCGGTCACCCTGGGGGAACTGATCCGCCAGCTCGAGGACATCGCCGAGCGGCTCGAGCAGGAGGGAGGGGAAGGGCGCCACAGGCCCCGCGCCCGCCGTTACAGCGAGCGGGCGGCGATCGCCCAGGTGGCCTCCCTGGCCCACCGGGAGAAACTGCCGGAGACCACCGCCGCCCTCAGCCGCTTCCTGCTGGAGTGGGAACCCACCGCCGAGACCCTCGAGTGGGTGGCCTTCGATGCCCTGGTGGGTGCCTGGGCGGAGGCCCTGGCCTGCCCCCGCCCCGGCTCGCCGGAGGACGCCGATCTCGACAGCGATCGGGTGGGGGTGTTCTGGGCCCTGCTGTTCCTCTCCTCCCAGGGCAAGGTGGAACTGGCCCAGGACGGCGGCCTCTACGGCCCCCTCAGCCTGCGGCGGCGCCGTGAGGAGCGGGGGGAGGCGGTGAGCCTGCCGCGGCTCCCAGGCCAGGGGTCAGATAGGGGGCCGGCTCGGGAAGCAGTGGCTGCCTGAGGTTTCTCCTTAGGCTGGGTTTTCACCTCCGACCTGAAACGACGCCGATGAAGGCGATGATCCTGGCGGCAGGCAAGGGAACACGGGTGCGTCCGATCACGCACACAACGCCCAAGCCGATGATCCCGATCCTCCAGAAACCCGTGATGGAGTTTCTGCTCGAGTTGCTCCGGGAGCACGGCTTCAACGAAATCATGGTCAATGTCTCCCACCTTTCGGAGGAGATCGAAAACTATTTCCGCGACGGCCAGCGTTTCGGTGTCCAGATCGCC
This sequence comes from Cyanobium sp. Candia 9D4, assembly GCF_024346155.1. Classification (NCBI taxonomy): domain Bacteria; kingdom Bacillati; phylum Cyanobacteriota; class Cyanophyceae; order Synechococcales; family Prochlorococcaceae; genus Cyanobium; species Cyanobium sp. Candia 9D4. The sequence goes on along the minus strand of NZ_JAGQCK010000002.1, from coordinate 693,067 downwards.
TACAGCTTCGAGGGGCGCATCAAGGACGGGGAGTTGATCGGCGAAGCCATGGGCTCGGCCGGCGGCCTGAAGAAGATCCAGGATTTCCAGGCCTTCTTCGACGACACCTTCGTGGTGCTCTGCGGCGATGCCCTGATCGATCTCGATCTCTCTGAAGCCGTGCGCCGCCATCGGGAGAAGGGGGCCATGGCCAGCCTGATCACCAAGCGCGTCCCCCGCGACCAGGTGAGCAGTTACGGGGTGGTGGTGACCGATGAAGCCGGGCGGGTGCTGTCCTTCCAGGAGAAGCCGTCGGTGGAAGAAGCCGCCAGCGACATGATCAACACCGGCATCTACATCTTCGAGCCGGAGGTCCTCGACTTCATCCCCAGCGGCGAAGCCTTCGACATCGCCGCCGATCTGTTCCCCAGGCTGGTGGAGTCCGGGGCCCCCTTCTACGCCCTGCCCATGGAGTTCGAGTGGGTCGACATCGGCAAGGTGCCGGATTACTGGCAGGCGATCCGCAGCGTCCTGCAGGGGGACGTGCGCCAGGTGCAGATTCCCGGCAAGGAGGTGCGCCCCGGGATCTACGCCGGCCTCAACGTGGCGGCCGACTGGGACCAGATCCATGTCGAGGGGCCGATCTTCGTGGGCGGCATGACCCGCATCGAGAACGGCGTCACGATCATCGGGCCGGCCATGATCGGACCGAGCTGCCACATCTGTGAAGGGGCCACGATCGACAACTCGATCATCTTCGACTACTCCCGGATCGGCCCCGGGGTGCAGCTCGTCGAGAAGCTGGTCTACGGCCGTTACTGCGTTGATCGCAACGGCGACCACTTCGATCTCCAGGAGGCCGCCCTCGACTGGCTGATCACCGATTCCCGCCGTCAGGACGTGGGCACGCCCTCACCGCAGCAGAAGGCCATGGCCGAGCTCCTGGGCACCGACCTCGCCGCCAGCGGCGCCCCCTAGTCCCGCCAGCCGCAGGATCTGGGGAATGCGGTGTTCGGCCTTGATGGCCATCAGGTGCACCCCCTGGGCGATGGAGCGGTAGGTGGCCACCTGTTCGGCGGCGATCGCCACCCCCTCCCCTGCCGGATCGGCCGCCCCGGCGAGCCGGTCGATCAGGGCCTGGGGGATGCAGGCCCCCGGCACGACCCGATTGATGAACTGGGCATTGCGGGCCGACTTGAGCAGAAACACGCCGGCCAGCACCGGCAGTCCGAGGGGGCCGGTGATCTCCCCCACGAAGCGGCGCAGGGCCTCCGCATCCATCACCATCTGGGTCTGGAGGAAGCGGGCCCCCGCCTCCTGCTTGCGCCGCACCCGGGAGAGCAGACCGCTCCAGCTGGGCGACTGGGGATCGGCGGCGGCGCCGGGGAAGAGGGCCGTGGCCCCGTCCGGCAACTCCCCCTTGACGGGATCCTCACCGGCGTTGAGGCCCCGGACCAGCTGCAGCAGCCGCACCGCCTCCAGCTCGTTCACCGCCCGGACCCCGGGCTGATCGCCGGCCCTCACCGGGTCACCGGTGAGACAGAGCAGGTTGCGGATGCCGAGGGCATGGGCCCCGAGCAGATCGGCCTGCAGGGCGATGCGGTTGCGGTCGCGGCAGGTCATCTGCAGCACCGGCTCGATGCCGGCCTCCAGCAGCAGACGGCACACGGCGAGGCTGCTCATCCGCATCACGGCCCGGCTGCCATCGGTGACGTTGACCGCATGCACCAGACCCCGCAGCGCCGTCGCCGCCTCGAGGGTGCGACCGGGATCGCCTCCCCGGGGCGGCGTCACCTCCGCCGTCACGGCGAACCGACCATCCGCCAGGGCCTGTCGAAGCTGCAACGGCCATCTCCAAGACAGGGGCATCATGGAGCAGCCGCTGCCTAGAGTGAATCAGCACTCGCCGAGGAGCCGATGGCTGAGCGCAGGTCCATGGCGGCTGCCAGCTCCCTGTCCCCATCCCCGTCCCTGGAGCGGCCCATGATCCACCCACGCAGCGAGTTGTCAGAGCGGGAGCTCGAGATCATCGAGCTGGTGGCCACCGGACTGACCAACCTGGAGATCGCCGGCCAGCTCACCATCAGCAAGCGCACGGTTGACAACCACGTCAGCAACATCTTCACCAAGACCGGCGCCAAGAACCGGGTGGCCCTGCTGAACTGGGCCATGGACCACGGCAAGATCTGCCGTGACGGCTTCAACTGCTGCGCCCTGCCCACCGAGGACGGGAACGGCAAGGGCTGAGCGTCGACGGCGTCCCGGTGCCGGCCCAGGGACGCCGGCTCAGTCGAGCTGGGCCAGCAGGGCCCGACGGTCGGCCTCGGGCCACAGTGCCAGGGGACAGCGGGCCAGGGCGGCATTGCTGAGCTCGCCGCGGCCGGTGATCTCCCTGGCGCACCAGGGGGGAACGGCCACCGGCTGGTCGGGGCGCTCCAGTTCCACCTCCGCCACCACCAGGGGCCCATTGGCGCCCTCGAACACATCCAGGACCCAGTCGCCCCCGGGCAGATCCAGCGCGAAGCGGGTCTTGCCGAGCCGATGGTCGCAGCGCTCCAGCAGGGCCTCGGCGTCGGCGGCCGGAATCGCGTACTCGTACTCCTCCCGCGTCACGGACTCGCCGGGGACCGGCAGCTTGAGGGTGAGGAAGGCCGCCACGGGCCCGGCGGGGGGGCGGGCCAGCCGCACCCGCAGGGTGAGGCCCTCGCTACCGCTGGCCAGATACCCCTGGCGGATGAGGTGCTCGCCCCGCACATGGGGGCGCCACTGCTCGCCATGGACGAGGAAGCGGCGCTCGATTTCCAGGGCCATGGTCAGGGGGGCGTGGTCGGGGGGGCGTCGGGGCGTGGATGGGCGCGGATCAGTTGCGGGACGGCTCGACGGCGGTGAGGCTGCCGGCCCAGTGGAGCTTATGGGTGAGGGTGCTGTAGTACGAGGGGCTCTGCTCGAGCTGGAGCATCAGCACCGGATGGCGGCCCCGCTGCAGGACGCAGCGATCCCCGGGTTCCAGCACGGTGGCATGGGCTCCGTCCTTCCAGAGCTTCACCCGGCGGCTGGTTTCCCCCAGGGGCCACACCGACAGCCTGGAGCCGGGCGGCACCACCACCGCCCGGCTGGAGAGACTCATCGGGCAGATCGGCGTGACCACGATCGCTTCGATCCCCGGGTGGAGGATCGGACCGCCGGCCGCCATGGCATAGCCCGTGGAGCCGGTGGGGGTGGCGATGATCAGGCCATCGCCCCGGTACTGATCCACCACCTCCCCGTCGATCTCGAGCTCGAGCATGCAGGTGGGGGAGAGCTCGTCGAGGGCGGGACGGAAGTAGAAGTCGTTGAGGGCCGTGTGGGGGCCATCGCCGACCCCGCTGAGGTCGTCGTCGGAGGCCCCGTCCCCCTCCTGGGGCACGCCATCGCCCCGGTCGACCCGGGCCTCCAGCATCATGCGCCGTTCGATGGCGAAGCGATCGTCCCGCAGCCGCTGCCAGAGGGTGTCGTCCGGATCATGGCCGCCGGGCTCCCCATGCCCATCGCCCTGCAGCCGGAGCAGGCGCCGCTCATGGGTGAGGAAGCCCAGGTGGCCGCCGACGTTGAAGCTGAGCACCGGCACCCCGTAGCTGGCCAGGTGACGGGCCGCGGCCAGCACGGTGCCGTCACCGCCGAGGACGACGGCCAGATCGGGCAGCTCAGCCTCGGTGGCCAGGAGTCCGGGGAAGGGGTTCAGACCCAGCCCGCTGACGGCGGTGGTGACGAGGGTCCCCTGGGAGCGCAGGTCCTGGGCGCAGCGGCGGGCCTGGCGCTGGGCCGCCTGGCTGCCCTTGCGCAGGATCAGCCAGACCCTCTCAAGCCTCATGGGCGCACTCCGCGGACGCTGGCACCGCTACCAGCGCAGCAGGTTGAAGCGCTCCATGTCGACGGTTTCGCGGTTGCGATAGAGCGACAGCAGAATCGCCAGACCGACGGCGGCCTCGGCGGCCGCCACGGTGATCACGAAGATCGCGAACACCTGGCCGCGGATCAGCTGACCATCGAGGTAGTTGGAGAAGGCCATCAGGTTGATGTTGACGGCGTTGAGCATCAGCTCGATGCTCATCAGCACCCGCACGGCATTGCGACTGTTGATCAGCCCCCAGACACCCACGCAGAACAGCATGGCGGCGACGGCGAGAAAGCCCTCGAGGGGGATCGGGGAGGCGGCGTCGAAGATCATGGCTTGGTGAGCAGGGTGGGGGCGTTGGCGGACGTCTCGATCAGCAGCGGGGTGCGATCCTTCTCGATCAGACCCTGATCGGCCGGCTCACCGGTGATCACATCGGTGCTGAAGACGTCGCGGCGGGCCAGCACGATCGCCCCGATCATCGCCATCAGCAGCAGCACCGAAGCCAGCTCGAAGGGCAGCAGGTAGTCGGTGAACAGGTGCTCACCGATCCGGATGGTGGCCTCCTCGCCTACCGGCGTGGGGCCCGGCAGGGCCCACGGGGTGGTGAACGCCACCCGCAGCAGCAGGGCGAACAGGCCGGCGCAGACGGCCCCGGACAGGAGACGGCGGACCAGCAGGCCGGGAATCGCAGCGAGGGTTTCCTTCTTGTTCACGAGCATGATCGCGAACAGAATCAGCACATTGACCGCCCCGACATAGACCAGGATCTGGGCGGCGGCGACGAAGCTGGCGTTGAGCAACAGGTAGAGCCCGGACACCGAAAGGAAGACGCCACCCAGCAGGAAGGCGGAATAGACGATGTTGGGCAGCAGGACGACACCCAGGGCACCGATCACGGTGGTGGCCGAGAGCACCAGGAAACAGATCTGCTGGGTGGTGGAAGCGATCGACATCAGGACTCTGCGGTGCTGTCGGAGGGGGCGGCGGCGGACGGCCCACCGCTGGGGACCGGCTGGAGCGATTCCAGCACCTGGGACGGCAGCTGGCCGGCCCGCGGCTCGGTGGCGGGCACCCCATGGGGATCCATGGCGCCCTTGGGAAGGTAGGCCAGTTCCCGCAGGGCGAACACGGCCGGGTCGGAGGTGACGCTGGTGGGCAGGCGGCCGAGGGCGACGTTGTCGTAGTTGAGGCTGTGGCGGTCGAAGGCCGCCAGCTCGTACTCCTCGGTCATGGAGAGGCAGTTGGTCGGGCAGTACTCCACGCAGTTGCCGCAGAAGATGCACACCCCGAAATCGATCGAGTAGTTACGCAGTTCCTTCTTCTTGGTGGCCTTGTTCATCACCCAGTCCACCACGGGCAGGTTGATGGGACAGACCCGCACGCACACCTCGCAGGAGATGCACTTGTCGAGCTCGTAGTGGATGCGGCCCCGGTAGCGCTCGGAGGGGATCAGCTTCTCGTACGGATACTGGACCGTGATCGGCCGCCGGCGCAGGTGATCGAAGGTGACCGCCAGCCCCTGGGTCATCGTCTGGGCCGCGCTCACCGCCTCCCGGGTGTAGTCACCGACTTGCTTGAGAAACCCGAACATGGCAGGGGCGTGGGGGTTACGGGATGGGGACCATGATGGCCCGGTGGGGGCCGCTGTGTTGGTATCCGGGGAACGGGTTCAGCCGCCGAAGGCGACCGGGAAGGCCAGCTTGAGACCGGCGGTGACCAGAAGGTTGACCAGGGCGATGGGCAGCAGGAACTTCCAGCCCAGGTCGAGCAGCTGGTCGATCCGCACCCGTGGGGTGGTCCAGCGGAGAAGGATCGCGAAGAACACCAGCAGGTAGGCCTTGAGGATCGTGCTGACGATGCCGATCGAACCGGTGATCACCTGGACCAGGGGGGCGTCGGGGGAGACACCGAGCCAGCCGGTGATCCACTCGACCGGCACAGGAAAGCTCCAGCCGCCCAGATAAAGCACCGACACCAGCAGGGCCGAGAGCACCAGGTTGATGTAGCTGCCCAGGTAGAAGAGGGCGAACTTCATGCCGGAGTACTCGGTCTGGTAGCCGGCCACCAGCTCCTCCTCGGCCTCCGGCAGGTCGAAGGGCAGGCGCTCGCACTCCGCCAGGGCACAGATCCAGAAGATCACGAAGCCGACGGGCTGGCGCCAGATGTTCCAGCTGAAGATGCCGGCCCCGGTCTGCTGGGCGACGATGTCGACGGTGCTGAGGGAATTGCTCATCATCACCACCGCCAGCACCGCCAGGGCCAGGGGGATCTCGTAGCTGATCGACTGGGCGGCGGCCCGCAGCCCGCCCAGGAGCGAATACTTGTTGTTGCTGGAATAGCCGCTCATCAGCAGGCCGATGGGCTGGATGCTGCTCAGGGCGATCCACAGGAAGATGCCCACCCCCACGTTGCTGATCAGCAGGTTCTGCCCGAAGGGCACCACCAGCCAGGAGAGGATCACGGGCACCACCACCAGCACGGGGCCGAGGCTGAACAGCAGGGCATCGGCCCGGGCCGGGATGATGTCCTCCTTGAACACCAGCTTGAGGCCGTCGGCCAGGGGCTGAAGCACCCCCAGGGCGCCGGCGTACTCCGGGCCGATGCGCTGCTGCACCGCCGCCGAGATCTTGCGCTCGAGCCAGACGCTCACCAGCACCCCGACAACCGCCCCCACCAGCACCAGCACCATCGGCAGGGGCAGCCACAGCAGGCGGGCCGCCGCGGGGGTGAGACCCATGGCCTGGGCGAGGTCAAGGAAGCTCGACTGGAGATCGAGACCGGGGGGAGCGATGGCGGCACCCATCAGGCCAGTGGACAGCATCAGAGAACTCCGTTGGAGGGGAACCTAGGGGGGAACGGGTCAGCCAGTGACTCAGCCAGGAACCGGACGGCTTTCCAGGGGGAGCCAGCCCCGCTCCGCGGGGCCGGTGTAGATCTGCGAGGGACGGTAGATGCGGTTGGCACCCAGTTGTTCCTTCCAGTGGGCCAGCCATCCTGCCGTACGGGCGATGGCGAAGATGGGGGTGAACAGGTCGCGGGGAATACCCAGCTTCCGGTAGACGAGACCGGAGTAGAAGTCGACGTTCGGGTAGATGCCCTTCGGCCCCAGCCGCCGGCCCGCCACCTCCTCCAGCTTGAGGGCGACGTCGTACATGGCGTCGTGGCCGAAGCGCTGGAAGAGCTCCTCGGCCAGGCCCTGGAGGATCACGGCCCGGGGATCCTTGACCCGGTACTCGCGGTGACCGAAGCCCATGATCTTCTGCTTCTGGGCGATGGCCCGATCGAGCCAGGGTTCCACCTGGTCGATGCTGCCGATCTGGTCGAGCATGTCGAGCACATCCTCATTGGCACCGCCGTGCAGGGGGCCGGCCAGGGTGCCCACCGCCGAGGCCACCACCGCGTAGGGGTCGGTGAGGGTGCTCGCCGTGACGCGGGCGCTGAAGGTGCTGGCGTTGAGGCTGTGCTCGGCATGCAGGATCAGGCAGGCGTCGAAGATCCGTGCCGCCAGGGGATCGGGCTCCCGCTCGGTGAGCATGTAGAGAAAGTTGGCCGAGTAGGCCAGGTCGTCCCGGGGCTGGATCGGGTCCTGGCCCTTCCGGATCAGCTGGAAGGCCGCCACCATCGTGGGGATCTTGGCAATCAGCCGCACCACCGCATCAACGATGTACTGGGGGTCGTACAGGGCGCGGCGGGAATAGAAGAGCCCCAGGGAGGCCGCGCTGGCCTGGAGGGCATCCATCGGATGGCCCGTGGCCGGGAAGCACTTCATCATGTCCCGGATGCGGAAGCTGAGCCGCCGGTGCATCTGCACCTCCTGCTCGAACTCCCGCAGCTGGAAGATCGTGGGCAGCTCCCCCCAGATCAGCAGGTAGGCGGTTTCGAGGAAGCTGCTGTGGCTGGCCAGCTGCTCGATCGGGTAGCCCCGGTAGGTGAGCAGGCCCCGCTGGCCTTCGATATCGCACACCGCCGACTGGGTGGCCGGTACCCCCTCCAGGCCGGGGCGGAACGTGGGTGTGGCCGGCGCCGGGGGCGATGGGGAGGGAGGGGTGCCCTGAGGGTCGTTGGCCTCTGGGGTGCTCACCGCCGCCATGCCGAATCCTGTGGATGGGACGAACTTAGGCGCAGGAACGGGCGTCTGCCGTAGCGCCGGCTGCCGGCTCAGGGGCTGGGCAGCCAGAGCTTCGGCCGCACCAGCCATTCCAGCCGGGCGGTGCCGGCCAGGGCCGCCCCGGCCGGCACCAGGGGCAGGCGCAGCAGGGCCAGGCCAGCCTTGCGCAGGGCGATGGCGCCGGGCGGCGCCCCCAGGAGGCGGGCCGCCAGCAGCCCCAGGTCCGGTTCATGGCCCACCAGCAACAGCCGGCAGGGCGCCCCCGGGCGCCCCTCCGCCTGGCTCAGCCAGGCCGGCAGCAGGGGCAGGGGGTCACCCCCCGGCTCCAGGGCCTGGGCCAGCTCCAGGCCCTCCGCCAGCCCGACATCGCAGGCGATCTCCCCTGTCTGCCGGGCCCGGGCCAGGGGGCTGGAGAGCAGGCGATCGGCCCGCAACCCCAGACCGGCGGCCCGCTCCAGCACGGCCCGGGTGCGGGCCCGACCGGCGGCGGTGAGTTCCCGCTCGGCATCGACCCGGTCGGGGCTGCGCTCCTCGGCGATGCCGTGGCGCAGCAGCAGCAGTTCCCAGGCCAGGGACGCCATGGTCAGGCGTCCCCGAAGTCAAGTCGCGCGTCCACGGTCAGGCCCCCGGGCTCTCCGGTCAGGGCCAGGGCCAGGCCCGCCACGGGATCGCTGAGGGATCCGCCGGCCAGGGCGGTAAGGCGCTGCCACGGCTGCCAGGAGGCCAGCAGGTCGCGGGCCCGCGGACCATCGAGGGCCCACTGCAGGGCAGCCCCGGGGGCGGCCAGGTTCTCCAGCGGGTCCTGGGGGCGCGCCGCGCCCTTCGCAGTGGGCCCCTCGAGGCTCTCCAGCTGCCCCAGGGACTGCCCCCACCAGGCCTGGTCGCCCCGCTGCCAGCGCCAGCCCAGCAGGGGGGCCTGCAACTGCTCGGCCCTGCCGTCACGGCGGGTGGGTCCGGCCTGCAGCCGCGTCCAGACCTGCAGCGGGCGGCCCTCCACCTCCAGGGGAGCGGCGATCAGGCCATCGGCCGCCAGGGAGGCCTCGACGGCCGCCGCCTCCGGCCGGTCGGCCGCCGTGCCGAGCAGCCAGCGCTCACCGCTGGCGGCGGCCAGCAGGGGCCCCCCGTCAGTCCCCACCACCAGGGCGGGCAGGGACCCCGCCGCGCCGGCTCCTCCGGCCAGGCGGGTGAGCAGCGGCTGCAGCAGGGGGATGGCGGCGATGGCGGCGGGGTCCTGCACCAGGGCGAGGCTGGCGGAGGGGCGGCGCAGGGCGGCCCGCAGGGCCCGCCCCAGGTCGCCGTCGGCACCGACCTGGGGCAGCGCCGTCTGCGGCGGCAGCTCCAGCAGGCCCGACAGCCGCAGGCTGCGGCCATCGGGCCGCAGGGCCAGCAGCAGACCGCCGGGCCGCTGGTCGGCGGCAGCCGGCAGCGGCAGCCCCAGCCAGCGCTCCAGGGCGTCCGGGGCCGCCTGCACCAGGGCGGCCCCGGTGCCCAGCCGCCGCAGCCCCTCCTGGAAGCCGGGCTGGCCGGCCTGGTTGAGCTCATCGATCTGGGACACGTCGAGGGCCTGCTCCAGCACCCCCCGTCCCGAGGCGATCAGGACGAGGTCGTCATCCACCAGGGCCGTGGCCAGGGGCATCGGCGTCCGGCCCAGCAGGGCCCCCCGGCCGCTGATCAGCCCCAGGCCCCGGTAGGTGCTGATCTGGAGATCCGTGCCCGCCAGGCTGCGGGTCTGCCAGAAACGCTGCAGAAAGCGGCGGGCGCCGCCGTCGTCCCGGCTGCCCAGCACCAGCAGCCAGCCCCCCCGCCGGGTCGACCCCGCCGCGCCGCCGGCATCCGCCTCGAACAGGGCCAGACCCACCGGTGCCGCCAGCCAGGAGCTCAGCTCCGTCCCGTAGTCGAGACCGGCCGCGGCGAAGGCCCCGTCGCGCAGCCGGCCGACCGCCTCCGCCGCCTGGCGTCGCTGGCGGGGCGGGGCGACGGCCCGGGCGTAGTCGAGGGGCTGCTCGCCGTCGGTGAACAGGTGGAGGCTGAAGGGGGCGTCCCGGGGCACGAACCGGGCCGCCCGCGGCACCTCCAGCGGCAGCCGCTGGAGACGCAGGGCACTGCGCTGCCACACCAGCCACCAGCCACCGAGCCCAAGACCGAACACCACCAGCACCAGGGCCAGCAGCACCGCCAGGAATGGGCGGGCCTTCATGCGTTCTCAGCAGGATGGGACCATCCTGACGCCACCCCCCCTCCGACGCCCGCCATGGACGAGCCGACCCCTCCGGCCCCCCCCCGCAGCCTCTCCGCCATGGAGCTGCAGCGGCGCCTGGCGGAGGGGGAACCGCTCCGGATCGTGGACGTGCGGGAGGACCGGGAGCTCGAAGAGGCACGCCTGCCCCACCCGGTGGTGCATCTGCCCCTGAGCCGCTCCGGCGAATGGATCCCGGAGCTGGAGACCCTGCTCGACCGGCAACAGCCGGTGGTGGTGCTGTGCCATGCCGGCATCCGCAGCTGGCACTTCGCCTGCTGGCTGATGCAGGAGCAGGGCTACGGCGAGGTCTGGAACCTGCAGGGGGGCATCGACGCCTGGAGCCGGGAGGTGGATCCCCGGGTTCCCCGTTACTGAACCCCCTGCCACGGCGGAGGGCGGGTCCGTCGCGCCTAGGATGAAGGTTCTGTTTAGCTTTTCAACTTTTCCCCCCATTCCTTGGACACGCTGCCGCGCCGACAACAGGAGGTCCTCCAGGCCACGGTGCGGCACTACGTGGACACCGTCGAACCCGTGGGCAGCCACACGCTGGTCCGGCGTTTCGGGCTGCCGGCCAGCCCCGCCACGGTGCGGACGGCCATGGGGGCCCTGGAGCAGCGCGGCCTGCTGACCCAGCCCCACACGTCCGCCGGCCGGATCCCCAGCCAGCGCGGCTACCGCCTTTACGTCGATCAGCTGCTGCCGGCCCCGGGGGCCGCCGCCCTGCAGCTGGAGCGCGAGCTGGCCGGCATCAGCCTGCAGTGGGCCGCCCTCGATGATCTGCTGCTGCACCTGGCCCGCCGCCTGGCCGATCTCACCGGCCTGCTCAGCCTGATCACCCGCCCCCAGCGGCCCAGCCCCCTGCTGCAGGCGGTGCGGCTCGTGCCCAGCGGCGACCGGCTGCTGGTGTTCCTCGTCCAGGGGCCCGATTTCAGCACCAGCCTCAACCTGCGCCTGGGCGCCGGGCTGGAGGAGGAGCTGCCGATCCTGGAGCGCTGGAGCAATCAGCAGCTCCGGGCCGGCGGCGGCGGCCGCATCCCCTGGGAACGGCTGCCGGCGGAGCTGCGCCGCAGCGGCGGACTGCTGCGCCAGGCCCTCGACAGCCACGGCCGCATCCGCAGCGAGGAGCTCGATGCGGTGGTGGCCGCCGGCCTGGGCGGGCTGCTGGCCCAGCCCGAATTCCGCCACAGTTCCAGCCTGCTGCCCGTGGTGCAGCTGGTGGAGCATGGCCCCCGTGCCCTGCTGGGTATCACCGGCCCCCAGGCCCCGGTCGCGACCGAAGCGATCTGGATCGGCACCGAGCATCCCCACGCGGCCCTCGGCCAGTGCTCGGTGGTGCAGGCCACTTACCGCACGGGACACGGCGGCCGCGGCCAAGTGGGCCTGGTGGGTCCGATGCGGATGGCCTACGCCACCGCCCGCGCCGCGGTTCAGTCGGTGGCCTCGATCCTGGAGAGGCTGCTCAGCTGATGACCTATTGCCTCGGCTTCCTGCTCCACAGCGGCCTGGTGTTCGCCTCCGACTCCCGCACCAACGCGGGGGTGGACTACATCTCGAGTTACAGCAAGATGCACGTGCTGGCGCCGGCCCCCGACCGGCTGTTCGTGCTCATGGCGGCCGGCAACCTGGGCACCACCCAGGCGGTGCTCAACCGGATCCGCCGTGACATCGAGAACCATGGCGCCGGCCCCAGCCCCCAGTGGACCCGCCAGGACGACCCCCCCGCCGGGCCGAGCATGCTCACCGCCCGCTACCTGTTCGAGGTGGCCGACTACATCGGGCGGCTCAACGTGATGGTGCAGAAGGAGTTCAATCCCAACCTGCGCCAGGCGGGTGCCAGCGGCGAGGCCAGCTTCATCCTCGGCGGCCAGATCGCGGGCCAGCCCCACGGGCTCTACATGATCTATCCCCAGGGGAACGCGATCATGGCCACCGATGACACGCCCTTCCTGCAGATCGGCGAAACCAAGTACGGCAAGCCTCCCCTCGATTACATCGGCCGCCCCGACCTCTCCCTGGAGGATGCGGCGCGGCTCTGCCTGGTGTCGGAGATCGTCACAAGGCGCTCCAATCTCACCGTGGGGCCGCCCTTCGAGATCGCCCTGTTGCCCCGCGATGCCTTCAAGGTGACCCGGCACCTGAAGCTGGAGAAGGACGCTCCCGAGATCCAGCACACCATGGACGTCTGGGCCCGCCACATGCAGGAGGGGCTCAACAAGCTGCCGCGTTTCCCCTGGGAGCACGACCCCCTCTGAGGGCCCCAGGGAGGACCTACCCCGCCAGCCCGTCGCCCAGCTTTTCCGCCACCGTGTTGACGTCCTTGTCGCCGCGGCCGGAGAGATTGAGCACCACTTCGGTGCCGGGGGCCAGGCTGGGGCAGAGGGACTCCAGCCAGGCGAAGGCGTGGGCCGTCTCCAGCGCCGGGATGATGCCCTCCAGTTCGCTCACCCGCTGCAGGGCCTCCAGGGCCTGGGCATCGGTGACGGCGGCGTACTCGGCCCGGCCGATCTGGCGCAGGTAGCTGTGCTCCGGACCGACGCCTGGGTAGTCGAGGCCGGCGCTGATCGAGTGGGCCTCCTGCACCTGGCCCTCGTCGTCCTGCAGCAGCAGGCTCATGGCACCGTGCAGCACCCCCACCCGGCCCTCGGTGATGGTGGCGGCATGGCGGCCGGTGGCGACACCCTCGCCGGCCGCCTCGACCCCGATCAGGCGCACGGAGGCGTCCTCGACGAAGGGATGGAAGAGCCCCATGGCGTTGGAGCCGCCGCCCACGCAGGCGATCAGCACATCCGGCAGCCGGCCGAAGGCCTCCAGGCACTGGCTCCGGGCCTCCTGGCCGATCACGGCGTGGAAATCCCGCACCAGCATCGGGTAGGGGTGCGGGCCGGCCACCGAGCCGAGGATGTAGTGGGTGCTCTCCACGTTGGTGACCCAGTCGCGGATGGCTTCGCTGGTGGCGTCCTTGAGGGTGGCGGTGCCGGCGGTGACGGGCTGGACGGTGGCCCCCAGCAGCCGCATCCGGAACACGTTCAGGGCCTGGCGGCGCATGTCCTCGGCGCCCATGTAGATGACGCACTCCAGGCCGAAACGGGCACAGACCGTGGCCGTGGCGACACCATGCTGGCCGGCGCCGGTTTCGGCGATGATCCGCTTCTTGCCCATCCGCAGCGCCAGCAGGGCCTGGCCCAGGGCGTTGTTGATCTTGTGGGCGCCGGTGTGGTTGAGGTCCTCCCGCTTCAGCCACAGGCGCGGACCACCCTCAGGCCGCTGGTAGTGGGCCGTGAGCCGTTCGGCCTCATACAGGGGGGTGGGCCGGCCCACGTAGGTGCGCAGCAGGTGATCCAGCCGGGCGGTGAAGGCGGGATCGGCCCAGGCCTCGGCCGCGGCCGCCTCCAGTTCCGCCAGGGCGGGCATCAGCGTTTCCGGGACGTACTGCCCGCCGAAGGGGCCGAAACGGCCCAGGCCATCCGGGCGGACCGACGGCTGCAGCTCGGCAGGATCGGCGCTGCGGGTTGGGGCGGTGCTGGTCACCGGCGCTGCGCAAGGGGAGATAATTCACCTTAGGGAGCCGCCACCCGGGGCGGCAGCGGCGGAGGGGCCATCCGGACGCCACCGGAGAACCCCGCACCGGAACGGCTGCCGACCGAGTCGCCCACGAACGCCAGAGATGCTTCCCGCCGACTATCTGACCTCCCTGCCTCTGGCGGAACGCCTGTATCGACAGCAGCCGGAACTGGCCGGCCGGATCTACTCGGGCCCCGTGCTCGAGTTCCTGCGGGATGGGGTGGTGATCTTTCCGCAGGTGCTGGACCCGGAGCTCCTCGACCGGATGGACCGCGACCTCGAGGCCCTGCCGGCTCTGGCCCGCACCTCGCTGCTGCACGGGATGATCGGCATCGACGGCAAGGCGGAGCACTACGAGGCCCGGGTCCTGCGCAATCTGTCGCTGCTCGGCATCACCGATCTCCGCGATGCCGGCCCGGGGCTGAAGCTCAACGACCTGCACCGTTACTTCGAGGCGGCCCGCTCGCTGGCCTTCGCCGATCCCATCATCCATTTCCTCGATGAACTCTTCGGTTCGGCGCCGGGGCTGATCCAGACGCTCACCTTCTGGAAGAGCAGCGAGCAGTCCCTCCACCAGGACTTCTCCTACGTGCACCACCACAGCCGCCTGGGCCACCTGGCCGCCGCCTGGATCCCCCTGGAGGACATCAGCGATCGGGCCGGACCGCTCGTATACTACAAGGGCTCCCATCGGCTGGAGGCCGATCAGTTCTACGACTGGAACGGGGGCGGCATCCTCGCCAGCCGCGACGGCGATCCCCGCAGGGCGGCGGGTTACGGGCCGTACCTGCAGGCCCTGATCGACGCCCAGGGCTGGACCCCGAGCATCTACCTGCCCCGCCGGGGCGATGTGCTGATCTGGCACGGGGCCCTGATCCACGGCGGCACCCCGATGCGCGATCCCAGCCTCACCCGCCGGTCCTACGTCTGCCACTACACGGCCGCCGCCGGCCACAAGGCCCTGGCCCGGCACCGCGTCGGGGATGGCTACGACTTCTCCGACCCCCCCACCCTGCCCGAGACGATGCGCCCCAGGTCGCTGCCCTCCCGGCTGGTGGCCGCCACCGGCCGCCGCTTCAGGTGGCTGATCGCGGGAGGGCCCACCGATGCCTAAGGGGGGCTGGCGGGAGTTCAGCGGGCCGGACAGCCTGCAGCGGCCGGAGGCCGCCTCGGCCACGACGCCCCGGGCACTGCAGAAGGTGAGGGTGCAGCGCACCAAGGCGGGCAAGGGGGGAAAGCTGGTCACCGCCATCACCGGGCTGGAGGCGCCCGAGGCCGAGCTGCGCCTGCTGCTCAAGCGGCTGAAGGCCAGCGCCGGCACCGGCGGCACCCTCAAGGACGGGGTGATCGAACTGCAGGGGGACCACGTGGCGGCGGCCCTGGCCGCCCTGGAGAAGGACGGCTACCGACCGAAGCAGGCGGGGGGGTAGGGGAGAATGCGCCCCGAAGCCACCGCCCCGTTTCCGTGTCCGAGATGACCTCGCCGGCCAAGGCCACCAACATCGTCTGGCACCACTCCACCGTGACCCGCGCCGCCCGGGCCCACCAGCGGGGCCACCGCAGCGCCATCCTCTGGTTCACGGGCCTGTCGGGGGCAGGCAAGAGCACCCTGGCCAATGCGGTGAATTCGGCCCTGTTCGAGCAGGGGCTGGCCTGCTACGTGCTCGATGGCGACAACGTCCGCCACGGGCTGTGCAGCGATCTGGGCTTCTCGGACGCCGACCGGGAGGAGAACATCCGCCGCATCGGTGAGGTGGCCAAGCTGTTCCTGGATGCCGGCGTGGTGGTGCTCACCGCCTTCGTCTCCCCCTTCCGCGCCGACCGTCAGCGGGCCCGGGAGCTGGTGGAGGCGGGTGATTTCCTCGAGATCCACTGCGCCGCCGACCTGGCGGTCTGCGAACAGCGGGACACCAAGGGGCTCTACGCCAAGGCCAGGGCCGGCGAGATCAAGGAGTTCACCGGCATCTCCAGCCCCTATGAGGCCCCGGAGGCCCCCGAGCTGCGCGTGGCCACCGGCGAGCAGGGCCTCGAGGATTCGGTGGCCCAGGTGATGGCGGAACTGGAGCGCCGCGGCATCATTCCGGCTCCGGCGGAGGCCTGAGCGGCCCCGGTTCTGACCACTCCCTGCGCAGGCGCAGCGCCCAGGCATCGAGGAAGGTCTTGGCGCAGCTGGCCACCGGCACCGCCAGCAGCAGGCCCAGCAGTTCCCCCAGCCCCATCAGCGCCCCCAGCCGGGCGCCGATCGGCAGGCTGATCAGCAGCCAGGCCGGCTGCAGCCCCACGATCGACCCCATCAGCCGCGGCTGGATCACCTGGTCGACCACCTGGCCGACGCTGATCGCCACCGCCAGCACCTCCAGGCCGGTGCGCGGATTCTCGAGGGCCAGCAGCACGCTCACCCCCACGATGGTGAGGGCACTGGCGTAGGGGATCAGGGTGGTGAAGCCGATCGCCACCGCGAACAACACGCCGTAGGGAATCCCCAGGAGGGTGAACACCAGGCACTGGGCGCCGCTGAGGATCAGGGCCAGCACCACCTGGCCGGCGAAGTAGCCACGGAAGGTGCGATCCAGGGTGCTGAGCACCAGGGCGCGGGTGCCGGAGGGAAGCCATTCCGCCAAGCCCCTGGCGATGCCTTCGCCCCCCAGCAGCAGGAACACCGCCAGCACCAGCACGATCACCGTGTTGACGGTGATGCTCACGGTGGCCCCCAGGATCCCCAGCACCTGCTGGCTCAGCTGGGAGGCGATCTTGCTGGTGCGGGTGATCAGATCGCTGCTCAGGCCGCCGAAATCGGTGGGCAGCCCCCGCTCCGTAGCCCAGCTCTGCAGCTGCCCCAGCAGGGTTTCCCCCTCCGCCAGCCAGCCCGGGAGGGCGAGCACCAGGTCGCCGAGCTGCTCCACCAGGCGCGGCACCAGCACCAGGGCCGCCAGCACCACCGCCGAGAGGCTCAGGCCCAGCACCAGCAGCAGGGCCAGGGCCCGCGGCAGCCCCCGCTGGATCAGCCAGCGGCTGGGGATGTCGAGCAGGAAGGCCAGCAGGGCCGCCGTCAGGAACAGGGCCGGGAACGGCGCCAGGGGCACCAGCAGCTGGCGCAGCACCCAGAGGTTGAGCACCAGCAGGGGCAGGGCCAGGGAGAACCGCAGCCAGGGGGGCAGGACCAGCCGCTCGAGCATCAGCGGGAGCGGGGCCTGGCCCCGGAGGATCGACGATCGCCGACCAGCTTGGCCTGCCGGACCGGCACCAGCCAGGGAAGAGGGGCCCGGGTCCTCATCCCCGGTCCATCTGCTCCAGGTAGGCGGCGCTGCCCAGGGCCTGGAGGCGCGCATCCTTGGCCACCACCTGGTCGTGCAGGCCCCGGCGGTAGGCCTCGAGGGCCAGCGCGAGCACCGGATCGGCGATCGCCAGCATCGCCGCCGCCAGCAGGCCGGCGTTGAGGCCGCCGCCGATCGCCACCGTGGCCACGGGGATTCCCGCCGGCATCTGCACGATCGAATGGAGGGAGTCGACCCCGGAGAGGGCCTGGCTGCGCACGGGCACGCCGATCACCGGGAGCATGGAGAAGGCCGCCACCATGCCGGGCAGGTGGGCGGCGCCGCCCGCCCCGGCGATGATCACCCGCACTCCCCGGGACGCGGCCGCCTCGGCGAAGGCCGCCATCTCCCGCGGGGTGCGGTGGGCCGAGAGCACCCGCACCTCGCTGGCCACCCCCAGCTGCTCCAGGATCCGCACGGCCGGCTCCAGGGTCGGCAGGTCGGAATCGCTGCCCATGACGATCGCCACCCGGGGCGCTGGGACGTCGGCGGACGGGGCGGACTCGGGATCCATGGGGCGGGGGCGGCGAGGATGGCATTGTCCCGTCCCGCCGCTGCCCGGATGCGCTGGCTGACCAACCTGCGACTGGCGGGCGATGACCCGGCCCGGGCCGAGGCGGGCTGGCGCTGGCGGGTCGGTGTCGACGACGGCGGCAGGATCGCCCGGGTGCGGCCGACGCCGCCGGGCAGCCGGGCCGCCGGCGAGGACTGGGACGGCGACTGGCTGTCCCCGGGGGGGGTGGACCTGCAGATCAACGGCGGGCTGGGTCTGGCCTTTCCCGAACTGGGCTTCGGCGACCTGCCCCGCCTGGAGGCCCTGCTGGAGCTGCTGTGGAGTGACGGGGTGGACGCCATCTGTCCCACCCTGGTGACCTGCGCCCCGGAGGCCCTGCGTCGGGCCCTGGCGGTGCTGGCCGAGGCCCGCCGCCGGCACCGGCCCGGGCGCTGCCGTGTGCTCGGCGCCCACCTGGAGGGACCGTTCCTGGCGCCGGAACGCCGGGGCGCCCACCCGGCCCAGCACCTGCAGGCCCCCAGCCGGGCCGCCCTCGAGGGGCTGATCGCCGGCTTCACGGGCGGCCCGGAGGCCGATGTCGCCCTGGTGACCCTGGCCCCGGAGCTGGACGGGGCCGACGCGGTGATCGCGGCGCTGCGGGCCGCCGGCGTGGTGGTGAGCCTGGGCCACAGCGGCGCCGATGCGGCCCAGGCCCGCCGGGCCTTCACCCAGGGGGTGGGGATGCTCACCCACAGCTTCAATGCCATGGCCGGGTTGCACCACCGCGCCCCGGGGCCGGTCGGAGAGGCCCTGCGGCAAGGGGAGGTGGCCCTGGGGCTGATCGCCGACGGCGTCCACGTCGATCCCGCCATGGCGGTGCTGCTGCAGCGGCTGGCGCCCCGGCAGGTGGTGATCGTCAGTGATGCCCTGGCCCCCTACGGACTGGCCGACGGCCGCCACCGCTGGGACGAGCGCGTCCTGCTGGTGGAGGACGGCAGCTGCCGGCTGGAGGACGGCACCCTGGCGGGGGTGACCCTGCCACTGCTGGAGGGGGTGCGGCGGCTGGCCGGCTGGGGGGGCCTGGTGGCGGCCTCGATCGCCGCCGCCACCCTGGCGCCGCGGCGCCTGCTGGGGGAGCGACAGCCGCTGGAGCAGCTGCTGCTGGGGCGGCCCCTGGCGGACACCCTGCGCTGGAGCACGGCGGCCGATGGGCGCCTGGACTGGCGGCGCCCCGCGGCCGTGGCCGGTGGATCTGCGGCGATGGCCGGGGGATCCGAGGCGGTGCCCCAGGCGCCAGCTCCCTAAGATCCGGCCCACCTGAACGGCCCTGCGCCCCATGCCCCCGGAACTGCAACCCCCCGCACCCGCCGAGGTACAGGCCGAGACGCAGGCCGAGAAGGCCGAGGTGCAGGCCTACTTCGAGAGCACCGGCTTCGAGCGCTGGAATCGCATCTACAGCGACAGTGAGGAGGTGAACCGGGTCCAGCGCAACATCCGCCTCGGCCACCAGAAGACCGTGGATGCGGTGCTGGCCTGGCTGCAGCAGCAGGGCAACCTGGGGAGCCGCACCTTCTGTGACGCCGGCTGCGGTGTCGGCAGCCTCAGCCTGCCCCTGGCGGCCCTCGGGGCCGGCGCGATCGCCGCCAGCGATCTCTCCGCCGCCATGGTGGCCGAGGCCAGCCGCCGGGCCAGCGAGGCCGGTCTGGCCTCGGAGCGGCTGAGCTTCAGCGTCTCCGATCTGGAGAGCCTCCAGGGCCGCTACGACACGGTGATCTGCCTGGATGTCTTCATCCATTACCCCCAGGCGGCCGCCGAAGCGATGGTGCGGCACCTGGCGGCCATGGCCGAGCGCCAGCTGATCGTCAGCTTCGCCCCCTACACGCCGCTGCTGGCGGTGCTCAAACAGATCGGCCAGCTGTTCCCCGGGCCCAGCAAGACCACCCGCGCCTACACCCTGCGGGAGGACGGGATCGTGGCGGCGGCGGCCGCCGCCGGCTTCCGCCCCGTGCACCGCAGCCTCAACCAGGCGCCGTTCTACTTCTCCCGCCTGATCGCCTTCGAGCGGGAGTCGGCCTGATCAGCGCCATGCGATCGCCCGGGTGGCGCCGGAGGTCCTGGCGCAGGGGCGGGGCCGATGGGCGTTCTCATCAAGATCGGCCAGGCAGGTCGCCCCTGGCCATTCCGGATTGTGTACAGCCTGTACACGGTCTGAGGGGAACCATCGAACCGCCATGCAGGCGCGAACGGCCATGCACGCGCCACCCAGGTCCGAGGGCCTGTGGTCCAGCGGCACGGCACAGCACCGCACCGCACCGCACCGATCAGCCCTTAGGCCCGCCGCTGCAGCGGTTGGTGTGATCCTGGGTGGCCGGACACTCCGCCGTCGTGCCCAGGCCTTCCGCCGCTGGGGCTTCCAGCTCCAGAACTGATCCCTCGGGGTGGTGCAGCCGCAGCCAGCGGGCCTGAAGCCGGTAGCCACCCTCCCCCGGCAGGGCCCCGGGGCGGGCCCGCCCGCCCGGCCCGTACAGCGGATCCCCCAGCAGCGGCACTCCGATGGCGGCGCAGTGGATGCGGATCTGGTGGGGGCGCCCGCTGACGATCGCCACCTCGACCAGATCGGCCTCATGGCCCGTCGCCAGCAGGGTGAGCTGGCTGCGGGCCGGCAGGGCGGCCGGATCGCCGGCCTCGGCCGCGCACCAGATCTCCCCGAGCGGCGGGTGGGGGCGCCGGCCGATCGGCGTGGTGATCGCCAGGCTGTCGCCGGCCGCCAGGGCCAGCCGGCCCGGCACCAGCAGGGCCCGGTAGAGCTTGCGGCAGGGCGGGGCCCCGCCACCGACGCCGCCAGCCTCCCCGCCACCAACGCCACCGCTGGCGCCACTGGCCAGGGAGCCCGTGCTCTCGCGCAGCTGGGCGCTCAGCCAGGCGCGGGTGGCTGGCCGGCGGGCGCACACCAGCAGACCGGAGGTGAAACGCCCCAGGCGGTGCACCGGTCGCGGCACGCCAGCGGGGTCGTCGCCGTGGCGGCGCTCCAGCAGCCGCAGCACGGTGTGCTCCAGGAAGCCGCCCGCCGGCAGCACGGGCAGGCCGCTGGGCTTGTCGATCACCAGCAGGTCGCCGTCGTCGTGGATCACGGCCCAGTGGGCCGGGACGGCCGGCTCCGGCCAGGGCGGTCGGTGCCAGACGAGTCGATCCCCGCCGGCGAGGACCGCGCCTGCCTGCAGCGGCACCCCGTTGCGGCTGATCTCGCCGGCCGTCAGACGACGCTCCCATGCCGCCGCGCTGGAGTGGCCGTAGCGGCCGGCATAGAAGGCGACCACCCCCAGGCCGGCCGCCGCGGGGGGGATGCGGTCGCGGTAGGCCCAGCCGCCGTTGGGGCGGGAGGGCAGCCAGCCCGGGGGCAGGCTCAGAGCCAGGGACGGGGGACCATCAATCCACCAGCCCATGCTCGAGGGCGAAGCGCACCAGCTCGGTGCGGCTGGCGGTGCCGGTCTTGATGAACAGCCGGCTGACGTACTTCTCGACGTTGCGGATCGAGGTCTCCAGCCGGCGGGCGATCTCCTTGTTCATCATTCCCTCGGCCACCAGCTGCAGCACGCTGGCCTCGCGGGGTGTGAAGTCGAGGCGCACATCGCTGACGGGCTTGCGAGTGCTGCCGCCGCTGCCGGTGCCGGAACCGCCGCCGCCGCCCAGCATCGAGCGGATCTCGGTGATCTGGCGGGCCATGGCGCCGATGTCGGCATCGGCGAAGCGGGCCGCCTCCGCCAGCAGCCGCTCCTGGCGCCGCACCACGTTGCGCACCCGGGCCACCAGCTCGTCCGGATCGAACGGCTTGGGGATGTAGTCGTCGGCGCCGGCCTGGAAGCCGGCGATGCGATCGGCCGTCATGCCCTTGGCGGTGAGGAAGATCACCGGCGTGCCCCCGAGCCGCTCATCGGCCCGCAGACGCTTCAGCAGGCCGTAGCCGTCGCAGCGGGGCATCATCACATCGGTGATGACGACATCGGGCATCTGGGCCTGGGCGGCCGTCCAGCCCTCCTCGCCGTCATTGGCGGTGGTGACGGCGAACCCCTCGTCTTCCAGGTAGGCCTTGACCGCCGTGCGCAGCCCGGGCTCGTCATCGACCAGCAGCAGCCGCACCGGGGTGCTGACGGCGGCTTCGGCCCCCTCCGGCGGCCCGGACGGCTCGGGGATGGGGCCGGCGGCGGCGGAGGGTTCCTGGCTCATGGGGGAAATCTATCGACCAGGACCAAGCACCACCTGTTCCCGCTCGGGCAGGAGGCCGCTGTAACCCAGCTGGCGGGCCACCGGACCGAGGCCGGCGGGATCCCTGCCGGCCTGCTCAGGCACGCACACCGCCCACCACATCAGGTGATCGAGGCGGTTGGCCGGGGTGATCACCCCGCCGGGGTTGAGCTCACGGATGATCAGGCGGCGGGAGCTGCCGGTGATCCGCAGGGGGGCGGTGACGCTGCAGCCGATCTTGTCAGTGGCGACGGTCACCCGGTCGTCGAGCTCCTCCCACACCTGCACCCGCCACATCCCGGGCTGGGCGGGTTCGGCCACCGGGCCGTAGATGCCCACCACTTCCCGGCCCCGGTGGGTGACCCGGTCCAGCAGCACCTTGAAGCCCTTGGGCCGGCTCTCCTCGTTGCTGCGGGACTCGCCCTGGGCGGCCGCCGGGCGGGGCAGGACCAGGGGGACGGCCGCCGTCACGGCGGCCGCTGCCAGGGTGAACGCCGCCAGCGGGGCCATCGGCAAGGCCGACCCCAGCCGCAGGGGGGTGACACCGAGGCAGCGGAGACGGTTCAGCATGGCCCCATGCTGACGTACCTCGACCACCACGCGAGCACCCCGTGCGATCCGGCGGTGGTGGCGGCCATGGCGCCCTGGTGGACGGCGAACCCCGCCAACCCCTCCAGCCGCCTGCACCGGCCGTCCCTGGAGGCGGGCGCGGCGGTGGACATCGCCCGCCACCGGGTGGCCGTCGCGCTGGGCATGGCCGACGAGGCGGTGATCTTCACCAGCGGCGCCACCGAAGCCAACAACCTGGCCTTGCGGGGGGCGGCCGAGGCGGCCCTGGAGCGGGGGGACCCCCGCCGCCGGCTGGTGACCCTGGCCACCGAGCATCGGGCCGTCCTGGAGCCGCTGGCCTGGCTGGAGCGCCATGGCTTTCCGCTCACAGTGCTGCCCGTGGGAGCCGATGGCCTGGTGGACCCCGACCGGCTGGCGGAGGCCCTGGGCCCCGACACCCTGCTGCTGTCGGTGATGGCGGCGAACAACGAGATCGGTGTGCTGCAGCCCCTGGCCGCCATCGGCGCCCTCTGCCGCCAGCGGGGTGTGCTGTTCCACTGCGACGCCGCCCAGGCAGTGGGCCACATCCCGCTGGCCATGGCCGACCTCGGCATCGACCTGCTCAGCCTCAGCGGCCACAAGCTGTACGGCCCCAAGGGGGTGGGAGCCCTGCTGCGGCGCCCGGGCGTGGCGCTCGCCCCCCAGCAGCTCGGCGGCGGCCAGGAGGGCGGGCTGCGGGGCGGCACCCTGCCGGTGCCGCTGATCGTGGGCCTCGGCGCTGCGGTGGCCGGCGCCCTGGCCGACCGGGAGGCGAGGGCCGGACGGCTCGGGGCCCTGCGGGACCGGCTGTGGGAGGGTCTGGCGGCCCTGGGCGGGGTGCGCCGCAACGGCCACCCGCGCCAGTGCCTGCCCCACAGCCTCAACGTCAGCGTCGAGGGGGTGGACGGCACCCGCCTGCACCGCCAGCTGCGCCGGGTGCTGGCGGTGAGCAGCGGTTCGGCCTGCAGCCAGGGCAGCCCCTCCCACGTGCTGGCCGCCCTCGGCCTCGACCGCCACGCCGCCGGCGCCGCGATCCGCTTCGGCCTGGGTCGGGGCACCACGGCGGCTGACATCGACCTTGCCGTGGCGGCGGTGGGCGAGGCGGTGGCGGAGCTGCGGGTGGCTGTCTAGCTTTCGGGTCTGCGCCCTTCCCTTGATGTCCACACCCGGCGGTCGGCAGGGCCCCCGGCTCAATTTCGGTGATGCGCTCCAGGAGGGCTGGCGGGCCTTCAGTCGCAGCCCGGGCCCCTTCGTCGGCTTCCCCCTGCTGGTGGTGGCCCTCCAGTTCCTGATCCAGCCCCTGCAGAGCCGCATCAGCAGCGGCGGCGTGGCCTCCAGCGACCCCTTCGACTGGGTGCTCTACCTGATCGGGCTGACGGCCAACCTGCTGCTGAACCTCTGGTGCGCCATCGGGCTGGTGCGCGGCGCCGGCAGCGCCCTGCAGGGCGGCCACCCCTCCCTCGGGCAGCTGATGCGCTGGGACGGGGAGGCCTTCCTGCGGCTGCTGCGCGCCTGGCTGGTGCTGGTGGCACTGGTGGCGGTGCCCCTGCTCGGCCTGCTGCTGCTGGTGGGCGGGCCCCTGGCCCTGCTGAGCGTCTACGCCGACCAGCTGGTGCCGTTCAGCCGCACCCTGGTGGAGGTGCTCGGGCTGAGCCTGGCGGTGGTGTTCGCCCTGCTGCTGGGGGTGGTGCTGCTGGGGGTGATCTACCTGGCGATCAACCAGAGCTTCCTCACCCAGATCGTGCTGTTCGAGCGCGCCGGCTCCCGCACCGCCGTGCAGCGCGGGCGGTCCCTGGTGGACCCCAGCTGGCTGATGGTGCTGCTGCTCACCCTGATCGAAGGTCTGCTGGTGCTCCTGGGTCTGCTGGCCTGCCTGGTGGGCGGCTTCGTGGCCTGGCCCCTGGTGGTCTGCATCGCCACGGCGGCCTACCGGCAGCTGGTGCTGGCCGGCGGCGGCCCCGATCCTCTGCCGCCCCTGCCCGGCCGCTGAAGGCGCCTGGGCGGCCGGCACCGTCTCAGCTGCCGTCTCGGCTGCCGTCTCAGCCGCCGGCTCCGGGCGCGAAAGGGCCCACCGTCAGCAGCACGAAGCCCAGCACCCCCACCAGGGCCAGCAGCAGCTGGGCCACCCGGCTCACGAGCATCCCGGCCACCACCGCCAGGCCCACCAGCAGGGAGCGCCGCAGCCGGCCCAGGCCGGGCGGGCCGAGGGTCGGGGGGGCCGTGATCAGCTCACCCAGGCTGGCCCCCAGCAGCGGACCCACCAGGGCCCCCAGCAGGGGCCCGCCCACCGGCAGGGCCGGCAGCAGCCCCAGCAGGCCCACCAGCAACCCCACGCCGGCCCCGACGTAGCTCCAGCGGGTGGCCTGCAGCCGGGCCGGGCCGAGCAGCAGGCCCAGGGCCTCGGCCCCCCAGCCCAGGAGCAGCAGCACCACGGCCAGGGCCAGGGCCGGCCAGCCGGCGGCCCAGCCGACGGCCCAGCACCAGAGCAGGGCGCCCACAGGCAGCAGGGTCAGGCCGGGCGCCACCGGCAGCACCGTGCCCGGGATGGCGAGGGCCTGGATCAGCAGGGCGATCCACCAGAGCAGATCGGCGCGGTCGAGGCTGGGCAGGCTGACCGGGGTCATGGCAAACGGCTCAGGCCACGCGGCGGGCCACCCGCAGCTTGGCGGAGCGGCTGCGGGGGTTGGCCTGCTCCTCCTCCTCACTGGCCACCAAGGGTTTGCGGGTGAGCCGCTCCAGGCGCGGGTCGCTGAGGAAAGCGGTCTTGACGCGCCGGTCCTCGAGGGAGTGGAAGCTGATCACCGCCAGCAGCCCGCCCGGCACCAGCCAATCGGGGGCCCGCTCCAGCAGCCGGTCGAGGGCGCCCAGCTCATCGTTGACCGCGATCCGCAGGGCCTGGAAGGTGCGGGTGGCCGGGTGGATCCGGCCGTGGCGCGCCTTGGGGGGGAAGCAGCCGGCCACGGCGTAGGCCAGATCGGCCGTGGTGCGGCCGCTGCCGGCCCAGGGGCGCTCGGCCACCAGGCGCCGGGCGATCCGGCGTGACAGCCGCTCCTCGCCGTAGCCGTGGATCAGGTCCGCCAGCCTCGACTCCTCCAGCCGGTCGATCAGCTCGGCGGCGGTCTCGCCGGCATCGGGATCCATGCGCATGTCGAGGGGGCCGGGGGCGCGGAAGCTGAAGCCCCGGCCGGGCTCGTCCAGCTGGGGACTGCTGACTCCCAGATCGGCCAGCACCCCCACCAGGGGAGCGGGCGGGGTGAAGTCGGCGAAGTTGGCCGCCTCGATCCGGGCGCGGTCGCCGAAGGGGGCGAGCCGCTCCGCGGCGGCGGCACGGGCGGCGGGGTCCCGGTCGAGGCCGATCAGGCGCAGAGCGGGGTGGGCCGCCAGCAGCAGGGCACTGTGGCCGCCCCCGCCGAGAGTGCAATCGAGCAGTAGCGGCTCTCCGGCCTCGGCAGCCCCGTCACCGGCGTCGGCCGGTTGTCCAGGCAACCCGGAGAAGGCCGCGAGCACCGAATCGGCCAGAACCGGGAGATGGGTGAACGAAACGGCCATCTCACCTTCCTAAGATCCCGGCACTCCGTTCCTTGCGAAGGGCATGACCCAGCTCGAGACCCGCACCGAGCCGATGGTGGTCAATTTCGGCCCCCATCACCCGTCGATGCACGGGGTGCTGCGGCTCGTGGTGACCCTCGACGGCGAGGACGTGATCGACTGCGAGCCGGTGATCGGCTATCTGCATCGCGGCATGGAGAAGATCGCCGAGAACCGCACCAACGTCATGTTCGTGCCCTACGTGAGCCGCTGGGACTACGCGGCGGGCATGTTCAACGAAGCGATCACGGTGAATGCCCCGGAGAAGCTGGCCGACGTGCCGGTGCCCAGGCGCGCCAGCTACATCCGGGTGCTGATGCTGGAGCTCAACCGCATCGCCAACCACCTGCTCTGGCTGGGCCCCTTCCTCGCCGACGTGGGCGCCCAGACGCCCTTCTTCTACATCTTCCGGGAGCGGGAGATGATCTACGACCTGTGGGAAGCGGCCACCGGCCAGCGGCTGATCAACAACAACTACTTCCGCATCGGCGGGGTGGCCGTCGATCTTCCCTATGGCTGGCTGGAGAAGTGTGCCGACTTCTGCGACTGGTTCGGTCCCAAGATCGATGAGTACGAAAAACTGATCACCAACAACCCCATCTTCCGCAAGCGTATCGAGGGGCTGGGGGTGATCGGCAGGGAGCAGGCGATCAACTGGAGCCTCTCCGGCCCGATGCTGCGGGCCTCCGGCGTGCCCTGGGATCTGCGCAAAGTGGACCACTACGAGTGCTACGACGACTTCGAATGGTCGGTGGCGTGGGAGAAGGAGGGCGACTGCTACGCCCGCTACCGGGTGCGGATCGAGGAGATGCGCCAGTCCCTGAAGATCCTGCGCCAGGCCATCACCATGATTCCCGGCGGCCCCACCGAGAATCTGGAAGCCCGGCGGATGGCCGAAGGCAAGAAGAGCGAGTGGTACGGCTTCGATTACCAGTACGTCGCCAAGAAGGTGGCGCCCACCTTCAAGATTCCCGATGGCGAGCTCTATTGCCGGGTGGAATCGGGCAAGGGTGAACTGGGCGTGTTCATCATGGGCAACAACGACGTCACCCCCTGGCGCTGGAAGATCCGCGCCGCCGATTTCAACAACCTCCAGATCCTCCCCCACATCCTCAAGGGGGCGAAGGTGGCCGACATCATGGCCATCCTCGGTTCAATCGACGTGATCATGGGTTCGGTGGATCGGTGACGTCGGCCGGCCGGCGCTGGATCCGCCGGCTCGCCCGTTGCGGCCCCCTCCTGCCGCTGGGGGCCACCGGTCTGCTGGTGCTCAAGGGGCTGCATCCGGGGCTGCCCGGCCTCAGCTGCCCCCTGCGGGCCCTCACCGGCATCCCCTGCCCCACCTGCTATCTCACCCGGGCCACGGCGGCGAGCCTGGTCGGTCGCTTCGACGACGCCGTGGCCCTTCACGCCTTCGGCCCGGTGCTGGCCGCCGGGCTGGTGCTCTGGTCGCTGAACGCCCTGCACACCGGCCGGCTGGTGCCCCGGGTGCTGCGGGGCTGGCACCTGGCGGCCATGGGTGCGCTGCTGCTGCTCTACTGGGCCGGCCGCATGGGGCTGACCTACGGCATGGGCCTGCAGGCGTTTCCGCTTCGATGAGGACCCGGCACGCACGGCCGAGGCCACGCTGCGGCTGACGGTGGAGGGCGGCGAAACCCGAGGACCCCATCCCGGCTTCAGAACTGGAATGGCGTGCTCGGCTTCCCGGGGCCAGCACTTAGTGTGAACTCCTCTTTACAGACGTTCCCCCTGGACAGCGGTCGTGTTCGTTTTTTCCTCTACGCCCTGGGGCCTGTCTTCATCCTGGTGTCGCACCTCGGCTGCCTGCTGCTGCTGGCCACCGGCCTGAGCCTGGCGGCCGCGGGCTGGGCGCTGGCGCTCTACCTGATCCGGATGCTGGCCACCACAGCGATCTACCACCGCCTGATCACCCATGGCAGCTACCGGGCGCCCAGGCTGGTGCACTGGATCGGGTCCCTGGTGGGGGCCTCGGCGGGGCAGATGGGACCGAGCTGGTGGAAAGCCCATCACCTGGCCCACCACCGCCATGTGGACACCGACCTCGATCCCCATTCTCCCCTGAAGCCTGAGGCAGGCCTGGGTGGGTTCTGGCGCTCGCAGGCGGGCTGGCTCCTGGCACCCTCGTTCTTCCCGGAGCGGTTGCCCGCCGATGTGGAGGCGGATCCTGTGCTCAGGCTGATCGACCGCCTGCATTTCGTGCCGCTGCTGGCCCTGGGCGGGGTGTCCTATCTGCTCGGCGGACCCGAGTGGCTGGCGGCCTTCTTCCTGAGCACCACCTTGCTCTTCCATGGCGTGGCCACGGTGAATTCTCTGGCCCACATCGCCGGTGAGCGGCCGTTCCTCACCAACGACATGAGCCGGAACAACGGCTGGGTGGCGCTGATCACCCTCGGAGAGGGCTGGCACAACCTCCACCACGCCTTCCAGTGGTCGGTGCGGCAGGGCTATGGGGTGCGAGGGGGCCGCATCAGGCCGCTGCCTGATCCCACCTATGTCTTCATCCGCGGCCTCGAACGCCTGGGCTGGGCGGATCGGCTGCGACTGCCGGCGGCGGAGGAACTGCTCGAGCGGGCACGCCCCTGAGGCGGTGTCCCCTCAGCTGAGCACCCCCCGGTGGTACGCGGCGTTCTGGATGTAGAAGGTGGCCACCGGCACCGCCACCAGCGAGCCCAGGAAGCAGGTGAAGACCGATACCACCAGGACCAGCAGCCAGGCCAGCAGCTCGATGCCGGCGAACACCCGGCCCTGGGGCGAGCCGTACACGGCCTGGAACGAGGAGGAGAAGGCGTCGAGAATGGGGCTGTCGGTGAGGAACACCTTGTTGACGTACACCGGCATCACCAGGGTGACGGCGAGGCCGGGCAGGATGCAGAGCACGAAGCCGATCGCCGCCACGACCGTGAACAGGGCGCCGGCCAGGATGTAGCGCACCGGCCTTTGCATCAGCACCCGCAGGGCAGCTTCGGCATCGATGATCTCGCCACTGGCGTAGTGCATCGCCGGAACGGCCACGAACAGCACCCCCACCAGATTGGAGAGGATCGTGAAGGGCAGCTGCACCAGGTTGCCGAGCACCGCCCCCAGGCCTGCCGCGGCCTCCGCACCCGCGGCGCCGCTGGAGAGACCCACCCCCAGGGTGGTGAGCGCCAGCGAGGCCACGACGCCGATGACACCGATGACGATCGTCACCACCCAGATCAGCAGGATGGTGGGGATGTGGGCCAGGAAGGCGGCCCAGGCCTTGGAGATGCTGGGGGGCTCGTAGGCGATCGCGGCGGCCAAGGGGAAGGGTTCGTACTGGGCGGAACCTAGGGGCGTTCCGCCGGGCCAGCAACGGCTTCAGACCTGCCGGGGGCAGAAGGGGGCATCAGCATGGGTCGAGGAGCGCCCCTGAGGCTGCATGTCCCCATCCGACCCGGCCGACTGGCTGCTGCTCTGCCGCACGGTGCGCTTCGGCGACACCGATGCCGCCGGGGTGATGCACTTCCACCAGCTGCTGCGTTGGTGCCATGTGGCCTACGAGGAAAGCCTGGAGCGGTTTGGCGTGGTGGCCGGCGAGATCTTCCCCGGGCCGCGCCGGATGCCGGCCGTGGCCCTGCCGATCGTGCATGTCAGCGCCGACTTCAGGCGGCCTCTCGCCTGCGGCGATCCTCTGGCGATCGAGCTGCGGCCCCTGCAGCTCGACGGCGGCAGCTTCGAGATTGGCTACCGCTTCCTGCACGAGGGTCTGGAGGCGGCCACGGGGCTGACCCGGCACGTGGCCATTGAGGCGTCCAGCCGGCGGAGGACGGCCCTGCCCGATGCCATCGGGGCGTGGCTGGAGGCCAGCCGCACGGGCCCCTAGCGGCGGTGGATCCCGGCCCAGGCCAGGGCTGCCAGCTGCAGCGGCAGCAGTGCCGCCATGAGGGCCAGGGGGTGCAGGCCGTCGTGGGGCGTGGAGGCCAGGGCCAGGAAACTCACCAGCCCGCCTCCCGCCACCAGGAGAAGGGCCAGCCGCCGCGGCCGACCCGCTGCGGGCCGCAGCACGGGCATCAGAACCACTCCCGGGTGGCGTCGATGTACTGGGCCTGGAACTCCTCGGTGGACTTGGTGAGATAAATGACGCCTTCGATCACTCCGATGATCCCCATCACCGAAGCCCCGAAGCCGCAGGTGAGCACCGTGACCAGCAACATGATCAGCCCGGCCTTGCTGTAGCCCAGGACGAACTTGTGGATGCCCAGCGACCCCAGGAAGATGGCCAGCAGCCCTGCCGCCAGCTTCTTGTTGCTGGTCTCGACCTGTTGACTTTCGGTCATCGTTGCAGGGGCGTTTCAGAAGGCTTCTAGCGAGTCCAGCCAGCGCTGCCAACGTCCCCGTTGCCATTTGCCTGCGGCGGTGGGCGCCAGCGAGGGGCACAGGTGCCAGCCCCTGGGCCGCTCGGCGGGGGGCCAATCGGCCGTGATGGCCTGCAGCCGCCCGAGCAGCTCCGCCCCTTCCTCCTGCCTGAGTGGCCGCACCAGGGCCACCAGCCGTTCCCCCCACTCCGGATCGGGCCGGGCCAGCAGCAGCACCGCCGCCAGGCCCGCCCCCCGCTGCGCCGCCTCGGCCTGCAGCCGCTCCTCCAGCCGCTCCGGGAACACCGTCTCGCCGCCGCTGTGCAGGGCCCCATCGAGGCGGCCGAGCAGCTCCAGCCCCTCGGGCCCGATCCGGCCGCCGTCGCCGCTGCGCCACCAACCGTCCGGCTGCAGCGGCAGGGGCTGCAAGCGGCCCGCCACCAGCCGGCCGGGGCTGAGGCGGGCGCAGCGCACCTCCACGGCCCCGGTGGGCCCATCAAGGCGCAGGGCCACGTCCGCCAGGGGCTCGCCGCAGCCTTGTACGCCGGCCAGAAAGCGCTGCGGCGGCAGGGCACACACCATGGCGGCGGTCTCAGTGGTGCCGTAGCAGGGGGCCAGGGGCAGCCGGGCCCGGCGGGCGGCGGCCGCCAGCGACGCCGGCAGCCCCGCCCCGCCGACCCAGATCAGGGCGCAGCCGGCCAGCCAGGCCGTGGCGGCGGGGCTGGCCATCAGCCGGGCCAGCTGGGTGGGCACCAGCGAGAGCAGCACGGGCCGCCCCCGGGGAAGGTGACAGGCCTCGGGCAGGAGCTCCGGACTGCGGAGCAGCGACGGGGCCAGCCAGCGCAGCTCCCCTCCCCAGCGGCGGGCCCGCACCAGCGGCAGCAGGCCGCTGACGTGGTGCAGGGGCAGAGGGTCGAGGTGGAGGCAGGCCGCCGGCTCCAGGCCCAGGCCCTCCAGCCAGGCGGCGGTGGCGGCGGCGGAGGCCTGCAGGTGGGCCAGGGGCTGCAGACACCAGTGCCGCCCCCCGCTGCTGCCGCCGCTGCCCACCACCACGGCGGCCCCGAACCGCTCCAGCTCCGCCAGCGCCCCCGGGGCGCCGCCCAGGGCCGCCGCCAGCTCCCCCTGCTGCCCCTGGCCCGCCAGGGCCACCAGCCGCTGCCGTTCCCAGGCCTGCTCCAGGCGGGCCGCCACCGCCTCGGCGTCGGCCCGGGCGGCATCGAGCAGCAGGGGCGCCCAGGGGGGATCGGCCACGCGGGGTCTCGGCGGAGCGCCACGCTCAGGCGACGCTTTCGGGCACGGTAGGGCTGGTGATGGGCGCCAGCGCGGGCTCCGGCTCAGGCCGCCGCCGCCCAGACCCGCTCGGGGTCGGGATCGAACAGGGGGCCGGACGGGGACCAGTCGGGCGCCAGACCGGGGGCCACCGGCGTCGGCCCCCGCCATTGCAGGGCCGCCAGGTGGGCCGTCCAGCGGGCGCCGATGCCGGTCTCGAAGCCGGTGCTCACCATCAGCTGCGGAGCCCCCCGGCCCAGCTGGGCCAGCAGGGGCCGGGGGTCCCCGTCCTGGGACGGACGCCGCACCTGCCAGCCCGCCCAGCGCTGCCGCAGCTGGGGCCACTGCCGCAGGGATTCATCCAGGGCCACGGGAAGGCGCAGGGCCAGTGCCTCGTGGCCCTCCTGGTCGTTGGCATGCAGGGGCTGCTCCAGCCACTCCAGCCGCGGCTCCGGCCCCAGCCGCTCCGCCCAGGCGGCGGCGGTGGCCCGGTCCCAGCCGCCGTTGGCGTCGAGCCGCAGGCGGCCATGGGCCGGCAGGCGCTCCAGCAGCCGCTCCAGCAGGCCCCGCTCCAGCCCATCGGCCGCCGCCGCCACCTTCCACTTGAACGTGGGCGGCGACAGGGGCGGCAGGGAAGCGGCGCCAGCGAGCCCCCGCTCCAGGGCGGCGAGCATCGCCTCACCGGCAGGGAGCAGCCAGGCCGAAGGGGGGGCGGCCAGCCAGCCGCCGGCCGCCGCCCCCACCGCTCCGTCGGCCTCGGCCAGGGCCGCCCCCAGGGCGAAGGCCAGGCTGGGCGACAGGGCGGGCAGGCGGCGCTCCAGATCCTCCCGCTCCACGGCGGAGCCGAGGCCCTCCAGCGCCGCAGCCACCGCGTCGGCTTCCCCCGGGTCGAGCGGGGCCGCCTCGCCCCAGCCGACACCGCCGCCTTGGCCCTGCAGCCGCAGCAGCCAGCCCCGTTTCGCCGCCACCGTGCCGTTGGCCGTCTGCAGCGGCCGGGGCAGCCGGAAGGCGAAGGCCCTCACCCGCAGCTCCAGGGGCCCCAGCGGCCCCGCCCCCCCGTCCGCCCTGGCGTTCACCGGCCCGCCAGAGCCGTCAGCCAGGGGCCCAGGGCCAGGCCGCAGGCGAGCCCCAGGCCGTTGAAAGCCTGGAAGCGCAGGGCCAGGAACTTGCTGCCGACGATGCGCTCCGGCCGGTGGTGCTCCTCGCCGAGGAGCCGGATCAGGGCCCGGGCCGGCGGCAGGCCGATGGCCCCCAGCAGGGCCGTGAGGGGCCACCAGCCCAGCAGCACCGGCGCCCACTGGAGCGCCAGGGCGGCGGCCACGAACCAGGGCACCAGGCCGGCGGCGCGCCGGGTGCCGAGACGCACCACCGGCGAACGCTTGCCATGGGCGGCGTCCTCGTCCACCTGGTGGAAGTGGGAACAGAACAGCACCAGGGTGGTGGCCAGGGCCGGTCCGCTGCCCAGAAGCAGGGCGTCCCCCCAGGGCACCCCGCCCGCCCCCTCCCCGGCCGGGGCCAGGGCCAGCAGGGCGGCGGCGGTGGCGCAGGGGCCGAAGGCCAGCCAGCAGAGGGGTTCCCCCAGGCCCCGGTAGCCGAGGCGGAACGGGGGTCCCTGGTACAGGTAGCCCAGGCCGCAGCAGGCCAGCACCAGCAGCAGCACCACGGCGCTGCTGCGCAGCGCCACCAGGGCCATCAGGCCCAGCCCCACCACCAGGCAGCCGTTGGCCAGGGCCAGCACCCGATCCCGACGGCCGGTGAGGTTGACCACCGAATGGGGCTTGCCGTGGGTGTCCACACCGGTGTCAGCGTCGAAGACGTCATTGGCGAGGTTCTCCCAGGCCAGCAGCAGCACGGCCGCCAGCAGGAACAGCAGCAGCTGCCCGGGCCGCAGACCCAGACCCTGGCCCAGCCGCCATCCCGCCGCCAGCAGCACCGGCATCACCGCCACGGCGTACATGGGCCACTTCACCGCCGCCCGCCAGAGGCGGCCGCGGGAAGAGGCCTCCGAGGCGGCGCCACCCCCCGCGGCGTAACGGCTTGCGACGACCTGTGGCTCAGACATGGGGGCCGCGGGCGTTGGGCGGGGAAAGGCCCATACATTTGAGCAGCCTTCCGCCCCGGTCCCGCGGCCCCTTGGTGCAGGCCCCTGCCACCTTCCCCGCGCTGCTCTCGGCAGCCACCGCCGCCAGCCGGCGTCTGGAGGAGGAGGGAGTGCTCAGCCTGGCCCTTCCGATGGCCGCCTTCGACCCGCTCGTGGCCCTCACCCACCTGGGCAGCGGCGGGGACTTCCGCTTCCTCTGGGACGGCGCCCCGGGGCTCAGCATCGCCGCCGCCGGCCAGTGCAACAGCCTGGAGCTGAGCGGTCCGCGGCGCTTCGAGCTGGCCCAGCGCTTCAGCAGCCTCAGCCTCAGCCGCCTGGCCAGCGAACCGGCCCCCTGTCCGGCCCTGGCCCGGCCCCGCGTGCTGCTGGCCTTCGCCTTCTTCGAGAGCCCGCTGCACCCCGGCACCGGGGCGGCGGGGGTGCAGGCGGTCCTGCCCACCTGGCAGCTGAGCCGCCAGGGCCGCCACTGCTGGCTGCGGCTGCAGCGCAGCCTCGGGGGCGATGTCACGGCCCGCAGCGTGGCCGAGGAGCTCTGGGACACCCGCCAGCGGCTCGAGGCCCTGGCCGGCCCCAGCCCTTCCATGGCGGGCCGGGACACTCCGGTGGGCATCGCCCATGGCTCCCACTGGCACGCGGGCTACCGCTCCGCCCTCGACCGGGCCCTGGAGCTGGTGGAGCGGGGGGAGCTGCAGAAACTGGTGCTGGCGGTGCGTCAGCACCTGCTGCTGGATGGTCCCCTCGATCCCCTCAGCCTGCTGTCGCACCTGCGCCGCAGCCAGCCCGGCAGCTGCCGCTTCCTCTGGCAGCGCTCGGAGCGGGAAGCGCTGGTGGGGGCCTCGCCGGAACGGCTGCTCACCCTGCGGCAGGGCCAGCTGCGCAGCGATGCCCTGGCCGGCACCGCGCCGCTGGGGGAGCCGGCCGATCTTCTGCTCCAGTCGCGCAAGGACCGCCACGAGCACGAGCTGGTGGTGGAGACGATCACCGCGGTGCTGCAGAAGGCGGGCCTCGATCCGCGGCGGCCGCGACGGCCGCGGCTGGCCCGCCACGGCTCCCTGGTCCATCTGCACACCCCGATCACGGCGTCGCTCCGCGGCCAGGCCCCGCTCACCCTGGCCGAAGCGCTCCATCCCACCCCGGCGGTGGCGGGCCTGCCCCGGCGCGAGGCGATGGCCTGGCTGCGCAGCCTGGAGCCGTTCGAGCGGGGACACTACGCCGCCCCGATCGGCTGGATCGACACCGAGGGCGACACGGACCTGCGAGTGGCGATCCGCAGCGGCACCCTGCGGGGACGTCAGCTGGAGCTGACCGCCGGGGCAGGGCTGGTGCGGGGCTCCCACCCCGAGCGGGAGCTGCAGGAGGTGGCGCTCAAGCTCGGGGTGCTGCAGCAGCAGCTCAACCTGCCGGTGGCGGCTGGCTTCGGCTGAGCCGGACCCCCCTCAGCCGGCCAGCAGGCGCTCGATCACCTGATCAGCCAGGGGCCGGCGGCCCAGCCGCTCCACTTCCCGCACGCCGGTGGGGCTGGTGACGTTGATCTCGCTGAGGCGGCCGTCGATGACGTCGATGCCGACGAAGAAGAGCCCTTCGGCCCGCAGCACGGGCGCCAGCTCGGCGCAGATGTGCCGCTCGGCGTCGGTGAGGTCGGCGGCGACCGGGGCACCGCCAAGGGCCAGGTTGCTGCGGAACTCCCCCGCCTTCGGCAACCGGTTCACGGCGCCGAGGGGCTCCCCGTCCACCAGCAGGATCCGCTTGTCGCCGGCGGTGACCGCGGGCAGAAAGGCCTGGACCATGACCGGCAGCGTCTCCTGGAGGGTGACCAGCTCCAGCAGGGACCGCAGCCCGGGAGCCGCCGATGCGGTCCGCACCACCCCCTGGCCGGCCCGGCCCGCCAGGGGCTTGAGCACCACCTCCTGGTGGCCGGCGGCGAAGGCGGCCAGCTGCTCCACCCGGGCGCTGACCAGCGATGGCGCCATCAGATGGCTGAAGCGCAGCGCGCCCAGCTTCTCGTTCCAGGACCTCAGGGCGGCCGGGCGGTTCAGCACCCGCACCCCGAAGGGCTCGGCCAGCTCCAGCAACTGGGTGGCGTAGAGATAGGCCTCATCGACCGGCGGATCCTTGCGCATCCAGATCCAGCGGAAGTGATCCAGCGGCATGTCACGGGGCCCATCGGCCTCGACCCAGGGATCGGGCACGCTCCAGCCCTCGGCGGTGGCGACCATCGGGGCCAGTCGCACCGGCTGGGCCCAGGCCCGGGGACGGTGGCGGCCGTCGTCCGCAGCGGCGCTGGAGAGATCGGCCTGGGTGCAGACCCACACCGCCAGACCGGCCCGCTGGGCCGCCTGCATCAGGGCCACGCTGGAATCCTTGGCCGGCCGCAGGCGCGTGATCGGATCGACCACGAACAGCTGGGCATCCCGATCGGGGCTCACGCGACCAGACGCAGGATGGGGCCCAGCTCTCCGGCCGTGTGGAGCTTGGCGAGCTCCACATAGCCGCCGATGGCGATGCCGTCGATGAAGATCTGGGGAACGCTGGTGCGGCCGCCGGAGCGCTTCATCATCACTTCCTTGTTGATCTCGTCGTCGTCGATGATGAATTCGTTGTAGGTGACCCCGAGCCGATCCAGCAGACCCTTGGCCCGGATGCAGTCGGGGGAGAAGCGATAGGTGTAGATCTCCACCTTGGCCGGCGGCTTCTCCTCCACGGCGTCCTGCCCGGATTGCTCTGGGGGGACTCCTGGGATCTCCATCCGGTCTCACATGGGGCGTCATCGCGCAGCTTAAGGGGACCGTCCATGCCCCACCAGATCCGCCTGGGCCGATCGGCGAAGGCCCGGCATCCTGTGGCCTGATTCCCCGGCGGCGCATGGTCCGTCGGCTCGATGCGCCCCCGTCCCCCTTCGCCCCAGCAGATCCGCAACGCCCTGCAGGTGGGGTTCGCCGGGTTCCTGGCGGCCGGGATCCACGCGGCGGCCGGACCGGACGTCAACGCGATCGACGGCTTCTACGTGGTCTACGGCGCCGCCCGCAGCCTGCTGCCCACACCGGAGGCGTCAAGGGAGGCGGCCTGGGCGCGGATCGTGGGCACCGTGTTTGGCGGCGCCGTGGTGGTGCTGCTCACCCTGGCCCTGCACAACTGGCTCGCCATCGGCATCGGCTACGTCCTCATCCAGCTGCTGGGACGCCGGCTGGGGCTGAGTCCGGCCACGCTGATGAACGCCGTGATCATGACCGTCCTGATCCTGGCGGTGCCGGCCCACGAGCGGATGGGGGGCTGGTACGTCGTCGACAGGACCGGCTGGCACCTGCTCGGGCTGCTGCTGGGCATGGCCGTCGAGCGCCTGTTCTGGTTCCGCTCGCCGCTGCAGCGCCTGGAGGACAGTGAGCGGGGTCTGCAGGGCCGGATCGAAGCCCTGCTGGCTGGCACGTCCCCCGACGGGGCGGAGGAGCTGATCGGCGCCTATGGCGCCCACTGCGCCGTGCACGCCGCCGTGCTGCGCAGCCCCCAGGCCCTCGGCCTGGCGAGTGAACGGATGCAGGAGCGGCACGAGGCCCTCGAGCAGGCGCTGCGCCACGCCGTCGCCCTGGTGCGGGTGCCGGCCGTGCTGCGCTCCATCGATGCCGACGCCTGCCGCGAGGCCCTGCTGCGGCTGCGCAGCCTGGCATCAGCGCCATGACAGCGCCGGGACGGTCGGCCGTGATCGTGCGCAACGGGGCGGTCCTGGCGCTGGTGGTGGCCGCCTGCCACCATCTGGCGCTGCCGGAGGGCCTGTTCCTGGCCCTGGCGGTGCTCACGATTCTCGAGACCGACCTCGGCGGCGGCGTGCTGGCCGGGCGGGAGCGGATCATCGGCACCCTGCTGGGACTGCTCGCCGTGGTGATCGGGGCGGGGATCCTGGGCGGCCTGTCCAGCGCCCTCGGCGTCTTCGTGGGACTGACCCTGGTGCGGCTGTTCGGGTTCGCCGCCGGTCTGACCAGCGGCTTCGTGGTGGGCGGGCATGTGGTGGCGGGCAGCCTGATGAACCACGGCGCTGCCTGGTGGCACTACGGGTTCTGGCGCACGGTGATGACGATCCTGGGCGTGATCCTGGGGGTGCTGGTGTCGCGGCAGATCTACAGCCAGCGGGCCTCCAGCGCCTGGCAGGCCTCCTGTGACGGCTGGCTGCTCGATCTGGCCCGCTTCCTGGAGCGCCTGCCGACCAGTCCCGCGCCGGAGCAGCAGGTCGAGGCCCTGCGGGAACGCCGCAATGGCCTGCGCCGCCGGCTGCCCCAGCTGGCGGCGGAGCGGACCCTCATCCACGGCCAGCCGGACGAGGCGGTGCTGCGGGCCCAGCAGCAGCTGCAGCACGGCAGCACGGTGATGAGCGCGGCGCGGGATCTCTGCCTGCTGCTCAAGAAGGAGGCCCCAGCGGAGTGGATGCCGCCCGGGCTGATCCCGCGGCTGCTGGACAGCGGCCGGACCCGGATCGGGGCGCTCGTCGAGGGGCGGGAGGCCCCGGACGCGCTGGCGGACCTGGGCCGCTGCCGGGAGCAGCTGGCCGCGGCGCTGCCGGGACCGCCGCCGGCGCCCCAGGCCACCGATGCGGCGCCACAGGAAGCCCGGACCCAGCTGCTGATCGCCAGCCGGCTGCTGCTGCTTACGGATGCCCTGATCCGGCTGCCCCAGTCCCCCCAGCAGCCGGATGGGGGGCGCTGATAGGGTCGGGCCATCGCCGGATTCGCTTCCCCTTGCTGGATCTCACCGACTTCAAGCGCGACCTCTCCGAGCTCACCGACCGCCTGGGCCATGCCCAGGACTGTCTTTGACGTACCGGCCCTGAGAGCCCGCCAACGGGACCTGGAGCAGCTCGCCTCCCAGCCCGGCTTCTGGGACGACCAGCAGCAGGCCCAGAAGCAGATGCGTCAGCTGGACGAGGTCAAGGCCCAGCTGGAACAGCTGCAGCAGTGGCAGGCGGCCATCGACGACGCCCGCGCCACCCTGGAGCTGTACGACCTGGAGCCCGATGAGGAGCTCCTCGGCGAAGCCAACGGCGGCCTGCAGAGCCTCAAGGGGGCCCTCGACCGCTGGGAGCTGGAGCGCCTGCTAAGCGGCCCCTACGACAAGGAGGGGGCGGTGATCTCGATCAATGCCGGTGCCGGCGGCACCGACGCCCAGGACTGGGCCCTGATGCTGATGCGGATGTACACCCGCTGGGCCGAGGACCACGGCATGAAGGTGACCATGGACGAGCTCTCCGAGGGGGAGGAGGCTGGCATCAAGAGCTGCACGATCGAGATCGACGGCCGCTACGCCTATGGGTACCTGCGCAATGAGAAGGGCACCCACCGGCTGGTGCGGATCTCTCCGTTCAACGCCAACGACAAGCGCCAGACCAGCTTCGCCGGCGTCGAGGTGATGCCCAAGCTCGAGGAGGAGGTCAAGCTGGACATCCCCGAGAAGGACCTGGAGGTCACCACCTCCCGCTCGGGCGGAGCCGGCGGCCAGAACGTCAACAAGGTGGAGACGGCCGTGCGCATCCTGCACATCCCCACCGGTCTGGCGGTGCGCTGCACCCAGGAGCGCTCCCAGCTCCAGAACAAGGAAAAGGCCATGGCCCTGCTGATGGCCAAGCTGCTGGTGATCGCCCAGGAGCAGCGGGCGGCCGAGATCGCCGACATCCGCGGCGACATCGTGGAGGCGGCCTGGGGCAACCAGATCCGCAACTACGTGTTCCATCCGTACCAGATGGTCAAGGACCTGCGCACCGGCGAGGAGACCACCGACGTTCAGGGGGTGATGGACGGGGATCTGGATCCCTTCATCCAGTCGCTGCTGCGCCAGGGTGTGGAGATCGCCGCCGACGCGGCCGCCTGATCCCCTCCGCAGCGCCCCCCATGCCCGAGCGCCCCAGCCCCCCGCCCGCCCCCGCCGCACCGGGGGAGGAGAGCCCCAGCTTCGTCAAGCTGGCCATGCGCAACATGGTTCGCAAGGGCCGCCAGAGCCTGCTGCACTTCGGCCTCACCGCCCTGGGCCTGTGCGGGTTCCTGCTGCTGATCGCCTGGCTGGGGCGGCCTAGCCTGCCCGGATGACGGCGCCGGAGATCGACCTGGCCTTCAGCCTGGAGTCCGGGGGCTCCGGCGCTGCCCCGGCCCCGGAGCCCCTGACGGACCCCGCCGTGGCCGAAGCCCTCTGGTGCGGCCATCTGGGGGCCTGGCTGGCCCAGCTGCTGCCGGAGCTGCCGGCTTCCCTGCGCGCCGCGGGCTACAGCCTGGGGCTGGAGCTCACCGGCGACGCCACGATCGCGGAGCTCAACCAGGCCTGGCGCCAGCACAGCGGCCCCACCGACGTGCTGGCTTTCGCCGCCCAGGAGGAGGCGCCGCCCGCCCCCGCGGGGGTGGAGCCGGACTGGCTGGAGCTGGGCGACATCGTCATCTCCCTCGACACGGCCCGGCGGCAGGCCGAGGCGGCCGGCCACGGCCTCCAGGACGAACTGCTGTTCCTGGCCAGCCACGGCCTGCTGCACCTGCTGGGCTGGGATCACCCCGATGACGACAGCCTGGAGGCGATGCTGGCCCGGCAGACGGCGCTGCTGGAGGCGTCCCCCTCCTGACAGGGGCTGTTCCCAGCGACCATCGGCGGTAGGGTGCCGGTTGTCCCTCCAACGGCGGTGCGATGCCGATGCTCGTTCCCGAGGAACATCCGCCGGCCCTCCGCCAAGTACCCAGCGACGTGGCCAGCGACGTGCACCGCCGCGGCAGGCGCCTGAGGGTGGGGGCGTGGAAGGTGGCGGGCGACCTGCCGGCGAGCTTCCGCTACGCCGCCCAGGGGCTGGCCTACGGCTTCGCCAGCCAGCGCAACTTCCGCATCCATGTGGTCACCGGCGCCGTGGTGTTCGGCCTGGGACTGTGGCTGCGGCTGGCCGCCGACCGCCTGGCGGTGCTGGTGCTCACGGTGGCGGCGGTGCTGGTGCTGGAGCTGCTCAACACGGCCACCGAGGCGGTGGTGGATCTCGCCATCGGCCGCCAGTTCCACCCCCTGGCCCGCATCGCCAAGGACTGCGCCGCCGCCGCCGTGCTCGTCGCCGCCCTCTCGTCGCTGCTGATCGCCCTGCTGCTGCTCGTGCCCCCCCTGCTGATCCGCCTCGGCGTCTAGACCGTCCCCATGCTCCTGGTCCTCGACAACTACGACAGCTTCACCTTCAACCTGGTCCAGTACCTGGGTGAACTGGCCGCCGACCACCCCCTCGCCGCCGAGGTGCGGGTGGAACGCAACGACGCCCTCGACCTGGAGCAGATCCGGGCCCTCGAGCCGGCGGCGATCCTGATCTCCCCCGGCCCCGGTGACCCGGACCAGGCCGGGGTCTGCCTGGAGGTGCTGCGGGAGCTGGGGCCCACCGTGCCGGTGCTGGGGGTGTGCCTGGGGCACCAGTGCCTGGCCCAGGTGTTCGGGGGGCGGGTGGTGCGGGCCGGCGAGCTGATGCACGGCAAGACCTCACCGGTCCACCACCGCGGCGCCGGCGTGTTCGAAGGGCTGCCCGAGCCCCTCACCGCCACCCGCTACCACAGCCTGATCGCGGAGCGGGAGACCCTTCCCGACTGCCTGGAGATCACCGCCTGGCTGGAGGACGGCACGATCATGGGCCTGCAGCACCGCGACCATCCCCATCTGCAGGGGGTGCAGTTCCACCCGGAGAGCGTGCTCACCCAGGCCGGTCACCAGCTGCTGGCCAATTTCCTGCGCCAGGCCTCCCACTGCTAGTTTCGCGCCACATCCCGGGCCCGGTGGGGCCAGACGCGACTCCATGGTTGACCCCACCAGCCGGTCCGCGACAGCGCTGACCGGATCTGCGACAGCCCTGCGCAGGACCAGCACCCCAGGGCTGGGCCTGGGTGCGGGGCTGCGCCTCGGCGCGGGTCTGGCCCTGGCGGCCGGACTCACCCTGCCGATGCCGGCGGTGGCCCAGAAGGGCGGCGGCGTCTCGATCACCCATCTGGGCCACAGCGCCCTGCTGATCCAGGGGGGTGGTGCCCGGGTGCTGGTCAACCCGTTCCAGGCCGTGGGGTGCGCCGCCGGGCTGCCCGTGCCCCGCGTCAGCGCCGATGTGATCCTGGCCAGCAGCCTGCTCAAGGATGAGGGCGCCCAGGTGGCCAGCGGCAAGTTCCTGGTGAAGCCGGGCTCCTACCGGCTGGCCGGCCTGCAGATCGAGGGCATCGCCGCCCCCCACGACCGGGTGGGCGGCCGCCGCTTCGGCAACGCCACCCTCTGGCGCTGGCGCCAGGGCGGTCTCGACATCGCCCACCTCGGCGGCACCGCCGGTCGCCTCAGCCCCGCCGATCGGGTGCTGCTGGGACGGCCCGATGTGCTGATCGTCGGCGTGGGCGGCGGCGGCAAGGTCTACACCGGCCAGGAGGCGGCCGAGGTGGCCCGGGAGCTGCAGGCCCGCCGGGTGATTCCGGTGCAGTACACCACCGGCAAACCCCCGGCCGGGTGCGACCAGGGGTCGGTGGAGCCGTTCCTGAAGGCGATGGTGGGAGCCACCGTGCGCCGCAGCGGCCGGACCATCTCGGTGGTGCCGCCCCTGGGGGATGGGGTGGTGGTGGAGGTGATGCGCTGAGGCCGGCGGCGGCCCTCGCACCTCACCCCAGACCGTCGATGCGGCGGTAGGCCTCCCAGAAGCGCTCCATCTGGGCACCGGTGCCGAGGCTGACCCGCAGGGAGCCGTCGATCAGCGGCTTGCCGGCCATGGAGCGCACCAGGATGCCGGCCTGGCGCAGGTCGGCATCCACCGCCGCGGCCGGCCGGCGGGGCCAGAGCAGCAGGTAGTTGCCGCCGGCGGCATGGTGGCGCACGCCCGCCTGGCGCAGCTGGGTCACGAGCCGGTCCCGGGCGCGCAGCACCTCGGCCACATAGCCATCCACATAGGCCTGGTCGGCCAGGGCGGCATGGGCGGCGGTGACCGCGAAGCTGTTGATGTCATAGGGCCCGCAGACCCGGCCCACCCGCTCCACCAGCGCCGGGGCGCCGATGGCGAAGCCGATGCGCAGGCCCGCCAGGCCGGCCGTCTTGGCCAGGGAGCGCAGCACCAGCAGGTTGGGGACCGCGGCGAAATCGGCGACGGGCAGCACGCTGTCGCCGGTGAAGGCCTCGTAGAGCTCATCCACCACCACCAGGGTGTGCGGCGCCGCCGCCGCCAGCTCCAGGATGGGCCCGGGCGCCAGGCGGGTGCCGGTGGGGTTGTTGGGGTTGCAGATCAGCAGGATCCGTGGGGTAGCCGCCGCCGTTCCCGGGGCCTCCAGAGCCGCCCGGATCGCCTCGAACGGGAAGGCGAAATCCGGCAGGCGGTAGGGGATCGCCTCGATCACCATGCCCTGCATGCGGGCACAGGGGGTGTAGTAGCCGAAGGTGGGGCTGGTGGTCAGCAGGCGGTCGCCCGGCGAGCCGAAGGCATGGAAGACGGCATGGATGGCCGCATCCACCCCGTTGAACAGGCCGATGTGGGCCGGCGTGAGGCCCCGGCACCCCAGCGAGCGCACCACCGCCTCCCGCAGGCCGTCGTACTCGGGGTAGATGGCGTAGTGATCGGCTGGGATGGCGCGGATCGCCTCCACCACCCGGGGGCTGGGGCCGACGGTGTTCTCGTTGAAATCAAGCCGCAGCAGACCGCGGCGCCCCTCCAGGGGGGCGCTGTAGGCCGTGAGGGTCTC
This sequence comes from Cyanobium sp. Candia 9D4, assembly GCF_024346155.1. Taxonomy (NCBI): domain Bacteria; kingdom Bacillati; phylum Cyanobacteriota; class Cyanophyceae; order Synechococcales; family Prochlorococcaceae; genus Cyanobium; species Cyanobium sp. Candia 9D4. Next base: position 649,691 of record NZ_JAGQCK010000002.1, on the reverse strand, counting down.
CACCTCCGGCCGGGCCCGGGGGCAGGGGGGAACGGCCGGGCTCTCGCCTGGGGTGGGGCTGGTCACGGCGGCGGAGCTCAGATCGCTGCGACTGCCATCCTGCAGCGCAGCCCTACCGTCTGTGCACGTCGATCTGGAATCCGGTGGCGCGATCGGAGCTGGCCCTGCGGGCCCTGGAGCGGGGCGACCTGCGGTTCATCCACGACCAGGTGAACAACCGCAGCGTGATGGCCTACTGGTTCGAGGAACCCTACGAGTCGTTCGATGAACTGGAGGATCTCTACAACCGCCACATTCACGACAATGCCGAGCGCCGTTTCGTGGTGGAAAACAGGGCCAAGGAACTGATCGGCCTGGTGGAGCTGATCGAGATCGACTACATCCACCGCCGGGCAGAATTCCAGATCATCATTGCCCCGGAGCACCAGGGCAAGGGCTACGCGCGCTTCTGCATCCACAAGGCCCTCGACTACTCCTTCACCATCCTGAATCTCCACAAGATCTACCTGTCCGTGGCCGTTGACAACGCCAAGGCCCTGCACCTCTATCAGCAGTGCGGCTTCGTCGAAGAGGGCCACCTGGTTGGTGAGTTCTTCATCGAAGGCCAGTATCGCGACGTCAAACGCATGTACATGCTTCAGGAGGATTATCTGGCCAGGATGCCCAAGGACTGAGGACCAGCCCATCGGCCGTGGATCTCGACCGGGCAAGGGCTGAACGGTGCCCTCCAGCCCCCGGAGGAACGCAGAGGCGCTCAGAAAGAGGAGCTCAGAGGAACCCAGAGAAGCCCAGCGGAGGTCAGACGATCCCGGAGGCGGCAATCGTGGCGTTCGGGATGTCCAGCTTCCGGGCGATCTGATTGGCGATCCTGGCGCCAAGCCACACGCCACCGATGCGGCCCAGTTCCCGGGGAGTGGCCGGAACACCGAAGACGTCATCTTCGCTGCCGGGAAGGCGGGTGGTGATGCCATCGCATTGCCGGTGCACCCCCAGATAGACCCGGCTCACCGCGTTATCCACGATCGCCTCCCACAGGCTGCCGTAACTCAGGGTGAGACGGTCCCGCAGCCACGGGGTGCAGGGATCCCTGTTGCGACCATCGGACTCATCGGAGACGAATTCGAAGCGCACATCATCCAGGCCGCTGCCGGCTGGATCGAAGCTGCCCAACCCCCGGGCCACCAGGAACAGGCGCAGCAGCTGGAAGGCCGCCGCACCGAGGGTGGCGTGGCCGGAGGGATAGGAGGGAAGATCGGGCGTCAGCCCCGCCCCGCTGCCGGTGCCCTCCGGACGGCCCAGGGGCAACCGGCTGGCTTCGGCGAGCCCCTTCCCCACAACGGCCTCCCGAACCCCCACCGCCGGACGGCCCATCCTGTGGGTCGGGGCGTACTTGTAGTGCCAGGCATCGATGCCCGCATCGGCCATGGCCACGGCGGCGCCAGCGATGACAGCCAGTCCATCCAGCCCCTGGAGCTGGCCGGGATGGCGCTTCTCGATGGCGTCGAGCACCGTCAGCACCACCTGCAGATAGAGGCGGGGTGGGGTGCCGAGCTCCCGGGGGCCGTCGTACGCCCAGGCGATGCCGATCACCTCTTCGGCAAGGGTGCGAAAGGCCGGATCGCCGGGGGCGCGGTGGAACTCCCCCCGGGAGGCGGCGGTCTCGGCCTCGAGGCGACCGGGGGGCGGCGGAAAATCCGTCACCCGGGTCGCGGCCAGTGGCGTGGCTTGTCCCCAGTCGGCCCCCGCAAAACCCTGGGTCGGCTGGGGCGGTACCGGCCGGTGGTGGCAGGGCGTGCCATCGGGCGTGCCCGCGGTGCGCGCCTTGCTGAGGTCGTCGATGCCGACCTGGTGAACGGCCTTGCCGTAGGCCCTGCCGGCCATCTCCACCGGCGTCCCGGCCGGACCAAGGGCGAAGTCATCGAGCCACTGGCGCCAGGCCCGCTCCAGCAGGGAGGCCTGGTTGGGGTAGCGAAGCCGGAGCACCTGGTGACAGGCGGCCGCGGCGGCCAGATCCCTCTCCTCCGGGCTGGGGAAGGGGAGCAGGCCGGCGGGGATGGGATGGCTGAGCAGCTGCATGGCCGAGCCGGCGACGACGGACCGGACGTCATGCAGGGCCGCCAGGGCCATGCCGAGGGCCCGAGCCGTGAGGAAGGGGCCCCGCTGGTCACCGGAGGACAGGGAATCGGTGTGGTCCCGGCGCGCACACTCCAGGCTCATGTCAATCCAGAAGCGCGTTCTGGAGCCGCCTGCCGCCATGGTCCTGTCCGTGAAGGGCCCCCTGATTGTGTGGAGACAGCCCGGAACGACCTGGACCTGGGATCACCCGATTCCGTCCTGTTGGTGATGGCTGGGTGTCATCGCGGTGACAGGAGGGAGCGAGCTCCCGATCCAGGGCGGCCAGGCACCGGAGCGCCGATCGGATCCCGCGCCATCAGCGGCGCAGCTGATGCACCAGCCGGCCCCGAACCGGTGGCTCGCTCGCCGCCGGTTCGGCGCGGAGGAACCTGATCGCGAGGGCCAGGGGTGGGGCGGCCAGCGCCAGCTTCGGACGGCTCTGGGAGCTCCACCACTCGTAACCCAGCCCCGGGACCGTGGCCACCCGGTGGGCCATGGCATGGAAGAACACATAGGCGGCCAGCAGCCGCCTGAGGGATCCGAAGCGGGATTCCCGGATCGCCTCGATCCCATCGTCGCTGGGGAGACGGATGCCATTGCCGCAGCCCCCATGGATCGGGCTGGGGATGACCAGGGCGGCCTGAAAGTGCTCGGCGCTGATGCAGGGATCGGAACTCAGGGCGACGATCTCGGGACCGGCACCCAGGTGACGGAGGCCTTCGGCCTGTCGGGCCGCCCCGAGCACCGCATCGGCGTGGGCCCGCTGTCGCTGGCTGCAGCGGCCGTCGGGAACCCCCAGGAACAGCAGGGTGCCGCGCACCAGCCGATGGGCATAGCCGTGGGGGAGGGAATCGGCGGGATCCGCACCATGCACATCGAGGGCCGTGAGGCCATAGCTGAGGGCGAAGAGCTTGCTGACGAAGTTGCTGAGCAGCTGGTGCAGCCCCTCGGCCTCGCCGATCACCAGGCTCCGCCGACCGATGCGGGCCAGGGGCTGGCGCCCCTGAAGGAACCTCAGGCCCAGGGTCCAGCACCAGGGACCCAGGACGTAGAGGGCCACATCGGCGGGCAGGCTCAGGGCCAGCAGCAGGGAACCCATCCCCTCCCCCTCGGCCAGGCCGGCCAGCGGCAGCAGGGCGAGGGTGAGGCCCCGGAACAGGGGCATCCCCCATCCCAGGCTGCCGAGGACGTACAGCGCGTGGATCAGCCAGGCGGCCGGGGTCTCCAGGACATGCCAGGCCCACCGCCTGCCTTCCTGCACCAGCCGGCGGGAGACGGCGCTGGGGTGGGGCTGCCCCCCCTCGTCGGCACCGATGATCTCGCGGAGATCGTTGACCAGAAGCTGGTCCTCCATCGTCTCCAGAGCCAGCAGCGCCTCCGGTCGCAGCCGCAGCCCCAGGGGGCGCTGGTCGGGGAAGGCCTGCTGGACCTGGCGGCAGAGGCTGAACAGCAGCTCGGTGAGGGTCTGGTGCATGGCCGCCACCGTGGCGGTGGCGGCCTCGGAGGTGCGGCGGCCGGCCGCCGTGGTGAACAGCCGATGGCGGCGGGCCTGGTCGGGGCCGTCGGGGGCCGGCAGCGGAGACGCCGGCAGGCTGTCCGGGTCGCCGATGACCAGGAAGACGTCCTCGATCAGGGCCTCGCGCACCAGCCGGTCGCAGGCGTCCAGCACCTGGCGGCAGGGGGTGCTCTGGCCGGAATCGCTGAGCACCAGCACGATCGACTGGCGGGACAGATTCAGGGACGATCCGTCGCCGTGCAGATGCTGGAGAACGGCGCTGGCGGAGAGCGCCTTCACGTGGAGCAGGGGCATGAGCCCCTCCAGATCCCGCGCGAAGTGCGCACCCAGCCAGAGGTTGTTCTCGAGGCCTGTGACCAGCAGATCCACATGGCTGGATCGGGCCAGGGCCGGATCCAGTCCTTCGCGCGTGAGCAACGCCTGCCTTTCGGCCAGCCGCATCGCCGTGGCGATCAGCAGCCGGGCCAGGGCCTGGGCGCTGGCGCGGTTGGCCGAGAGGGGATGGATCCAGTCGTCCTGGATCCTGGACAGCAGACCGGGGATCGCCGCCAGGTCCGCACCCACCGGATCCAGGCCCCCGCGTCCAGCCCGGGATGGGGGCTCGGCGGATCCGGGGCAGGCGCGGGAGGCCTGGCGGCGGCGACGGATCTCCTCGGCGGTCAGTTCACGCTCCTGCGAGAGCGAGTGGATGGTGAGGGCCGTGGGGGAGAGAACGGCGATCTCGCCGGCGACCGGATCCAGGTCGATGCGATGGCAGCCGGGTCGCCCCCCCAGCACCGCATCCACCGCAGCCGGCTCGGTGGCGTAGAGAGCCACGGCGCCGGGTCCGTCGACGCCGATGGCGATCGACTGCCCCAGGCTGCAGAGAACCAGCCGGTCGGGCCAGGTGGCGGAGATCACGACCAGCCCGAAACGGCCCCGGGCACAGGCCAGGAACTGGCGGGCCGCGGCGAAGGGATCGTGATGCAGGAACGCGCCGATGGCCGCCCGGATCCATCGCCGGGTCCGCGAGGAGCTGTAACGCCGCAGCAGGGGATCGGCCTCGAGTCGGTGCAGGATCCGCAGGGTCAGTTCCTCCATCACGGCGGGTTGGTCGAGGCACGCGTCTGGGCGGGAGGCGATCAGGTCCTGGAAGGCGGCTTCGAAGCCGGTGGCCCAGGGCGCGAAGGCGGCGCTGGCCGGGGCGGCGGCGGGCTCCGCCAGAAGCCGCAGGGACGCCAGCCGCACGGCGGCGAACCAGTCCCCCTGGCAGATCAGCAGATCCATCAGTCCGGCGACCGTCGGCGCCGCTCCGGCCGCCGCAGGGCAGCCGCGCAGGGCAGCCCGCAGCCAGGTCCCCAGGCCGTGGACGGTCGTTTCGGCGCCGAACAGGCTGTACCCCTGGAACTCGCCTTCGAGGGCGATGCGGTGCTGAACCGCCTGCCAGTCACTCACCCAGCGTCCCTGCGACCTGGACCAGAGACGGCGCCGCTGGGGCGGGGACCAGCGCTGCCAGTGGGACTCGAGGTTGCCGGGGGGGCCGCTGCAGCCGGGGCCGTACTGCCAGGCCGCGATCAACCCGGAGGGCAGGGGTCGGCGGCCCGTCCGGAGGGCCCGGCTTCCGGCACGGCGGAAGCTGCGCTCCAGCGAGCGGGTGAGGTGGCCGCGCTTGCCGTTGATCCTGCCGTGTCCGACGACGTCGATCCGGCCCCTCCGATCACGCACCACCACCAGGCCAGCGCCTGCGGGGGCCCCCCGGGTCTCCATCTCCAGGCCCATGGTCCGGAAGCGATCGATGGCAGGCGGCGGCAGCAGCTCGCCCCGCACCGATGGATCGGCACCACTGATGAAGCCGAAATGGCCGCAGTGGAAGCGGGCGGCCCGGCCGCTCCCGATCGCCGCCCAGTCAGTGCGTGAGGCCAGCAGCAGGGCGCCGTTGGCCGCCGCCACGCAGACCAGCAGGGCGCGCACGGGGGCGGGGCTCCCTGCGCTGAACACCTCCAGGCCGCCCCAGGCCAGGGCGAGGGCCAGCAGGTTGGACAGCAGTCCGCCGCCGGCCTTCAGTCGCACCCGCCAGGGTGTCGGGTCCCCGGCCGCCACCCAGGGTCGCGATCGCCCCCGGCCGTCCCCCGGACCGATCGGGGCCAGGGGCGCCAGGCTCCCCAGGACCTCGCCGGGGGAGCGATGCTCCAGAAGGTTGACCACGGCCAGGGCGTCGCCGTCGCCGTCGACCAGGGCGCGCATCAGGGCATGGCCGGTCCCGTGCAGCAGCTCCGCCGAGCACCAGCTGAGCCGGATCAGGGACGACAGCACGAGCGGCCATGGCGTCGCCGGGCCAGGCAGCCCGGCCACCACCAGGGCCAGCAGCTCTGGCCAGCAGTGCCCGATCCACCCGTCCGTCCCAGCGGGCGCGGGCCACCGATGCCGGTGACTGGGGACGAGGGACGTCATGACAGGCAGGCCAACGCACTGCCGTCACTGTCCGGGCATCGCCGCCGGCGTGTGTTGATCCCCGTCGCCTCCGACTGGGAGATGGCTGCCACTCCGCTGTCACCTGGATGACAAGCCAGGCAAACCATGGGAAGGTGGCGCGTCCGTCGGAGGGAGATGGGAGGCTTCGAGGCCGGTGAATTGAGGTCCTTCCCCCTGTTCGAGGGACTGGCGATCGAGCAGCTGGAGAGCCTTCTCGGCGAGCACCGGACCCTGCAGGTGCCGGCGCAGCATCAGCTGGTCTTCGAGGGTGACTGGAACGATGGGTTGTTCCTGATCCGCTCAGGGGTGGTGAAGGTTCGACGCCTCACGTTGCAGGGGGAAGAGGTGGTGATCGCGTTGATGGGTGCCGGGGAAATGTTCGGAGAGCTGGCGATGCTGCTCGGCAACAGCCGGCGGTCTGCCGATGTGGTGGCACTCACCCCGCTTGAAGTGGTGAAACTGCGCTGGAAAACGGTCCAGGACGAGTTGGATCGCTCGACGGGATTCGCCATCGAGATGGCCCGGCTGCAGGCCAGGCGCCTGCTCGGCCTGGGACGACGCTTCAGCCTGCGGGGCGAGGATGCCCCCACCCGCGTCCTGGCCACCCTGCTGGAGCTGGCCTACTGCAGCGGCTATGGCAACGATCCGCTCGCCCCGATTCCCGACCTGAAGCAGACGGAGATCGCCGCCATCGCCGGGCTGGCCCGCGGCACCACCTCCCGGATTCTCACCCAGCTCCGCTCCCGGGGAACCATCGTCGAGACGGCCGAAGGGCTGCGGCTGGCGAATCTGGAGCCCCTGCGTCGGCGGGGACTGCTGGAGCCCTGATGGCCCCGCTCCGGCACGGCCTTCCGGGTGGCCGGAGATGACAGAACGTCGCAGGAAAAAACAGCCGGCCGTTAGAATGGAGTAGAGGAATCCACACCTCTCGACGTTGGCCGCAGCCCCGAGCACGGCGATGCATCAGCCATGGGTCCACGGGTGAAACCTGTCAAACGTCCTCCGGAACGACGTCAGGTCACTGTTCTGTTCTGCGACCTCGTCAACTCCACATCTCTCGCTGAGCAACTCGACCCCGAGGTGCTGATGGAGATGGTGGAATCCTATTACGCCATTTGTGATGACATTGTCTCCTCACACAGTGGCTACATGGCCCAGTATCTGGGTGATGGCATCCTGGCCTATTTCGGCTATCCCGATGCCTCGGAGGAGGCGGCCCCCAATGCCGTCAGGGCGGGCCTGCGACTGCGGGAGGCGATACGGGGCCTGCCGTCGCCCACCGGTGAACCCCTGCGCAGCCGCATCGGCATTGCCACGGGATCCGTGGTAGCCACCAGCATCCGGAACATCGAGACACCGCACAAAGCCGGTCTGATGATGGGGAAAACCCCGAATCTGGCCGCCAGGCTGCAATCGCAGGCGGGCCCCGACCAGATCCTGGTGTCGGAGAGCACCCATCGGATCACCCGGGAGCTGTTCCATCACCAGAGTCTTGGTCCAAGGGAACTGAAAGGCTTCCATCAGGCCGTGCAGATCTATGCGGTGGTGGAGGAAACCGACGTGTCCTGCCGTTCCCAGGCCCGCTGGAGAACCAGTGATCTGCCGCTGATCGGCCGCCGGCAGGAAATGGAACGGCTGTGGAACGCATGGCAGGCCGCCGCCGCAGGGCGGGGCCAGGTGGTGCTGCTCCAGGGGGAAGCGGGAATCGGCAAGTCCCATCTGGTCGGTGAACTGAAGCGATCCCTGCTGGAGCAGGGTCACCGTCAGATGAGCTGGTACTGCGGCCCGAACACCAGGGAAAGCACCCTCCATCCCATCGCCGAACAGATCAACAAAGCCGCCGGCTTCGAAAAGGGCGAAGCCGATGGGAGCCGCCACCAGAAGCTGGCCCGGCTGATGGAGCGCTACGGCGCCACCGAAGCCAGCAGCCTGGAGGTTCTGGCCGATCTCATCGGCCTGCCCGGAGGCCAGCAGTCGGCGCTGGAGGGACTGACCCCCGAGAAGAAACGACAGATCCGACTGGACACGCTGCTGGCCATGGTCCAGGCCTGGAGTCAGGGTCAGCCGAGTCTGATCGTCGTCGAGGATCTGCACTGGATCGATCCGACAACCCTGGAACTGCTGGATCGTCTGATCGCCGCCGCCCATCGGCAGCCCTGGATGGTGCTGGCCACGGCGCGGCCCGAATTCGATGCGCGCTGGCCCCCGGGCGACAACTGTGCCCACGTCAACCTCAGGCGGCTGGACCGCACGGCCTCCGAACAGATCTGCACCTGTCTGAACGCCGATGAAGCCCTCTCCCCCCAACTGATGCGGCGCATCGTCGAGCGCTGCGATGGGATTCCCCTGTTCGTGGAGGAAACGACGAAGGCCATGCTCGAGCAGGTTCGTGCCAACGGCACCGGCGGCGGCGATGACGCCGACCCGATCCCGGAGACCCTGCAGGACTCCCTGGCCGCCCGCCTCGATCGACTCGGTCCGGCCCGTCGGCTGGCCAGTATCGCCGCCGTGATCGGCAGAAGCTTCACCTACGACTTACTGGAAGCCGTTTCCAGCCAGCCGGAGGCGGTGCTGCGCCAGCAGATGGATGATCTGCTGGTGTCCGGGCTGCTGCAGTTCTCCGATCAGACAGCCGGTGAGGCCTACGAATTCAAGCATGCGCTGATTCGTGACACGGCCTACGAAACCATGCTGAAACGGGAACGGCAGATCCTTCACGAACAGATCGCCGAGACCCTCTCGGGTCATTTTCATGAGCTCGTGGATGCGGAGCCCCAGCTGCTGGCCCATCACTTCACCCGCGCAGGATCCTTCGAACAGGCGATCCCCCACTGGATCAGGGCCGGGGCACGATCCGCTGAAATGGCCTCCCATGAAGAAGCTGTGCAGCACTTCCAGACGGCCCTCGATCTGCTGCGTCACGAAGGCTGTCGCCAGGAGACGCTGCCAGCCTCCCTGGAGCTGACACTGCTGCTGGGCCTGGCCATGAGCCTGGCCGGATCCCGCAGCTACTCGGCACCTGAAGTCGGGCAGATTCTGGAGGAATCCCGGAGGCTGGCGGAGCGCCTCGAGGACAGCCAGTCGTCCTTCGCGATCCTGCGGGGAATCTGCAACTTCAGCCTCGTCTCCTGCGATCTGGAAAATGCCGAGCACTCGGCTGGCCAATGCCTCCAGCGATGGGATCAAGGCCGGAATCCCATCCACGGAATTGAAGCCCATTTCTCCATCGGTTACGTCCATTACGTCAAGGGATCCATGGCCCTGGCGCGCCAGCATCTGCGTGAAAGCATTGACCTCTATCACCTCCACCAGGGCTGGGATCTGAGCTTTCCGTCCACCCATGATCCGATGACAGGTTCCCTCACGGCCCTTGCGATGGTGGAACAGGCCGCCGGCGATCCGGACCAGGTGGCCGCCACCCTCGAACAGGCACGACGCCATGCCGCACGGCTGGGCCGGAACTACGAGACGGTCTACACGATGAGCCACGAACTGCTGATTCTTGTGCTGCAGGGTCGCTATCTCGAGGCCATCGCCCTCAGCGAAACGATCCTGAAGATCTCCGATACCTACGGCTACCTGACCTGGCGTGCCATCGCCAAGGTCTACAAAGGCGTCGCCCTGGCCCAGGCCGGACAGGCGGAGCCGGGGGGAGAGGCGCTGGCGATCGCCACCGAAGGCATGCGGGAACAGCAGCGCCTGGGCGTCAGGACGCTGGAGGGCTTTCGGCTGGCCGAGATTGCCACGCTCCACTCTCTGGCCGGCTCCACCTCCGAAGCCTTCGCCACCATTGAGGCGGCTGAGGAGGCCGTCAGGCGCTCGGGTGAGGCCTACTTCCTACCCCTCGTCCATGCCCGCAAAGCGGATGTGATCGCCAGGGCCAGGGGCCATGACGAGCCATCCGTGATGGAAGCCCTGGATCAGGCCCTGGCCATGGCCAGGACCCAGGGAGCCACCAGCTTCGAGACGATGATCAACGACAAGAAACAGCTCTACGCACGGGAACGGATCGGCGGATCGGCGCCGTAATCGGCCTCACCCAGGGCGCAGACGTTCCGACACACCGAAGCGATGGCGGCCCCTCAGGGTCTCAGGCCCAGCGCCTGTCGGGCCAGGGACACGGACAGGCCGGCCCACTGGATCGAGGCATCCGCCAGGTCGGCGGTCAGGGACAGGCAGGCCCTGGGGATGGTGGCGAGATCCCGGATCGGGGGGCTTCCCGTCGTCGGCCCATCACCGTTCGCTTCCGCCAGGACGGAGGCACTGACCATGCGCAGGTCGGCGCTGAGGGAATAACTGGAGCCCAGCCCCACCAGCTCGATGAAGTCTCCATCGCGCTTGTGCTGCCCCAGACCGAGCTGGTTGACCAGGGGAAGGCCAGCGTGATTGAAGATCTGGATCCGGAAGTGGCCGAGCCCCCAGAATCTGAGTTGGCGCACATTCTCCGACTGCCAGACCGTCTCCAGCAGGGCCTGATGGTCGGAATAGGCCGGATCCACACTGCTTCTGGTCTGCTTGAGGCTGTTGATGGCCAGCTTCGGAGACAGGAAGGTGAATCCCTGAACCAGCTCGGCGATCCGGTTCAGGAAAGTGCCGGAGCCGGACCCTGCCGGGCCCGGCCATGCCGGTCCGAGCCCGACCCCTGCCTCGGCGGCAGCACGATCCAGAACCGGCGATTCCTGGAGGGGGGGCACCTCAGCATCGAACGGAGCGTCCGCCGGGAACTTGGGATCCGCCTGGACGCGAATGATGGGCAGCATCTGCTCGTGGATGTCCTGTCCGTAGCGCATGTAGGTGGGCACACTGATCCCCATCGAGTCCGTATCGTCGCCGAACAGTTCTCCGGAGAGGGAGTTGCGGGACGGGGGGTGGGGCGCGCCCGACGGGCGGGAGTCCAGGCAATCGAATCGGCCCACCAGCTTGGACAGCCCGATCACTTCCCGACCCGTGATCGCCGAACGGATGTTGTCCACGCAGATGAATGGGTAGACCCAGCAGATCCTGTCCGGGAATCCATTATTGAAGCGAAGAACGGGGAACGAGAAGAAAACCTCGTGCTGCCGGGTGGAGCGCTCAGGGTGGAAGCTGCCGGAACGCATGTCTGGATAGAAGAGCACCCCAAGAACAACGAACGGCTGTCCGAAACCGGCGCCCAACAGCGGCAGGGACGACAACGGCCAGTAGGTGAAGGCGTTGGAGGCTGGATTGAGATAACGTGAGCAGAAGCTCTCCAGGGCTTTGGCCTCGGCCCTGAGCTTGAAATAGTGCGACTGGATCCCCTTGAAGAAGTAAGGGGGGGCCTCCTGCTGGCCATCCAGTGGATTGTCGAGATAGGGAAGATCATTCACAGATGCAGGAGCGACTGGTCCCGACACGCGTGAACTCAGCCTACCCGCAAAACACAACCCGATTCCTCCAGCAGCGAGCCTCCGTAGAGGTGGGCGGGCGACTGAAAACCCGGTGCGACCTGGCCGTTCAGGACACGCCTGACGATCGCCGACACCGTGGCAGCGGTGACGGTATAGCCGTCCGGTGTCTGGAGGCGGAGGGAGCGGCAGCGTCGCCAGCGATCCTCCGCTTCCACCACCAGGGTGAAGCCGGAGCGCTGGCGTTGGGTGGCGGAGGGGGCCTCAGGCCAGCCCTGGCTCAGTAGATCCAGCAGCCGCTGGCCCAGGGGCGACTGGGGGAGAGGGGCCAGGCTGGAGCCGGCCCGCAGGGCGACCTGAACCGGCCAGTCCGCCTCGGCATACACCTCCAGGGTGGGGATGCCGCGGGTGACCTGGCTGATGACGACGTCCGGCCAGGTGACGGCCACCGCCGTCCGCAACCCGGCGCCGAAATCGAAGCAGCGCGACAGCGACCCCGCGGGCACGGCCGTGGCGATCCCCTGCCTGCGCACCAGCACGGTGGAACTGGTGAGTCCCATCAGGCTGCGGAAGGTGCCCCGGGACATCACCTCAGGGGCGGACAGGGCCAGCCGCAGCGCCACCGCATCCGGGAACCTGGCGCGGGCCAGCGCCAGCAGACAGTCCGACGCCACGATCGAAAAGCCGATCCCCGGCATCAGCATCACGCCGTTGGCGGCGGCCAGCTCACCGTGATCCATTGCCTGCTGAAAGACGGGCCATTCCCCGGACAGATCGAGATAGTGGGTCCCGCGGCGAAGGCAGGCGGACATCATCGGCAGGGCCGTGTGCTGAAAGGGGCCCGCCGCATGCAGAACCACCTGGATCCCGTCGAGGGCAGCCTCCAGCTGCGAACGGTCGTCGAGGGACACCACACGACCGTCCAGATGCCACCGGCGGGCCATCTCCGTGACCCTGCCGTGGTGGCGGCCGGCCAGCACGACATCAACACCCTGCTCCCGAAGCGCCCGGGTCAGCAGGCGGCCGCTGAAGCCGGTGGCCCCATAGAGCAGGACACGACCGACAGGCGCGGCGACAGGGTCGCCAGGGGTCTCAGGCATCAGGTCGTCCGGTTGAACACCCAGGGGACCAGATCCTCGATGAAGTCCTTGTCCGGAGAGTCGGGAAGGTGCCCATAGGCTCTGGTGAATTCATGGCGCGCGGCGCCCGCCAGGGACTCCGCCACCATGCGCGCATAGTCGGGCGAGCCTTTGCTGACCATGAGGTCAGCCAGCCAGGCCACGGCATCAGCGGTGCGCTCCACGCGGCGCAGGTTCATGAAGTGATCGAGGTCCTCGCGTTCGCGTTGATTGCATTGGTCACGGACATGAATCAACAGCAGGGTGTGCTTAGCCTCCAACAGATCGCCTCGCGGCTCCTTGCCATAGGCCGCTTCCGAGGAGAAGTTCAACAGGTCATCCTGGATCTGGAAGGTGGCACCGAGAAAGAAGCCGAAGCGGACCACGGCCTCCGGGTCCACCAGGCCATGGGTGCCGAGCAGCATCCCCACCTGGGCTGGCCAGATGGTGGCCATCCATGCCGTCTTCTTCAGCACCATGGTGAGATAGTCCGCTGTGCTGATGTCATGGCGACGGTCCATTCTCCAGCCGATATCCAGCGCCTGGCCTTCCGCCGTTTCCCTGGCCATCCGTCGCGTCACGTCCAGAATCCTTCTGGCAAACGTGCCGCCGCGACGGCCGACATGGTCGAGCAGGGGACCAAAGGCCATCAACAGCATGGCATCACCGGCGTTGATCGCCAGCGGAACACCATGCAGGGCATGCAGGGTGGGAAGGCCACGACGCTCCACACTTTCATCCTGGATATCGTCGTGAATCAGCAAGGCATTGTGGAGAATCTCCACGGCACCGGCGAAGGGGATGGCGTCCTCCAGCCTTCCCCCGAAGGCGCGGGCATTGGCCATGCAGATGCACGGCCGCATCATCTTTCCGCCCCGGCTCGGATAATCGGCCAGCAGTTCGTGGAGATAGGGAGCCCGGGGCTGGCTCGTGAGGTAACGCTCCACATACTCACGAATCAGCCGCCCATAGGCGTCCAGCAGCGGCTGGATCGTTCTGGTCATGGGCCCCAGGCAGCCCCTGGGCGACCGCCTCTGCTAACGCGGTTCGCCGGCATCGTCGCTTCCCGTGTCCGCAGGGGGATCGCGCCGCTCCGGCGAGCGATCATGGTCTGCGCGCCGCTGATCGACCTCCTGCAGGAGGATATCCATGGCATCGAAGTAGGTCGTGGCCATGTCCCGCCCCAGCTGGATCATGCGACTGGCCAACGTGCCAAGGTCGCGGGAGGCGTCGCCGGCGCCGCGGGCCGTCTCCCGGCTGTAGCGTTCGGCGGCGTCATGGCCCTGACGGACATTCTCCCCCAGGACCCGATACGCCGTCCGGATGGTGTCTTCCACGGTCTCGGTGATGGGCCGGCCCCCGAAGGGCGCCCCGCCGTCGGCCCAGCCGCTCCGGAGCGGTTGATCACGCTCCAGTGGCGGGCGCTGCCAACGTCCGTCCGACGTCGCTCCATCTTCCATTCCCGGCTGATTCTCTGGCTTGGGGATATCCGACATGGGGCCATCAAGCAGGGAGTGATCGGGTTCTGGTCTCGGATGGCTGATGGTCTGACGGGCCGTGCTGTGGCGGGGATTTGTTGCTGAAATCTTCAAGGATGATCATAGCCATGAATCTCTGCCAGCGAAGGTGAAGCAGAAAGGGCATGGGCCGCCAGCCGCCCGGAGATCACGGCGGCTTCGGTGCATCCCTCGTTGAACCCACAGTCGGTCCAGTCTCCCGCGATGGTGAGATTGTCGTAGGTGGGATCCAGCGGAGAGATCCGGTGCTTCAGGCTGCCCGGCAGCGCCAGCACATAGCGATCGGTCGGATTGACGTTCGCCCGCCAGTACTGACTCAGGAATCGCTGCTCGCCGCGGTTCTGTTCGCCGGGAGGGCCTCCGGCAGCCTCCGGTGCGGTGGGATCGGCCAGCAGCTCCCAGCGGAACGCTCCGGCGGCGTCATAGGCGCCGGGCCAGAGGGCCGAGCCGCTGTTTCGCAGGAAAGCCAGGGCGTTCTCCCTGACCTCCTCCGCCCTGCGGTGCGGATAGGGGGCGTCGGTATCCGCCGGCGGCACAGGAGGATCCCTGAGCACGCCGCAGAAGTAGAGGGCGGTGGCGGGGGGCCGCACCCACGCCTCTTCAGGAATGACATGGGCCATGTCACACCAGGTGTCAAAGGGCTTGTCGAACGCCGAGACGATGTAGGGAGGGCCCTGCCATCCCAGCTGGGAGAGATCCTCCTGCAGCCAGAGCTGGAAGGCCTGGGTCGCCGTGGTTTTCACCTTCTCCACCATGGTGGCCCAGCGCTGATCCCTGGCCAGGATCTGGGGGCAGACATGGGGGATGGCGCCGACGCTCACCCCCAGGACCACGGCATCGAAATCCCGCTTCACTTCGAGGCGTCGCCTGGAGGTGAACGTGCGATCCCAGTGGGACTCGAAATCCCGCTGTTCGCGTCGGAGACGATCACCGTCGACCAGCTGCTCGAAATCGGGCTGCGACGGCCAGCAGGGGCGATCGCCCACGTTGATCAGGGGGTCATAGTCGCGATTGCCGTGAATCTCGGCCTGAACATCAAACTCGAGAGCTTCCACATGGCTGCGATCACCCGGCTGGATGGGTGGCCCCGACGGGATCTGCACGTTGGTGAGCTTATGGAAGAACTGGAAGCGCACCCCCCGGCGGCGCAGCAGTTCATACAGCGGCGCAAACACCACATCGCCCATGCCCGCCCGCAGGCGCCAGAACAGGGAGCCGCGATAGCCGAAGAACATGCGCAGGGAGCCCCGGATCGCCTGGCCGGCAGCCAGCGCAGGCTTGCTGGCATCGCCGTCCTCATAGGCCAGGGCGAGGTCATAGAGACCGACGACGAAGGGAGAGCGCACGGCCCGCTCCGAGGCCCCGTTCAGGCGCAGCCATTCCCGGCACTCGTAGTGGTCGATCGCCTCCAGTCCCCGGGGATCCCGGAGCAGGTTGAATCGCACGCTGCCCACAACAATGGCCAGCACGAGATCCACGATCTCCCAGATGTGGCGCTTCGGGTGGTCCGCGAGCCAGCGCTCCTCCAGCCAGGATCGGGTGGCGATATTCAGTTCCTCGACGAAGCGGACCAGGGGGGCTTCCATCGGCAGCGGCAGGATCCGCAGGGCGCTGCTCAGCAGAGCGAGGCCCTCCACGATCAGGGCCGCTCCGGTGAAGGTGCCCCCAGAGAGCCAGCCGGCTATGGCCTCGAGAAGGTCGGCGGGCCGGCGCCCATCAGGGGCCTCCGTCGGCGTGCTCACGTCCACGTCCAGGATCAGGGTCCGCAGCATGGCGATGGCCTGCTGCAGATACCCCGCCATGGAAGAGGTGGCACCGGGTGGCAGGGGATCCCCGGGCAGTCCCGGTCGGGGTGGGAACCGGGCGCTCCACTTCCGCCAGTCCGGCGACCCCGATCGCGAGAACAGCCCCACATCCCTTTCCGGCAGAAAGGCGTCCTGCCAGGGGCCAAAGGGGGAGCCTTCCGGCGACGCCTCCAGCTCGGCATAACACTCCCGCATCATGCGGAAGGAGTTTTCATAGAAACCCAGCCACACATGCAATCCGTGCTCCTCCACCCGACCGGATGGACCACGGCCCGAGGCCCCCTTCCCCCCGAGCCTCCAGCCCTGCTGGTAGACGGTGATGGCGTAGCGGCCGTTGTGCTCGGGTCTGGAGAGTTCATAGGCCGCCGCCATGGCGCCACAGCCACCGCCGATGATCACGACTCTGACGGGCTCTTCCACGACCATCCGGACCAATCAGCCGCCGTGCCGTCAAACGCTACCGGACCTTTCCGCCGGCCTCACATCCGCTCCAGGGTGGGAATGCCCAGCAGGCCCAGGCCCTGCTTGAGGGTGTCGGCGCTGAGGCGGCAGAGCGCCAGTCGGGACGTGCGGGCCGGCTCCTCGGCCCTGAGCACCGGCACCTGGTCGTAGAAGCGGTTGAACAGCTGGCAAAGCTCGAACAGGTAACTGCACAGCCGATTGGGCAGCAGCTCCTCCTCCACCTCCTGGATGACGGCATCGAACTGCAGCAGCTGGCGCACCAGCGCCCACTCCTGGGGCTCGCTGAACGTCAGGGAGGCCGGGGACTCCGGGCCGCCGGTCCCGGCCGCGTCCTCGCCGTCGCCGCCGCCCTTGCGGGCGATCCCGGCGATCCGCACCACCGCATAGAGGAGATAGGGGGCGGTGTTGCCGCTGAGGGCCAGCATGCGATCGAAGCTGAACTGGTAGTTGGTGATCCGGTTGGTAGACAGATCGGCGTACTTGACCGCCGCCAGGCCCACGGTGGTGGCGACTTCACTGATGAAGGCCTCCTCCTCCTGGCGTCCTTCCTCCTCCAGCCGGCGACGCAGGTCGGCGTCGCAGCGCTCCACCGCCTCATCCAGCAGCTCCTTCAGCCGCACCGTGTCGCCGGCACGGGTCTTCAGCTTCTTGCCGTCCTCCCCCTGCACCAGCCCGAAGGGCACATGCTCCAGCCGCCCGCCCTCGGGGATCCAGCCGGCGCGGCGGGCCACCTGGAACACCCCGGCGAAATGGCTGGCCTGGCCGGCGTCGGTGACATAGATCACCCGGCGGGCGCCGTCGCCGTCGGGGGGCGCCGCGAAGCGGTAGCGGATGGCCGCCAGGTCGGTGGTGGCGTAGTTGAAGCCGCCGTCGCTCTTGCGCACGATCACCGGCGGCGCCTGGCTCGCCGTGCCGTCGTCGGCCTCAAGGAACACGCACTGGGCGCCCTCGTCGCTCACCAGCAGGCCGGCGGCGGCCAGGTCGGCCACCACCGCCTCCAGGTAGGGGTTGTAAAAGGATTCGCCACGCTCGTCGAGGCGGATGTCGAGGCGGTCGTAGAGGCGCTGGAACTCCCGACGCGACTGGTCGCACAGCAGTTGCCAGCAGCGGCGGCTGATCGGATCGCCGCTCTGCAGCTTCACCACCTCCTCGCGGGACGTGGTCTGGAAGGCTTCGTCGCTGTCGAAGCGGGCCTTGGCCTGGCGGTAGAAGCCCACCAGATCCCCCAGGTCGACCGCGTCGGCGGTGTCGAGGGCCTCGGGGGCCACCTGCTTGAGGTGGGTGATGAGCATGCCGAACTGGGTGCCCCAGTCACCGACATGGTTGAGCCGCAGCACCGGATGGCCGCGGAACTCCAGCACCCGGGCCAGGGCGTCGCCGATGATTGTGGAGCGCAGGTGCCCCACGTGCATCTCCTTGGCGATGTTGGGGCTGGAGAAATCCACCACCACCGGGGCGCCGCCGGGGGCCACGGGCTCCACCCCGAGGCGGGGATCGGCCAGGCGGCGGCCCACCTCGGCGGCCAGCACCTCCGGCCGCAGGGTGAGGTTGATGAAGCCCGGGCCGGCGATCTGCGGCGGCAGGCAGAGGGCCGACGCCGCTGGATCCCTGAGCAGCTCATTCACGATCTCCCCGGCGACCAACTGGGGTGCCTTGCGCAGGGGCCGGGCCAGGGCCAGGGCGCCGTTGGCCTGGAAATCGCCGAACTCCGGCTTGCTGGCGAGCCCGAACTGGGGATCCAGCGGCTTGCCGGCCTCACGGGCGGCGGCGGCCGCCTCGGGGAACGCACGCTCCAGGGCACCCATCAGTGAGATGTTCAGGTGTTGGGCAATGCGCAGCATGGAGCGAAGCCGGTCGGACGGCAGGCGGGGGCACGATCATCCTCCCCGGCGGGGCGGGAGAGTCACAGCGCTTCGAAGAGCTCCAGCAACCAGGCTGTGAACTGATCCAGATCGCTGCTCACCTCGGGCCAGAGGCCGAGCACCTTCCCCAGAAGCCGCTCCACCTGCTCGGCCTCCAGTTCGTAGGCGTAGAGGTGGCGAACGACAGGGCGAAAGCGAAGCCGTTCAACAAGGCCCTGCGCCGTGTCGGCTCGGAGTAAGGCGGGCCGAGCGGGGCTGGCGACCGTCATGCGGTCCAGCAGCCGGCGATGCCAATCGGCGCCGTCAGGGGGTGCGCCGTTGATGGCGCGAACGATGAGCACGAAACAGCACTCGATGCCGGTGTAGGAGCTCTGCAGGCGTAGAGCGACCGCGTCCACCCTGAGGGGCGGCAGAGAGTCCTGATCCAAAGAGCGGCAGGCGACCCGAAGACCCTCCACCAGCGTCTCCAGCTTCGAACGCTCCACGCGGAGGTCCATCAGCAGATCATCCAGCTTCGGCCTGGAAGAACCGTCGGATGTCACGGCAGGCGCCGGCCGCGTTCGCGGATCCGCTGCTGCCGTGGGGCTGCAGGCTTTTCATGCGTACAAGGTCCACGGGGATCCCGCCGGCGCTGGATTCCGCTTCCGCCATGGCCTCAAGGAGATCGAGTTTCGGCAAGCCTTCCACGGCGAGGTCGACATCGGAAGCCATCCCGACCAGGGCGAGGGCGCCTGTGGCCTGGAAGTCTCCGAACACCGCTTGCTGGCGGGCCCGAGCTGGGGATCCAGCGCCGTACCGGCCTCCCGGGCAGGGGCAACCGCCTCGGGGAACGCGCTCTCCAGGGCCCCAGCAATGGGCTGTTCAGGGCGTGGGCGATGCGCAGCATGGAGCGGAACCGGTCGAACGGCAGGGGTGGACCCGATCGACCTTCCCGGCAGCGCGGAGGGGCCGACGGGGCCGACGGGGCCAGCGGAGGAGGCTGTAACAGACGCCGCCGACCATCCGCATCGCGGTTGCAGCAGATCAGAGGATTCAACATCTGCCGGCGTCTGCTCTGATCCACACCATCCCGCGGTTGGTTGCGCCGAAGGGGACACTCCTTGACCAGAGAGAATCCAATGATCACAGGGGGGCTCAGGCCATACACCGTTGGCGATCCGAGGGCTTGGCAAGCAGTGCAGCAATCAAGATCCGTTCAAGGGACGGTTACAGCCTGAGAGTTTGGAGATAACAGAACCCGATAACTTGCGATCAGTTGAGTCCTGGCTGAATGAATCCCTCCCCCCGACGCACCCCCGCCCAGGCCGTGGCCCGTGCCAAAGGCGCCCTGGCGGCCGCCGGGATGGTCGGCCTGCTGTCCGCCGCTACGCCGGCCTGGGCCATCGACCCGTTCTTCACGGTCACGTTCGGGCCGGACCAATCCACCGAAGCGACGGGCGTCAGGGCGGCGGCGACCTTCAGTTTTGTCGACGCCGGCAGCTTCGTGGACATGACGATCATGCTGTCGAATCTCACGGGCACCACCCCTCCGCCCCTGGGCTCGCAACCGACGGCCTCGGAATTCGTGGCCCTGGCGTTCCAGCTGCCCAGCAACATCAGCACGGTCGATCTCGGCGCTGGCGCCAATGCCGATCTCGGCTACACACCATCGAGCGGCTCCCTGTTCGACATCGCCGTGGCCGACGCGGATTTCTCTCCGTTTGATTCGACCGCGCCCAGGCCCCCCCTGGACCCATACTCCCTGTGCATCACCGCCGGAAACGACAAGGGCTGCACCGGCGGTGGTAACCCCGGCGACGGCCTCAACAATGCGACGCTGGGCTACTCCGCGGGCACCTTCCGGCTGTCGGCCGCTGATGTCAGCGGCGCCCTCGCCTTTCGCCAGGCCTTCTTCAACTACTACCAGCCATTGATTCCGCCCACGGGTGACCCGGCCTACATCGGCCCGATTGCGGCCAGGTTCAAGGCGATCGAACCCGGTGGTCGCAGCGACAAGCTCCTCGCCGGGACCATCGGTGGTGGTGGGCAAGCCCCTGGCGATGAAGTGCCCGGCTCGGTGCCCTTCCTGGGCGCCGCGGCGGCCTTCGGATACAGCCGCAAGCTGCGTCGCCGGATCGGGGCCCACAACCCAACCCCATGAGCGAGACCCCTCAGAACAGGGGCCTGGAGACGGCGATCGTCGCCGACCGGCTGGCGCTGGTGGCCCTGACACTGTTCGCGGTCTATGGGGCTGCGGTGCTGGCCGCCATCCTTCCGCCCCGGCTGCTGGATCCCCTCTGGCAGCTCAGCAGCACCCGGATCACGGTGGAAGCGGCCCCGATTCCGCTGCTGGGGCTGGCTCTGCTGCATCTGGCCGCCTATCTCAGCCCGGCCAACCTGCGTCTGCAACGGCGGCGGGAGGCCCTGGCACGGCTGGCCGTACCCGTCTCCCTGGCATTCCTGCTGATCATTCCCCTGCAGGGCCAGGCCGTCTGGCGGTCCTATCGGCTCGCCAATGCCATCGCCGACCAGCAGCAGGCCAGCACCAGCGAGCGGGCGGAGCGGGTCCGGCTCGCCATCGCGCAGGCCACCAGCCCGGAGGACCTGCAACGGCGTCTGCTGGCACTGCAGCGGCCGGATCTGCGCATCCAGCTGGACCCCTCTCGCTTTCCGGCCATCCCCCTGCCGGTCCTGAAGCGGCAGCTGCTCAGCCAGCTCGATCAGGCGGAGGGGCAGGTCAAGGCGAGGTTCTCGCCCATCGACCGTGCCACGGCCGATCGCATCACGCGCGAAAGCCTGCGGGTGATGGTCTCGTCGATCGCCTTCGCGGCCGGCTTCGCCGCCTGCGCGCAGCGCAAGGGCCAGCTGGTGCCCTTCCTGATGGAGTGGCCGGAACTGCTGGCCCAGCTGAACCCCCTAGAGCTGTGGCGACACCGGAGGAACCTAGGGGAGCCTGGCGGGATCGCCGTCTTCCCGCCGTCCGCGGCACAACGTGAGGCGGAATTCTTCGAATCCCTGGCCCCGAGGGAGGAGCTTCCACACCTCACACCCGTGGCCAAAGACCCCATGACGGCAAGCCCCAAAAGGGATTAAACAGGGATTTGACAAAAGTGAGAGATTGGTGCCAACCTCTCACCTAAGTGAATCGGCGCTAGATCCATGCCTGCAGCCCTTTCGAATCTGGTAGTGCTGGCCGCCACAGGAGTGGCCACGGCGCTCAGCCTCTCCCCGGCCTTCGCCGCCGACACCTTCAAGGTCTTTTTCGACCCATCCCTCGGCTCGTTCAGCAGCAACGGACCGACGGGAACCGGTGTGACCGGTGAGGCCACCTTCACATTCACGGGCGTAGGGAACGCGGTCAGCATGGCCATGGACCTCAAGAACACCTCCACGGCACCGATCACCGCCTCCCGGTTCGTGGGGATTGGCCTGCAGTTGCCCTCGGACGTCACCTTTCTCAGCTATACTCCCAGCTCGACCTTTGATGCCGTTGTCACCGATGGCACCCTCCCGCCTCTGGGCAGCTTTGCCATCTGCGTGACAGCTGCCAACCCTGACTGCCTTGCGAGCGGCAGTCCAAACGATGGGCTTGCCAATGGGGCTTCCGCCACTCCCGCTGGCACCTTTTCCCTTTCCTCCACCACCTTGGTGGGCTCCACGGCCTTCCGTGATGCCTTCGTGAGCCTGTTCGAGAACGCCACTTTCAATCCCTTCGCCGCACGATTCAAGGCGATTGCCGGTGGCCGAGGAGGCAGCGACAAGCTCACCGGCGTCCTCTGCACGGAGGCCAACGGTTGCCTGCCTCCGCCGCCTCCGGCCCCCGGCGACTCTGTTCCCGGCCCACTCCCTGTCCTTGGGGCGGCTGCAGCCTTCGGCTTCAGCCGCAGGCTTCGCTATCGCATCAAGTCCAGCTCCGTCAAGGTCTGAAGCGAGGTTTCTCCACTCCCTCGCAACGCTCCAGCACTTCCATCTCTCTGAAAGCCTGTTCATTTCGAGCAGGCTTTTTTCTTGGTGCCGATCCTCACTTCGCCTTGCCCGTCCGAGAGCCCAGCCATCCCCATGAGTGAGATCCCCCAGAACAGAAGTCTCAGCAGCTTCATCCTGTCCGACCGACTGGCTGTGGTCGCCTACACCCTTTTTGTGGTCTATCTGATCTCCGTTCTGGCTTTCAGTGTGCCCCCCAGGCTGCTGGATCCCCTCTGGCAGCTCACCACGATCAAGCTTTTGATCGAAGCGGCTCCGATTCCGCTGCTCGGATTGGCCCTGCTCCACCTCGCCGCCTACCTCAGCCCTCAGGACGACAAACTTCAGAGACGGCGCGATGGCCTTGCCCGGCTTGCCGTCCTGGCCTGCCTGGGTTTCCTACTGATCGTTCCCCTGCAGGGATTCACGGTCTGGAGGTCCTTCCGGCTGTCGAATGCGATCGCCGATCAGCAGCAGGCCAGCGCGACACAGCGGGCTGAGACGGTTCGCCAGGCCATCCAGCAGGCCGGCAGCGCTGAGGATCTTCAAAAGCGGCTGCTGGCGCTGCAGCGCCCTGACCTGCAGATCCGGCTCAACGCCGATCAGTTTCCATCCCTGCCTCTGCCGGAACTGAAGCAGCGCCTTCTCTTCCAGCTGGATCAGGCGGAAGGTCAGTTCAAGGCAAGATTTTCCAGACTGGATCCAGCCACCAACGATCGGCTGCTGCGGGAAAGCCTGCGCGTGATGGTCTCCTCCATCGCCCTGGCCATCGCCTTTGCGGCCCTTGCCCAACGCAGGAACAGCGCGGTGCCCTTTCTGGTGGAGCTGCCGTCCCTGCTGGCGCGCACGACCAGGGGCGGCCAGTCCAGCGCTGCGATGCCGTTCCGGAATTCCGCTGCCAAGCGCGAAGAGGAGTTCTTTGCCTCTCTGGCTCCCGAGGAGGAGGATCCTCGCCCAGGCCCCTAGCCGTTGTGCGACCTGGTCGGTCCTGCGCCTGACGTGTTCAAGTGCTGATTTGGCGAAACAGGCATGCCTATGGGCTCGTTGTCGAGTCCAGCAGGACCAGCTCTTGCCGGGCACCCCCAGCCCTATGGCGGCAGTGGATCCCGGCCTTGGAGCAGTGGCGCGGGCCCACAACCGCCCTTCGACTTAAGGATTGACTAAAGCGCCTTGATGCTTGGTGACAAAGCCTGTGGTAAGGTGAACGGACTTTCATGCTGTCGCAATGTTGGCCCCGGCCCGCCGCAACCAGTTCCTCACGGTCGGCTGCCTTGCTGGTCTCCTCGCTGCAGCCGCTCCTGCGATGGCGTTCACGTCCTTCGACGTGGATTTCGACAGCAGCATCGCTGGCACCAGCACCGAGTCGACGGGGGTCAAGGGGAAGATGACCTTCAGTTTCACCAAGAACACCGGCAACGAGTACACCCTTGATCTGGGCATCGCCAATACCACTCGGGTTCCCGGCGATCCCAGCGGGACGCTCGTGGGCTTTGCCTTCAACGTCCCCGGCACGAACAATACGCCTTCCGACATCAAGCTCCTTACCTACAATCCTCTGGATTCCAACTTCGGTGATGTCTTTGGTGCCACGGCCAACGGCTCTGAAGCCACGGTCAATAACAACACTGTTCTGACCATCGCCACCAACCCTCAGCCGGCTCCCTTCTCACCGTACGGATCATTCACCTTCTGTGCCCGTGATTCCGGCAACAATTGTGTGGGTGGTCAGGCCCGTGGATTGGCTGATGGGCAGTCCACCAGAGTCCGCTTCACCCTGGCCTCCAATGTGGCCAGTATCGATACGGCGGAAGAAGTCACCCAGTCCTTCTTCAACCTGTTCAATTCCTGGAATCCTGCCACCAACCCCAACGCTCCCCAAGTGGCCCTGCGGTTCCAGAACGTCACCACTTCCTCGGGCGTGTCCGGCCAGAGTGAAAAGGTCGGAGGCATCCCCAAGAAGCCTCCTCAGGCCCCCGGCGACGCAGTTCCCGGCCCGCTGCCCGTTCTTGGCGCCGCCACGGCCTTTGCCTTCAGCCGCAAGTTGCGCCGCAGGATCACCTCCGCCAACTTCCAGGCCCAACCTTCCGCCTAAGATCCTCCCTGTTTCTCGGCGTCAAGCCCTAACCTGGCCTTGATTGACTCTGCCGTTGATGGGGTATTCCATGCCACAGGCAGGCCTTGCCCATGGTGTCTGATTCCCCTTCAAGGGGTCGGGAAAGTGCAGTCCTCGCCGATCGCCTCTCGGTCTTCTCGATCACGCTCTTCGTCATCTATGGCGGCGGGGTGGTCGCCACGGCCATTCCCCTGCGGCCGCTCGACACCCTCTGGCAGCTGAGAGTCAGTTCCGCCCTGATCAGCGCCGCCGCCATCCCCTTGGTGGGCCTGGGCTTGTTGCATCTCGCGGCCTACCTGGATCCGGCTAATGCCGCCCTGGAGCGTCGCCGGGACTCCCTGGCCCGCTGGGCCGTCCTCGCTGTCCTGGGATTTCTGCTGCTGATCCCTGTGCAGGCCTATGCCTCCTGGAGCACGGTGACCACAGCAAGGGCCAGGCTGACGACCCAGCTGACCTCCGCCAACAGGAACTTCGCCCTGATCCGGGAAGCGATCAATGACGCCACCAGCCTGGAGGATCTGAAGGCGCGGCTGCAGGCGCTGGAGTCGCCGGAGCTGGGCATCCGCTTCCAGGACCTGGGCCTGCCGTTGCCGGAGACCCAGCGCCAGATGCTGATCCGCCTCAACGAGCTCGAGGAGCAGGTGAAGGCCAGGATCAAGGCGCCGCCACCGGAGGCCATCGAGAACGTGGTGACGAACGCGTTGCGGGTGATGGCCACCAGCCTCATCTATGCCCTGGCCTTTGCGATCGCGGCCCAGCGCCGTGGCCGTGAGGTGCCTCTGCTGGTTGAGGTGCTGACGATGTGGAGCGTTCGGCAACAGAGTCGCCAGAACCGACGCGGGACCCCCGCAGCCATCGAAGAGGACTATTTCGCCCAGCTCGCCCCGCCGGAGGACGATCCTCCCCCATCCCCCTGACCCACGACTGCATAAATCTGTGAGCAGGGTGAAAGATCTCCTGCTGTGGTGAATGTGGATTAAGGAAGCGTTCATGCGACCCACAGCCAAGCCCCCCCCAGAGGCTGATCGGAGGCCTCGCTGGACTCGGCCTCGGGGTGTTGGCTGCACTGGTCGGGCTCGCCGCCCCCGCCCAGGCCAAAAACGCCTTTGACGTGATCTTCGACAGCGGCATCGCCGGCACCAGCTTCTACAACACCGGCGTCAAAGCCCGGATGAGCTTCGACTTCCGCAAGGATCCGGGCAACGGCAACACCTACACCCTCGACCTCGGCATCACCAACACCCCGCCAGCGTCGGGCCCCTCCTCCGGCACCCTGGTGGGCTTCGCCTTCAACGAGCCGCTGCGCGACAAAGGCAGCGAGGCGATCTCCCTGCTGAGGTACAACCCGCTGGATTCGGGCTTCGGTAGGGTCTTCGGCGGTGTGAACAACACCACCCCCAACCAGCGCAGCCGCGGCGTGCGCGTCGACGAAGACGAATGGCTGGCGATCACAGGCTCGGCCACCGCCCCCTACGCCCCCTTCGCCAACTTCGACTTCTGTGCGCGGATGAGCAGCAGGGATGGCTGCCATGGAGGATCCGGCAGCACCGGCATCGGAGGAGGCAGCACCGTCAATGTTCAGTTCCAGCTGAAAGCCAACGACGCCTCCATCGCCACCGCCGACCAGGTGGCGGAGCGCTTCTACAATCTCTTCAACTCCTTCGACCCGGGTGACCGCTGGAGCAAGGCCCAGATTGCCCTGCGCTTCCAGAATGTCAAAAAGCCCAATGGACGTACGGAAAGCGGCGCCGAAAAGGTCACGGGGGCAGCGTTCTGGCGCATTCCAGATGAAGGGCCCACCGATGCGGTTCCCGGTCCCCTTCCCGTTCTTGGGGCTGCGGCAGCCTTCGGATGGAGCCGAAAGATGCGGCACCTGATCAGGCATTCCCCAACCCGCAGCAGCACTGAATTGTGACGTTGATCAACCGCACTCATTGATATCCAGGCCAGGATGCATGCAGGTGACTGGTCATAACCAGTCACATATTGGCCGCCCGGTCGGTTCGCAGACTGGCAACTTCCCCGCACGGTGATTGAAGTCACTGCGAGAAAGTTCTGCGGCCTGAATGCTTCCGATCCCGTGGCGCTCGCGTTCCATCCCAAAGACATCCACGCAGGAAAACAGGCAGGCCACCCTGGCTCCCGCACCGGGGCCCGGCTGTCCTGATGGCCGGCACCAAGGAATTCAGGGCCTTCGATTCGGCGATCCTGGCCGATCGGCTCGCTTTCATGGCGATTGCCCTGTTCGTCACCTACCTCATCACCCTGCTGTCCAGCGTCCTCCCCGTTCGCCTGCTGGACACGGACTGGCAGCTGCGCTTCATCGCCGCCTGCCTTGACTCGGCCACCATCCCCCTGGTGGCCCTCGGGCTGCTTCACCTTGCGGCCTACCTCGACCCCGAGAATCCTGTCCTGCAGAAACGGCGCGACGCCCTGGCCCGTCTCGCCATCGTGGCGGTCCTCGGCTTCCTGCTGATCGTTCCCCTGCAGGCCTTTGCCGGCTGGAACAGCGTGGTGGCGGCCAGGGCCAACGTGGCCCGCCAGCTCTCCGTCGCCAACGGCACCTTCGATCTCCTCCAGGAGACCATCACGACGGCCACCAGCCTCGACAACCTTCAGGCCCGACTCCAGGCGATTCAGACCCCAAGCCTGGGGATCCGCTTCGAGACCATTGGGCTGCCGCTGCCGGAAACCAAGCGCAGGATGCTGGCTCGCCTCCACGAGGTGAGGCAGGAGGTGACCGCCAGGATCCAGGCCCCGACTCCCAAGACCATCGAATCCGTGATCAGGGACAGCCTGCGGGTAATGCTCTCCTCGTTCGCCCTGGCCATCGCCTTCGCCATGGGCGCCCAGCGCAAGGGACAGGGGGTGCCACTGCTGGTGGAGTGGCACACGGCGATCAGCCTGCGGGGTCGGGCCCTTCCGGGCCTGTCCAACGGAGCCACAGAGGAGGAGTACTTCTCCCGCCTGGTCCCCGAGGACGACGACAGCTCGGAAACCGGCGTTCCCCCACCCCCCTGAGGCTTGCCGACCTGGGCTGCGGATGGCACCATCCCGGCAGGAAGAGGCCCGCATCGGAGCGCAGCGCCAAGTCTGCACATCCGTTACAAAACTGCAGGTCATGCTTAAAGGCGCTTAGGGCGATAGAGCTCTGCCCCTCAGGCTTCAGGAAGGGTTCCTCCAAGGTGCCGGCAGCCGTGGTGCCGACGGCTGGAACCCCTGGCAGCACTGGGATTCTGCCGTTCTCACCCCCTCCGGAGAGGCCCCAGCCCCCTCTGGCGACACCGTCCCGGCGGCCGATGGCCGGCCTCCCGGGTAAGGCCGCAGCGGCCGGCATGCAGCGATTTTTGAATCCGAAACCACAGGACTGGTGGTGCAATTCCAAGGAAATGCTCAGCGTCAGCCAGCCAACTCTCCCCGTGATTTGGCCTGTGCATAAAGGCTGCAAAGCTGCTGCAGAACGATGATGCCCCCGGAAACAAAGTCGATCCCTCCAGACCTCTGGGCGCAACGACTTTGAAGATCACCTGAAGCATCCGCCTGTCCATGGTTGGAGGCTCCTGGTGCTGATGGAACTCGCCGTCTTTTTACCCTCTCTCCGCCATGACTTACACCGCAACTGCAGGGGGCCAACAATCACTTTCCCCCCTGTTCCCTGAACTTTCCAACCAAACACGACGCTCCTCCGATACCAACCTCACCCTGCTCGCCGACGCGGCGCCGGCCACTGCCGAAGAGCCCGCCGCCGTGATCAACGCCGTTCTGGCGACGACCAAGGCCTCGCCTCCCCCCCGAGGCTCAGGCAACGCCCTGGACAACCTCGAAGCCAGCTATTCGGCTCCAGCCGCCGCACCGGCCGCCCTCTTCCAGAAGGGTGTCACCCTCGAGGCCACCACGGCGGTGGCCACGAACAGCCACCAGGTGCTGAACGATCCCTGGCCCGGGCAAGCTTCCGCCGCCGCCGCCACCGCGGCGGGTCCCGCCTGCGGCTGCCGGGCCTGCAGCGTGCTGGCCGTCACCACCGGTGACGGGGCCGCCGCCTGGGACACCACCACTGACCAGGCTCCCCTGGTCCTCAACAGCCTGGTCACCCTCGGCACGGGCGTGAACGTGAGCGATGTGTTCCGGTTGCACAGCAACCCGAACGCCACGAAGACGATCTATCTCGACTTCGACGGCTACCAGATCAACAACACGCCGTGGGAGAACGGCGGCAATCTGAGCCTCAAGGCCTTCTACAGCACCTTCGATTCCACCATCCTCACGGAGATCCAGCGCATCTGGCAGCGGGTGGCCGAAGACTTCTCCCCCTTCAACGTCAACGTCACCACCCAGGATCCCGGCACCGAAGCCCTGCGTAAATCCGGCACCGAAGCCCTGCGTAAATCCGGCACCGGCGATGACCGCTGGGGCATCCGGGTGGCCTTCACCAGCAACCTCAACCTGCTCACGGGCCAGGCGATCAAGAATGCCGGCGGCGGTGGCACCGCCTACTACAACAGCTTCAACTGGTCCACCGACGACGTGGCCCTGGTGTTCAACCGGGGCGAATACACCGCCGCCGAAACGGCCAGCCACGAAATCGGCCACACCCTTGGCCTCACGCACGACGGTGCCGGCACCACCACCGAGTACTACGGCGGCCATGGCGGCTCCGGTGCCACCAGCTGGGGCACCATCATGGGGGCGTCCTGGCTGGGCAACGACGAGCACCTCACCCAGTGGAGCAACGGTCAGTACGCCGGGGCCAACAACACCCAGGACGACCTGGCCACGATCACCAACGGCAACGGCTTCACGTACAACGCCGATGACCATGGCAACGCCTTCACCACCGCGACGGCGCTCACCGGGCTGACCTTCAGCAGCTTCGGGATCATCGAGCGGAACACCGACGTGGACATGTTCCGGTTCGATACCGGCGCCGGTCTGGTGACCTTCGACATCGTCAATGCCTCGCGGGCCTTCATCAACAGCGTCGGCTCCTACACCACCAGCTATCTCGCCGCGCGCGGCGCCAACCTCGACATCGCCGCGACCCTCTACCGGGCGAACGGGTCCGTGGTCCAGACCTTCAACCCGGCCGACCTGACCACCGCCAGCTTCTCCCTCAACCTTGACGCCGGCACCTACTACCTCGGCATCGACGGCGTCGGCTTCGGCACCCCCCTGGCCAGCACCCCCACCGGCTACACCGACTACGGCAGCCTCGGCCAGTACATGGTGAGCGGCACCGTCGCGCCCGCGGGCGGCACCACGACCCCCACACCCATCCCACCCCCCACCACAACCACACCGCCTCCCACCAGCACCACCCTGCAGGTGATCGATCCCAACGGCGCCGTTGAACTGCTGCGCGACACCACCAACAACCGGGTCTCCGTCCGCGTCAACGGCGTCACTTCGGCCGTCCGCCACCAGGGCAGCCAGATCACGACCACCCAGTTCGCCGATCGCCAGATCCTGGCCGCGGAAACCAACGCCTCCGGCCAGAACCAGATCCTCTGGAAGGTGGTCTCCACCGGCCAGATCCGCACCTGGACGCTGGATGGCAACTGGAACTTCGTCTCCTCCGACAACAACCTGGCCACACCCACCAGCAGCGCCGGCCTGCTGCTCCAGCAGCAGTTCATGGTCGATGCCAACGGCACCCCGCTGACCACCAGCCCGCCGCCGACCATCACCACGGGCACCGCCAGCACCCTTCAGGTGCTTGATCCCAACGGCGCCGTCCAGCTGCTGCGCGACACCACCAACAACCGGGTCTCGGTTCGCGTCAACGGTCTCACCTCCGCCGTCCGCTACCAGGGCACCCAGATCACGGCCACCCAGTTCGCCGATCGCCAGATCCTGGCCGCCGAAACCAACGCCTCCGGCCAGAACCAGATCCTCTGGAAGGTGGTCTCCACCGGTCAGATCCGCACCTGGACGCTGGATCGCAACTGGAACTTCGTCTCCTCCAACGCCCTGGCCACTCCCTCCAGCAGCGCAGGTCAGCTCCTGCTCCGGCAGTTCGCCGTCGATGCCAGCGGCTCTCCGCTCACCAGCACGGCCCAGAACGCCGCCCTGGAAACGGGCGAGCCAGAGACGGTCGACCCGATCATCGGCGGCGGCACCAGCCTCGCCCCGGCCGTCGACAACGACGTCCTCGGCGCCCCGATGGCCTTCGACGACACCCTGACGGCGGATCCGATCCTCACCAGCGATCCGATCCTGGCCCTGACGGAACTCGCCAGCCTCGGCGGCAGCCAACCCCTGGCCACCGATCCCCTGGTTTCGCCGTTCCCGGCCGCCGGCTTCGGCGCCACACCGACCACCCCCTGGCTGGTCGAGTCCCAACCGCTGCTGTGAGAGGTCACCCACGCGCCGGCGTTTCACGGCCCACAGATCCCAGAGCCGCTGCCTCACCGCAGCGGCTCTTCTGTTTGGTACCTCCTGAGGGATCAGGGCACCAGCCCCAGCGCCTCCTCCAGGCCGGCCAGCACCACATCGGCGGTGATCTTGATCCGATAGCGGCAGGCCTGGGTTTCGCTGCAGGCGAAGGTGCCGTGCTCCCAGTACTTGTTGCTGCCGGCGCCGCCGCCGCAGAGGCCGAAGTAGGCGCACTCGTCCCGGCAGCGGTCGGTGCCGGCGCGCATGTCCGCCAGGATGCGCCGGAACTTGGCGCTTTCCGCGATCGACACCAGGCTGTCGGTCAGCACATGGCCCAGCACGAAGTCGCCGTAGGTGTCGGTCTGCACCGCCAGCAGCTCCGGATCGAAGGTGGAGATCCGGCCACGCGCATCCACGTTGACGATGGCGAAGGGGTTGTTCATGTCGGTGCACGCCAGCCGGGCATCGGCCTGGGCCAGGCTGCAGATGCCCTCGAACTCCCGCACCCGCATCACCTCGGGCAGCTCCTGCCACAGCGACCAGAAGCGCTCGAGAAACCGGCGATAGGCGACCTCGGCCCGGGGGCGGCTGAGGGTGGAGACGCGGTTCTCCCCTTCGGTCTCCTCCATGTTGAAGGCCACGTCGGTGATGCCGTTCTCCACGAAGAAGGCAAACAGCTCGTCGGCGTGGCCGAGGGACTCCTCGGTGATCACGGCGATCACCTGGAAGGGGATGGCGCGGCGGCGCAGGTGCTCGATGCCGCGCAGCGTGGCGGCATGGGTGCCCAGGCCGGTGCGGGTGCGGCGGTGGACGTCGTGCAGGAAGGCGGGCCCGTCCATGCTCACGCCCACGGCGATGCCGTTGCGCTCGAAGCAGTCGCACCAGGCGTCGTTGATCAGCGTGGCGTTGGTCTGCACCGACTGGTGGATCGTCAGCGGCTCCCCCGTCCAGCCCTCCAACGCCCTCCGCACGCCATCAGCGGCGGCGTCATAGAAGGCGATCGGCACGGTGAGCGGTTCACCGGCGTGCCAGAGCAGGGTGAAGTCGCCGCCCACATAGGGGCTCTCCAGCACCCGCGCCAGGGCCGCCTCCAGCAGCTCCAGCGATAACCGCTGCCGGTCGTCCCGGTTGGGGAGGTAGCAGTAGTCGCAGTCGAGGTTGCAGTAGGGCGTCGGCTGCACCACCAGCAGCTGCAGCGGCCCGAAGCCTTCCGGGTTGCCCGGTGGCGGCGTGCCGATGGCGGTCACCAGAAGTTGCGGAAGCCGCCATTACGGAAGCCGCCGTTGCCCCAGCCCCCGTTGCGGAAGCCCCCGTTGCCCCAGCCCCCGTTGCGGAAACCGCCATTGCCCCAGCCGCCGTTACGGAAGCCGCCGTTGCCCCAGCCGAAGCGGGGCCCGCCGCCGTTGACGAAGATGTAGGCAAGCCGGCCGTCAGGAGCCTTGGCCCGGCCCGGCGCCCCTGCCGGCTGGCCCTCTGCCCCCGCCAGCTGGCCCGTGGCCTGTCCCATGGCCTCCGAGATGCGCCGCAGCCGGGCATCGATCGAGCCGGGGGCCGCCTCGATGGGAGTCGGGGACGCGGCGGCCGAGGCGGGCCTGGAGGGGCCGTCGACCACCGCCCTGGCCCCCGCGCCGGCCGGAGCCAGGGCGGCCAGCAACAGCAGGAAACCGAACAGACCGGAACGGGGGTGGTTCGTCATCGGGTTGCTGCCAGGAGGGAGGGGAGGCGGAAGAGTGGGGCGGAGCGGGGGCTTCAGGGGCGGGGCGCCGGGGCGGAGGCCCCCAGCTGGAGGCCTTCGCGGGTGAGCAGCACCGATTCGAAGAAGGCCCGCACCCTGTCAGCGGGGAGCTCCAGCACACCGGTGGGGCCGAACCAGGGGGCGACGCTGGCCACGGCATCGGGTCGCCCCTCCAGGTAGCCCTGGAAGAGGCTGGCGATGGCCAGGTTGACCACGTTCAGCAGCCGGGAATTGTTCTCCGGCACGATGCAGCCGACGCCGTAGCTCACATAGGGCTGCTCGGGCACCAGGGCCAGGCCGGAGAGCCGCCGCTCGTGCCGCAGGCCGGCCAGCACGTTGGCGTCACCCAGCACCCCCGCCACCTTTTTCTGCTCCAGGGCCGTGACGGCCTGGGGCAGGGTGGGGAAGCGGACCGCCCGGGCGGTGGGCTCCAGAGAACCGAGGAAACCGGCACCGAGGGATCCCTCCACCACCGCGATCGGCTGACTGGCCAGGGAGGCGGGGGAGCCATCGAGGCCGCCGCTGCCGGTGAGAAGCCGCAGGCCGGAAAGGCCGATGGGGAGGGAGAAGTCCACCAGCTTTTCCCGATCCCAGCTGAAGGGCACCCCGCAGGCGAGGCCGGCCCTGCCGCTGGCGACGGCCTCCACCGTGACGCCGATGCTGTCGACGGGGGCGAAGCGGATCCGCACCGATTCGCCGAGCTCCGCCTTCAGCTGGCGGTCGATGCGGCGGGCCAGGTCGACGGCGTAGCCCTCCGGCTCCCCCTTCGGCCCCATCCGGATCAGCGGCGGGCTGTCGGCGGGTCCCACCATGAGCACCTCACCGGAGGTGGACGCCTGTTGCAGCACCGCGTCGGCGGCTCGAGCCGGCACCCCCAGGCAGCAGAGGCAGGCCAGGGAACCCAGGGCCAGGGCCCTGCCGCGGCGGGATCGGAGGGAACCGGGGGCCACCGCAGCGGGAGAATCCATTCGCCGATCCGTGCACGTGCTGCACCATAGGGGCGGTTCCCTGGCTTGCCCACGGAAGCTACCGGGCTTGAAACGCAGGCCCAGGACCGGGCTCAGGCCAGCGTCGCCGCGAAGCGCATGCTCAGATCCAGCCAGGGGCTGCGGGTGACCGGGGCGCTGGTGGAGATCAGATCGATGCCGGTGGCGGCGTAGGCGCCCAGCTGCTCGGGCCGCACCCCGGAGGCCTCCAGCACCACCGCCGGCGCCAGGGCCCGCAGCCTGGGCACCAGGTCCGCCAGGGCCGCCGGGGAAAAGTCGTCCAGGAGCACCGCATCGGCCCCGGCCCGCACCGCCGCTTCCGCTTCGGCAGCCGTTTCGGCCTCCACGATCAACCGGGCCGGCCAGGGGGCCGAGGCCCGCACCGCCGCGACCGCGGCCGCCACGCCGCCGGCCCAGGCCAGGTGGTTCTCCTTGAGCATGGCGGCGTCATCGAGGCCGAGGCGGTGGTTGCAGCCGCCGCCGCAGCGCACGGCGTACTTCTCCAGCACCCGCAGGCCGGGGGTGGTCTTGCGGGTGTCGGCCAGGCGCACGCCGGTGCCCGCCAGCACCCGCACCAGGGCGGCGGTGGCGGTGGCGATGCCGGACAGGCGCATGGCCAGGTTGAGGGCCGTGCGCTCCGCCGCCACCAGGGCGGCCGCCGGCCCCTCCAGCTCCAGCAGCCGCTGGCCGGCCAGCACCGGCTCCCCGTCACCCACCAGCAGCCGCACCGAGGCCCGGGGGTCAAGGATCGCCAGCAGCGGCCCCACCAGCACCCCGCCGCAGAACACCCCGTCGGCGCGGCTGACCCAGTGGGCCCGGCCGCTGCAGCCGACCAGGGCCGGGGCCGTCAGGTCGCCGCGGCCGAGGTCCTCATCCAGCCACTGACGCAGCTGGGCCTCCAGCGCAGGGTTGAAGGGGAGCACCGGGGCCGGGTCCCCACCGGGTGACGTCACGGGCGGCCTCAGCTGCCCGCCGGTCCGGCCGGAGGGGCCGGCACCGGGGGCGGGGCGAAGGGCGGGCAGACCCGCTTCACCGGATCGCAGGCATAGATGGTGGGCTTCTGCCAGGCCAGGGGAATCTCCAGCAGGTCGCGGCTGCCGGTGATTCCCTGCGCCACGAACAGCACCGCCGCCAGGATCGAGGCGCTCAGGTGGATCCGTCGCCAGCGCAGATCCTTGAGGATCTCCGGGCGGGCGGCCAGGGAGAAGATCATCAGCCCCACCACCCCGACCCCGGCCCAGTAGTGGGACTGCCAGAACTCGGGGCTGAGCGGGTTGTCGCTGAGGCGCCACACCTCCGGCTGGGCCCCGAGGCCGAGCACCCCGGCCCAGGTGAGCAGGGCGAAGACGAGGCGGTAGCCCTTGGCCTTCACCTGCCAGAGGGCCAGCAGGGACACCACCGTGCCCACCAGCACCAGCAGCAGTTGCAGGGCACGGCCGGGCCCGCCGGTGAAGCCCTCCGCCGGCTGCTTGGTGACGATCACCACCGTGAGGGCCACGAGAACCACCAGCACCACGCCCGCCGAGAGCCATTGGCCCAGGTCGGCGTGGTCGCGGCCGGTGGTGGGGGGCAGCTTGGCCTTCTCGACCCGGCGCTGCCGGGCCTGGACCCCGAGACGCACCACCATGCCGATCAGGGGATAGATCAGCACCACCGCCAGGGCGGGGTGCAGGATCCAGAGCCAGTCGACCGTTTGCATTCGACGCTGGGAATCGTTTCCCAAAGCATTGGCGCTGGAGGTTAAGCGGTCAACAGGGGTGAGCGTTTCGTGATGGCGGCCGGAGGTGGCCGGAAGTGGCCGGGAGCTATTTGCCGATGCAGAAGCGGGAGAAGATCCGCTCCAGCACCGCCTCGCTCACCTCCTCGCCGGTGATCGCCCCGAGGCCGGCGATGGCGCCGCGCAGGTCGATGGTCCAGAAGTCCCAGGGCAGACCCAGCGCGGCGGTCTCGAGCGAGCGCTCCAGGCTGGTGGCCGCCGCCGCCGCCAGCTGCCGCTGCCGGCCGTTGAGGGCCACCTGCAGCCCCTGGACGTCGCCAGCGCCGCAGAGGCCCAGCAGGGCCGCCACCAGGTCGTCGCGACCCGCGCCGGTGAGGGCGCTGATGGTCACCAGGGGCCCATCCGGCGGCACGCCGGTCGAAGCGGCCCCGGGCGGGAGGGCGTCGGATTTGTTGCCCACCAGCAGCAGGGGCACCCCCTCCGGCACCAGCTCCCTCAGCTCCTCGTCGGCGGCGGACCAGCCGGCCACCCGATCGAAGAGCAGCAGCACCGCATCGGCTCCCGCCAGGGCCTGGCGGCTGCGTTCGATGCCCAGCCGCTCCACCCGGTCGTCCGTCGCACGGATCCCGGCGGTGTCGAGCAGGGTCAGGGGCACCCCATCGAGCACCAGGTCGCTTTCCAGCAGGTCGCGGGTGGTGCCCGGCAGGTCGGTGACGATGGCCCGCTCCCGGCGGCTGAGCAGGTTGAGCAGGCTCGATTTGCCCACATTGGGACGGCCGACGATGGCCACCCGCAGGCCCTCGCGCAGCAGCTCCCCCTGGCGGGATTCGGCCACCAGCCGCTCCAGCTCGTCCCGTACCGCCTCCAGTTCGGCCCGCACCAGCGTCCCGTCGAGGGGGGGCAGGTCCTCCTCAAAGTCGACCCGGGCCTCCAGTTCGGCGAGCTGGTCGAGCAGGCGCTCCCGCAGACCGCTGATGCGGCGCTGAAGGCCGCCGTCGAGGCCGGCCATGGCCAGCTCGGCCGCCCGCTGGCTGCGGGAGGCGATCATCTCGGCGATCGCCTCGGCGCGGGTGAGGTCGAGGCGGCCGTTGAGGAAGGCCCGCTGGCTGAACTCCCCCGGGCCGGCCAGGCGGGCACCGGCGGCCAGCACCAGCTCCAGCACCCGCCGCACGGCGACCAGCCCCCCATGGCAGTGGAACTCCACCACGTCCTCCCGGGTGAAGCTGCGGGGGGCCCGCATGGGCAGCAGCAGGGCCTCATCCACCCGCTGCCCATCGGCCGGATCCACCACATGGCCGTAGAGCACCCGGTGGCTCTCCCAGGCCTGGGCGCCGGGGGCCACGAACAGGCGCCGGCCGATGGCCTCGGCCTGCGGCCCCGAGAGGCGCACGATCGCCACGCTGCCGGCCCCCGCGGCCACGGCGGTGGCAATGGCGGCGATGGTGTCGCCCGGGAGCGGGGGGAAGGGGGGAATCAAGACGGGGAGGGGCTGGGGCCGCTCAGGTGGCGCTGGAGGACACCCAGCAGGATCAGCCCGAGGCTGGCGAGAACGCCGGGCGTGAGCGGTTCGTGCAGGACGGCCGCGGCCGTGAGCACCGTGACCATCACACTGGCGCTGCCGGCGAAGGCCACCTGGGTGACGCTGAAGCGGGCGTTGCTCAGCTGGCGCAGGATCTCCGTCCCCAGGCTGAGGGTGAGGCCGTAGATGACGATCACGCCGACCACCCACCAGAGCTGGAGAAGGAAGAAGTGCTGGGGGCCATAGATCAGCAGGGCGAACAGTCCGAACACCAGGGCGCCCACCAGGTTGGTGACACCGCCGGTGAGGCCGCGGGACAGGTGCTGGGCCACCAGTTGGCGGCGCAGGCAGTTGCGCGTGGCCGTGGCGATCACCGCCAGCAGCGCCCAGAGCAGTCCCGGCAGCTGATCCATACCCATGCCGAGGCCCGAGCCGAAGACCCTGCCGACCACCAGGCCCATCAGGATCAGGGCCAGGCTGAGGGCAAAGCGTTCTGGCAGCCGTTCCTTCAGCCACCACAGCGCCAGCAGGGCCGAGGCCGGCAGGGTGAGGGCTATGTAGAAGGCGAGCGGGGCCAGAAAGCAGCCGAGGAAGGCATCGGCGGCGATGGCGAGACGGACCCGGGGACGGAGGCCATCGATCTCCCGTCCCACATCCACGGGCTCGGCGACCAGCAGCGCCAGGCCGATCATCAGCTGCGAAAGGAAAAAGACATTGCAGAAGCTGATCGGATTTTCACCAGCGATGGCGTGGGCCGCCCCCTGCAGCTGCAGCCCCTTGAGCACCGTGCTGCGCAGGCCCGAAACCACGCTGTAGCCGATCAGGACGAGCGCCGTCATCGCGGCGGGGCGGTGCCGGGCGGGAACGGCTGGGGCTCGGAAGGGAAGGGCTCGCCCCCCTGCTGCAGCACACGGCCCGTGAGGCCATCGACCTGCAGATAGCCGTCCGCCCAGCCGGCCAGCACCGCGAAGGTGGCGGGGCCGGTGGCGAAATAGCGCCCAATCGCCGCCCGGGAGACATAGCGACCCATGGCCTGATAACGCTCCAGCACCCTGCTGCGGCTGAGGGATTCGGGCACGCTCACATGCAGCAGAAACACCCGGTAACCCATCGCCCTGAGCTCCGGAATCAGGCGTCGGTAGCGATCGGCCCGGCTCATGGTTCCATCGTAGAGAAGGTCGAAACGGCAGGGCCGGCCGATGGCGGCCAGGAGCCGATCCACCAGCACGCCGCTCTCGGCCTGGGTGAGATCCGCATTCCAGCCGCGGTACGCCGGCAGCTGGGCCCGCAAGGCATCGGCATCGATGCGCAGCGTGCCCGGTGCCAGGGCCACCGGAGCATGGGTGCGGAGCCCGGTGGATTTCCCCGCCCCGGGGGGGCCGCCGGTGAGGATCGCGATCGGTGATCTGTGGGACACACAGACAGCCTTCTTCTGCGCTGCCGCGATGATGCGCTGCCGTTCCGATTCAGGGCTGCTGATCGGGGGGAAACGGCTCAGACATCGCTCCAGAAAGTCGATCGCCGCCGGCGAGATCTGCGGCTGACCCGAGACCTCCAGGATCTGGCAGCTGGCGGGAAGGGCCTCGATCGCCCTGGCCTCCGGCAGCGGCGCGACCCCGGAGACCAACCCCACCAGGCCGCACCGCAGCAGCAGGAGCGAGGCGTGCCGCACAGCCCATCCGATCACCCAGGGACGCTAGGCGGGAGGCCCCGCCACGGCCACGGTCGGACGGACCGCCGGGCAGCGGGGGATTCCTTCCCTTAACGTTTTTGCGGTGCTCACCACGGCCCAGCGCCGCCGGCCGAACGCCCCATCCTCCGCGCCCGGACCCTCACTTCTGGCCCTGCGAACCCTGAAACGTCGCCTCCGCCAGGCCATCGAATGGGTCTGGCGCCAGGAGGGCAGCCATGGCCAGCGGGCCCGGGGGCTGGCGGCCGGGGTGTTCATGGGCTGCTTCCCGATCTTCGGCTTCCAGACCCTGCTGGGGGTGGCGCTGGCCAGCCTGGTCCGAGGCAACCACCTGCTCGCCGCCGCCGGAACCTGGATCAGCAATCCGATCACCGACATCCCCCTGATCTGGTTCAACCACCGGATGGGCAGCCTGCTGCTGGGGCCCGGCAGGGGCTGGCCGGGACGCCTGACCCTGCACCACGAGACCCTGCGCCAGCTGGGCTGGGACTTCACCTCCCGGCTGCTGCTCGGTTCGGCGGTGGTGGGGGTGGTGGCGGCCACCCTGAGCGGCTTCCTCTGCCTGCGGTGGCTGGAACGCCGCCAGCGGGCCTCCTGAACGCCGCCGCACCGATGCCGGACATCCCCGTGGCCCCCTCACCCCTGATCGACATTCGCGAGGCCGACCTCAGTGACCCGGTGGATGGCGCTGCGCTGCTGGCCCTGATGGAGGTCTATGCCCGCGACCCCATGGGTGGCGGCCAGGGCCTCTCCGACTTCACCCGGGCGAATCTGGTCGACGCCCTGGCCCGGCGCCCCTCAGCCCACGGGATCCTGGCCTTCGCGGGGGAGAAGCCGGCCGGGCTGGCCATCTGTCTGGAAGGCTTCTCCACCTTCGCCTGCCGGCCCCTGCTCAACATCCACGATCTGGTGGTGGCCGAAGCGTTCCGCCGGCAGGGGGTGGCCCGGCGACTGCTGCAGCGCGCCGAGGTGATCGCCCGGCGGCTCGGCTGCTGCAAGCTCACCCTGGAGGTGCTGGAAGGCAACAGGGCTGCCCAGGCCGTCTACGGACGTGCGGGCTTCCAGCCCTATCAGCTGGACCCCGCCATGGGCCGGGCCCAGTTCTGGGAAAAGCGGCTGCCGGATGGAAACTGAAACGTCAGGATTCGGCCAGCCCGGGAAACACCATCAGGTCGATGTGGCCGCCGGAGGGTTGACGCCACTCACGGAATTCCGCCGCCAGGGCCCTGTGCTCATGGTCGAGGGATTGCGACTCCAGATCGATCAGACGCTGATGCACCAGATCGAGCGTGTTGTCGATGAGCTGGGCAGCCTGTTCGGAGGTCATGGCATCGCTGCGATGGAGAAAGCCTGAGCTTCGAGGTGTTGTAGAAGACGCCGCCCCGGTGGGTTGTAGCCCCTGACACGGGCCGTCCCCCCCGTCGGCGGACCCGCACCGATCACAGCGTCCGCGCCAGCCATTGCTGCAGGGGCGTCCAGTCGTCCTGTTCATCAATGGCCACCCAGATCCGCTCGATCACGGGCCGCACCGGCGTCTCCGGCAGGTTCCAGCGCTGCAGGCCGGCGGCGATGCCCGCCTGGTCCGCCACGGCCTGGCACCCGTGCCACCAGCTGTCCCGCCAGGCGAGCCATTCGGCCCGGGGTGGCGCCGGAGCCCCTGCCACGAAGGGCTCCAGGTCCTCGGCCGTGGCCGGCAGCCCGCCCGCCCGGACGCGCCCGGCCAGGGCGGCGAAGAAGGAGCCGTAGGCCACCGGCCAGCCCGCCAGCAGCCGCAGGGTGGCGGGCAGCGGATCGGGGAGATCGGCGGCCGCCTCGGCACTGGTGGGGGCGTCGATGCCCAGGCGGCGCAGCAGGCAACGGCGGTAGTGGGCGTCGTAGACCTCCCCGAACGGCTCCAGCGCCGCCTCCAGGGGCGCCCGGGGCAGCAGCATCACCAGGGGCTCCTGCAGCAGCCGCAGGTTTTGTTCGCAGACCAGCGGCTGGCGGCCGTAGGCGTAGAGGCCGTCGTGGTCGAAGTAGGCGGCGGTGAAACCCGGATCCCAGGTTTCGAGGAAGGCGAAGGGGCCGTAGTCGAAGCTCTCGCCCGCCAGCGACATGTTGTCGGTGTTGAGCACCCCGTGGGTGAAGCCCGCCGCCATCCATTCGGCCGCCAGCCGCGCAACCCGCTGCACCAGCGCGCCGTAGAAGGCCACCAGCAGCGGTTCACCGTCGCCGTGGCTCACCGCCAGGTGCGGGTAATGGCAGGCCACCACGTGGTGCAGCAGCCGCTCCAGCTGGGCCGGCTGGCGGCGGAAGAGCAGTCGTTCGCAGGTGCCGAAGCGCAGGTGGGTGCGGGCCACGCGCACCATCACCGCACTGCGGGTGGGGGAGGGTTCATCGCCGCGCCAGAGGTCTTCACCGGTCTCGATCAACGCCAGGGTGCGGCTGGTGCTGACGCCGAGGCGCTGCAGGGCCTCGCCGGCGATCACCTCCCGCACCCCGCCCTTGAGGGTGAGGCGGCCGTCACCGCCCCGGCTCCAGGGGTTGGTGCCGGACCCCTTGGTGCCCAGGTCAAGCAGCTGGCCGTGGCGATCGCGCAGCTGGCCGTAGAGGAAGCCGCGCCCGTCCCCCAGCAGGGGGTTGTAGGTGCCGAACTGGTGGCCGTGGTAGCGGAGGGCCAGCAGGGGGGCGCGGCCCTCAAAACGGCCGTAGGCCGCCTCGATGTCGTCGTCACTGACGCTGGCCGGGTCCAGGCCCAGCTGGTGCAGCAGGGGGTCGTTGCGGAACCGCAGCCGCGTGCGTGGAAAGGTCGCCGCCTCCACCACGTCCCAGTACTCAGGCCCGAGATCCTCGAGGGCCCCCTCGAAGGGCAGCCCCAGCAGCGGATTGGGGCGGGTGGACATGGGCATAGGGCGGTGACAGGGGCGACCCTAAGGAGCGGGCTCGGCCAGCAACACAACACGGCCGGCTGGCCTTACCTTGACGCCGCTGCGGACAGCTCCGAAGTCACGACAGATCGCTGCCCCTGAGTAGCAGGCAAGGCGTGCACACCGCCAGCAGGGTATAGGTGGCGGCCTGTCCACTCGTGGGGCTTGTTCGAAGTGTCGCATCTCACGACCGCTTGCCTGCAGCTGCCTCGCCCTTCGCTTGTCAGACTGGTCAGTAATGTACTCACGCCTTCCGCGTCAATTCGGCTTCTCTCACCCTCGCGGATATAGCGCAGCAGCCTACATCCATTGCACATATAATGCATCATCGCCGTGTGGCTATCCGACAATGATCCATATGTGATTGACAGCATCTCATCGCCAGCGATGACTGTAGTTATTCAAGGCTCGAATGAGGCAGGCTCCAGATTGCGTCGCCAGATGGCTAACATTGAACTGAATCCCATAGAAGTTGATATGCATATAGCCTTTTCAAGCCAGGGACAATGACACTGACTTTCATCGACTCAGCATCGGCAGATGAAGCTTGGCCCTTTGGTACCGTCTCCGCGAACAGATCGTAAGTTGCCCATGATCACCGAAAGCGCTGCACCACCTGCCCGACCAGATAGTCCAAGTGCGCTGAGGAAAACTCGTCAAGCACCTCGCGAATGACCGGCTTCGCAATCTGAAGACTGGAATCGACGCCAAGATGCGAGACGCCTGCGGCTGTAATCAGCGTTCGCTGAGCGTTCTGCAGTCCGAGCACCTCCGGAACGCCCTGTTTGCCCGGTTTGTAGGTGAAGCTCAACATGCTATCCAGCGCCACTACCTTGCCGCCGGCGCTAGTGAGCTGTGCGCCC
Organism: Cyanobium sp. Candia 9D4; assembly: GCF_024346155.1. Taxonomy (NCBI): domain Bacteria; kingdom Bacillati; phylum Cyanobacteriota; class Cyanophyceae; order Synechococcales; family Prochlorococcaceae; genus Cyanobium; species Cyanobium sp. Candia 9D4. The sequence continues at coordinate 607,636 of NZ_JAGQCK010000002.1, read as the reverse complement.
TTCTCAAGCACGAGCTCTGCTCCCGCCTCGACATTTCGCTCGATCCACTTGAACACCTGCTCGGTGGCCTCGGCTCCGCCCTGGAAACCCGATTTAACTTCAAAGACCACGAGCACTTTGAGCTTGTCGCCGCGGATCACGGCGATGATGTTGTCGCTGAATAGCAGCGCCGGCGGTGTCTCTTTCGCCACTGTGGTGTTGAGCAGGTTGATGCGCACCTGAGCAGCGGGAGCCTTTGGCAGCCGCATACGCACCCCGGAGATCAGCACTGCGTCCGCCAATGTCTCCTGGGCTGCGATCTTCTCGAGGGCCGCGATCTGCTTGCTGCGAGAGAATATCTCGGCGATGTTGCCCTTTAGGATGCGGAAGTGGCCCGAATTGATGCGCGTGCGCGCGATTGCGCGCGCCACGTCGTCGCCGCGCGTGAGCTCATCGATCAGGTTGCCGAGCCGCTCGAACAGCTTCGGATCATCGGCGAGTCGTTCGAGCGCCCCGTCGACCAGCTCATCGGTGAAACCCTCGGGCCGAGGGATGTCGATCAGGTTCTTCGGCCGAACACTGCCACGGCCGCCAGCGAGTTTGACGTAGTCCGCGCCGAGGACCCTCTCGAGCACTTCGCGCGACCTGCCCTTCGTCACGTTCAGGGCCCAGTTGCGCGGCGAGCTCGCGCTCTGTTTGTTGCGCCGCACGTAGTCGAGATAGAGCTCCTGCAGCTCCGCATGAGTGAACCCAGATTGCCCGCCGTTCAGCAGGTCGTCTAGCGCGAGCGGCTTGGGCTCGACCTTTGCGATCTTGTCGAGCACGCCGCGCACCACGTCGATGTCGACCGGGAGGCCGCGCGTAACGAGCGCAGTCTGTTCGACGATCTTCTCCGCGTCGCGTCCATCGATGTGGACGCCCTTGAGCGCCGCAAGGGCATCGTCGGCGAGATCGGCCTGGCGGCCGAAGCTCTGCACCAGCTGCTTTCCACGGCGCAGGAGCGGCGCGCCAACGAACGGAAGCAGTGCACCTACACCCATGACCATCAGATCGGTCGTCGACAGCGGCCGGCCCCACCGATCGCTGCCGGTTACTACGCCGTAGACCAGCTCGGCGATGTCGACGAGATCGCCGAGCACAGGAACAAAACCCACCGCGATGTCGAACCCCGCCATCGAGAGCGTCTCTTCCTGCGTATACACGCGCTCGAAGCTCGTGATGCGGAATCGTTCCTCGGGCTCGAGCGGCGTACCCTGCACCGGAACGCCGCCGAAGGTCGGCACCTTGTAGACCCGGAAAACATCAATGAGCGCAAGCGGCGAGATCAGCATCGGGCTTGGACCGACCGGCCGCGGGATGGCCGCGAACTTGACATCAACACCCGACGTCGCCACGACGCGCGCGAACGGGACTTCGTTGCGCGGCAGGACAGGTGGCGCATAGAAGTCGTACGCGAAGCGCTCAAGTCCGTCGCTGCTGCCGCCGGCGGCAGGCTCGTCCGGCGGCACGGTCACGCGCATCTCCTTCTCCGACAGCGGATGACGGATCGTGACGCCGTTCGGCCGCGGCACGACCTGAAAGTAGGTTGGGGTTGGCGGCAGCGGAGCGCCGAACAGTGAGCCCCCGGGGTCATTCAGAGCGAATGGCGCGAGCATCTGTCGCTCGACGATGTCCACTCCCATCGGGGGCAGCGCAGCTGTATCCTGCACCCGGTAGATGAACATCAGCGGCAGCTGGTCGATCATCGGCATGTATTCGGCCGGAAACTTGTATCGCACCGACACGCCGGGCGGTACGACGATGCGCAGGATGGAGTAAGGCCTGTCCCTGGTCTCGCGAGTGAACTGGTAGGCAGCTGGGAAGCGTTCGTCGCTCGATGTCGCGGTCTGCTCGATCAGCAGCACGTCGTTGTGGCGCGGGTCGCGCGCAATGTGCGCGTACCGCAAGCGAAGCGCGCGCTTGCCGTCGACCCAGACAAAGTCAGCGCACAGCTCGCTCATGCTTCGCCGGTTAGCGCGGTGTTGGCACCAAGCCCGTCATCAAGCCACCACTACTCTCCAAACCGAAGGTCAGCGTGATACGGAAGTTGGCTGTATCCGCACCCTGCGCGATCGCAAAGCCCCCCGCGGACAACGCCCGCAGCGTGAAGCCGAATTCGAGCTGCTGAGGGCGCTGCGCCTCGGGCAGCGCCTCGAAGCCCGCAGCCACCTGCCGCGCTAGGCCGCCAATCACGGCCGTCAAGGCTTCCGCGTAGTCGCTCGAGGCAGAATCGTTGCCTTCGACCTCGATCCGTAGTCCCTCGCTGCCCTCTTGATAGTCACGGTAGTTAGGCATGCTATGGCTCGAAATTGGGCAGTGGCGACTGCGGGTTGCTGAGCCACACGAGCGTTGTGGGTACCTTGATCATCCATGTCTCGGAGTCGTTCTTATCAATATCGATCTCACCACCGGGCAGAAGAACGTCCTCAGTGCTCTCAAGGTCGAGCAAGTAGCTGTTCGCCAATATTGCATCTGGATCTAGACTCTGCGACAGATCCGGAAGGTTGCTCGAGCCAATCGGCCCTCCAAGCTGATAATAGATGACTGATCGATTGTATACCGGATCGACCGGAACAACGACGCGGGCGGCGCCCGCGCGCAGAAAGGCTTCGAACAGCGGGTCCGGATCTTCGTAGGAGAAGCTCGGCGCCCATGTGCTACGGCGTCCCCAGTAGTACGGGAAGAACTCGTAGGTCATGTTCTGCCAGTCAAAACACTTCTCGAAAAAACTTATAATGCGCGAGTTGTTGATCGCGTTGACGCGGTGCATATCGGCAGGATCGCGCGGTGGATTACCGGGCGGCGAGACCATGGCGTCGGGCAGCGCGACGTCTGTATCGGCCCATAGCCTTAAGCATCCGCGCTTGAGCTCGCGTCGCTCGATCTCGCGGTTGATAGCCGGGTTGCGACCGGCGATGCGTACACCGGCCTGTATCTCGGCGGCGGCCAGCTGTTCCTCATAGTCGAGCAGCGCCTTGTTGTACGAGGCCATGATCGCGGCGTAGGTCTTGAGCTGCCACTGCTGGTAGTACTCGGGAGCCAGCTCGCAGTACATCTGCGTCGACAGGTTGAGTGTCGACCAGCCTGAACCGCTGATGGTGATCGCCACAGCGCCGCGCTGACCTTCAAGCAGTTTGGCTGGCAACCGGAAGAATCCGCCACCCGCCATGATCTCGAAGGTGGCAGGGCCGCCGCCAAGCAGGCGGGAATCCAGCCCATACAACGCCGTCGCAGTGTAGCCCTCCGGTACGGCGAAATCCTCCGTGATCGACCAAGCCCGACCAGCCGGATTAAATTCACGTGTGATTCCCTTATCGACGTGAACCGCTTCCGGTGGCGGTGGCTCCATGCCTTGCGCGCCGTGCTGTTTGACCAGGGCCAGGTAGTTCTCGCGTGAGATGTCGCTCGGGGAGAGCGGCTCCGTGGTCGGGCCATAGGGAAATGCGGCGGACGGCCGTTTGGGCTCCGCGGGTTTCACAGGCACGCCCTTTAGTGCGGCACTGGCCTGCTGCGCGTAGCGGAAGAACACCGATGGTTCTGGCACCATGAACTCGAAGAAGAGCCTCTTGCCGTAGTTGACAACCTTGGCGCGGTAGTACTTGTCGACCCAGTGGTAAGTGCCGACAACATGATCGGCTCCATCGTTTGTAAAGGCGTGCTTGTTCTTCTCCTCCATCTCCTCAACCGACTTCGTGGAGCGGTAGCTGTACACACGTTCCTGCAGACGGGACACGGACTTGTCGACCACTTCCTTGGCATAGTTGATGGCGTTGAGCGCCGACTCCTCATTGGAGGAGTTCAGAGAGAAATTGGCAAAGGCGCTGACCTTGACTGGGCCGAATCCCCCCGACACATTGAGGCCGGCCTCGAACTTAGACTCCGAGCGCACTGTCTTCTGCGTTTCGCTCTGCAGTTCGAAGCGTTCGGTCGATTCCAGATCGCGCTTGCTCTCTTCGATGCGCTCTTGCTCGTTGACGTTGATTTCCTCGATCCGCCGGAAGCGCCGATGGAAGCGCGACCGCCGCTCGCCTGACATGACGTTCTCTACGTGCGCGATCTCGCCGGCCTCGTAGCGAGCCAGGCGCTGCTTGACCACTTTCAAATCACCGACGCCAAGTATGCGAACTGGTGGAAGAGCAGCCATCAGCGTGGCTCCTCAGCAATGACGGTCTCGTCGCGCACGTATATACGGCCTTCACGCTTGAGGTGCGAATCAACGCGTAGAAGATCTGCCGCCAAGTGGGCGATGTGGACAAGCACACCATCAATGCACCGTAGCAGCGATGTTGTAGCCGGCGCAATGCCGATGGAGGTGAGTAACGCGTAATCGCCCTCGCTCAACTCGTGCACCGGTGGATCTGCTGGCAGTGGGCCCTTAGGCAGTGGAGTTTCAACTAGGCACCCAGTGGAATCCTCAGGCGCCTCAGCGGCTGGGCGCGACTTCGCTACGAGGTCGGCCCGCCGCCGCTGGAGGAGATGGCGTAGGTTTGTCAGTAGGGTCTCGAGTTCCCTCCCGCGGGCGACCGCGGCGGCTCGTGCGAGCTCATCGCCTCCTACAACCTCGCGAGGGGGATCGACTTCGCGCGCAGATGCCCTCGGCATGCGCCACAACCCTATTGGCGCTGGCAGCCCAATGCCGGCGAGGGCAGGCGGCGGCGAATCGTCGGGCAGATCCTCAAAGTGCTTTTGCAGGTTAAGGATGCGCAACCAAAACCGAGAGGCTTCGAACCAAGGCTCGCTGTTTGGGTCGAGCAGCCCCGAGTAATGCGTGAGCCAAGCGCGCCGGCTCAATTCGTCAAGCTGTTCGCTCCAATCGTCGCTGGGCTTCCCGTGCCTGTCGGGCAGACGGGCCAGAAGCTGGCGCATACGAATGCTGAACGGTCCTTGCCAGCTGCAGCGTGGAAGCTCCCTGTAGATGGTTTCGGCTTCGGCCGTCAGCATCAGCAGCGCGCGGCCGGAAGCCGATACGATGAGCGAGTCCTCCTCGCGTAACTTCCGCGCGGCCTCTTGCCTCGCAGAAGCTTCATCAGCAGTGTTGGCACGCGCCTCCAACATTCGTTGCTCAACTATTTCGTCCGCCTTGGGATCGGTCCGGGAAGGTGGATCAAGCTGAGGTAGCTTGATCTTTGGCGGACGCACTGCTACGAAACGGAAGATGCTATCAGCCTCCATCCCAGTCACTTTCTACTTGCCGAATGCAAACAAAATCAGACTACAGCCGCCTATCCGGCTAGAACATAGGCGTAATGAATCTTATTTGCCTGCCTAGGCAGTCATAGTCCCTGGGCAGGCGAGGAAGACTGTAGTCAGGTTTTTGACTATAATCAATAGTAATGCATCGGGGAGCTTAGCCAAAAGATAACACTGCAATTTCCGCAATCATGTCAATGGATTCTTCATGGGTGCTTGAGATGTATGGCGACTTGTTTTAATAGGCAAATAAGCGCTCCAGTTCATCCACGAAACCAGCCGAGTCGATGCAGATGCGACAACTTGGCGAATTCCAGCAAAGATGTAAAAATTCTTGTTTCCACATAGCTAGAGGCAACAAAAGCAGGGGGTCTCTGTGCCTATGGCACAGCTAAACCATCAGACTATAATCAATGGATATATGTACCTAACTGAGAGCATTCGACTTGATGACCACAAGCAATGAAGTTGCTGTCTCTTGATGGATGTATCAGAAGCGCCATGACGAAAACCGATCCTTCGAGCACCGCTTCGGCCAGCGCGCTTCTACTGGCGGCGGGGCTGGGTCTGACTCTGGGCCTGGATCTGGCCGCCGAGGCCGGCACCACCGCCCGGATCACGGCCGCCCGAGCGGCCGCCATCGCCCTGCAGCGGGTCCCCGGCGGAACCGTCGTCGACGTCGATCCGGGGGGCAAGGAGGGCCGGGCGGTATGGGAGGTGCTCGTCCGCAGGCCCGACAACACCGGGCTCGATCTTTCCATCAACGCCACCACCGGAGCGGTACTGAGGCAGGAACGGGAGTCGCTGCCGCGGGAAGCCCTCGGGCCCGGACCGGTGGTGACGGTCCAGCAGGCCATCGCAACCGCCACGGCCGCCGTCTCCGGGGGCCGGGTGATCGCGATCGATCTGGACACCGAGAACGGCCGCACCGTCTGGGACGTCGACATGGCCGGCTCGAGCGGCCGACGCACGATCAGCATCGACGCGGCGACGGGCAGGATCCTCAAGCAGGAGCGCGCCGACTAGACCGGGTCGGCATCAGATTCTCCATCCCCGCTATAAGAAAACAATCGCCATGGTCTCCGATCTCTGGGCGGCGGTCGTGCTTCTTTCCAGCCTCTCGCTGCAGCCCATCGCCGGCACCTGAACAACAACCTGCCGGACTGCAGCAGATCTGCAGTGTCACCATCCGGCCTGGGTTTTCTGCATAGGGTTAAGGGGAGAAGCAGACCCGAAGAGGAAGGTGAAGTGATGAGAATCGCGCAGATTTCAACGCTCCACGAGAGAGTTCCACCGGTTGGCTATGGGGGAACAGAACGGGTTGTTCACTATCTCACCGAAGAACTGGTGCGACGGGGGCATGATGTGGTTTTATTTGCAAGCGGCGATTCTCTGACCAGCGCCAAGCTCTGCGCCTGTGTCCCCCTGGCCCTGCGGCAAAGCGGACAGGTGTCTGACGCCAGCGTTCACAACGCGATTCAGCTCGATCGCGTGCTCGAGAAACTGGATGACTTCGACATCCTCCATTTCCACAACGGCCATTCCCATTTTCCCCTCTCCAACCTGCTGGGCATTCCCCATCTGAACACCCTTCACGGCCCCCTGCATGCGCCCGAGCAGAAGCTGCTGTACACCCATTTCCATCGGGTGCCCCTGGTCTCGATCTCCGAAACCCAGCGTCAGCCCGTGCCCAGCGCCAACTGGCTCGGCAACGTTTACCACGGACTCCCCAACGACCTCTATCGCTACCAGCCCACACCCAGGCCCTACCTGGCCTTCATCGGCCGCATCTCACCGGAAAAACGGCTGGATCGCGCCATCGCCATCGCCACGGCCGTAGGCCTGCCCCTGAAGGTGGCCGCCAAGATTGATCCAGTGGATACTCCCTACTTCCACGATCACATCGAGCCGCTGTTACTGAACAATCCCCTGGTGGAATTCATCGGTGAAGTGGATGATGCCGGCAAGCAGGAGCTACTCGGCCATGCCCTCGCCCTGCTGTTTCCAATCGACTGGCCCGAACCCTTCGGCCTGGTGATGATCGAAGCCAATGCCTGCGGCACCCCGGTGATCGCCTGGCGCAACGGCTCCACCCCGGAAGTCATCCGTGAGGGGGTCAACGGCTTCCTGGTGACTTCGATCGAGGAAGCCATTGCCACGGTCGGACGGCTCGAACAGCTCGATCGCTCGCGGGTCCGCAGCCACTTCGAAGTGTGCTTCTCCGTCAGTCGCCAGGCCGAGGACTACGAGCACCTCTACCGGCACCAGATCCAGGCACGCCGCTGCCACAGCCCCGCCCACCGCACACCGGTGCATGCCTGATCCGCTGCATCCCTTCGTCCTCAAGAACGAGGAAACCTTCGCGATCCTGGATTCCCGTGGCGAGATCTGCCCGGACGGCCAGCACGATGTCGGCATCTTCCACCGCGGCACACGCCACGTCAGCCGGCTGCAGCTGTTGCTGTGGGGACGACCGCCCCTGGTCCTGAGCTCCACCGAGCGTGGGGCGGTGGGGGTGCTCGTGAGCCATCTCAGCAACAACGACGGTGGTACCGGTGGCTCGGCGTCGATGACCATCCACCTGGAGCGCAGCACCGTCCTGACCGCCACCGCCTGCCTGCAGCAGTTCTGCTTCACCAGTTACGGAGACCTGCCCGTCACGATGCCGCTGACCCTGCGGCTCGATGCGGACTTCTGCGACATCTTCGAGGTGAGGGGGTACACCCGCTCGGAGCGGGGCCGAACGGTCCGTCGGGGCCTGGGAGGCACCCTGGAAATGATCTACCGGGGCCTGGATGGGGAAGACCGGGTCACGGTCCTGCGCCTGAGCGATCCGGTCGGGGAGGTGGGCGAGGAGCACATCGGGCTGCAGGTGAGCCTGGAGCCCCGGCAGACGCGACGGATCTTCCTGGTGCTGGATTTCCATCCCGATGCTGAGCCGTTGGGCGCGGAAGATCACTTCAACTCCGCCATGGCCGCCACGATCCAGCGCTTCCGGGAGGCCCGGAGCAGCGCCGCATCGGTGGTCAGTGACAACCCGGCCTTCAACAGCTGGCTGATGCGCTCCTTCTCCGATGTGCATCTGCTGGCCAGCCAGGTGGAGGATGGGCTCTACCCCTACGCCGGGGTGCCCTGGTTCAGCTGTCCTTTCGGCCGGGACGGCCTGATCACGGCGCGCCAGATGCTGATGGTGGAGCCGCGGCTGGCCCGTGGGGTGCTGGGCTACCTGGCCTGCAGCCAGGCGGTTTCCGACAATCCGTCCCACGACGAGGAGCCGGGCAAGATCCTGCACGAATCACGGCTTGGCGAGATGGCGGCGCTCGGCGAAGTTCCGTTTTCCAGGTACTACGGCGCCGTCGACTCCACGCCGCTGTTTCTGATGCTGGCGGGCGATTATCTCTGCCGCAGCGATGACCGGGACTTCGTCGCCGGCCTGCTGCCCGAGCTGGAGGCGGCCATGGCCTGGATCCACAGGGCCGAAGCCGGCAGCTTCGATGGCTTCCTCCGCTACCTGCGGGTGGCGGAGAACGGCCTGCGCAATCAGGGCTGGAAGGATTCCGACGATGCCATCCATCACGCCGATGGCCGCCTGGCCGAGGGTTCGATCGCCCTGTGCGAGGTGCAGGCCTACGCCTATGGCGCCCGCCGATCACTCGCCACGGTCTATCACCGCCTCGGACGGCCCTCGGATGCCGAGACGCTGCTGGAGGAGGCCGCCGAACTGCGTCACCGGTTCCATCGGGCCTTCTGGACGCCCTCGATCGATTCCTATGCCCTCGCCATTGATGGCGAAGGCCAGGCCTGCCAGGTGCGGGCCTCCAATGCCGGTCAATGCCTGTGGACAGGCATCGCCACCTCGGAGGCGGCAGCGGCGGTGGCGCGGCAGCTGCTGGCCCCCACCAGTTTCAACGGCTGGGGCATCCGCACCCTGGATGAGCGGGAGCGGCGCTACAACCCGATGAGTTACCACAACGGTTCCGTCTGGCCCCATGACAACGCCCTGATCGGCATGGGGCTGGCCCGGTACGGCCACCGGTCCGAAACCCTGCAGATCCTGACCGGTCTGTTCGAGACCGCCAGTGCGGTGCCGATGTTCCAGTTGCCGGAGCTGTTCTGCGGCTTCCCGCGCCGGGAGGAAGAGGGCCCCACCTTCTATCCGGTGGCCTGCAGCCCCCAGGCCTGGGCCAGCGCCAGTGTGTTCGGCCTGCTGGAGGCGATCACCGGCATGGCGATCGAGCGGGAGCACGGCAGCAGCCGGGTGCAGGTGCGCCTCCACAATCCCTGCCTGCCGAGGGGCCTGAACCTGCTGGACATCAACGGCCTGCGGCTGGGCGACGAGGAGATCAACCTCCAGTTCCACCGCAGCGAGCACGATGTGGGGGTTCAGGTGCGCAGCCGGACGCCCGGGGTGGACGTGCTGATCATGAAGTGACGGTCGGGCCCGGCGCCCCGCTCGCCCCGGTATGTGATCGCGGAAGCAGCGCCCTCCGGCGCGCCGTCCCAGATTGGACCGTCACCTCAGGAACCTCCCACCATGGCCGCCTTTCGTGCCGCTCTCGTGCTGCTGTGGCTCGCCGTGGCCGGCTACACAGCGGTGGTGGTGGCGCACCATGGCATCGACCTGGTGAGTGTCTTCCTGTCGGACTTCCGGGGGATGGGCTGGCCCGGGCAGTTCGATCTGGATTTCCTCGCCATGCTGCTGCTCACGGGCCTCTGGGTGGCGTGGAGACATGACTTCTCCGCCAAGGGACTCGGCCTGGGCCTGCTGGCCGCGGTAGGCGGGATACTGTTTCTGGCGGCCTATCTGCTGGTGCTGTCCTTCCAGGCCAACGGCAGCATGAAACAGGTGCTGCTGGGGGCCCGCCGGGCCGCCGCCTGACGGGACCGGTCCGCCGGCAGGTTCAGCCGATGCCGGTGCGGCAGAGGTCGAGCACGTCGGCCATGGAGCGGATCTGGTCCATGGTGGTGCCCAGCTGGGCGGCGCTGAGCAGCTCGACCCGCAGATCGATGCGGGCCGGCTTGCCGGCGCTCGTGCGCACCCGGGCATCGCTGACGTTGATGCGGTGGTCGGAAAGGCGCATCAGGATGTCCTTGAGCACCCCCACCCGGTCAAGCACCTCGATGCGCAGCCGCACCGGGTAGCGCCGTTGCTGGGCCTCGCCGAGCGGGTTCCAGCGCACCGGCAACCGCCGCTCCACCGGCACCTGGGGCACGTTGGCGCAGTCCTGGCGGTGAATGGTGATGCCGTGGTTGCCCAGGGCCACGGTGCCCACGATCGCTTCCCCAGGCAGGGGGCTGCAGCAGCCCCCCAGGCGGTATTCCAGCCCTTCCAGCCCCAGGATCGGGCTGTTCGAGGGGTGCCCGTGGGGGGCCTGGCGCGGCTGGGCCGCGGCCACCCCGGCGGCCACCTCCTCGTTGGTGGGGACCGGGGCGGCGGCGGCGGTGCTGAGGCGCACCTCCTCCCGCAGGCGGTTCAGCACCTGCTGCAGGGTGACGCCGCCGAAGCCCAGGGCGGCCAGCAGATCCTCGGTGCCCACCAGGTTGCAGCGCTTGGCCACCCGGGCGATCGCCTCGCCGTTGAGCAGGGCGTCGAAGCCGTCGCGGCCCAGCTCCCGCTCGAGCATCTCGGTGCCCCGCTGGATGTTGTCGTCGCGGTGGCTGCGTTTGTACCAGCCCCGGATGCGATTGCGGGCCGTGGGGGTGGCCACGAAGTTGAGCCAGTCGAGGCTCGGGTGGGCGTTCTTGGCGGTGATCACCTGCACGAAATCGCCGTTCTGCAGCGGTGTGGCCAGGGGACAGAGGCGGTCGTTGATGCGTACGCCCTGGCAGTGGTTGCCCACCTCCGAGTGGATGCGGAAGGCGAAGTCGACGGCGGTGGAGCCCTTGCGCAGCCCCACCACATCCCCCTTGGGAGTGAACACGAACACCTCCTCATCGAAGAGGTCCTCCTTGATCGAGGCCAGGAAGTCGCTGCTGTCCTCGCCGCCGTCGTCCTTCTGCCAGTCGACCAGCTGCCGCAGCCAGTTGAAGCGCTCGGTGTCGCCGGCGGCCGGCGAGCCCCCCTCCTTGTACTTCCAGTGGGCGGCGATGCCGTACTCCGCCACCTGGTGCATCTCCGTGGTGCGGATCTGGACCTCGATCGGCCGGTGGCGGCCGATCACCGCCGTGTGCAGCGACTGGTAGCCGTTGGGCTTGGGCAGGCCGATGTAGTCCTTGAAGCGGCCGGGGATCGGCCGGAAGATGTCGTGCACCACGGCCAGGGCCCGGTAGCAGCTCTCCACGCTCGGGCACAGGATCCGCAGGGCCGCCACGTCGTAGATCTCGTGGAAGGCCTTCTGCTGGCGCTGCATCTTGCTCCAGATGCCGTAGAGGTGCTTCGGTCGGCCGCTCACCTCGCAGTCCTGCAGGCCCGCCGCCACCAGCCGGTCGCGCAGCAGCTGCACCGTGGCCCCGAGCCGCTCCTCCCGTTCGCTGCGCTTGGTGGCGACCTGCTGCTGCACGTCGCGGTAGGACTCGGGCTCCAGCACCTTGAAGGCCAGGTCCTCCAGCTCCCACTTGAAGCGACCGATGCCCAGGCGGTTGGCCAGGGGGGCGTAGATGTCGCGGGTCTCCCGGGCGATGCGCTGCTGCTTCTCAGGCTTGAGGGCGCCGAGGGTGCGCATGTTGTGCAGCCGGTCGGCCAGCTTGACCAGCACCACCCGGATGTCACTGGCCATGGCCAGGAACATGCGCCGCAGGTTCTCCGCCTGGGCCTCGGTGCGGTTGGTGAAATGGATGCCGCCCAGCTTGGTGACCCCCTCCACCAGGGCGCGTACCTCCTCGCCGAAACGCGCTTCGATCTCCTCGGGGGTGACCTGGGTGTCTTCCACCACGTCGTGGAGGAAGCCGGCGGCGATCACCGCCGCGCTGGCGCCGATGTCGCGCAGCAGACCGGCAACGGCGATCGGATGGACGATGTAGGGCTCGCCGCTGGCCCGGAACTGGCCGTCGTGGAGCTGGTAGGCGAAGTCGAAGGCCGTGGCCACCAGGGCCTCCGGATCGACCGGGCGCGCCTCCGCATCGGCGGGCTGCCGTTGCTGGAGGCTCTGGCGCAGCCAGGCCGGCAGGGGGACGCCGTAGTCACGCTCGGGGGCAGCCTGGGGTGCCGGAGCCTCCAGGCCAGAGGGCGGCTCCTGCGCCATTTCCCGCGGCCCTTCCGGAGCAGCGGAAGTTGCGGCCGAGGCGTAAGCCAGCGGAGAGGAACCTGGATCCGGCGCCACCCTCAGCATCACACCCTTCAGGGTGCACCCATGGTATGGGGCAATCGTCACGAACCAGGGGATTTGCGCATTCGGCCATCCAGACTGGGCGCCGCCGGTGTCGTCCATGGCCCTGCCCGCCCCGTCCCTGCCCGCGGCCCCGGTGCTGCGGATCGGTGGTCTGCAGGTGCGTTACCCCCGCAGTGAACGGCCCACCCTCGATGGGCTTGATCTGACCCTCAGCCCCGGCGAACGGCTGGCCCTGGTGGGTCCCTCGGGCTGTGGCAAGAGCACCGTGGCCCGGGCCGTGTTGCAGCTGCTGCCGCCGGGCAGCGTCTGCGACGGCGAGCTGCTGCTGGCGGGACAGGACCCCCGCCGCCTGCGGCGCGCCGCCCTGCGCCGGCTGCGGGGCGAGGCGGTGGGCCTGGTGTTCCAGGACCCGATGACCCGGCTCAATCCCCTGCTCACCATCGGCGAGCACCTGCGGGACACCCTGGCCGCCCACCGCGGTGGGGGCCGCGAGCGGGCCCGGGAGCTGCTGGCCCGGGTGGGGATCGCCCCGGAGCGCTACGGCAGCTTCCCCCACGAATTCAGCGGCGGCATGCGCCAGCGCTTGGCCATCGCCCTGGCCCTGGCCCTGCACCCGCCCCTGGTGATCGCCGACGAACCCACCACCAGCCTGGATGTGGCCGTGGCCGGCCAGGTGATGGCCCAGCTGAGCGAGCTCTGCACCGAAACCGGCAGCGCCCTGCTGCTGATCAGCCACGACCTGGCCATGGCCGGCCGCTGGTGCGACCGCATCGCCGTGCTCGATCAGGGGCGGCTGGTGGAGGAGGCCCCGAGCCTCCAGCTGCTCACCGCCCCGGCCTCGCCCCTGGCCCGACGGCTGGTGGGCGCCGCCCGGGAGCGGGAGGGCGGGCGCAGCGAGGCCCCCGCCGCCGCGCCGGTGCTGCTGGAGGTGGAGGAACTGCGCAGCTGGCACCCCCTGCCCTCCCTGCCCTGGCAGCCGCGCTGGATCAAGGCGGTCGACGGGGTGAGCCTGACCCTGCACGAAGGGGAAACCATCGGCGTGGTGGGGGCGTCGGGCTGTGGCAAGAGCAGCCTCTGCCGCGCCCTGATGGGGCTGGCGCCGGTTCGGGGCGGGGCGGTGCGGCTCCAGGGGGTCGACCTGCGGCGCCTGGGGGGGCGGTCGCTGCGGCGGGCCCGGCGCCGCCTGCAGATGGTCTTTCAGGATCCCCTGGCCTGCCTCAACCCCCAGATGACCGTGGGGGAAGCGGTGGCCGACCCCCTGCTGATCCATGGACTGGCGCGCCGCCCGGAGGCCCGCCGGCGCGCCAGGGAGCAGCTGGCCCTGGTGGGGCTCGATCCGCCCGAATCCTTCGAAGACCGCCTGCCCCGCCAGCTCTCGGGCGGCCAGCAGCAGCGGGTGGCGATCGCCCGCGCCCTGATCCTGGGCCCCCAGGTGCTGCTCTGCGACGAGAGCGTCAGCATGCTCGACGCCGAGGTCCAGGCCGACGTGCTGGCCCTGCTGCGACGCCTGCAGGGCCAGCTCGGCCTGGGCATGCTGTTCATCACCCACGACCTCTCGGTGGCCGGCGGCTTCTGCCATCGGGTCCTCGTGCTCGACGGCGGTCGCGTCGTCGAGCAGGGGGCCGGTGCCGAGCTGCTGGCCCACCCCCAGGCGGCGATCACCCGCACCCTGGTGGAGGCCTGTCCGCGCCTGCCCCCCCTGCCCTGAAATCCCATCCACGCCGCACCCCCATGCTGCACCGCCTGCTCCTGCGCGCCCGCTACCTCACCCTGGTGCCGATCCTGGCGCTGCTGGCCAGCTGCCTGGCCCTGTTTCTGCGCGGCAGCCGGCTGATCCTGGAGCAGCTGCGACTGGCCCTGGTGAGCATCACCGACCTGGTGGATCTCAACCGCTTCGAGATGGACATTCTCGAGGGGATCGACCTGCTGCTGGTGGGAACGGGCTGCCTGGCCCTGGCGATCGGCATGTTCTCCCTGTTCATCAGCGAGCTGAAGCTGCCGAAGACCCTCAGCTTCCGGAACTTCCACGAAGTGAAGGGCATGTTCGCCAACTTCATCATCCTGGCGATGGCGATCTCCTTTCTCGAGCTGCTCAACAGCTTCGACCCCGACGACCCCGCCCACTCCGTCGCCGGCGCCGACATCTTCTTCCCCGGCGCCGGCATGGCCGTGGTGACCCTGGCCCTGCTGGCCTTCAAGTACTGGGGCGGTGAGCGGGAGGACCAACCCTCCGCGGCATCGCCGGAGCGCGACTGATCCGGTCGGCGGCCCCGGGCGGCCCTTCAGAGAAGGGCGCCCAGCAGGTCGGCGATCAGCAGGTTGTCGAGGGACAGCAGGCCGCCGCCGGAGGTGATCAGCACCAGGCACATCACCACGTACATGGCCGCCTTCTCCCAGCTGGGCGGCTCACCGACGCCCATCGGTCCGGCGTAGTCCCCCTCGGGAATCTGATAGGGATCCGGTGCGATGAAGGGGGACCCGGAAACCAGCTCCAGCACCATGGCGTAGGCCATCGACACCAGGATCGCCAGGGCCGCCAGGGGGGTGAGCAGACCGGGAATCAGGGCGATGCCCGCGCCCCACATCGAGGCCGCCGAGAGGAAGCAGAGCCACTCCGGCGTCTTCATCGCCGTGGACCAGGTGCGGAGGTTGCGCAGCTTCGGCCAGCCGTGGCGGATGAAGGCCACCCCCACGAACAGCCGCAGCACCAGCAGCCCGGCCCCGGCCGCCAGGGACGGGCCGGTGGGCACGAGCAGGGTGACGATCTCGAGATCCATCGGCGGGCGGAACGGCGGGACGGCGTGCCGGCTCAACGTAAGCAGGGTCGGCGGACGGCGCCGCGGCGGGGCCGGGCGAAACCGGGGGTCCTGGCCATCATGCGGTGGGCGGGCCCCCTGTCCCCTCCACCCCAGCCGACGCCATGACCTCATGCACGGCGGCCCCGCCGTCCCCGGGCAGCAGTGCCCCCCTGGGCGCCTCGCTCAGCGATGGGGGAGTCAACTTCAGCCTCTATGCCCGGCGGGCCACGGCGGTGGAGCTGTGCCTGTTCGCGCGGCTCGACGATGCCGTGCCGTGCCGGCGTGTCGCCCTCGACCCCGACCGGCACCACACCGGCGACTACTGGCACTGCCGGCTGGAGGGGATCGGGCCGGGGCAGCCCTACGGCTGGCGTGTCGAAGGGCCCCAGCAGCCCCAGCTGGGGCTGCGTTTCAATCCGGCCAACCTGCTGCTCGATCCCCACGGGCTGGCCCTGGCGATGCCGTCGGGCTACGGCCGCGCCCCCGGCCGCAGCAGCGCCGGCGACTGGGGCACCGCCATGAAGAGCGTGGTGGCCGACCCGCTCGCCTACGACTGGGAAGGGGATCGGCCCCTGCACCGGCCCTCCCGCGAGACGGTGATCTACGAGCTGCACGTGCGCGGCTTCACCGCCCACCCCAGCGCCGGCCTGCCGCCGGAGCAGGCGGGCACCTACCGGGGCCTGATCAGCCGGATCCCCTACCTCCAGGACCTGGGCATCACGGCGGTGGAACTGCTGCCGGTGTTCGCCTTCGATCCCCTGGCGGCCCCCGCCGGCCTGCGCAACTACTGGGGTTACCAGCCGGTCTCCTTCTTCGCCCCCCACCCGGGCTACGCCTGCAGCGCCGACCCCCTGGCGGTGATCGACGAGTTCCGCGACCTGGTCAAGGCGCTGCACCGCGCCGGCATCGAGGTGATCCTCGATGTGGTGTTTAACCACACCGCCGAAGGGGACGCCGAGGGGCCGGCCTTCTGCTTCCGCGGGCTGGCGGACGGCGACTACTACCTGCAGAACGAAGACGGCACCTATATCGACGTCACCGGCTGCGGCAACACGTTCAACGCCAACCACCCGGTGGTGCGGCGCCTGATCCGCGAGAGCCTGCGCCACTGGGTGCAGCATCTGCATGTCGATGGCTTCCGTTTCGATCTGGCCTCGGTGCTGGACCGGGACCAGACCGGCCGACCCACCCCCCTCTCGCCGGTCCTCTGGGACATCGACACCGATCCGGTGCTGGCGGGCACCAAGCTGATCGCCGAGGCCTGGGATGCCGGCGGCCTCTATCAGGTGGGCAGCTTCGTAGGCGACAACTGGCAGGAGTGGAACGGCCGCTTCCGCGATGACGTGCGCCGCTTCATCAAGGGGGACAGGGGCCTGGCGGCCAGCGTCGGCCAGCGGCTGATGGGCAGCCCCGACATCTACGGCCACAAGCAGCGGGAGGCGGAGGCCAGCGTCAACTTCATCACCTGCCACGACGGCTTCACCCTGGCCGATCTGGTCAGCTACAACGGCAAGCACAACGAGGCCAACGGCGAGGGCAACCGCGACGGCAGCGACGACAACGCCAGCTGGAACGGCGGCGTCGAAGGGCCCACCACCGACGTCGAGGTCCTGGCCCTGCGCGCCCGCCAGAGCCGCAACCTGCTGACCATGCTGCTGCTGGCGGTGGGCACGCCGATGCTGGCCATGGGCGATGAGCTCGGCCGCAGCCAGCAGGGCAACAACAACGCCTACGCCCAGGACAACCCGATCAGCTGGCTGGACTGGTCGCTGCTGGAGCGCAACGCCGACCTGCATCGCTTCGTGCGGGAGCTGCTCGCCTACCGCCAGCGCCGCGATGTGGTGGTCAACGCCCGCAACCTCAGCCTCGGCGAACTGGTGCGGCGCCACCACGTGCGCTGGCATGGGGTCGAACCCGATCAGCCCGACTGGAGCGAGAGCTCCCACGCCTTCGCCGCCACGATCACCAGCGTCGACCACCGGTTCCGCTGGCACGCCATGGTCAACGCCTGGTGGGAGCCGCTGCGCTTCCGGCTGCCCGGCGCCGAGGGCGACCAGCCGAACTGGCGCCGCTGGATCGACACCTCCCGGCCCAGCCCGGAGGACATCGTGCCCTGGATCAGCGCGCCGGCCCTGGAGGCGGACACTTACACCCTGGGCCCCCGCTCGATCGTGGTGCTGGTGGTGGGCCTCAGTTCTGCAGCAGCTGCAGGCGATGGCCATCCGGATCCGCCAGCTGCAGGGCCCGGCTAGCCCCGAGCCATTCCGCCTGATCCCCCAGCGCGACGATCCCCGGCGACATCACCCGCCCCCCCAGGGCCCCGGCCCGGTCGGCGATGGCCTCCAGGTCGGCCATCCGCAGGCGCAGCTGCCAGTGGGCCAGGTCCTGGAGGCCCTGGTCGGCGGGCATGGGCCGGCCACCGGTGGGTTCGCGGTAGTCGAGGCACTCGACACCGGCGCCGCTGGGGCAGCGGTGGCCGGTGATACGCACCCGGGTGCCCGCCAGACCGTCGAGGCCGTCCTGCTCCGGGCCGCTGTTGACGCCGTCGCCGCCGGCGGCCAGACCCAGGAGCTCGCGGTAGAACCGGCCGCTGGCGGCCGTGTCGGCGATGCCGATGGCGCTGTGGTCGATGCCGAGCACCGGGCCGGGGGACGCCCCATGCCAGCGGGCCTCCCCCTTGTCCGGCGGGAACTGCAGCAGCTCCAGGGGATGGCCGTCCGGGTCGCGGAACTTGAAGGCAAGGATGCCGGCGGCGGCCGCATTCCAGTCCGGCAGGCGCTGGGGCGCGGAGGAGATCGCCGTGATCCGGCCGGCAGCGAAGGCCGGCTGCAGCGCCGCCAGGGCCGCCTCCAGGCGATTGACCACAAGGCAGGCGTGCTGGAACCAGCGGTCGTTGCTGCGGGAACCGGCCGGGATCGGCCGCCCCGGACGGACGCCCGGACCCGGTGTGAGCACCTCGGTGAGCTCCAGCACCTCCGCCCCGATCGCCAGCCGCAGCACCCGGAGGCGGGCGTCCGGCAGGCCCACCAACCGGGCGTAGGGGCCGCCCTCCAGCACCACGGCCTCCCCCAGACGCTGGAAGCCCAGGCAGGTCTCGAAGAAGGCGGCGCTGGCCTCGGCATCGGCCGTGGTGAAGCCGATGCTGTCGATGTGGGGAAGGGTCATGGCTGGGGGGCGGCCACAGGGTTCTGCCCCACCAGGCTGAGCACCCCGCCGACGCAGATCAGCACCGTTCCCACGATCACGCCGGCATTGGGGATCTGGCCGAACCAGATCCAGCCGATCAGGCCGGCGAAGACCACGGAGGAATACTGAAAGGCTCCGATCGCACTGGGATCGGCATAGCTGTAGGCGCGGATCAGCAGAAACTGGAAGCTGAGCAGACAGAGGGCCGAGGCCAGCACCCACAGGAACTGATCGGGGCTGATGGCGTGGAACTGTCCCACCATCATCAGGCTGGAGACCAGGCCGCCGATGGCCAGGAAATAGACCAGCTGCGTCAGGGCAGATTCACTCCTGCCCAGGGCCTTCACCGCCAGAAATTCGATGGCGCAGACGAATCCGGCCGCCAACCCCAGAAGATCACCGGGCTTGTCAAGGAGACTGGCGTTGGGCTGAACGACAATCACCATCCCGGCAAATCCCACCGCGAGGGCCTTCCACAGGCTGGGGGGTATGCGCTGCCTGAGCACCAGCCAGGCCAGCAACGGGATGAACATGGGCGTCGTGTTCAGCAGCACATTGGCGTTGACAAGATTCACCAGCTTGGCCGCCGACATGAACAACAGAAACCCTGCCATGCCCATGCCGCCACGAAGAAGGTGAAGGGGAAACACCCGCGTGGGAAGATCGCGCCCCCCACGCATCACCAGCAAGGGAATCAGCAGCAGCAGCGCCAGCACAAATGTCAGCCAGGTGAACATCAGCGCATCCATGGCACTGCCCACCGCCCGCGCAAACGCGCTCTGCAAGGTATTGGCCAGGAAGGCCGCCACTAGCAGGGCCGCCCCCCTGGCCACCGAAGGTTTCACCGGCCCATTGCGGGTCCCGTTGCTGTCCGGCTCCTGCAACGCTTCGCCGTCCATCGGGCTGGTTCCACTCGCTTGGGCCTCAGCGTAGGGGCCATCCGGTGTGATGCCACGGTCACCGCATCCCGGTGGTGCGTTGTCCGTCGCCGCAACGTTCCCAATCAAGTGTCGCTCCTGTGGGCGTCCCTAGGATGAAACCGTGGACATCCCTCCCCATTCCTTTCCTGGCCGTACCCGATGACGAGCTCCAACCCCCTGGCCGGCAAGGCCCTGTCCACCCTGCTGCAGGGCAAGGTCGCCATCGTCACCGGCGGCAACAGCGGCATCGGCAAATCGATCGTGGAATATCTGGCCGAACTCGGCGCCAAGGTGGTGATCGATTACCGCTCCCATCCCGAAGCCACCGAGGAACTGGAGCGTGAAATCGGCGCCTACGGCGGCTGCAGCTTCGGGGTTCAGGCCGATGTGGGCAAGCTCGATGACCTGCAGCGCCTGGTGGACACCACCGTGCAGAAATATGGTCGGCTCGATGTGATGATCAACAACGCTGGCATCGAAACCCGCACCTCGATCCTCACCACCACCCCGGACAATTTCGACAAGGTGCTGGACGTCAACCTGCGCGGTGTGTTCTTCGCCACCCAGTTCGCCGCCAAGCAGATGATCGCCCAGGGCGGCGGCGGCCGCATCATCAACATCTCCTCGGTGCACGAGGACTGGCCGATGCCCGACAACACCCCCTACTGCTGCGCCAAGGGGGGTGTGCGCATGCTCACCCGCACCGCGGCCCTGGAACTGGCGCCCCACGGCATCACCATCGTCAATGTGGGGCCCGGCGCCGTGGCCACACCGATCAACGACTCCACCATGAACAATCCCGAGCTGCTGGCCAAGCTCAACGCCGCCATCCCGATGGGCCGCATGGCCCAGCCGGAGGAGATCGCCAAGGTGGTGGGCTTCCTGGCCAGCGACGCCGCCAGCTACATCACCGCCACCACGATCTTCGCCGATGGGGGCCTGATGCACAGCAGCCCCGGCCTCTGAGCCTTCAGGCCGCCGCCGGCTGCTCCGTGGAGGCCGCCGCGGGTGTCACCGCCGGGGGCGCAGCGGGGTCCCCCGCCCGTTCGGCCCGCTCCAGCCCCACCTCCACCCCCAGGTGCTGGTCGGGCCGGCCGGTGATCAGCAGGCTGGCCCGCTGCTGGGTGGCGATCATCCACAGCCACTTTGTCAGCAGGGTGAGGCGGTTCTCGTTGGCGGGCATGAAGGCCAGGTGGGCCAGGCCCCACAGCAGCCAGCCGAGGGGACCGGTGAACCTGAGGCCCCGCAGGTCGGCGACGGCGCAGAGGGGGCCGATCACCGCCATGCTGCCGAAGTCGAACCAGCGGAAGGGGGCCTGGCGCCGGCCCCCCAGCTGGGCCAGCAGGTCGAGGGCGACCCAGCCCCCCATCTGCACCGCCGGGCCGGCCATGCCCGGCAGGGGCTTGCCATCGACCGTGTGGGAATAGGAGCAGAGATCGCCCACCACCCGGATCTCCGGATGGCCGGCGATCGAGAAGTCCGGCTCCACGACCACCCGCCCACCGCGGTCGACCGCACAGCCGGTGCGCTCCGCCAGCAGCTTGCCGAGATGGGAGGCGCGCACCCCCGCACTCCAGCAGATGGTGGCCGCCTCCAGCACCCGCTCGCCGGGGGTTCCCGGTGCCGGCGACTTGAAGGCCACCGTGAGGCGTCCGGCCTCGATGCTCTGCACCCGCCCCCCCAGCACCAGCTCCACACCGCGGGAGACGAGATAGTCGCCGGCCGCCTGGGACAGCGATGGATCCATGGCCCGCAGCACCCGGTCGCCGGGGTCGACGAGCACCACGCGGCAGAGGCCCGGATCCAGCTGGCGGAAGTCGCGCCGTGCCGCGTGGCGCAGCAGCTCGTTGATCGATCCGGCCAGCTCGCAGCCGGAGGGGCCGCCGCCGACCACCACCACCGACTGCAGAAAACGGCAGCGTTCCGGATCCGGGGTCTGCTCAGCCTCCTCCAGGGCCGTGAGCACCCGGCGCCGGATCTCATCGGCGTGCTCGAGGATCTTCATCGGTGGCGCCAGTTCCCGCCACTCCTCATGGCCGAAATAGCTGCTGCCGGAGCCGGTGGCCAGGATCAGGCTGTCGTAGCGCAGGCGGCGATCGTTGAAGACCACCTCCCGGGCGGCGGCATCGAGATCGACCACCTCACCGAGCAGCACCTGCACGTTGGCCGCCCTGGCCAGCAGCAACCGCAGGGGCGTCGCCACATCCGCCTCCGACACCAGACCGGAGGCCACCTGATACAGCAGGGGCTGGAAAAGATTGAAGTTGCGCTTGTCCACCAGCGTCACCCGCACCGGCTGGCCGGCCAGCCGGTGGGCCGCCTTCAGCCCGGCGAAACCACCACCCACGATCACCACATGGGGCCAGCCCTTCATCACGGCCTCGCTGGGCTCCAGCTCGAGGAAGAAGCGTTCCTTCGCCATCGATGCGGTCCGCGGGATGCCTGAAAGCTAGGGAGGATCCCGGAAACGGCGAGCTCCCGGCCACGTCGGCATATCGCCACAATCCTGCAATAAAAGCTCACAGACCCAGGCCAGCCGCCGGAGCCTGGCCATGGTGAAGGGGCACAGCGTGGCCGGTGCCCATGCAGCAACTGCTGCCAGCCCTCAATGACCACAACCTGCCCTGGATGGACACCCTCCATCCGATCGTGGTCCACTTCGTCATCGCCATGGCGGTGATCAGCGTGGTCTTCGATCTGATCGGTGTCGTGCTGCGACGGCCGAATCTGTTTGAAGTCAGCTTCTGGAATCTGCTGTTCGCCACCGGGGCGATCTTCGTGGCGATCATCTTCGGCCAGGTGGAGGCGGGGCTGGCCGATCCCTATGGCGCCTCCCGGGCGATCCTCAACCTGCACAGCACCCTGGGATGGTCGTTGGCCGGCATCCTCTCGGTGCTCACCGGCTGGCGTTACGTTCTGCGCAACCGCGACCCTGAGACCCTGCCGCTGCCCTTCCTGGCCGCCGGCGGGGTGCTGGCCGCCCTGGTGGTGGTGCAGGTCACCCTGGGCAACCAGCTGATCTGGGTGTACGGCCTCCACACCGTGCCGGTGGTGGCCGCCGGACGGGCCGGGCTGATCTGATGGCCCTCTCCGTGCTCCCGGCCGAGGCGCCGATCCAGCAGCTGGGCGACTGGCTGGGGCCCAACGACCTGCCCTACAGCCTGCCGATCCATCCGAATCTGGTCCACTTCACGATCGGCCTGTTCGTGATCGCCATCGCCTTCGACATCGTCGGCGCCCTCTACCCGATCGAGAAGCGGGTGTTCCGCTTCCTGGCCCTGCCGATCACCCGGGCCGGCTTCCACGACGTGGGCTGGTACAACCTGCTGGCCTGCGCCATCGTCAGCTTCTTCACCGTGGCGGCGGGCTTCTTCGAGATGCTGCTGGCGGTGCCCCTGCCGGGCGTCACCAGCAGCATCGGCCTCCAGAGCATGGAAACCATGCTCTGGCACGGCGTCGGCGGGGTGGCGATCCTGCTGGCGATCATCGCCATGACCGTCTGGCGCGGCTATCAGCGCTTCCTCTGGCGCCGGGACATGGGCCGGCAGGTGCAGTGGCTCTACCTGCTGGTGGGCCTGGCCCTGTTCCTGGTGATCGGCCTGCACGGCACCCTCGGGGCCGAACTGGCGGCCGAGTTCGGCGTCCACATCACCGCCGACCAGCTCCTGGCCAACGGCGCCGACCTCCGCGACGCCCTTCCTTGAGGGCCCCCTTCCCATGACCTCCGCCCCCCCGCGTCGCCCCGGCCCCATCGCCCTCATCGCCCTGGCCCTCTGGGTCGGCCTGCTGCTGCTGATCAGCCTCTGGGTGGCGGGGCAGTCCCTGCGCTGGCTGCCGGTGCAGGCCTCCAATGCCGCCCCGCTGGTGGACGGTCTGTTCAGCTTCGAGACCGGCGTCGGCACCTTCGTGTTCCTGGGGGTGATCTCGGTGATGGCCTGGGTGATGCTCGTGCACCGGGCCGAGAAGTACGACGAGAGCGATGCCGAGCCGATCGAGGGCAACACCCGCCTCGAGGTGATCTGGACCGCCATCCCGCTGGTGCTGGTGATGGCCATCGCCTGGTATGCCATCCGGGTCAACACCGAGCTCGGGGTGCTGGGCCCGATGGAGCACGTCCATCTGAGCGAACCCCTGCCCATGGCGATGGGCGCCCCGAAAGGCCAGGGACCGGCGGAGGAGGTGGAGGTGATCGCCCGGCAATGGTCCTGGGAGTTCCGCTACCCCGCCGAGAACGTCTCCAGCACCGAGCTGCACCTGCAGCTGGATCGGCCGGTCACCTTCCGGCTGGTCTCGGAGGACGTGCTGCACGGCTTCTTCATCCCGGCCTTCCGGCTCAAGCAGGACGTGATCCCGGGCCGGGCGATCGATTTCAGCCTCACCCCCACCCGCATCGGGCGCTACCGCCTGCGGGATTCCCAGTTCAGCGGCACCTGGTTCGCCGCCAACCAGGCCGATGTGGTGGTCGAGACGGCCGACGACCACACCGCCTGGCTGAAGCAGGCCGCCGCGGCCCCCCTGCAGGCCGGCCTCAGCGTCGCCGCCGACGAGTACGCCGCACGCCAGGGCCAGCCCCGCAGCGGCTGGCCCACGGTGGTGCCGGCCCCGCCGCCCCAGGTGAACACCCCCGGTTCCCGTTCCCTTCCCCACGACGCCTGAGGCCATGACCAGCACCGCCCTCTCCCCCGAACCGCCCGCCTCCTGGCGGCGTTACTTCGGCTTCAGCACCGATGCCAAGGTGATCGGCATCCAGTACATCGTGGTGGCCTTCTTCTTCTTCCTCGTGGGTGGCCTGCTGGCCATGATCATGCGGGGGGAGCTGATCACGCCCGAGGCCGACCTGGTGGATCGCACCGTGTACAACGGCCTCTACACGATGCACGGAACGATCATGCTGTTCCTGTTCATCTTTCCGGTGCTCAACGGGCTCAACAACCTGTTGATTCCCACCATGATCGGCGCCCCCGACATGGCTTTCCCGCGGCTCAACACCGCCGCCTTCTGGCTGGTGCCGGTGTTCGGCATCCTGCTGATCGCCAGCTTCTTCGTGCCCAGCGGTCCCGCCACCTCCGGCTGGTGGTCCTATCCGCCGGTGAGTCTCCAGAACCCCCTCGGCCACCTGATCAACGGCGAGTTCCTCTGGGTGCTGGCCGTGGCCCTCTCCGGCGTCTCCTCGATCATGGGGGCGGTGAACTTCGTCACCACGATCCTGCGGATGCGGGCGCCGGGCATGGGCTTCTTCCGCATGCCGGTGTTCTGCTGGACGGCCCTCGCCGCCCAGACCCTGCAGCTGATCGGCCTGCCCGCCCTCACCGGCGGCGCCGTGATGCTGCTGATGGATCTGAGCGTCGGCACCTCGTTCTACCGGCCGGAAGGGGGCGGCGACCCGGTGCTGTATCAGCACTTCTTCTGGTTCTATTCCCACCCGGCGGTGTACGTGATCATCCTGCCGGTGTTCGGCATCTTCTCGGAGCTGTTCCCTGTCTATTCCCGCAAACCCCTGTTCGGCTACGTCTATGTGTGCCTGGCCTCCTTCATCATCGTCGGCCTGGGGCTGATCGTCTGGGTGCACCACATGTTCCCCAGCGGCGTCACCCAGTGGATGCGCAACCTGTTCATGGTCACCACGATGCTGATCGCCGTGCCCACCGGTGTGAAGGTGTTCGCCTGGCTGGGAACGCTGTGGCGAGGCAAGATCCGGCTCACCACCCCGATGCTGTTCTGCCTGGGCGGCCTGTTCAACTTCGTGTTCGCCGGCATCACCGGCATCATGCTGGCCACCGTGCCGATCGACATTCACGTCAGCAACACCTACTTCGTGGTGGGTCACTTCCACTACGTGATCTATGGCGCCGCCGTGATGGGTGTGTTCGCCGCCATCTACCACTGGTTCCCCAAGTTCACCGGCCGCATGCCCTACGAGGGCCTCGGCAAGCTGCATTTCGTGCTCACCTTCATCGGCGCCAACCTCAACTTCCTGCCCATGCACCCGCTCGGCCTGATGGGCATGCCCCGGCGGGTCTCCTCCTACGACCCGGAGTTCGCCTTCTGGAACGTGCTGGCCAGCCTGGGGGCCTTCCTGCTGGGGGTGTCGATCATCCCCTTCCTGCTCAACATGATCAGCTCCTGGGCCCGGGGCCCCAGGGCGCCGCACAACCCCTGGAACGCCATCGGCCTGGAGTGGCTGCTGCCCTCACCGCCGGCGGAGGACAACTTCGGTGAGCACGTGCCCACCGTGATCAGCCGCCCCTACGGCTACGGGACCGGCGAACCGCTGGTGGAGCACCAGACCGAGATCGAGCGCACCCTCACCCTTCAGGACGCCAACCGATGAGCAGCACCCCCGTCACCTCCGGCGACACGGCAGCGCCCCACGCCGAGACCCACGGCCACGGCGCAGGCCAGCACGCCAACCACAACCTCACCGGCTTCATCATCTTCCTGTGCTCGGAGAGCGTCATCTTCCTGGCGTTCTTCAGCGGCTACGCCCTGCTGCGGCTCTCCGCCATCGACTGGCTGCCCGCCGGTGTGGAGGGCCTGGAATGGCGCCTGCCGCTGATCAACACGGTGGTACTGGTCAGCAGCTCCTTCACGATGGTGGTGGCCGAGCATTTCAAGGGCAAGGGGAAGATCTGGCTGTTCCGGGGCTTCTGGCTGCTAACCATGGCCATGGGGGCCTATTTCCTCTACGGCCAGGCGGTGGAGTGGCGCGGGCTCAGCTTCGGCTTCACCTCCGGCACCTTCGGCGGCACCTTCTATCTGCTCACCGGCTTCCATGGCCTGCATGTGCTCACCGGCATCCTGCTGATGGGCCTGATGCTGGCCAAATCCTTCGTCCCCGGCAATTACGACCGGGGCGAAGAAGGCGTCATCGCCACGTCCCTGTTCTGGCACTTCGTGGATGTGATCTGGATCATCCTGTTCGTGCTGCTCTACGTCTGGAGAGCCTGAACCATGATCATCGACGACACCCACTACGACGTGATCCTGATCGGCAGTGGCGCCGGTGGTGGCACCCTGGCCGCCGCCCTCGCCGACGGGGGTCACACGGTGCTGCTGCTGGAGCGTGGTGGGGTGATGCCCCAGGCGGATCAGAACGTCGCCGAGGTGGGGCTGTTCCGCAAGCCGCGCTACCACCCCGACGAGAAGTGGTTCGGCACCGACGGTGACCCGTTCTCCCCCCAGATGGTGCATGCCATCGGCGGCAACACCAAGATCTGGGGGGGCGTGCTCGAGCGCATGCGGGAGCCGGAGTTCACCGGCGTGGCGCTCCAGGAGGGTCCGTCCCCGGACTGGCAGCTGCGCTATGCCGACCTGGCCCCCTGGTACGAGCGGGCCGAAGCCCTCTATCGGGTCCATGGCGTGGCCGGTGCCGACCCCACCGCCCCCGGGCGGGAGGGTCCCTATCCGGCCGAGCCGCGGCCGGTGGAGCCGTTCCTGGTGGAACTGCGCGCCGCCTTCGAGCGCCAGGGGCTCCATCCCTACGACCTGCCCCTGAGCTGGTCCGAGTCGGCGGTCGATCCCACCGGGGATGCCGAGCTGTTCGGCGTGGATCCGGCGCGCGGCTCCAGCACCGTGACGGTGAGGGAGAACGCCCGGGTGCTGCAGCTGCACGTCAACCCCTCGGGCCAGGAGGTGCGGGGCGTCGAGGTGGAGATCGACCACCAGCGCTGGCTGTTCCGCAGCCACCAGGTGGTGCTGGCCGCCGGGGCCATCGGCACACCGGAGATCCTGCTGCGTTCCGCCACCGACCACCACCCCCGCGGCCTGGCCAACGGCTCCGACCAGGTGGGCCGCAACCTGATGAAGCCCCAGCTCACCTCGATCCTGCAGCTGGCGGCCGCCCCCACCTCGGGCCGCTACGCCCGCGGCCATGGCATCACCGACTTCTACTGGGGTGACAAGAACGTCGACTTCCCGCTCGGTTCGATCCAGAGCGGCGGCGGGGTGCTCCAGGACGCCCTGTTCGCCGAGTCACCGCCGGTGCTCTCCCTGGTGACCCGCCTGCTGCCGGACTTCGGCCTCGAGCAGCTGGCCGCCCGCTCGATCACCTGGTGGGCGATGAGCGCCGTGCGGCCCGATCCCCACAACCGGGTCGCCCTGCGGGGTCAGAACCTGCAGGTGCATTACACGGCCAACAACCGGGAGGCCCACGACCGGCTCGTCTACCGCTGGATCGACTGCCTCAAGGCCGTGGAGGCCGACCCCCTGACCCTGGTGGCCAAGGCCGCCCCCACCCATCCCCGCGGCGAAGCCCCCCTGCCGGTGATCGGCGGCGCCTGCGGCACCTGCCGCATGGGCTCGGATCCGGCCACCTCGGTGGTGAACCTCGACGGCCGCAGCCACGAGCTGGCCAACCTCTGGATCGTCGATGCCAGCGTGCTGCCCTCCTGTCCGTCGGTGGGGGTGGGGCTCACCGTGATCGCCAATGCCCTGCGCATCGGCGCCGCCCTGAAGGCCTGCCTGTGACGGCCAGCGTCCCCAGCCCCGCCGCGATCGACGCCATCACCCCGTCGGAGACCCGGCGCATGGCCGAGCGCGACCACGGCCTCGCCCCCTGGAGCCTGTGGGGCAGCTACCTCAGCGAGCGCCAGTGGGGCACCGTGCGCGAGGACTACTCCGCCGACGGGGACGCCTGGCGC
The DNA here is from genome assembly GCF_024346155.1 of Cyanobium sp. Candia 9D4. NCBI lineage: Bacteria > Bacillati > Cyanobacteriota > Cyanophyceae > Synechococcales > Prochlorococcaceae > Cyanobium > Cyanobium sp. Candia 9D4. Next base: position 579,617 of record NZ_JAGQCK010000002.1, on the reverse strand, counting down.
TCCTTCCCCCACGACCACGCCCGTTCCCGCGTCTACCGCTGGGGCGAGGACGGCCTGCTGGGCCTCTGCGACGACCAGTGCCGCCTGTGCTTCTCGCTGGCCCTCTGGAACGGTGTGGATCCGATCCTCAAGGAACGGCCCTTCGGCCTCGGCAATCCCGAAGGCAACCACGGCGAGGACCTCAAGGACTACTTCTTCCATCTCGCCAACACCCCCACCCACAGCTTCATGCGGGGCCTGTACAAGTACCCGCAGCGGGAGTTCCCCTACGCCGATCTGCTGGCGGAGAACGGCCGGCGCGGCCGCGACCAGCCCGAGTACGAACTGGTCGACACGGGCCTCTTCGACGAGAGCCGCTACTTCGATGTCCTCATCGAGTACGCCAAGGCCGGCCCGGAAGACCTGCTGATCCGCATCCGCGCCACCAACCGCGGCCCCGATCCCGCCCCGCTCACCCTGCTGCCCAGCCTGTGGCTGCGCAACACCTGGCGCTGGGGCTATCCCGATGAGGTCGAGCGCCGGATCCGCCCCCTCGGTGACGCCGGCGGTCCTTCGATCGTCACCGAGGCGCTCCCCCACCTGGGGGTGTACCAGCTCGACTGCCGGGAACCCGGCACCTGGATCTTCACCGACAACGAGACCAACAGCGAGCGACTCTGGGGCCAGCCCAACGCCACACCCTTCCAGAAGGACGGCTTCCATCGCCATGTGGTCGACGGGGAGACCGGCGCGGTGAACCCGGCCCTGGTGGGCAGCAAGGCGGGGCGTGTGCTGCAGCGCACCCTGGCCGCCGGCGAGGAGTGGCTGGTGGAGCTGCGCCTGCATCGGCTCGACGGCCCCGCGCCGGGCCCGGCCGAGCTCGGGGAGACGTTCGAGGCGATCTTCAGCGAACGGGAGCGGGAATGGCTGGAGTACTTCGACCATCGGGTGCCGGGGCTGTCCGAGGACGACCGCCGCATCCACCTGGCGGGCACCGCCGGACTGCTGTGGTGCAAGAAGTACTACGGCTGGAGCGTGATGCGCTGGCTCGAAGGCGACCCCACCGGCACGCCGCCGCCGCCGGAGCGCCGCCGCGGCCCGAACGCCTACTGGCAGCGGCTGCACGCCCACGACGTGATCTCGATGCCGGACTGCTGGGAGTACCCCTACTTCTGCCAGTGGGATCTGATGTTCCACGCCGTGGCCTTCGCCGTCTTCGATCCGGCGACGGCCAAGGAGCAGTGCATGCTGCTGCGCAAGCCCCAGTACACCGCCCCCAACGCCCAGACCCCCGCCTATGAGTGGGCCCTTTCGGACCCCAATCCCCCGATCGGGGCCTGGGCGGCGATGCGCATCTATCAGATCGATCGCAAGAACAGCGATGCCGCCGATCTGGCCTTCCTGCGCGCCGCCCTGCGCAAGCTGATCCTGGAGTACGGCTGGTGGGCCAACCGCAATGACCGCTCCGGCGACAACGTGTTCGAGGGGGGATTCCTGGGGCTCGACAACATCGCCGTGTTCGATCGGCGCTTCCCCCTCGCCGACGGCAGCATCATCGAGCAGTGCGACGGCACGGCCTGGATGGCCTCGCTCAGCCTCAACCTGCTGCAGATCGCCGTGGAGCTGAGCCGCGAGGAGCCGGAGTACGCCGACATCTGCGAGCGGTTCGTGGTGGATTTCGTGCAGCTGGCGATCGCCCTCAACAATCCCGCCGGCCGCAATTACCTCAACTGGGATGAGGAGGACGGCTTCTACTACGACGTCATCAAGCGTCCCGACGGCAGCGTCGACTACCTGCGCACCCGCTCCATCTCGGGCCTGGTTCCCCTGCTGGCGGTGCAGAGCTTCGACATTGACACGGTGGCACGGTTGCCGATGCTCGATGTCACCAACGCCCTGGCCTGGTTCACCCACGAGCGCACCACGCCCTCCTGGGTGGTGGAAAACCTGGCGATCTGGAACAACGAACGGGTGCTGTTCACCCTGGTGCCCAGGGAGCGGCTGCAGCGCATCTGCGAGCGGCTCTTCGATGAGGAGGAGTTCCTCTCCCCCCATGGCATCCGTTCCCTTTCCAAGGTGTACGAACAGCACCCCTACACCTACACCGAAGGCAGCGAGAGCCAGACCCTCGCCTACAGCCCGGCCGACAGCCCGGTGGCGATGTTCGGGGGCAATTCCAACTGGCGCGGGCCGGTGTGGATGCCGATGAACTTCCTCCTGATCGAATCGCTGCAGAAGTTCGCCCATTTCTACGACGACAGCTTCAAGGTGGAGTTCCCCACCCGTTCAGGGCACTGGATCACCCTCTGGGAGGCCTCCCTGGAGCTGGAGAAGCGGCTGGTGGGTCTGTTCCGCCGCGACGGCCGTGGCCGTCGTCCCTTCCTGGGAGATGTGGAGCTGTTCCAGACCGATCCCCACTGGCGCGATCTGATCCTGTTCAACGAATACTTCCACGGCGACAATGGCAGCGGAGTGGGTGCCTCCCACCAGACCGGATGGAGCGCCATGGTCTGCAAGATGCTCAACCAGCTCCACCGCTATCCCGAAGGCTGATCCCCCACCATGCGCACCCCGTCCTCCAGCGCACCGGTCGCCGGTCCGAGCCCGTACACCTCGCCCCTGCCCCAGGCCGAGCAGCTGCAGGTGAGCCACGGCGCCCACTTCGACGTGGTGATCATCGGCAGCGGCGCCGGCGGCGGCACCCTGGCCCGCCACCTGGCCCCCACGGGCCTGAAGGTGCTGGTGCTGGAGCGGGGCGACTGGCTGCCCCAGGAGCCCCAGAACTGGGACGCCGAAGCGGTGTTCCAGCAGAACCGCTACGTGTCGAAGGATCCCTGGCTCGACAAGCACGGCAAACCCTTCCAGCCCGGCAGCCATTACTTCGTCGGCGGGGCCACCAAGATGTACGGCGCCGCCCATTTCCGCCTGCGCCAGCAGGACTTCGAGGAGCTGGCCCACTTCGATGGCACCTCGCCGGCCTGGCCCCTGCGCTACGCCGACTTCGAGCCCTGGTACCAGAAAGCCGAGGAGATGTACCACGTGCACGGCCAGCGCGGTGAGGATCCCACCGAGCCGCCCTGCAGTGGCCCCTACCCCCATCCGCCGGTGGCCCACGAGCCGCGCATGCAGCAGCTGGTCGACGACCTGCGCGCCGCCGGGCTCCACCCCTTCCACGCCCCCAGCGGCGTCCAGCTCGATGAGGCCCACATGGCCTTCAGCCGTTGCCGCAAGTGCAACTGCTGCGATGGCTTCCCGTGCCTGGTACACGCCAAGTCGGACGCGGAGGTGCTGGGCATGCGGCCGGCCCTGGCGCAGCCGAACGTGTCCCTGCTGACGCGGGCCCAGGTGAAACGGCTGTGCACCGATGCCACCGGTCGCACGGTGACCGGGGTGGAGCTGGAGCGGGATGGCGAGCCGCTCACGGTGAGCGGTGATGTGGTGGTGGTGAGCTGCGGCGCCGCCAACAGCGCCCGGCTGCTGCTGCTGTCGGCCAACGACCGCCACCCCCGGGGCCTGGCCAACGGCTCCGACCAGGTGGGGCGCCACTACATGTTCCACAACAGCAAGGCGATGGTGGCCCTGGCCCATGAGCCGAACCGCACCATCTTCCAGAAAACGGTGTCGATCAACGACTGGTATCTCGGGGATGCCGACTTCGACTACCCCATGGGCAACATCCAGATGACGGGCAAGACCAACGGCACGATCATGAAGGGCTACGCGCCCCTGGAAACGTTCATGATGCCCGGCTGGAGCATGGACAAGATCGCCGAACATGCGCTCGACTTCTGGATCTCCAGCGAGGATCTCCCCGATCCGAACAACCGCGTGACCGTGACCGGCAGCGGCCAGATCCAGCTGAGCTACACCCCCAACAACCTCACCGCCTCGGCGCGCCTGGTGAGCCGCCTCGAGGGGCTGCTGGATCGCCTCTACCTGCGCAAGCACCTGGTGGAGCGCCAGTTCTACATCGCCAACAGCATGGGCATCGCCGCCGTGGGCCACCAGGCCGGCACCTGCCGCTTCGGCAGCGATCCGGCCACCTCGGTGCTCGACCTCGACTGCAAGGCCCACGAGCTCGACAACCTCTACGTCGTCGACACCAGCTTCATGCCGACGATCGGCGCCGTGAACCCCTCCCTCACCGCCATCGCCAATGCCCTGCGGGTGGGCACCCACCTGGTGGAACGGCTGCGGGGCTGAGGGTGGCGATGGACACGCCGGAGGAAACGTCGGAGCGGCGGGTGCTGGTGGCCCTGGGCACCGCCTGGGCCCTGACGGCCGGGTGGTTCCTGTTCTGGCCGGTGCCCACCGAAGTGGTCGGCCGGGGGGTGGTGATCGTGCCCGGCGGCGCCACCGTGATCGATTCCCGGGCTGAAGGTCAGATCCTCAGCCTGCCGGTACAGGAGGGCCAGCGGGTGCGCCGGGGCCAGACCCTGGTGCGCCTCTACCTGCCCACCCTGGAGCAACAGTTGCGCCGCCAGGAGAAGGACCTGGCCGAGCTGATCCGCATCAACGCCGATCTCGACCGGCGCGACCGGGCGCGGCTGGCCTCGGCCCGGCGGCTGCGGGACACCGCCCTGGCCAAGCTGGAGGGCAACCGCGAGCGCCTGGACGCCCTGCGTCGCGTCTATGACCAGAAGGTGGCCGATTTCCGCCATCTGGCCCGCCGCGAGGTGGTGGCCCCCCTGGCCGCGGAGGTGGTGGCCAGTGAGGACCGGGCCATCCAGCTCGACAACAGCGTCGCCGAGCTGGGCATCCGGCAGCGGGAGGCCATCGACGCCTGGGAGAAGGTCCGGCTCGCCATCGACACCGAAGCCCAACGGCGGCGCTTCGCCATCGAGGACGCCCGCCGCGCCGTCCGGGTCACCCAGACCCGCCTGACCTACGACGGCACCCTCACCGCCACCCGGGACGGGCGGCTTCTGGATCTGCAGGTGGTGCGGGGCCAGACGGTGAAGCCCGGGCAGCGCCTCGGCACCCTGGGGAGTCCCCGGGCCGACCGCGGCAACGCCGACGGCGGCGGCCAGGCCCTGCAGGCGGTGGCCTACTTCGCCCCGGCCGATGCCCGCCGCCTGCAACCCGGCCTGGCCATGGAGGTGGTACCGGACTGGAACGAGCGGGGCCGCTTCGGCGGCATCCGCGGCCGCGTCCGCCGCATCAACCTGCTGCCCGCCACCCGCGAGGACGTCAACACCACCCTGGGCAACCCCCAGCTGGCGGAGGCCCTGGTGCGCAACGGGCCGGTGATGCGCACCGAGATCGCCCTGCTGCCCGGGGGTGGCGGCTCCGGCGTCGACGGCTATCGCTGGACCCTCAGCCGCGGCAGCAGCGTCTTTCCGATCCGCGAGGGGCTGACGCTCAAGGCCCACGGCTACGTGGAATGGCGCCCGCCGGTCAGCTACCTGCTGCCGCTGCTGCGCGACCTCACCGGCAGCTACCGCACCCTGCGCCAGCAGGAGCGCCAGGACCAGCCGCCCCTGCGCCAGCGGGACGCCCTGCCATGACCCGCGAACTTCCCTGGCTGGTGGTGGAGGCGGCCCTGCTGGTGGTGCTGCTGCACGCCAATGCCCCGGAGGTGTGGTTCTGGTTCGCCGCCCTGCTGGTGGTGCTGCTGTGGCGCTCGTTCGCCTGGCGCCAGCGCCGCTGGCAGCGGCTGCAGCAACGCCAGAGCGACGCTCAGGAACCGCCCAGCACCAGCGGCAGCGCCACCGGCTGATCGGGCCGGTCCGGCACCGGGAGCAGTTCGCGCAGCAGCTGGGCGTAGCTGACATTGGCCAGGGTGGTGGATTCGGCCACCCCCTCCATCGCCCCGGTGAGGGTGGCGACGGTGTCGGCCACATCGCTGTAGTCGGCCAGCCCCAGCTGGTAGCGGGCCCGCACGTCGCGGAAGGCCTCGCGGGAGGCGCTGTAGGAGGCGCGGGCCGCCACGATCTGGCGCAGGGCGGCCCGATGGTCGTAGAAGGCGGCCTCGAGGCGCTGGCGGATGGCGTTGCGCTCCCGGGCCAGCTGCTGGTCGGTGCGGGCGGCGGCGCTGCGGCTGGCGGCCACGGCGCCGGCGGTGACGCCGCCGTCGAAGAAGCGCCAGTGCAGCTGCAGGCCCGCCGCCCAGTCGGAGCGCTGGTTGAGCAGCTGGGGGATGAGGGCGGAGCTGCAGCAGCCCTCCAGCCGGATCACGGGCTGGGTGATCAGCCCCTGGCCGTAGCCGCCGGTGGCCACCAGCCGCAGGCTGGGCAGCAGCTCGGCGGCGCGGCGGTCGGCCTGGCGCAGCAGGGCGTCGCGGGCGGCCTGCAGGGCCCGCAGCTGGGGGTTGTCCTGCCAGCCGCGCACGATCGTCTGCTCCAGATCGAGGGGCCAGGGGGGCTGCAGCCGCACCGCATCGCTGGCCCGCAGGCTGACGTCGAAGGGCACGTTGATCAGGTTGCTGAGCTGGCGCTGGCGACTCAGCTGCAGGGCCTCCGCCTGCTCGAAGCGGTAGCGGCTCTGCTGCAGGGCGGCCTCGGCCCGGAGCCGGTCCAGCCGCGGCACCAGGCCCGCCTGCTGGAGGGCCGCCACCTGGTCGCGCACCACCGTGTCGCTCTCGACGACGGCCCGGCGGATCCGCAGCAGCTGGTCGGCAAGCTGCAGGCCGTAGTAGGCGATGCTCACATCCAGCTGCAGCTGGCGCAACCGGTCGGCGTAGCGCTGGCGGGAGGCCCTGAGGCTGTCGTCGGCCTCGGCGATGGCGGCGGCGCGATAGGGGCTGAGCAGCTCCCAGGCCAGCTCCACCCGGGCGGCGGCCGCACCAACATTGGACTGCACCACATTCCAGCCCTGGTTGCGGACCAGAAACGGGGAGCCCGACGGATAGATGCCGGCGTTGTCGGTCCAGACCTGGTTGTAGGAACGCTGCTGACTGAAACCACCCGCCAGGTTCAGGCCCAGCTCTGGCCAGCGGCGCCCCCGGGCCGAACCGGCCAGGTCCTGCTGCTCGCGCACGCCGAGCCCGGCGGCGGCCAGATCGGGATCGTTGCGCACCGCCACCGCCAGGGCCTCGGCCAGGCTGAGCCGCTGGCGCCGCGCGATCCGCACCGCCTCGGGCACCTCGGGCAGGGCGTTCGCCGCCGGGGCTGGCAGCAGTGGGGCCAGCAGGGCCGGATCGGGCGGGCCGGGCATGGAACCATCCGGCTCCCCGGCTTCGCCGGCCTCGGGCGCGGCGGGCAGCAGGGTGCGGTCGAGCCGTTCGAGGTCCTCCTGGAACCCCTGGAGGCTGCGCAGCAGCGCCGGCGAGGGGGGCGGCAGGCGCCGGGGCCGGGGGGCGGCGATCAGCTCCTGGCCCCAGGCCTGGGCCAGCAGCGCCGCCAGCGCCAGGCCCAGGGCCGGGGCCGGGGCCAGGCAGTGTCGGAGCTGACGCCGGATCACGGCCGGCGTGTCCCGGGGGGCGGACCCAGGGACGGGGCCGATGGCGCGGCGGCTGGCGGGAGGGGTGGCGTCGGGGTGGCGGGTGACGTGGCGGTGGCGGTGCGGGCCTGCATCAGATCGTGCAGACCCAGGCTGGTGCGGGCCAGACAGCCGATCGAGAAACAGATCGCCGCACTGCCGAACAGGCCCAGCTGCGCCTCGCGGGTCTCGCCCTGAAGGCGCGTCATCGCCAGCAGCACCACCCCGGCGGCCAGCCAGGGCAGGGTGACAACCAGGCCGAGCTGGGAGCGGGTCATCGCCATCAGCGCAGGCCCAGCTCCCGGCGCAGATGCTGCTCCAGCTGGCGCACGGCGCCGACGCGCGCCATGGCCCAGGAGAGCTGGCAGACGCAGCCGATCGAGAAGCAGATCGCCGCGTTGCCGAACAGCCCCCAGGCGTGGCTGTGGAGGTTGAAATCCTCCGCCAGCAGGAGCCGCAAGGCCAGGATCACCAGCAGGCCGGCCACCACCCAGGGGCCATACACCCAGCCGACGAAGAACTGGTCGACGAACAGCCGTCGCGGCGGCGGGGCCATGGGACCGGGATCCAGGGTTTCAAGTCTGCCGCAGCAACGCCCTCAGGACGACCGTCGCCGCAGGGCCCGCAGCAGCGTCTCGAACACCTCCGGCAGGGGCGCCTCGCACACCAGCCGCTCGCCGCTGATCGGGTGGTCGAGGGCAAGCCGCACCGCGTGCAGGGCCTGGCCGGCAAGCGCCACCGGCAGCTTGCGGCAGCGGCCGTAGGTGGCATCCCCCACGATCGGGTGGCCCGTGTGGGCGCAGTGCACCCGGATCTGGTGGGTGCGCCCCGTGTCGAGCTTGAAGCGCAGCAGGGCGTAGTCGCCCAGGGGCTCGATCAGGCGCCAGTGGGTGCAGGCATGGCGTCCGGTGGTGTCGGTCACCACGGCGTACTTCTTGCGGTCCACCGGATGGCGGCCGATGGCCGCCACGATCGTGCCGCTCTCGGCCGCCGGCCGGCCGTGCACCACCGCCAGGTACTCCCGCGAGGCGATGCGCTTCTGGATCTGCACCTGCAGCTTCACCAGCGCCTCCTGGCTCTTGGCGACCACGATGCAGCCGGTGGTGTCCTTGTCGAGGCGGTGCACGATGCCCGGCCGCATCTCGCCGCCGATGCCCGGCAGGTCGGGGCAGTGGTGCAGCAGGCCGTTCACCAGGGTGCCGTCCTTGTTGCCGGGGGCCGGGTGGACCGTGAGTCCGGCGGGCTTGTTGATCACGATCAGATGCTCGTCCTCGAACAGCACATCCAGCGCCATCGGCTGGGGGACCAGGTAGGGCAGGGGCTCCGGCGGCGGCATCCACAGCTCCACCGTGTCGTCGGTGCGCAGGGGCGTCTTGGCCCGGCCCGTGACCCCGTTGACCCGCACGTAGCCCGCATCGATGAACTTCTGGATCCGGGCCCGGCTCTGCTCGGGCCGCTGGGACACCAGCCAGCGATCCAGCCGCATCGGCAGCGGCTTCGGGTAATGGAGCCTCAGCAGCTCCCCTTCGCCTTCCCCGAAGGCGCCCATCAGCTGGAGGGCGGCTCCTGGGCAGGCCGCTCGGGGGGCGGCCCCGGGGGCGGCAGTTCCAGGGCGATCGGCCCCAGCAGGGAGCGGCGGAAATCATCCAGCAGCCGCTGGGCCATGCGGGGGGTGTCACCGCTGGTGTGGCGGGCCGCCGCCGCCGCGAGCCAGGCTTCGGCATCGGGGATCGGTCGCTCGGGATCCGCTCCGGGCAACGGCGGCACCGCCACCCCGTAGCGGCGCTCCAGCAGTCCCGGCGCCACGCCGGCCGCCGCCACCGGCTCCAGCTGGGCCAGCAGGCGCAGGAAGGCCTGGGCCACCGCCTCGCCGTCGTAGGAGGCCTGGCCGATGTCGTCGCAGAGGGCCAGCCGCAGCCCGGCCAGCTGGTCATCGAGGCGGGGGGGCAGCACGCCGGGGGCGTCGAGCAGGTCGAGGTCCTGACCCAGCCGCACCCAGCGCAGGCTGCGGGTGACCCCGGCGCGGCGGGCGCTCTCCACCACCTTCTGGCGCACCAGCCGGTTGATCAGCGCCGACTTGCCCACATTGGGGAAGCCGAGCATCAGGGCCCGCACGGGGCGCGGCTTCATGCCCCGGCCGGCACGGCGGGCGTTGAGCGCCTCGCCGGCCCGGATCGCCGCCGACTGCAGCTGCTTGACGCCGGTGCCCACCTTGGCGTCACACCACCAGGGCACCTCCCCCCGCTGGCGGAACCAGCCATCCCAGGCCAGACGGGCCGCGGGGCTGACCATGTCACGGCGGTTGATGACCAGCAGGTGCTGCTTGCCCCGGATCCAGCGCTGCAGCCGCGGGTGGCCGGTGGCCAGGGGGATGCGGGCATCGCGCACCTCGATCACCAGGTCCACCTTCTCCAGGTTGGCGCTGAGGGCCTTCTCCGCCTTGGCGATGTGGCCCGGGTACCACTGGATCGGTGGGGCAGCGGTGCTGAGGCGGACCGTGTCGCCGACGTCCGGCATCAGGGCACCACCAGCACCGGGCAGGGCGCCAGCTGCAGCACCCGGGCGGCGGTGCTCTGGTGATCGCCCTCGAGGGTGATGCCCCGGGTGCCCATGACGATCACATCGGCATTGATCTCATCGGCCACGTCGCCGATCACGAAGGCCGGCTTTCCCTCCCGCTCCAGCACCTCGCAGGCCACACCGGCCTGGGTGAAGCTGGCGCGGGCCTGCTCCAGCAGCTGAGCCACGGCGGCGGGATCGTGCATCACCCCCTCCTCGGCCTCCACCACCGACAGCAGCACGACACGGCTGCCGTGGCGCTGGGCGAGCTGCAGGGCGACGGCCGCCGTTTCCATCGTCTGGCGGCTCTGGTCGATGGGGAACAGGACGGTGTCGAACATGGCGGAAGGCCCGGCCCTCTTGTCCTAGCGCCGACCGTTGCGGGGGCCAGGGAGCGGGGGTGGGAAGAACCGAATCGCGGCGGCGGCGGAGCGGGAGACGCCGGAGGCTAATCTCCCCCCGCCTTTCCTTATCCGTAATCATGGCGAAGCGATCCCTCTCCAGCCTCAGCGCCGACGATCTCCGCGGCAAGCGGGTGCTGGTTCGGGTCGACTTCAACGTGCCCCTGGACGATGCCGGGGCGATCACGGACGACACCCGCATCCGGGCCGCCCTGCCCACCGTGCGCCACCTGATCGACCATGGCGCCCGGGTGCTGCTGGCCGCCCACTTCGGCCGGCCCAAGGGTCAGGTGAACGAGTCCATGCGGCTCACCCCGGTGGCGGCCCGCCTGAGCGAACTGCTGGGCAAGCCCGTGACCAAGACCGACAGCTGCATCGGCCCCGACGCCGAGGCCAAGGTGGCCGCCATGGCCGATGGCGACGTGGTGCTGCTGGAGAACGTGCGCTTCTTCGCCGAGGAGGAGAAGAACGACCCCGCCTTCGCCGAGAAGCTGGCCGCCCTGGCCGACGTCTATGTCAATGACGCCTTCGGCGCCGCCCACCGGGCCCACGCCTCCACCGAGGGCGTGACGAAGTACCTGAGCCCCAGCGTGGCCGGTTTCCTGATGGAGAAGGAGCTCCAGTACCTGCAGGGCGCGATCGATGAGCCCAAGCGTCCCCTGGCGGCGATCGTGGGCGGCTCCAAGGTGAGCAGCAAGATCGGCGTACTCGAGTCGCTGATCGACAAGTGCGACAAGGTGCTGATCGGCGGCGGCATGATCTTCACCTTCTACAAGGCGCGTGGCCTGGCGGTGGGCAAGTCCCTGGTGGAGGAGGACAAGCTGGAGCTGGCCAAGGAACTCGAAGCCAAGGCGGCCGCCAAGGGCGTCCAGCTGCTGCTGCCCACCGACGTGGTGCTGGCCGACAACTTCGCCCCCGACGCCAACAGCCAGACCACCGCGATCGACGCCATCCCCGACGGCTGGATGGGCCTCGACATCGGCCCCGATTCGGTCAAGACCTTCCAGGCGGCCCTGGCCGACTGCCAGACCGTGATCTGGAACGGCCCCATGGGCGTGTTCGAGTTCGACGCCTTCGCCGCCGGCACCAATGCCATCGCCCACACCCTGGCCGACCTGAGCGCCAAGGGCTGCTGCACGATCATCGGCGGTGGTGACTCCGTGGCCGCGGTGGAGAAGGTGGGCGTGGCCGAGAAGATGAGCCACATCTCCACCGGTGGCGGCGCCAGCCTGGAGCTGCTGGAGGGCCGGGTGCTCCCCGGCGTGGCCGCCCTCGACGAAGCCTGAGGCCCTGCCTTCAGGGCCGGTCCGGACCGGCCCTGAAGACAGCTCAGATGCTGCCGGGGCCTGGACGGCGCCCCTCCCCCCAGCCCCCTTTGCGCTCCCCCTTGCCCCACTGGGGCAGGGGGATGCCGTTGCGTTCGAACAGCGCCTTCATGGCGGCCCGGTGCTGCTCCCGCTGGCGCTGGCTGGCACTGCGCTGCTCCTTCATGCAGGTGCGCAGGGCCTCACTGCTGCCGGCGGCGGACAGGCAGCGCTCACCGCGCTGAAGGATGGCGATGCGGGCCTGCTGGTCGCTGAGGGCGAGGCGCTTCTGCTCGGGGAAGATCTTCTGCATCTGGGCGGGCGTGGGACGGCCGGCCGGGGTGGGGCCGCTCTGGGCCATGGCGACACCGGTGGTGCCCAGGACCATCGCCAGGACGGCGACGCGAAGGGGCTGGAGCAGGGAGGAGGGCATGGGAGGAGATGAACTGAACACATTCATGGTGACCGGCAAGTGTGACGGCGATCAGACTGGCCACCGGCCAGGTATGACCGGATGCAACTGAAGGTCGCTCACCCCCCGGCCAGGGGCCAGGCGCGCAGCGCCACGGCGAAGCGTCCCGGCGGCGGTTCGAGCGCGGCGGTGGCCTCCAGCCGACGCAGGTCCCCGCCGTGGTCCCGGGCCACCTTGGCGGCGATGGCCAGGCCCAGACCGCAGTGCCCCTCCCCGCCGCGGGCCCGGTCGAGCCGCTGGAAGGGGGTCATGGCCTTGCGCCACTGCTGCGGGTCGATGCCCTCGCCGCAGTCCCAGACCTGGATCTCGAAGCCGCTCTCCACCGCTCCGCCCTCCCCCTGGGGCCGCCCCTCCCCGTCCGCCGGACCCAGGGGCCGCAGCACCAGCCGCAGGGGCGGCCGGCCGTAGGTGAGGGCGTTGTCAAGCAGGTTGCCCACCGCCCGCGCCACGGCGATGGGACGGACCCGCCGCACCAGCGGTTCCAGATCCAGCTCCAGGGGCACCTCGCCCACCGCCGCCGCCGCCTCGGCCACCAGGGCATCGAGGGGCACCAGCACCGGCGTCTCGTCGGCTTCGGCGCCGGCGAAAATCATGAACTGGCGTGTGATCCGCTCGATCGAGCGGATGTCGGCCTGGGCCCGCTCCAGCTCCTGCGGCGCCATCGGCCCCTCGGCGGCGAGAGTGAGGCGCAGCCGCAGCCGGGTGAGGGGGCTGCGCAGGTCGTGGGCGATGCCGGCCAGCATCGTCGTGCGCTCCCGGCCGGCCTCCTCCAGCCGCAGCAGCATGGCGTTGAAGCGGGCCATCAGCTGGCGCACCGCCGGGGCCCCCTGGTCCGGCAGGGCGCCGGGCAGGGCCTCGAGACCCACGTCGGCCAGGGCCTCCTGCAGGCGGGTCAGGGGCCGCTGGATCTCCAGGGTGAGGAAGAGCAGCAGCGCCCCGAGGGCCCCCAGGCCGATCGAGAGGGTCAGCAGCAGGGGGTCGGGCGGCCAGCCGCGGGGGGAGGGCAGGGCGACGAACAGCCACGCCCGCTCCAGGGGGGACGCCATCTCCACCCACACCCCCCGCCGCGGCGACGAGGCCGGCAGCACCGCCGGGCAGCGCCCCAGGCGGCGGCAGAGCACCTCCTGCAGGCGCAGGGTCTGCCAACGCAGCCGCCGGTCCCCCCCACGGCCGTCCCTGGCCGCCGGCTCCGGCCGCTGGCCCACCACCAGCTGCATGCCGCTGATCTGGCCGAGCACCTCGGGGCTGAAGCGTTCCAGGGCCACCTCCCCCAGCACCACGTTCGCGGCCACCTCCGAGCCGGTCTGGACCAGCTGCTGCTGGGCCAGCCGGCGACCCAGCAGCAGCTGCAGCAGCAGCAGGCAGAAGGCGGCGGCACCGGTGCCCGCCAGCAGGTATCCCAGGGTGCGCCGGAACGACGGCCGACGGCCCCGCTCAGGACTGACGGGGCTTGCCATCGGGGACGAACACGTAGCCGTAGCCCCAGACCGTCTGCACGTAGCGGGGCCGGGCCGGCTCCGGCTCGATCAGCCGCCGCAGCCGTGACACCTGCACGTCCATGCTGCGGCTGTCGGTGTCGCTGCCCGGGCCCCGGGCCAGTTCGATCAGCCGCTCCCGGGACAGGGGGCGGTGGGGGTGCTGCACGAACGCCGCCAGCAGGGCGAATTCACCGCCGGTGATGGTGAGCGCCTCCCCGTGGCGCTCCAGGGTGCGGGCCGCCAGGTCCACCTCCAGGTCGCCGAAGGCGATCCGCTCCCCGTCGGGCTGGGGCAATCCGCCGGGCAGGGTGCCGCGACGGCGCAGCACGGCCTCGATGCGGGCGGTCAGCTCCCGGGGCAGGAAGGGCTTGGCCAGGTAGTCGTCGGCCCCCTGCTCCAGGCCGATGATGCGATCCACCGCATCGGCCCGGGCCGTGAGCATCAGCACCGGCAGGTCGTCGGCCCCGTCCCGCAGCCGCCGCAGCAGGCTGAGGCCATCGTCGCCGGGGAGCATCAGGTCGAGCACCAGCAGGTCGGGACGCTGGCCCTCAAGCCGGGCCATCAGCTGGGCGCCGTCCCCCATGCAGCGGACCTCGTAGCCCTGCTCCCCGAGGTAGGTGGACAGGAGCTGGCGCAGCTCCGGATCGTCATCCACCACCCAGATCCGATGCGGTCGAGCCATGGCTCAGGGCTCGAGCGACTTGCGATCGGCGACGACCCGCACCCGCTTGGTGGCGCTGACGATGCCGTCGGGATGGACCAGCAGCACCGCCCAGGTCTGGGAACCGGGGGACAGGGGGGCCTGGACGATCTTGAACAGGCCACCGCCACCCAGCGCCCCCAGTTCCAGGCTGGGGCTGGCCATCGCCGCCTGCTGCTGGGGGGTGATGGCGGTGATGCCACCAGCGGCGAGGGCTCCGTCGAGCGGTTCGTCGAAGATCACGTCGACGTCGTAGCGCTGGCCGGTCAGCACCGCATCAGGGATCAGCAGACTCACGGGCAGGGGCTTCTCGCCGGTGCGCAGCAGGGACTTCTCCCGCAGCACCGTCTGGCCGTTGATGCGGGTGCCGTCGCTCTGCAGGGCAAGCAGCTGTTCCGCCTCCAGCCGGTAGGTGGTGCCGCCCTGGCGCCGGGTGCCCTCCACCCGCAGGGTGACCGTGGGCTGGCCGTCCCGCAGCTGGCTGCCGGAGCTCAGCTGCCAGCGGGCATCGGGGAACTGCTGGCGCAGCAGGCGGCGACGGTTCTCCAGCTGGGCCGGATCCAGGCCGGGGCCGGCCTGCAGCAGGCCCGCCAGGGCCGTGTCGGAACTGCTGTTCAGGGCGCTCTCGAGGGCCTGCAGCTGGGCCGCCGACGGGGGTGCCGCCACCGCGGGGCCACCGGCGCCGGCCGCCACCGCCAGGCCCACCAGGCAGGCAGCGAGCCGCTGCGGCGTCCGGACCGGGGGCAGGGGGGCGGGCAGCGGGCGGGATGGAGCCATGGAGAGGGAGGGATCCGGGGCGGCGGTGGGCGCACCGGAGTCGGCTTTTAAGTTAGGCGCGCTCGTCCCACCCGCCCATGCCGACCCTGCTGATCGCCGCCAGCGGCACGGGTGGCCACCTGTTCCCGGCCCTGGCGGTGGCCGAGGCCCTGCCGGACGACTGGCAGGTGCACTGGCTGGGGGTGCCGGACCGGCTGGAGACCGAGCTCGTGCCCAGCCGCTACCCCCTGCACACGGTGCGGGCCGGGGGGCTGCAGGGGAAAGGCCTGCGCAGGCTCTGGAACCTGCTCCAGCTGCTGCTGGCCGTGCTGCCGGTGCGGCGCCTGATCCGGCGGGAAGGGGTGAGCGCGGTGTTCAGCAGTGGCGGGTACATCGCCGCACCGGCGATCCTCGCCGCCCGCTGGTGCGGGGTGCCGGTGGTGCTGCACGAGAGCAACGCCGTCCCGGGCCGGGTGACGCGGCTGCTGGGGCCCCTGTGCACGCGCGTGGCGGTGGGCCTGCCCCAGGCGGTCGAGCGGCTGCCCCGCTGCCGCCCGCTGGTGTGCGGCACCCCGGTGCGGCGCGCGTTCCTCACCCCCGCGGCCCTGCCGGGGTGGGTGCCCCGGGGCGCCGGCCCCCTGCTGCTGGTGATGGGGGGCAGCCAGGGGGCCCTGCGCCTCAACCGCATGGTGCGGCCCCTGCTGCCGCTGCTGGCGGCCAGCGGCTGCCGCATCGTCCACCTCACCGGCAGCCAGGATCCGGACGCCGGCCAGCTGCACCTCGACGGGGTGGTCGAGCGGGCCTTCAGTGATGAGCTGCCGGGCCTGCTGCAGCACTGCGACCTGGCCATCAGCCGCGCCGGTGCCGGCAGCCTCAGCGAGCTGGCGGTCTGCGGCACCCCGGCGATCCTGGTGCCCTTCCCGCAGGCCGCCGACCGCCATCAGGACGCCAACGCCGCCGCCGCCGCCGCCGTGGGTGCCGCGGTGATCGTCTGGCAGCACGACCCCGGGCAGCCCGCCCTGGAGCGGGCCGTCTGGCGGCTGCTGGGGCCCCGCCTGCGGGGCAGCACCGCCGCCGCCGACCCCCTGGTGGCGATGGGCGACGGCATGGGGACCCTGGCGGTGCGGGACGCCGACCGCCGGCTGGTGCAGGTGCTGGAGCAGCTCATCGGCCGCGCCTGATCCGCTCCAGGGCGGCCAGCAGGCGCCGGTTGCCGGCCCTGTCCTGGACGGCGATCCGCAGCCAGTCCTCCCCCAGGCCTTCGAAGGAGCGGCAGTCGCGCACCAGGATCCGGTGGCGGCGCTCCAGCGCCAGCCGCAGCGGCTGCAGCGACGCGGCCGGCGGGCGGCTGCGCACCAGCAGGTAGTTGGCAGCCGAGGGCAGGGGCTCCAGGCCCGGCAGCGCCGCCAGGCGGGCCGCCAGCCAGGCCCCTTCGGCGGCCACCCAGCGCTGCACCCGCCCCTGCCAGCGCCGCAGGCCAGCCTGATCGGCCAGCAGGAACCGGCCCGCCGCCGCCGCCAGTCCGTTGACGGGCCAGGGATCACGCCAGCCGGCCCAGCGGGCCAGCCGCCCCGGGTCGCCCAGGGCGTAGCCGAGCCGCAGCCCGGCGATCGAAAAGAGCTTGGTGAGGCTGCGGATCACCACCAGCCGGGGGTGGTCCGCCAGCAGCGGCACCAGCGACTGCTCCTCCCCGCCGGGCACCAGCGGCAGGAACGCCTCGTCCACCACCACCAGGGCGAACCGCTCCAGGAGGGGCTCCAGCGAGCGCCGGCTCCAGAGCTGGCCGGTGGGGTTGTGGGGATTGGTGAGCCAGAGCACGGCGGCGCCGGACCCGACAGCCTCGACGGCGGCCTCAGCCAGGGGCCAGGGGCCCGGCCCGGCCCCGGACCAGTCGAGCGGCAGCGGCAGGGAACGCCAGGCACCGCCCCAGCAGCCCAGGGCGCGGCGGTAGTCGGCGAACCCCGGCGACGGCAGCAGACTCAGGCCGCCGGCCGCCGCGTCCCGGGCCGCCCAGGTGAACAGCTCAGCGGCCCCATTGCCGGGCAGGACCCGGGCAGGATCCAGGCCGTGCCAGGCGGCGATGGCCTCGCACAGGGCGGCGTAGTCCCGGTCGGGGTAGTCCCGCAGATCGCTGCCGAGGGACCGGATCAGGAGGCGCCGCAGCCGGGGCGGCGGCCCGAAGGGCACCAGGGAGGCGCTGGCATCGAGCAACTGCTCCGGGCGGCAGCCGAGCCGCCGGGCGGCCGCCTGCAGGTTGCCGCCATGGGGATCCGGCGGTTCAGGCGTCCCCATCGCCGGGTGGAGGGCTGGCACCGGCTCCAGAGAACATTAAGGCGGTTGTAACACGGAAGCATGGCCGGGCTGCTGCAATGGGTGGGCCACCGGTGCACCGCAGTCCCCCGTGCCCTCTTCCCCCCTCCAGCCGGTCATCAGCGCGATCGGCGAGGTGCTGCTGGGCAAGGA
The DNA here is from genome assembly GCF_024346155.1 of Cyanobium sp. Candia 9D4. Classification (NCBI taxonomy): domain Bacteria; kingdom Bacillati; phylum Cyanobacteriota; class Cyanophyceae; order Synechococcales; family Prochlorococcaceae; genus Cyanobium; species Cyanobium sp. Candia 9D4. The sequence continues at coordinate 562,086 of NZ_JAGQCK010000002.1, read as the reverse complement.
GCATCAGGTGCGGCTGGCCCTGGCCTGCCTGCTGGCCCGCGGCCACCTGCTGATCGAGGATCTGCCCGGCATGGGCAAGACCACCCTGGCCGAAGCCCTGGCCCGCAGCTTCGGGCTCGGCTTCAAGCGGGTGAGCTTCACCAGTGACCTGCTGCCGGCGGATCTCACGGGCCTGAACGTGTTCGACCCCGCCGCCGCCAGCTTCCGCTTCCAGCCCGGTCCCCTGTTCAGCCAGGTGCTGCTTGCCGACGAGATCAACCGGGCCAGCCCCCGCACCCAGAGCGCCCTGCTGGAGGCGATGGCCGCCGGTCGGGTGAGCGTGGACGGCACCAGCCATCCCCTGCCCCGTCCCTTTCTGGTGATCGCCACCCAGAACGGCCTCGACCAGGGGGGCACCTCGGCCCTGCCGGAATCCCAGCTCGACCGGTTCCTGATGCGCCTCAGCCTCGGCTACCCCCCCCGGCAGGCGGAGCGGGCCCTGCTGCTGGGGGAGGGCCTGCGGCCCGACGGGCTCAGCGGCGCCTTCGGCCCGGTGGACCTGCTGGCGCTGCAGGACCGCTGCGACCGGCAGCACTGCAGCCCCGCCCTGCTCGACTACGTGCTCGACCTGCTGGAGCGCAGCCGCCGCCAGCCGCCCCAGGCCCATCCCCTCTCACCCCGGGCCGGCCTGGCCCTGGTGGCCGCCGCCCGCGCCTGGTCGCTGCTGGAGGGCCGCGACCATGTGATTCCGGACGACGTCCAGGCGGTGCTGGCGGCCGTCTGCGAGCACCGCATGGACGGCGGCCAGCGCGGTGGCGGCGAGGGGGAGCTCAGCCAGCGGCTGCAGGAAGGCGTCGATGGACTTCGGTAGGCCCCAGCAGGGGGAGCGGGTGCGCCTGCGGATGCGCAACCTCTACATCCTGCCGACACGCTTCGGCTGGCTGTGGCTGGCGGGCACGGTGCTGCTGCAGGTGGTGGGGGTCCAGATGCAGAGCAACGGCACGCTGCTGCTCAGCTTCCTGATGCTCAGCCTGTTCCTGCTCACCCTGCACCTCACCCACTTCAACCTGCAGGGGGTGGAGCTGGCCTGCGGCGCGCCGGCTCCGGGCTTCGCCGGCGAACCGGTCCCCTATCCGATCCGGTTGCGCTGCCCGGGCCGCAGCGAGGGGGTGCGCCTGCGGCTGACGGGCGGGGCCCCGGGTCCGGCCCTCTCCCTGGCGGCGGGGGAGCATGAACTGACCGTGGCCTGGACACCGCCGGGCCGAGGCTGGCAGCAGCCCGGGCTGCTGCGGATCCAGACGACGGCGCCCCTGGGGCTGTTCTGCTGCTGGTCGCGCTGGCATCCGCCGACGACCCAGCTGATCTACCCGGCCCGCCGGGCCGGACCGGTGCGGCTGCTGGCCGCCGGCACGGCACCGGTGGACGGCGAGCCGGCCCTGGCCAGCCGCCAGGACGGCACCGACGACTGGCGCGACCTGGCCCCCCATCGCCCCCAGGACAGCCCCAGCCGGCTGGCCTGGAAGCTGCTGGCCCAGGGGCGGGGCGAGTACGCCAAGCGCTTCCTGGACCGCCCCGAAGCGGCCCCCCTGCTGTCCCCGGAACCCGGCGTGCCCCTGGAGACAGCCCTCGAACACCTCAGTGAGCGCATCTGGAGCTGGCACGGCCGGGGCCTCAGCTACGGCCTGGAGCTGAACGGCCAGACCGTCGCGCCCGGCCGGGGGGTGGTCCACCGGGACCAGTGCCTGACGGCCCTGGCCTGCTGCCGATGAGCCGCGCCGCCGCCCCCCTCCAGTGGCTCAGCATGGGGTTGCTGGCCCTGGGTCTGCTGGGCCTGTCGCCGGCCCTGTCCCTGAGCCTGCTGGCCTTCGGCCTGGCCGTGCTGACGGCCCTGAAGCTGCGCGAGGCCCGCAGCCTCGAGGAACGGCGGGTGGTGGCCCTGCTGCAGCTGGTCTGCGCCGGCCTGCTGGCGGCCCTGCGCCCCGAACTGGCCCCGAGCCTGCTGCAGGGCCTGGCCATCCTGATGGCCCTGGCCGGGCTGCTGGCCCTGGAACTGGGGGCCGGTCCCGACTGGAAGGCGCTGCTGCGCCGCAGCCTGCAGGTGCTGCTGGCGGCCCTGCCCATCGCCCTGGTGCTGTTCCTGCTGCTGCCCCGCCTGATGCCCTTCACCACCTTCGGTGCGGGCCAGGGCATGGGGGCGATGACCGGCCTCAGCGACAGCATGGAGCCGGGCTCGATCGCCAGGCTCGCCGTCAGCCGCCAGGCCGCCGCCCGCGTCGCCTTCCCCCTCGGCGGCGAGCCCCCGCCCCTGGAGCAGCGCTACTGGCGGGTGCTGGTGCATGAGCGCTTCGACGGCCGCAGCTGGCGCAGCGCCGCCCCCCCGTTCCCCAGGCCGGCGGCCGGCCAGCCCAACCCCGCGCCGCCCCCCGCCGCGCCAGGGGAGGGGATCCAGCTCTGGCTGATCGAGCCCAGCGGCCTGGCGGCGGTGCCCTGGAGCGGCAGCGGCCGGCCCCTGTCCGCCGACCTGAACCTGCAGCGCAGCGGCGAACTGCTGAACCGGGCCCCGGGCAGCCAGCGGCGGGTCTACGCCCTGACCCGGACGGCGGACCAGCCCGGCTGGCGCACCGCCCCCCCCGGCCCCGTCGATCTGCTGCTGCCGCTGGGCGAAAACCCTCGGCTGGAGGCCCTGGCCGCCGGCTGGAGGCGCCTCCGCAGCGACCGGGAGCGGCTGGAGGCCGCCAGCGGCTGGTTCCGCCGCCAGCCCTTCCGCTACACCCTCGAGCCCGGGGCCCTGCCGCGAGAAGCCCCCCTCGACCACTTCCTGTTCGAGAGCCGGCTGGGCTTCTGCGGCCACTACGCCAGCGCCTTCACCACCCTGATGCGGGCGGCGGGGGTGCCGGCGCGGGTGGTGAGCGGCTACCGCGGCGGCCAGTGGGTGCAGCCGGTGGGCGGCACCGGCTACGTGGACCTGCGCCAGGCCGACGCCCACGCCTGGAGTGAGGTGTGGCTGGACGGGGAGGGCTGGCGGCGCGTCGATCCCACCGCCTGGGCGGCGGGGGACCCCCTGACACGCTCCGCGGCCGCCGTCGCCGGCAGGCGTGCCGGCGACGGCCCGCTGGACTGGATCCAGCAGCAGTGGTGGGGCCTCGACATCGCCTGGGCCCGCTGGTGGCTGGGGTACGACGGCGAACAGCAGCAGGCCCTGGTGGCCCGGCTGCTGGGCGAGCAGCGCCACCTGCTGGGGGTGGTGGTGCTGCTGGCGGTGGCCGTCAGCCTGGCCGCCGGTCTGGGGGGCCTGGGCTGGCTGGGCCGGCGCCACCGTGGTGATCCCCTGCGGCTGGAGCTGGAGCGCACCCTGCGGGCCTTTGCCCGGCAGGGCATGGCACCGGCGGCGGGGGAAACCCTGGGCGGCTTCGCCCGGCGCCTGAGCCAGCGCTGGCCGTCCCTGGCCGATCCCCTGGAGGCCTTTGTGGCCAACTACCAGCAGCAACGCTTCGCCAGCGGCCCCAGCCGGGCGGGACGACGAACGGCCCATCGGCTGGGACGGGTGCTGCGCCGTTCCCTGCGGACCGGCAACCGCCCGGCGGAAGCGGTACAACGGGACCACCCCTGAACCGGCGACCATGACCACGCTCCAAGGGTCAGGCCAAGGGTCCGCCCGCCGTCTTGCCGGGCCGGCGCTGCTGGTGCTGCTGCTGGCCGGTCCTGTGCAGGCGGGCAGCGACGCCGATCTGATGCGGCTGCTGGGCCAGCGCGACTGCCCGCGCTGCAAGCTGCAGGACGCCGACCTGGTGCACGCCGACCTGCGCGACGCCGACCTGCGCGGCGCCAAGCTCCAGCGCGCCAACCTGGGCCAGGCCCGGCTGGATGGGGCCAACCTCAAGGGGGCCGACCTGCGCTTCACCAGCCTGCAGGGGGCATCCCTGCGGGGTGCGGATCTGCGCGGGGCCGATCTGGAGGGCACCGACCTGCGCCAGAGCGACCTCAGCGGCGCCCAGATCGATCCCGGCGGACTGGCCCGCAGCCACTGGCAGGACGCCCGGGGCGTGGCGCCCACGGTGCTGAGCTACCCGGAACTCCACAACGCCGGGGTCACCGCCGCCCTGGAGGGGCGCCATCCCCAGGCGGAGCAGCTGTTTTCCGAGGCGATCCGCCTGCAGCCGGACGCGGCGATCAGCTGGGTGGCCCGGGGCCTCAGCCGCACCGAACAGGGCAAGACCGACCTGGCCGCGGCAGACCTGAATTACGCCGCCGTCCTCTACGGCCAGGCCGGCGAGGAGGCCCAGGCCAAGCAACTCACCGAGGTGGCCACTGCCCTGCTGAAGCCCGGCAAGAAGGCCAACCAGGGCAGCGGCATGGGCGGCCAGATGCTCTCCGGAGCCGCCTCCTTCGCTTCGGCCGTGGCCCCGCTAGCAATGAAGTTCCTGCTGCCCCTGGCGTTCTGAATCAGGGCTTCTGAATCAGGGGGTGTCCCCGATCAGGGGGTCATGGGGGGCTGGGGCTCGCCGCCCAGGAAGGCCCGGGAGGCCGGGGTGGAGGGCTGGTAGCCATAGCCGTAGGTGCCACCCTCGGTGTCATTGATGATGCGCGGCGTCACCATGATCACCAGCTCCCGCTTTTCGCGGTTGTTGGACGAGGCCCGGAAGAACTGGCCGATGATGGGAATGTCCCCCAGAATCGGCCATTTCGAGACCAGAGCCCGATCGAAATCGGAGATGACACCCGTGAGGATCAGGGTCTGACCATCGCGGACGCGGACGACACCCGTATCCAGGCGGCGTACACGGAGGATGCTGATCGGAGGGCAGCCACCGGCGGTGATTTCTCTCTCCACGGCCGAAATGCTGGGAGAGAGGGAGAAGGTGACGAAGCCATTGTCGTCGATCTTCTGAACCCGTGCCCCCAGCACAAGACCTGCGGTGGACAGCTGATCGATGGAACAGGTGACGGCTCCCGCCGTTCCCGTGATGGTGGTGGAAACTTCCGTTGGAACGTTGATCCCGACCCGAACCACGCCCTCATTACCCCTCCGGCGACCGATGGGAGCGTCGATATCATCGAATGCCGAAGAGAAAATGCTGGAACCTTCCCCCCCACCTGCTGCTCCTCCAGCACTGGAAGAGTCATCTCGGAGGATCGAGGGATCTTCCTGAAGAATCAGGGTGGGGCTAGCCAACACCTTGGAGTTGTCGGAGAGGATGCGAGCCTGGAAGAAATCGAAGAAATTGTTGTTGGGATAAAGCGGCTGACCTGCGGCCCCAACGGCCGCGCCAGGGTTCGTCTGTCCGACAAATCCTGCGAGTGGCTGTCCGGGAAGCAACGGCGCATCGAGACCTCGCTGAACGGAAGCCCCACCAAGAACGCCGCCGAAGTTCGCCGCCAGAGTGCCGTTGTCGTTGACGATGAAGTTGTTGCCCCAGCGGAAGGCGAAGCTGTTGTAGAGCTCAGTGTCGTTTTGGAGGTTCACATCCAGGATCTTCACCGACAGGGCCACCTGTCGCTGGCGCAGATCGAGCTGCCGGAGGTACTGCTCGGCGATGGCCACAAGCCGCGGGGCGCCCACCAGGGTGATGGTGCCCAGCCGGGTGTCGGTGGTGGCCCGCAGGCCGATCAGGGGGCCGTTCGTGGCCCCGAAGGATTCCACCGTGGTGGTGGTGCTGGCCGTGGTGGTGGAGGCCGTGGGGCTGCCGGCGGGGGCGGCCGTGGCGGCGACCCCCTCGGACACCGCGGTGGTGATCGTGTTGGTCTTGGTGACCTGGGCACCGAGGTTGGCCAGGTAGTCAGCGGCCGAGTTCGCCGGCACCTGGTTCAGGCGGTACACCTTGGAGAGCTGGGCTCCGAAGCTCTTGGCCAGAACGTTGGGGCCGGCGAAGATCGTGTTGCCGTCGCGCTTGCCCTGCAGCCCCGCCGCCAGGAGCGCCGAGTTGATTGCCCTCCCGTAGTTCTCCCGTCGGAAGGAGATGGAGATGGGCCGCATGTCAGGGGACGTGCCCGCGGCCGTTGGTGCCGGGGTGGAGCCCGCCGCAGGGGTATCGCCGACATAGACGAAGCCGTAGCCCCCCAGCTGGCTGAGGGCCATCAGCACATCCTTGGCAGGGGCGTTGCGGAGGGTCATGGTGACCGGCGGCCCACTGACGCTCACGTAGCTGGGATTGCTGATGGTCATGGTGCCCACCGCCATGTCCCCCAGCGGCGGGGCCACCGCGCGGGGCTGCAGGGGCGGAACGAAGCCGGGCTGGGGGACCCGTCCCGGCGTGGTGACGTTGGGGGTGAGGGTCTGGAGGGTGGGCTGCGCCGGAGCGTTGAAGGTGAGGATCAGGCTGCGGCCATCCCCACTCACCACGGGCCGGCCCACCGGGAATCCCGGGGTGGGGGAGACCTTCAGATCGAAGACGTTGCCCGAACCCTCGAAGCTGATGCTCTGCAGCCCCGCCTCGGGCAGGGAGAGCCTCACAGGGCCGCGGCGCAGGGTCATCGGCTGGGCGGTCTGCAGCCGGCCCAGCCAGACGGCTCCCTGGGTGGTCTGCTGAAGCATCGGCGATGGGCCGGTGCCCTCGATCACCACCTCGACGGAATCCGGCAGGCGACGCAGCTTGATGTCGAGGCTGCCGCTGGCCTGGGCGATCTCAGACAGCCGGGTGCTGGAGACACCCCCTGCCCGGGACGTGGCGACAGCGGCGTCCGCGGTGGACACGCCCGTGCCCTGCAGGATCACTACGCCGAGAGAAACAGAAAGAACGCGCCGCCACTGACGTTTTGCCACGTTCTGTTGATCTCCGAATCGGCTGAATGGTATCGGCGATTGTGCGAAACGGCCAGTTGCCGAGTCGCGATGGATTGGCATGGTCAGCTGGATGGTGCAGGGGCAGGTGCTGGAGCGGGTGTCGCTGGAGGAGCGGGACTCCCAGGGGATGCGGGGGTGGCCGTCGCCGCCGGAGGTGCGGCTTGGGCGGGGGTGCGGCTGTAGAGGCCCAGGGTGAGCTTCATCACCACGGGCCGGACGCCGCCGCGGCTGGCCGCTGCACCGTCGGAGGGGGCATCGTCTGGGAGAGTGAGGCTGAGATCGCTCTGGACCACCAGCACGTTGAGAGCCTCCAGCCGCCTGAGGAAGGACAGCAGGGACGGGAACGACCCCTTGGCCGACACCAGCAGGGTGCGCAGGGTGAGGCCCTGAAGAGCCAGTGGGTCATTGGCCGCCTTGCCCTGTGCAGCAGGTGCAGCGCCTGGCGCTCCCGGCGCAGGGGCGGGCGGAGGGGGGGCATTGGGGGCGGTGGTGGCGGCAGGAGCTGCGGCCTGGGTGGGCTCGAACAGGGTCAGCTCGACGCCCGAAGCGGCGGCCTCACGGTCGAGCATGGCCAGGAACGTGGACAGGTCGCCGTTGCCCGTGATCAGCCGCTCGATCTTGGCCTTGCTGGCCATGGCGGCCTCGGTGCTCTCCTGGGTGGTCACCAGCTGACCCCGCATCAGCGTCACCTGGTCCCGCAGTTGCTCCAGTTCCTGGAGGCGCTGGTTGTCGCGCTGCAGGCCGGCCCAGAGGGGCACCAGGCCCACCAGGATCAGGAGCAGCCCGAGCCCGCCCAGCACGCCCGCCGGCAGCAGCAGCCAGATCAGGCGCAGGCTGGCGACCGGAAGGCGCTTGGAACCCTGCTGAAGGTTGGTCATGGGATGAGGCCCTCCGCCTGGAGAAGTTGCAGCCGGCGCACCATGCCCTCCGATCCCAGCTGGCGCATCACGCTCAGCTGTCGGGCGGGGGGCAGGGTGGCGAACGGCCCCGACAGCTCGAAGCGGACCGTCGCGGGGGTGGGCGCGGGGGTGGGGGCCCCGGCCTGCCCGGGCGTTGCATCGCCGGGCGGAACCCGCTCCAGCTTGACGAGCGCCACTCCCTTGGGGTTCAGCAGCGGGGAGCGGGACAGCTCCAGCTGCAGGGCATTGATGCGGGCGAAGGCCAGGGGATCGAGGGCCTGTCCCTTGAGCACCAGGTTCGTGCCTTCCGCCTCGGCGCTCTGGATCTGGATGCCTTCGGGGGTGCGCAGCTGCAGGTCGGCCAGGAGGGCCGAGGAGGTGCGCAGGGTGGTGAGGCCCTCGGTCAGGCTGCGGTTGGTGGCCGCGAGCTGGTCGAGCTTGGCCCGGCTGGCCGCCATCTCCGCCTGCATCTGGGTGGACTCGGCCTCGAACCGGGTCAGCTGGGCGGTCTGCATCCGGACGTACTGGAAGCGGAGGAACACCAGGGCGGTGGCCAGGACGGACCCGCCCAGGACGATCGCCCCGATCAGGGCACCGCGCAGCAGCAGGGGGCGCCGGTCCTGCAGGGCCGAGACCATGCTCTCCTGGCCGAGTTCCTTGCGCCTCTCCCGAAGCAGATCGAGGATCGGTGGGCTCATCGGATCGACTCCGCCATCGCCAGCCCCTGGAGCACCAGGGAGCCGAAGGGCTCAGGGGTGAGGATCTCGGCCCGCACGCCCAGGGCGTCCTGCAGGCGGTCCTGGCTGGGGAGAGGTGCGCTGAGCAACAGCCGGAGCCGACGGATGGAGGGGTCCCGGCGACGGTAGAAGGTCACGCAGCGATTCACCTCCTGGATGAGGGACCCGTCGTCCTCGGGCAGGGACCAGTTGAAGACCGGCTCCGTTCCACGCAGCAGCAGCAGCTGGCCGCCGGCCGGCAGCGGATGCAGCAGCACGGTCAGTTCATCCTCGGGAGCCGCCTCCAGCAGGGAGGTGACCGCCGCCAGCCGGCATGACTGGGCCGGGGCCAGCCGCTCCAGCTGCACGCCGGCCAGGTTGAAGACATCGATCCAGTCGTCCACCAGCTTTCTGGGGGCCACCGCCATCAGCAGCCGGGGGGTGGATCCGGCCAGGGGCCGCAGATCGATCGTGGCCTCCGCCAGGGGAACCGCCAGATTCAGGGGGGGATCAATGGTGCGCAGGGCCGCGATGGGATCGTCGGGGATGGCCTCGAACGGCCAGTCGAGAACCCGCCATTGCGCTGCGCCCTCGGGAAGGGAGGCGAGGACGACGGCATCGAGCAGGCCGTCACGCACCAGAAGATCGCCGATCAGATCACCGAGGGGCTCCTTTTCCAGGGGCTGCCCATCCAGACAGGTGAGGGGCGGCAGGGGCAGATCGATGCTCACGGCCTCCGGCCCCGACCCCCTCAGCACCTGCCCCTTCAGGGAGTCGTCCTGAAGCTCCAGCAGCAACTGGCGCGGGAAGAGCTGAGCGCGGATGGGCCTCAGACGATCTTCCAGATCATCCTTCAAGCCGATCAGGCCAGAAAAAACCAAGGCTCCGATCCGGTGCCTGCGAAAGTTACCGAATCACGGACGCCAAGGCATCCCCGAACCTACAACTTCCGAAAGCGTCCGGCATCCATGGGCGTCCAGCTGCCGCGACAATCCCTCCAGAATCGACGGCACAAGTACGGGGCCTTCATAAATCCAACCGGTGTAGATCTGGATCAGGGAGGCTCCCGCGCTGATCCGCTCCCAGGCGGCCTCGGCCGAATCGATGCCCCCCACTCCGATCAGCGGCAGGGCCGGGCCGGCGGTCGCCCGCAGCCGCCGCAGCACCTCAACCGCCCGCCGGCGCAGGGGGCGGCCGCTCAGCCCTCCGGTCTCCTCGGCCAGGGTCCGGCCCGTGGCCACCAGCCGGCGACCGTCCAGGCCGAGCCGGTGGACCGAGGTGTTCACGGCGATCACGCCGGCCAGCCCCTCCTCGTAGGCCAGCCGGGCGATGGTGTCGATGGCGTCGTCCTCCAGGTCGGGGGCGATCTTGACCAGCAGGGGCGGGCAGGCGGGCAGGCGCCGCAGCCGCTCCACCAGGCGCCGGAGCTGGGCCTCCTCCTGCAGGTCCCGCAGCCCCGGGGTGTTGGGCGAGCTGACGTTGACCACGGCGTAATCGGCCAGGGGGGCCAGAAGCTCCAGGGAGGCCGCGTAATCGTCCGGGGCCATCTCCAGCGACACGGCCTTCGATTTCCCCAGGTTGATGCCGAGCACCGCGGGCCTTTGCCCGGGGGGTGGCAGGTGCTGCCGTTCCAGGGTCCGGCGCACCCCCCGGGCCCCGTCGTTGTTGAACCCCATGCGGTTGAGGGCCGCCCGTTCCTCGGCCAGCCGGAACAGCCGCGGCCGCGGGTTGCCCTGCTGGGGCTGCCAGGTGATGGTGCCCAGCTCGGCGAAGCCGAAGCCGAAACGGTGCCAGATGGCGGCCGCCACCCCGTTCTTGTCGAAGCCCGCCGCCAGCCCCACCGGATTGGCGAAGCGACAGCCGAACAGGGTCTGCTCCAGCCGGGGATCGCGCCGCTGCAGCTCCGCCCCGAGGCCCTCCAGGCTGCCGCTCACCAGGGGCCAGTTGCGGCGCAGGGCCGCCTGCCCCAGGGCCAGGAGGGTCATCCGGCTCAGCTGCTCGGCATCGGCGCCGTCGTCACGGCGCAGCAGGGGCCCGACGAACCGGGCATAGAGGGCGCCGGTTCCCACCTGGCCGCCGCTGGTCGTTGGCTCCTGCGGCATCCCTGTCTCCTCACTGCGGCCTGTCCAATCCTCCCGCGCCGCGCTCCAGGCGCCAGCTTCCGTTGCCCAGGGGTCTGACGAGCCAGTCGCGCCAGGGCCAGGGCTCCACCTTCCCTTCGAGACGGGCCGTGGGCACCTCCAGCAGCCTGGCGAGCTCGACGGTCCGCAGGCTGTAGCCGCCCGCCGCCAGTCGGTCGGCCAGCTCCAGCCGGGAGAGCAGCTGCTGGAGCGACGGCGGGGCCGGATCCGAGGGGTCGGCCCCCGCCGGGGACCCGGCCGCGGGGACGTCCGGCTCCGGATCGGCGGCGGCAGGGGCTCCCGGCGCCGGCGACCGGCCGGGCCGGGCTTCGGTCGCCAGGGCCGGGGACTGGCCGCGGGAGAAGGCGACCGCGATCGCATCACAGCGGTCATTGTCCGGATCGCCGCTGTGGCCGCGCACGTGGCGCAGGGCCAGCCCCGGCAACCGGGCGGCATCCAGCCGCTCCCAGAGATCACGGTTGAGCACGGCCCCGCCGGACGCGGTGCGCCATCCCTTGCGCTTCCAGCCGGCCATCCACTTCTCGAAGCCGTCGATCAGATAGCGGCTGTCGGTGCGAAGCACCAGATCCGGGTGGCGCGGCAGCTCCCGCAAAGCCTCCAGCACCGCCAGGGCGGCGGTCAGCTCCATGCGGTTGTTGGTGGTGGCCCCATCCGAACCCCCCAGCTCCCGACGGGAGCCGTCCTCGAAGCGCAACAGGGCTCCCCAGCCCCCCGGGCCGGGGTTGCCGCTGCAGGCCCCATCACAGGCGGCAGCCACTACCCGCACCGGTCGATCACCCATGGAGTCGTCTTGACAGCATCGCTTGAATGGGTCCCTCTCTCCCGGAGAACGCCCGGGCCCTGGAGGTGTTCCCATGCAGCGAACCTACCTGGCCCTGGCGGGCCTGGCCCTGGCCGGAGCCGGCCTGCCGATGGTCCAGCCCCGGCTGGCCATGGCCGCCGGTCTCTTCCAGAGCGCCGACGTCGACGCCGATCGCTTTGCGGTGCTGGCGCGCCCGGTGGGCGACAACGACTGGACGCTCCTGGTGCTGGAGCAGCTGACGCCCCAGCCCGCCTGCTGGCAGGCCCGGCCGGATGGCCTGGTGGATCCGACCCTCAACCGGTTCGACTACACCGGCATCTGCAACCGCTACCTCGACAGCAACGGCTATTCCCTGCGGGTCGCCGAACAGGACCTGGGCACCGCCTACCGGCTGCGGGTGCAGCAGGTGGGATCCCGCCTGGAGCTCCAGGCCATTTCCCCGGGCACCTCGGCCATCCTCGTGGTGGGCAGGGCCGACATTCCCCTGCGGGATCGCGACGGCTTCGTGGCCCTCAGGCTCGAGCAGGGCTGGGATCTGAAACGGCGCACCTACGGGGAACGGGCCCTGAGCCACCTCTACTTCGCCAGCCCCACCCCCCTGGATCAGCTGATCGCCAACGCCGGCGGCTCCCCCACCTGGCGCCGGCCCCTCGGCCCCGGCCGGGCCCAGCCCCCGGCCCTCACCCCCATCGAACCGGCCGCGGGCCAGGGCGAGGACAGCATGGCGATGGGCAGCTCCGGGCGGGCCGTCGCCCTCCAGGTGATTCCCTACAGCGGCAGCGGTAGTGGCAGTGGTGGCGAAGGGCTCTGAGCCGGGGCGGGGCCGGGGCTGTGGCCAGTTGAATCTCCGGTCCCCCCTGCCGCCATCCCCCTTTCGCCCCGTTTAAATTGATTTCGTGAGGAGTGAAGGACGCTCTTCCAGGGTCGAAACGAGGACAGACTCCCGGAATCGTTCCATCTCCAGAGCCCTGCCTTCGGCGGGGCTCTTTTTTATGCCTGGATCGTTCCGCCATCCCGTGGGCCACGGCACCGACCAGCGCGCCAGCCACGGAACAGCCCATGAAAAAGCCGGCCCCGAAGGACCGGCTGACAACAGAGGGGGGTGCCGGACCAGGAGGCCCGGCGACGGCGGGTCACTTGATGGAGACCTTGCCACCCACTTCTTCGATGCTCTTTTTGAGAGCTTCGGCATCGGCCTTGGAGATGCCTTCCTTGACAGCCTTGGGAGCGGCTTCGACCAGGGCCTTGGCTTCGCCCAGACCGAGGCCGGTGGCCTCGCGGACGGCCTTGAGCACCTTGATCTTGGCGGCCGCATCGAAGCCATCGAGGATGACGTCGAATTCGGTCTGCTCCTCGACGGCCTCAGCGGCGGCACCGGGGGCGGCGGCGGCCACAACGACGCCAGCCGAAGCGGCGGCGGACACGCCGAAGGCCTCTTCAATCTGCTTGACGAGCTCGGAAGCCTCAAGCAGGGAGAGGGTTTTCAGTTGTTCGAGAATCTGGTCGGTGGTAGCGGACATGGGGGGGAATCAGCAACAGAACGGGAGGATCGGTGGAGCCCAGGGGTTCGCGGGTGCGAACTCAACCTTCGCCGGATTCGGCGTGCTGCTTGAGCGCCCTGGCGAGACCGGACGGAACCTCGTTGATGCCCACAGCCAGCTTGGTGGCCAGGCCGTTGATCGCACCGGCGATCTGGGCCATGAGCACCTCCTTGGAGGGCAGATCCCCGATGGCCTTGATGTCGTCTGGGGAAAGGAGCTTGCCTTCGAAAAGGCCGCCCTTCACTTCCGACTTCTTGCTGTCCTTCTGGAAGGACTGCAGGGCCTTCACCGCACCGCCGACATCGCCCTTGACCAGGACGAAGGCATTGGTGCCGGTGAGCAGGGAATCGAGATCCGACCAGGCGCTGTCACCATCAATGGCACGGCGCATCAAGGTGTTTTTGGTCACCTTGCACACACCGTTGCTGGCCTGCAGACGGGTCCGCAGATCAGTCATCTCCTTGATGGTCAGGCCCTTGAAATCGAGGACCAGCGCCATTTCGGCTTCACCGAGGAGCCCCTTGAGCTCTTCGACGATCTGTTGCTTGTTCTCCAGCGTGCGGCCCATAGGAGGTGGATCGGATCGGGGGAACAAGCAGGGAACGCGGTACGGACAGCCATCCCTTGCGGGTGGCTTCGAGGCCGCTCATCGCTCCGCTCCGATCTGAAGGACTCCGTTGGAGACCCCAGCCCAGGCAAAAACCAATCGCGTGAACCTCGGCAGGACTTACGGCAGAGAACGACCGACCGGAATCGGTGACCCTGACGACCTGCTGTCTTGGGTTGGGCGCGTGCCCTTCTGGACGAATCCAGCACTCAAACCTACATCACGGCAGGCCCAGCTCCTTCAGCCGCGCCACCCAGCGGGCATAACCGGCGGCGTTGAGATGCACGCCATCCACCGTGTAGGCACGCCTGAGTCCATCGCCGTCCGCCATCACCGGGGTCAGATCGACGAAGTCCCGGGGAGGCGTCTGGCTGGCGAGCAGGGCGTTGAGCTCGGCCACCCGCCGGACCCCGTCGGCACCGCAGCGGAAGCTGGCGCAGGGAATCGTGGACTGGATGATCACCCGGGCTCCCGTGCCGATCTGGAGACCGGTGCGCAGCCACTGGATCCGGGCGGCGACCCGGCCGGGGTCGTAGCCCCAGACGATGTCGTTGATGCCGACCATCACCAGGTAGGTGCCGGCCCCGGTGCGGCGGATCTGCGGCAGGCGGGCCATCAGCTGGAAGCTGGTGTCACCGCTCACGCCCTGGTTGAACACCACCCGATCGGGGAAGGCCGCCTGCCAGTCGCCCTGGGCCGTGAGCGAATCGCCGACGAAGGTGACCGGGGCATCACGGCGCGGGGTCTGGGCTGGCTCCACCGCCATCGAAGAGGACGGGGGCCTGGAGAACAGGCCCCACCCCAGCGCCAGCAGGGTGAGCGGCAGGGCCACCCAGCCACCGATCCGCACCCATGACGAGGCAGGCACCGCGGACGCTCAGCTCTCCTGCTTGATGTCCTGGAGAGCGGCGAAGTCGACCTGCACCGAGGGGCCCATGGTGGAGGCGACGTAGAGGCTGCGCCAGTAGCGGCCCTTGGCACCGCTGGGCTTGTTGCGGTCGATGGTTTCCTGCAGGGCCTTGAGGTTCTCCAGCAGCTTGGCGGTGTCGAAGCTGGCCTTGCCGAAACGCACGTGGACGATGCCGGCCCGGTCGGCCCGGAACTCCAGCTTGCCGGCCTTGAACTCGCTGATGGCGCCGCCCAGATCGGTGGTGACGGTGCCGGCCTTGGGGTTCGGCATCAGGCCGCGGGGACCGAGCACCCGGCCGAGCTTGGCCACCTTCGGCATCATGTCGGGGGTGGCGATCAGCAGATCGAAGTCGATCGCGCCACCGGCGATCTGGTCGACCAGCTCATCGTCGCCGGCCAGGTCGGCACCGGCGGCCTTGGCCTCGGCCACCTTCTCGCCCCGGGCGATCACGGCAATGCGGATGGTCTGGCCGGTGCCGTGGGGCAGGGCCACGGTGGTGCGCAGCTGCTGGTCGGTGTACTTGGGGTCGATGCCCAGGCGCACGTGGGCTTCGATGGTTTCGTCGAACCTGGCGGTGGCGGTGTCCTTGACCAGCGCGAGGGCCTCGAGCGGTTCGTAGGCGCGGTCCTCCACCTTGGCGGCGAGGGCGGTGAAGCGTTTGGAGACTTTTGTCATGGCGGTAAGGGGTGCGGACGACCGTGATCGGTCTCCCCCAGAAAGGTGATGAAGCGGAGAAGTGGACGGGGTGGAACGACGACCGCTGGCCGTCAGTCCTTGACGGCGACGCCCATGTTGCGGGCGGTGCCTTCGATGATGCGCATGGCCGACTCGACGCTGGTGCAGTTGAGGTCGGGCAGCTTGGTCTTGGCGATCTCCTCGAGCTGGGCGCGGCTGATGGCACCCACCGCTCCCTTGGCGGACGTGGCGGCACCCTTCTCGATGCCGGCGGCCTTGGAGATCAGCACCGAGGCGGGCGGGGTCTTGGTGATGAAGGTGAAGCTGCGGTCTTCAAAGACCGAGATCTCCACCGGGATCACGTACCCGGCCTTCTCCTGGGTGCGGGCGTTGTACTCCTTGCAGAACGCCATGATGTTGACCCCGTGCTGACCGAGGGCAGGGCCCACCGGTGGTGCGGGGTTCGCTTTGCCGGCCTGGAGGGCCAGCTTGATCACAGCTACGACTTTCTTGGCCATCGGCTGGGCTGGGGGACGGAACTCCCTTGCGGGAGTGCGGGACGGAACTCCCTTGCGGGAGCGTGGGACGGAACTCCGTTGCGGGAGCGTTGCGGATCGCCGGGGCGGGGGCCGGCCCGGCGGGATGGCGGCCCTCGAGGGGGCCACCCGGGGCCGCCCTCCGCAGGGAGGCGGCCGCCGTTCGATCAGCTCTGTTTGCTGATCTGGGAGAACTCGAGCTCCACTGGGGTCTCCCTGCCGAAGATCGACAGGAGGGCCTTCAGCTTGCTGCGTTCGCCGGAGACCTCGATCACCTCGCCCTGGAAGTCCTTGAACGGACCGGCGGTGACGAGGATCTGATCCCCCTCGGTGAGGTCGACCTTGAGGACGGGCTTCTTCTCGGCGGCACGCTTGAAGATGCGGTCGACCTCCTGGCGGCTGAGGGGCCGGGGCCGGATGTGGCCGCGGGCCTTGCCGGTGGCGCGGCGCTCCTCCTGCCCCACGAAGTTGATGACGTTGGGGGTGCTGCGCACCGCCATCATCGTGTCCTCATCGAGGACCATGCGCACCAGCACGTAGCCGGGGAACACCTTCTCCTCGATCGACTGGCGGCTGCCGTCCTTCTTCAGCTTTACACCGGGGGTCTGGGGGATCTCGATCTCGAGGATCCGGTTGCTCACCCCCAGGGTGACGGCCCGCTGCTCCAGGGTGGCCTTGACCTTCTTCTCGCAGCTGGAAGCCACCTGGACCGCGAACCAGCGGGCCACCTGGGGCTTGGCGGCTTCAGCGGCTTCGGCCGCCTCGGCCCCGCCCTCGGCGGCGAGGTCGAGGACCTCCCCAGTGGGATCCGTACCCTCGGCGGGGAGCTCCAGCACCTCGGGGGCGTCCGGTTCGATCTCAGGCACGGCAGGCAGGGGAAGGGTCATCAACGGAAGATCTGGGTTGATCCCCAGTGGTAGAAGCGGTCGATCGCAGCGATCGCCGCGGCCGAAAGGCTCACCATCAGGATCACCGCCACCGACTCGCTGAACAGCTGCTGGCGGCTCGGCCAGACGACCTTGCGCAGCTCCGCGAGGGTGACCGCCACGAAGCCGGTGGGCTCCTTCTCCTCGGAGGGGAAGCCATCCGGACCGTCGTCGGGCGCGGACGTGCCGTTCCCGCGGGCCAGGGGCCCGTCGGGACTGCTCGTGGTGGTGGTGGCAGGGGGGATGGGGTCCACGGTGTGGATTCCGATGGCTGCCCTGGTGTCGGCAGACATCGACAAACGATCACCCTACCGGACGTCCCTCCCGGGTGTCCGCCAGGGGAACGAAGCGGAAGCCCGCCTCTCCGGGTCCGGCGAGCTCCAGCCGCACCCCCCGGGCCGTCGTGAAGTGATCCTCCAGCAGCTCGGTGGCCAGCGGGTTCTCGATGCGACGCCGCAGCACCCGGCGCAGGGGCCGGGCCCCGTACTCGGGTTCGTAGCCCTGGGCGGCCAGGGCCACCACGACGGCCTCGTCGATCTCCAGCTCCAGGCGCTGCTCCCGCAGCAGCAGGGCCAGCTCCGCCAGCTGCAGCCGCACGATCCGCTCCAGATCGGCGCGGGCGAGGGGACGGAACCGGATCACCTCGTCGATGCGGTTGAGGAACTCCGGCCGGAACTGGCGCGAGAGGGCCTCCTCCACCGCCCGATCGAGGCTGCGGTCCCGGGCCTGCTCCCCCCCCTCGGGGCCGGGATCCCCTGCCTCGCCGGCGGAGGGGGCGGCGCGGGCCCGCTCGAGGATGGCGCGGCTGGCCAGGTTGCTGGTCATGATCACCACGGTGTGGCGGAAATCGACCGTGCGGCCCTGGGAATCGGTGAGGCGGCCGTCGTCGAGCACCTGCAGCAGCAGGTTGAAGACATCGGGGTGGGCCTTCTCCACCTCATCCAGCAGCAGCACCGCATAGGGGCGGCGGCGCACGGCCTCGGTGAGCTGGCCGCCTTCCTCGTAGCCCACGTAGCCCGGGGGGGCCCCCACCAGGCGGGCAACGGCGTTGCGCTCCATGAATTCGCTCATGTCGAGCCGCACCAGGGCCTCCTCCTCATCGAAGAGGGCCGCCGCCAGGGCCTTGGCCAGTTCCGTCTTGCCCACCCCCGTGGGCCCCAGGAACAGGAACGACCCCACCGGCCGGGTGGGGGCCTGCATGCCGGCGCGGGAGCGGCGGATCGAGGCTGCCACCGCCGCCACCGCCTCGGGCTGGCCGATCACCCGTTCCCCGAGCCGCTGCTCCAGCTCGAGCAGCTTCTGGCGTTCGCCGGCCAGCAGCCGCTGGATGGGGATGCCGGTGGAGCGGGCCACCACATCGGCGATGTCACCCTCCTCCACCTGCTCCCGCAGCATCGGATCGCTCTGCAGTTCCGCCTCCAGGGCCGCCCGGCGCTGCTGCACCCCGTGCAGCTGGTCGTACTGCAGCCGGGCCGCCTCCTCCAGGTCCCCGTCCCGCTCGGCTTCGGCGATGGCGTGGCGCAGGTCCTCGTCCTGCTGCAGCAGCTCGCGCAGCTCCCCCAGGCGCTCCCGCTCCCCCGCCCAGCGCCGCTGCAGGCGGTCGAGCTGCTCATGGGCGAGGCGCCGCTGCTCCTGCAGCTGCACCCGCTCCTCCAGGGGCGCCGCCTCGGCGGCCAGCAGCGCCAGTTCCACCCGCCGCAGTTCCGCCTCGGCCGCCTCCACCACCTGGGGCTTGGAGGTGGCCTCCATGCGCAGGTTGGCGGCGGCCTCATCGATCAGGTCGATGGCCGAATCCGGCAGGCAGCGGTCGCTGATGTAGCGGGAGGCCAGCCGAGACGCCGCCACCAGGGCCCCATCGGTGATGGTGACGCCATGGTGGAGCTCGTAGCGCTCCTTCAGCCCCCGCAGGATCTCGAGGCAGGTGGGACCATCGGGCTCGCGGATCACCACCTGCTGGAAACGGCGTTCCAGGGCGGGATCCTTTTCGATGCTGCGCCGGTAGTCCTCGGGGGTGGTGGCGCCGATGCAGCGCAGGTCGCCGCGGGCCAGCACCGGCTTGAGGATGCTGGCCGCATCGGCGCCGGAACGGTCGCTGCCCACCACCGTGTGCAGCTCGTCGATGAACAGCACCACACCGCCGGCACGGCCGCCTTCCCCGTCCTCGCCGCGCACCCCGTCGTTGTCGCGGACCTCGGCCAGCACGCTGCGCAGGCGCTCCTCGAACTGGCCGCGGAACTTGGCCCCGGCGATCAGGGCCCCCAGGTCCAGGGCCACCAGCCGCAGGCCCCGCAGGGCATCGGGCACTTCGCCGGCCACGATCCGCTGGGCCAGGGATTCAGCCACGGCCGTCTTGCCGACGCCGGGCTCACCGATCAGCACCGGGTTGTTCTTGCTGCGCCGGGAAAGCACCTGGATCAGCCGGCGGATCTCGGTGTCGCGGCCCACCACCGGATCGAGCTGGCCGGCCCGGGCGGCGGCGGTGAGGTCACGGCCGTAGCGCTCGAGGGCGCCGGGTTCGGGCTCCCCCTCCCGCTGCAGGGTCATGGCGGGCTCCGGCGCCGCCGGCGGCCGCGGGGGGGCAGCGGCCGCGGCCGCTCGCGAGGGGGCCGGCGGTGGCGGGGCCGGGGCCAACGGAGCCGGGGCCGGCGCCAGCGACGGGGCGGGGGCAGCGGCGGTCACGGTGGCCCCGGCGGCAGTGGCCTCGGCCGCAGCCGGCAGGGGGCGCCACTGGCGCAGCAGCAGGTCCTCGCTCAGCCCCTCCTCCACCAGCAGTGACGCCCCGATCCTGGGCTCCACCAGAAGGGCCAGCAGCAGGTGGGGCACATCCAGCAGGCGGGATCCCCAGGCGGCCCGGCGCCGATCGGCCTCCTCCAGCAGATCCTCGAGGGCATCGCCGATGTAGAGGGTGCCGCCGCCGCCGTCCGGCTGCTCGGCGCAGAAGGTCTCGAGCCGGTCCAGCAGCCGGTCCTCATCGAGGGGCAGGGGGTCCACCCAGCTGGCGAAGCGCCGGTTCAGCAGCAGGGTGAGCAGCAGGTGCTCCACGTCCATGGCGCCGTGGCGCCAGCGGCGGGCCTGCTCCTGGGAGGCGATCAGCAGATCCCAGGCGGCGTCGCTGAAGCGGTCGGGGTCGCTGGTGAGGCTGGCCGCAGCGCCCCCCGCGCCCCGGTCGTCACGCAGGCGGGAATCAGTGCGCATCGGACCGGGACGACGTCTGGATCAGTTCCACCTTGTAGCCATCCGGATCCTCCACGAAGGCGAGCACGGTGGTGCCGTGCTGCTTCGGACCGGGCGGACGGACCACCCGCCCGCCCTTGGCGGCGATCGCCGCGCAGGTGGCATGGATGTCATCGACACCGATGGCCAGGTGGCCGAACCCCGTGCCGATCTCGTAGGCGTCGGTGTCCCAGTTGTGGGTGAGCTCCAGCACGGTGGTGTCCGCCTCGTCGCCATAGCCGACGAAGGCCAGGGTGTAGGCGCCGCCGGGGTAGTCCTTGCGGCGCAACAGCTTCATGCCCAGCACCTCGGTATAGAAGCGCAGGGAGCGCTCCAGATCGCCCACCCGGAGCATGGTGTGGAGGAGTCGCATCGGCGGTGCACCAGCTCGGGCCATTCTGACCAGGGTGGCGCAGGGAACACAGGCGAGGGCGGAGGACGACCCATAGGATTCGCCCACCAGCACACCCCCTGTGTACGACTCCCTCGACCTCGTCATCGACTCCATCGTTGCCCGCGAAGTGCTCGACTCCCGCGGCACCCCCACGGTGGAGGCGGAGGTGTATCTGGAGGGGGGCGCCAGCGGCCGCGCCATCGTGCCCAGCGGCGCCAGCACCGGCGCCCACGAGGCCCATGAGCTGCGGGACGGCGAGAAGGCCTACTTCGGCAAGGGCGTCAGCAAGGCGGTGGAGAACATCGAGGAGCGCATCGCCCCGGCCCTGTGCGGCCTGAGCGCCCTGGACCAGGGCGCCGTCGACGAGGCCATGAACGAACTCGACGGCAGCGACAACAAATCCGCCCTCGGCGCCAACGCGATCCTGGCCGTGAGCCTGGCCACCGCGCACGCCGCCGCCAAGGCCCTGGGCCTGCCGCTCTACCGCTACCTGGGCGGTCCGATGGCCACCCTGCTGCCGGTGCCGCTGATGAACGTCATCAACGGCGGCGCCCACGCCTCCAACAACCTGGACTTCCAGGAGTTCATGCTGGTGCCCCACGGAGCGGGCAGCTTCCGCGAGGCCCTGCGCATGGGCGCCGAGGTGTTCCACACCCTCAAGGGGCTGCTCAAGGATCAGGGGCTCTCCACGGCGGTGGGCGACGAGGGTGGCTTCGCCCCCGACCTGGCCGGCAACGACGCCGCCGGCGAGCTGCTGATGCAGGCGATCGAGAAGGCCGGCTACCGGCCCGGCGACCAGATCTCCCTGGCCCTCGATGTGGCCAGCACCGAGTTCTATGCCGATGGCCGCTACGCCTTCGGCGGCGGCTGCTACACCAGCGCCGAGATGGTCGACCAGCTGGCGGCCCTGGCGGCCCGCTTCCCGATCGTCTCGATCGAGGACGGCCTGGCCGAGGACGACTGGGAGGGCTGGCGCCTGCTGACCGAGCGCCTGGGGGGCACGGTGCAGCTGGTGGGCGACGACCTCTTCGTGACCAACACCACCCGGCTGCAGCAGGGGATCGAGCAGGGCATCGCCAATTCGATCCTGATCAAGGTGAACCAGATCGGCTCGCTCACGGAGACCCTGCAGGCCATCGACATGGCCACCCGGGCCGGTTACACCAGCGTGATCAGCCACCGCAGCGGCGAGACGGAGGATGTGACCATCGCCGACCTGGCCGTGGCCACCCGCGCCGGCCAGATCAAGACCGGTTCCCTCAGCCGCAGCGACCGGGTCGCCAAGTACAACCAGCTGCTGCGCATCGAGGACGAACTGGGCAGCCAGGCGGTGTATGCCGGCGTGGAGGACCGGGGGCCGCGGGGCAAGGCCTGAGCCCGCGGGCCGCAGCCACCGTGCTGATCCTCAGCGTTGCAGCTCCGCGAACCGGATCCTCCCGGTTCGGCCAGCTGCTGCAGTCGATGAAGTCCGCCTTTGTCTGCGAGCCCTTCCACCCGACGGCCTACATCCACTGTGCCGAGGGCCCGAGCGGCCTGCGCTTCTACGACAAGGCGCCTTACGACCTGAGTGAATTCGGCAGGGACATGGTGGCGGATTCCCTGATCAAGAGCTTTCTGCCGACCCGCACGCTTCGCATGGGAGCCGCGCCCCGAGGCGCGGCAAGCCACCTCCACGGAATCAGCCTGCGACTCCGGCGAAAGGAGAGGCTGAAGATTGCTCAGTTTCTCTCCGTCGTGCTGGAGAAAGCCAGTGCGGCGATCGGGCCGGCCTACAACATCTTCCGTGAACCCAGAATCGCCCGACGCGTCTGCGAGCTTCTTGACGCCAGGGAAGACACCTACACGCTGGAACTCTTCCCGAACCATCTCTCACCGGAATGCCATGGCTTCCTCTGCAGAACCTACCCCCTGATCCTTCATCAACGGAGCCTGATTGACAGTTATATCTCGTTGATCAAGACCGACTCGCGACGCTGGAACGGCGTCAATACCACCGGTTGCAACGTGAGGATCTGTCCCGAATCCTTCGTGGCCTACTGCCGATTCATCTCCGGCTACTACCTGCGCAGCCTGCGGGCAGGAGACGCTTTCCGCGGACCCAGCCCGGCGCCGGCCCAGGGGAGCCACCCCAGGCATTGCGTCATCAACTACGAAGACTGGTGCGACCATCCCAATCACCAGCAGGCTGGCCGGGTCCATCAACTGCTTGCCCAGCAGGGTTTCTCCGAGGCCTTCCTGGAGCCGGACAGATCGGCCGCGACCGCATCCGGTGCGCTGAACCGGCAGGACCAGGCCAGCGACTGGTCCCACAAGGTGACGAATGCGGACGAGGTGGTCGATGCCCTGAAGCAGCGATCGCTGCAAGGGTTGCTGGGGGCCCGTCCGCTGGAGATCCCGGCCCTGAGTGTGCCGCTGCACGACTGAGCCGAACCTCCGCAGGGAGCGGCTGGCGAGGCCTGGCGTTCAGGCGCCGCCGCCGGGCGGCGATCCCACGCCCGGCAGCTGGTCGAGGCGACCATCGCGCTGGAGCCGTGCCTGCATCTTCAGCCAGCCGGCGGTGAGGGGCACCGCCAGCACCAGGGGCACGGCGGTGAGCACCGGGCGGCCGCTCACCGCCAGCACCGAGGCCGCCACCGCCAGGGTGCCGAGCAGAAACGACTGGCCGGCGCTCTGCTGGGCGAGGGCCAGGCGCCGCAGCAGGCGATCGGTTTCGCCGGCGCGGATCAGCACCTGGAGATCGCCCTGTTCGATGCGGGCCAGGCTCTCGTCGAGACGCCGGGGAATCCCGAAGGCGCGGCTGCCCACCTCGGCCGCCTGGCGGGAGAGCTCGCTGAACAGTTCGTTGGGGCCGTTGCCGCTGGCGGTCATGAGGGGCAACAGGTAGGGACGGGCGATGGCGATCAGGCTAAAGCCCGGATCGAGGCTGCGGCCCACGCCCTCGAAGGTGGAGAGGGCCCGCATCACGAAGATCAGCTCGGGCGGCAGCCGGAACGGCTGGCCGTAGACGAGTTCGTAGAGGTCGCCGGAGAGCTTGTCGATGACGTTGGCGCTGAAGGGTGGCGTAAGGGCCTCGGTGAGCATCACCCGCACCAGCCGCCGCACCGGCCCCTGGTCGATGCCGGCGGCGATCAGCCCGGCCTGCTGGAGCTCATCCACCAGGGAGGCGGCATCGCGGGCCGCGGCGGCCCGCACCATGCGTCCGAGCCGGCTGCGCAGCCGCTCGGAGATCTGGCCCATCATGCCGAAGTCGTAGTAGATCAGCGCCCCGTCGCTGGCGACGGCGAGGTTGCCGGGGTGGGGATCGGCGTGGAAGAAGCCGAAGCGCACCAGCTGTTGCAGATAGCTGGCCGCCCCCTTCTCGGCGACGGCCGCCGGATCGATGCCGGCACTGACGAGGGCCTCGCGGTCGTTGATCTTGATGCCGGGCACGTAATCGAGGCAGAGCACCCGCCGGGAGCTCAGCTCCCAGACCACCGCCGGGATGCGGATGCCGGGGTCGTCGAGGAACTGCTGGCGGAAGCGGGCGGCGTGCTCGGCCTCGAGACGGAAATCGAGCTCCCGCAGCAGCACCCGCCGGCACTCCTTGGCGATGCCCACCCAGTCACGGCCGGCGCCCCAGCGGGGATGGCGCTGCACGGCGGCGGCCACCTGCTGGAGCACCTCCAGATCAAGGCGGAACAGGCGCTCCAGCCCGGGGCGCTGCACCTTGAACACCACCTGGCGGCCGCTGCGCAGGCTGGCCCGGTGCACCTGGGCCAGGCTGGCCGAGCCGAGGGGCACCACCTCCAGATCGATGATCTCGGCCCGCCGCTCCCCCAGCTCCTGCTCCAGCAGACTCTCCACCACCGGGAAGGGGAAGGCGGGCACCCGGTCCTGCAGATGGGCCAGTTCCTCCACCACATCGGCGGGCAGCACATCGGGGCGGGCCGACAGCAGCTGGCCGAGCTTGATGAAGGCCGAGCCGAGCTCGAGGAACTGGGCCGTGAGCCAGCGGGCCCGGCGGCGCTGGCGGGCGGCCTGGGCTTGCGGGGTGCGTCCGCCCGGGTAGGTCCAGGGCCGGGCGTCCCACCAGAGACCCGCCAGCAGCTGGAGCACGAGGCGCCAGATGCGCAGGGACCGCCAGAGGCGGGACAGAAGGATCCCGGGGGTGGAGAGGGCCGCCATCAGGGCTGCCCCGGAGACCGCGGCGGACCGTCGGGGGTTGCCGGCATCCGGTCGAGGCGCCGGGAGAGTTCGGCCACCTTGGCCCGCAGGGCATCGATGCGCTCCTGGGGATCCTCGGCGGCGCCGCCCCGTCCCGCGGCACCGGCGCCGCGGTCGTTCTCGATGCGTTCGGCTTCCATGGCCACCTCCTCCCAGAACAGACTCAGCTCCTGCTGCACCCGGGCGGGGGCCTCCTGGGCGAGGGCCGCCAGGGTGGCGGCCACGTCGGCCAGGCCGCTGCCCAGGCGGGCGGCCAGGCGGTTCATGGCCGCCTTGGCGAGGGACTGCGGCGCGCTCATGACTTGGCCGGAGGGATCACCGAACTGTGGCAGATCAGGGCTGGCTTCCGGGGGCCGGTGGGGCGCTCAGCGGCGGCGGGGCGATCGGCGCCGGGCCGGCCTCCTCCCGCTCCCGGGCCGGCGGCGTGCGCGGCGGCGGCAGAGCAGGGGCGGCCGGGAGCCCGGCATCGGCGGCTCCGGGCGCGGCCGGCTGGTCGGTCGGCGGGGTCTCCCCGCCCTCGAGCAGGCGCCGGCGCTCCTCGGCCTCCCGCTCCTCGATCTGGCGGCGACGCTCCTCAATCGCGGCCGCCTCCTTGTTCTGCTCCTGCTCCAGCTCGAGCAGGTCCAGATCGCCACGGATCTCGCGGGCATCGCCGCCGAAGCGCTGGCGCAGGGAATCGAGCGTCGTCCCCGGGGCGGGCTGCACATCGAAGCGCTGGCTGGCTCCTTCTTCCTCGGGGCCGCCGAGGCTCAGCAGCCGCAGGCTGGCGGCGTAGCCCACGCCGAAGCAGAGCCCCACGATCGCCCACAACCGCCAGTCCCAGGCGGGGCGACCCGCCGCCCGCTGCTTGCCGCCGGGGGCCGCTCCCCGGGGAGGGGCGCCGCCGGGGGGGGAAGAGGGCCTGGCCGTGACCATCGACGTCAGCACATGCGCTGCCATCTTGCCGCGGTGGGGCCGTTCGGCTCAGGTGGTGTAGTCCGCGTTGATGCGCACGTACTGATCCGAGAGGTCGCAGCCCCAGGCCAGGCCGCTGCCCGGGCCCTCGCCGACCCGCAGCCGGATCGCCACCGTGTCGTCGGCCAGGTAGGCGCCGGCTGCGCGGGCCTTGAGGTAGGCGGAGGCGGCGGGGCGGTCGAAGGCCAGGGGCTGGCCCGCTGCCATCAGCTGGTGTTCCCCCAGCCACAGGGCCACGGCCTGCGGATCGAAGGGCACACCGGCCCGGCCGGCGGCGGCCACGATCCGGCCCCAGTTGGGGTCGCGGCCGTGCACGGCGCACTTCACCAGCGACGAACCGGCCACGGTGCGGGCGATGGCGCGGGCGCCGGCGTCATCGGCGGCGCCCTCCACCCGCACCTCGATCAGGCAGGTGGCGCCCTCGCCGTCGCGGGCGATCGCCCGGGCCAGGTGCTGCGACACCGCCGTCAGGCCGGCCTCCAGCGCCGCGAAGTGCTCCGGGCCCAGGGGCTCACCGGCGGCAAAGGCCAGGAACGTGTCGTTGGTGCTGGTGTCGCCGTCCACCGTGATCGCGTTGAAGGAGCGGTCCACTGCCCGCTTCACCATCCCCTGCCAGATGTCGGCCGGCACGCCGGCATCACATGTGAAATAACCCAGCATCGTGGCCATGTCGGGATGGATCATCCCCGAGCCCTTGGCCATGCCGCCGATCCGCACCCTGCGGCCGCCCAGCTGGGCCTCGAGGGCGATCTCCTTGGCCACCAGGTCGGTGGTGAGGATCGCATCGGCCGCCGCGCCGCCGCCCGTGGGGCCGAGGGCCGCCACCAGGGGATCGAGGCCCGCCACGAGCACCTCCATCGGGATCGGCACGCCGATCACGCCGGTGGAGCAGATCAGCACCTCGTCGGGCGCCAGGCCCAGCCGCCCGGCCAGCTCGGCGGTGGCCCGCAGGCTGTCGGCCAGGCCACGTTCACCGGTGCAGGCGTTGGCCTGGCCGGAGTTGGTGAGCACCGCCCGGGCGTGGCCGCCGCCGGCCGCCAGGCGCTCGGCGCAGAGGTCGACGCAGGCGGCCCGCACCAGGGAGGTGGTGAAGGTGCCGGCGCAGACGGCCCCCACCGGCGCCAGCAGCAGGGAGAGATCCGGCTTGCCGGAGGCCTTGAGGCCAGCGGTGACGGCGGCGGCCAGGAAGCCCTCCGGGGCCGTGACGCCTCCGGGGATCGGGGTCCAGGGGTGGGTCAAGGCAATGCGGCCACTGGTGGCATCCTGAAACGGCACGCACCCGGCCCCGGCAGCGGCCGGCCCAGACTGGCCCGATGGCCCTTCCCCCCCAGCGCCGCATCGGCCTCACCGGCGGCATCGCCAGCGGCAAGAGCACGGTGGGCCGCCTGCTGGCCGAGCGCGGTCTGCCGGTGCTGGATGCGGATGTCTATGCCCGCGAGGCCCTGGCCCCGGGCAGCCCCGGAGCGGCGGCGGTGCTGGAGCGCTTCGGGGAGCGGGTGGCGCTGTCGGGAGCGGCGACGCGTGCGCTGGCGGGCGCAGCGGCACCGGCCCTGGACCGGGCGGCCCTCGGCCGGATCGTCTTCGGCGATGCCGCCGAGCTCCGCTGGCTGGAGCAACTGGTGCATCCACTGGTGCGGCAGCGCTTCGCCACGGAACTGAATGGGCTGCAGGACGAGCCGGCGGTGGTGCTGATGATCCCGCTGCTGTTCGAGGCGGGCCTGGAGGGGCTGTGCAACGAGACCTGGCTGGTCGACTGCGACGAGGACCAGCAACTGCAGCGGCTGATGGGGCGTGATGGGCTCGGCGAGGCCGACGCCCGCGCCCGGCTGGCGGCCCAGTGGCCCCTGGCGCGCAAGCGGGCCCTGGCCACGGTGGTGCTCGACAACCGCGGCGGGCCGGTGGCCTTGGCGCCGCAGGTGGAGGGGGCGCTCAGGGCCGGGGCAGCTGCCGCAGCACCGTCTCCACCGCCCGCCTGAGCGCCGCCAGGAAGCCTGCCTCGAGGCCCGAGCTCAGCTCACGCACCGCGTGCAACTGGGGCTCCTGCACATCGATCACCCAGTAGTGGGGAATGCCGGCCGCGCCATAGAGGCGCGCCTTGGCCTCCAGGTCGAAGGCCAGGCTGCTGTCCGCCACCTCGATCACCAGGGCGGTGTCGGCGGCGGTGGGATGGGCGTCCCAGTAGTCGTCGTCGCGACGGGCCACCAGGGCCAGATCCGGCTCGGGCTCATCGGCCGGGCCCAGGTCGAGCGGGGCCTCCACCCGCAGCTGCAGCGGCACCGGGGGAGAGGCCACCAGGCAGGCCTGGATGGCGGCGATCAGCCGATGAACCACCGCCGTGTGGCGTGTCCCCTTGGCGATCACCTGCAGCACCTCCCCATCGATCAGTTCCAACCGCTGCTCGGGCACCGCATCGCAGAGCCGGTGGAACTGCTCCACCGTGAAACGCGCGTGGCGTCTGACAGCTGCGGGGGCCGAGGTCATGGCCCAACGCTAGTCAGCGCTGAGCGATCCCTCAGCCCTTCAGCTGCTCGCTGAGGATCCGGTTGGCCAGCTTGGGGTCGGCGCGGCCGCCGGTGCGCTTCATCAGCTGCCCGACGAAGAAGCCCTGCAGCTTGGTCTTGCCGCCGCGGAAGGCCTCCACCTCCTCCGGGTGGGCGGCCAGCAGCTCCGCCACGATGGCGGCGATGGCCGCGGGGTCGCTGATCATGCCCAGGCCGCGCGATTCCACGATCGCAGCGACCGAACCGCCCTTCTCAAGCAGTTCGGGCAGCAGGTCCTTGGCGATCTTGCCGCTGATGGTGCCCGCCTCGATCAGCTGCACCATCTCGGCCAGCTGGGCAGGCTTGAGCGGCAGCTCGGCGATCGACAGCCGGTTGGCGTTCACGTGGGCGGCGATGTCGCCGGTGACCCAGTTGGCCACGGCCTTGGGGTCGCCGCCGGCGGCGACGGCCGCCTCGAAGTACTCGGCCATGGGGCGCTCATCGGTGAGCACCCGGGCGTCGTAGATCGAGAGTCCCAGGCTTTCGGCATAGCGGTGGCGCTTGGCGGCCGGCAGTTCGGGCAGCTCGGCCCGCCAGCTTTCCCGCTGTTCCGGGCTCACCTCGATCGGCCCCAGATCCGGGTCCGGGAAGTAGCGGTAGTCGCTGGCCCCCTCCTTGCTGCGCATGCTCTTGGTGAGCTGCTTGGCCTCATCCCAGAGGCGCGTCTCCTGCACCACCGGTTCACCGGCTTCGTAGGCCTTGATCTGGCGGGCGATCTCGAAGTCGATGGCCTTCTGAATCGCCGAGAAGGAGTTCATGTTCTTGATCTCCACCTTCACGCCGAAGGGGGCGTCGGGGCCGCGGCGCACGGAGATGTTGACGTCGCAGCGCAGGGAACCCTCCTGCATGTTGCCGTCGCTGACGCCCAGGTAGCGCATGATGCGGCGGATCTCCGAGGCGTACTCGGCCGCCTCCCGGCCCGTGCGCAGATCCGGCTTGGAGACGATCTCCGCCAGGGCCACACCGGCCCGGTTGTAATCCACCAGCGAGTGGGTGGAGCCCGCCAGGCGGTCGCTGCCGGCGTGGACGAGCTTGCCGGCGTCCTCCTCCATGTGCAGCCGCTCGATGCCCACCTTCTTCAGGTAGGTCTCCTTGCCCTTCTCGGCCACCTCCACCTCAATCCAGCCGTCCTCAGCGATCGGCTGGTCGTACTGGGAGATCTGGTAGTTCTTGGGCAGGTCGGGATAGAAGTACTGCTTGCGGTCGAACTTGCTGTGCTCGGCCACCTGCAGGTTGAGGGCCAGCGACGCCTTGACCGCGTACTCGAGCACCTTCTGGTTGAGCACCGGCAGGGTGCCGGGCAGGCCACACACCACCGGGTCGATGTGGGTGTTGGGATCGTCGCCGAAGCTGGTGGAGGCGGCGGTGAAGATCTTGCTGGCGGTGCCCAGCTGCACGTGGGTCTCCAGGCCGATCACAGCCTCCCAAGCGGCTTCGCCTTTGCCTTCTGCCCTGTTCCCTTCAGCCATGGTCGCGAGTCCTGCCGGCGCTGTCGGCCCCCCGCGCTCGGCCGGAGGCACTGGGGGCGATCCTAGGCAGCGGCAGGCGGCCGCTTGAATGGGGGCCTTCCGAGCTGGAGACGAGCGCCCTGGCTGGCCCCCCTCCCGACGCCGAACCCGTCCTGATCCTCGGTGGCGGCCTGATGGGCCTGGCCATCGCCCACCAGCTGGCCCGTCTCGGCCGCAGCGCCACCGTGCTCAGCCGCCGCCGCAGCGAGGCGGCCGGCTTCGTGGCCGCCGGCATGCTGGCCCCCCACGCCGAGGGGCTCAGCGGGCCGATGCTGGCCCTGGGCCAGGCCAGCCTGGAGCGGGTGCCGGCCTGGGTGGCCCGCATCGAGGCCGACAGTGGCCTTCCCTGCGGCCTGCGCCCCTGCGGCATCGTCGTCCCCTTCACCGGGGCGGCCGAGCGGGAGGCCTACCCCACGGCCCCCTTCGGCGAGCCCCTCGACCGGGCGGGGCTGGAGCGGGAGGTGCCGGGGATCGGACCCGCCTGGCGGGCGGGGCTGCTGTTCGCCCAGGACGGGCAGATCGACAACCGCCGCCGCCTGATGCGCGCCCTGGAGCGGGCCTGCGCCGCCCTGGGGGTGCGCTTCGAGGAGGGCACCGAGGTGCTGGAGCTGCTCACCGAAGGCGGCGGACGCCTGCGGGGGGTGCGGCTGCGCCGGGCCGAGGGGGGCGAGCACACGATGGCCGCCACCACGGCCGTGCTCGCCTGCGGCGCCTGGAGCGGCCGGCTGCTGCCGGAGCTGCCGGTGCATCCGGTGAAGGGGCAGATGCTGTCGCTGCAGGGCCCCAGGGCCAGCCTGGGGCGGGTCGTGTTCGGGCCCGGCACCTACCTGGTGCCGCGGGAGGACGGGCTGCTGGTGGTGGGCGCCACCAGCGAGCCGCAGGCCGGCTTCGACGACGGCCTCACCCCCGAGGGCCAGAAGCAGCTGCAGACCGGCATCGCCGCCCTGCTGCCGGAGGCGGCCCTGTGGCCGCCGATGGAGCGCTGGTGGGGCTTCCGCCCCGGCACCCCCGACGACGCACCGCTGCTGGGCCCCGGACCGATCGAGGGGCTCTGGCTGGCCACGGGCCACCACCGCAACGGCGTGCTGCTGGCGGCGATCACGGCGGAGCGGATCGCTGCGGCGATCACCGCGGCCGGCAACGGCTCCGGGGCGGGCGAGCCGGGCGACGCGTTGCTGGCGCCGTTTCGCTGGGACCGGCCGTTCCCGGCGGCGGCCTAGCCAGGCGCGGCCCCCGCCGGCCGCAGCCCCTGGAGGGCATAGACCTCCAGGGGCACGGGCCAGCCCTTGATCCGGTGGCTCCCCAGGGGCAGCACCTCCAGCTCCTCCGGCAGCAGGGCCAGCAGGTCGCCGCTGACCAGGATCGGGTGCGCGGGGAACAGGCGCGTCAGCCCCTCCAGGCGGCTGGTCACGTTGACGCTGGCCCCCACGACGGTGAACTCCAGGCGCTGGGAGGAGCCCAGGTTGCCGGCGATCACTTCGCCGAAATGGAGCCCGATCCCGTGTTTCAGCGGTGGGGTGCCCGCCGCAGCCAGCTCGACGTTGAGGGCCTCGAGCCGCTGCTGCATGGCCAGGGCCGCCCGCACCGCGGCCCGGGCCTCCTCGGCATCCCCCCGGCTGCGGGGCACCCCGAACTCCGCCATCACCGCGTCGCCGATGAACTTGTCGAGCAGGCCCTCCTGCTCCAGCACCGCCGCGGCCATGGCCTCGAAGTAGCGGTTCAGCAGGGCGAACAGCTCGGCGGGCTCCAGCACGGCGCTCAGGGGCGTGAACCCCACCAGGTCGCTGAACAGCACGGCGCAGCGGGCCCGGCGGCCCACCGCCTGGTTCCACAGCGGCCCGGGGCTGCGCAGGATGTCGCGCAGCAGGGTGGGGGAGACGCGCCGGCTCAGCACCTGGTGCAGGTAGGCCCGCTCCCGGCTCTCCGCCAGCCCCTGGCCCACGGCCCGCACCCCGCCGCCGGCCACGGGGGCCAGCAGCAGGGCCGCCAGGGGCAGGCGCAGCTGGGCCCCGGCCCACGCCGCTCCGCCGGCGAGCAGGACACCGCCCGCCAGGGCCAGCGCCAGCTGCAGGGTGCCGCCGGCACTGGCGGGGCGCCGCAGCAGCAGCCCCGCCAGGGCGCCCCAGCCCAGCAGCAGCAGCCCGTCCCCCGCCGGGGGCAGCCGCCCCAGCCCCCGGCCCTGGAGCACGTTGGCGACGGCCACCGCCTGGATCTCGGTGCCGGCCATGGGGCCGAAGGGCGTCTCCTGCAGGTCCCCCAGGCCCGGGGCCGTGACGCCGATCAGCACCGTGCGTCCCCGCCAGGTGGACGGCGGCGCCTCCAGCAGCTTCCAGGCCGGCACGCGGGGCATGGTGCCGGCGGGGCCAGGAAAGTTGAGCCCCATCGGCGCCGGCGGTGGCGGTGCCGGGCGCACCAGGAAGGCCATCGGCCGGGGCAGGGGCGGCGGGAAGTCGCCCAGCCGGGCCTCGATCCAGCCCTGGCCCGGCACCGCCTCCACCACCCCCCGCGGTGACTGCAGCAGGGTGGTGAGGCCGGGGGCACCCAGCGGGTGGATGGGCAGCCGCAGCCGGCTCTCCTGCACGCCCCCCTCCTCCCGCACGCCGAAGTGGGCGGCCAGGTGCACCCGCTGGCGCCAGGGGTTCAGGGTGGCCACGAAGGCCCGGTCATCAGCGGGGCCGAAGCGGCTGGGCTGGCTGTACTCGATGTTGAACAGCACCCGGGCCGCCCCCTGCTCGAGCACATGGGCCGCCAGCCGGGCCTGCAGGGCCCGGGGCCAGGGCCAGGGACCCATCTGGCGCCACAGCGGCGACGCCTGGCGCTCCCCGGGGGCCAGCAGCTCCCCCAGCTCCAGGGAGTCGGCGTCGATGGCCAGGATCACCGGGTCAGCCGGGGCGGGGCGGGGCCCCCGCAGCAGGAAGAAGGTCTGGACGAGCTGGTCGTCGAGCAGCCGCGGCCCCTGGCCCAGGGGGGTGAGGGGCGCCCGGTCGAGGCCCGCCAGCAGGGGGGCGGCCAGGGCCAGCCACCAGAGCCGGCGCCCCAGCCCGGGCCAGGGGGACATCAGGGGGTGAGCCCGAGTTCCCGCTCCAGCACCGGCAGCGTCTCCATCGGCGCCCCGAAACCGTTGAGCAGCTCGCTGTTGCGCCGCCGCAGCCTCGCCTCGGTGGCATCGATCCGGCGCGGGCCTTTCCAGCCGTCGGGGGTGGCCTCCAGGCGCTGGCCGCTGCTCAGCCGGTACACGGTGCCGTCATCGGCGCGCACCTCCACCTCCCCCTCCCAGCTCAGGAAGAGCACGGAGTCGGCGGTGTCCTCGATGAAGACCGTGGTGCCCTGGATCGAGGCCGTGCCCACCCGGGTCTTGATCCGCAGGGGGGTGGGACGCTTCGCCCCGGGAGCAATCCAGGCGATGATCCGGCCGCGCACCAGATCCAGCAGCGTCGGCTCGATCCGCAGCAGGGCGTTGCCCCCGAGCCGGAAGCTGCGGCCATCGGCCAGCAGGATCTGCAGGCGGCCGGGATTCTCGGTGCGCAGCACGGTGGACGGCCGCAGCACCTGGCCCACCAGGGCCGGCCGCTCCGGCGCCGCCGGCGGCATCACGTAGGCCGGCCGGGACGGCACATCCACCACCCGGGGCACCCGGGGGGCCGCCATGGCCCCGGCGAGGGGGCCGGCGGCGGGCAGACCAAGCGCCAGCCCGGCGACCAGCATGGCCACGGGCGCCAGCTTCAGCGGCCCGGGAGGCCTGAGGCTCCTGCGCAGCAGCATGGCCCGGGGACCCGACGGTCCCCAGGATGGCCGCTCAGGGCTCGACCCGCCACACCTGGTCGGCCGGTGTCCACGCGCACAGCTCGGAGGGCTGGAACCAGAGGCCGATCTCGAAGACGGCGGTTTCCGGGGCATCGGAACCATGGATGACGTTGCGGCCGATGTTCACCGCCAGGTCACCGCGGATGGTGCCGGGTTCGGCCTCCAGGGGCTTGGTGGCACCGATCAGCTTGCGGGCGCTGGCGATCACGCCGTCGCCTTCCCACACCATGGCCACCACCGGCCCGCTGGTGATGAACTCCACCAGGCCGGCGAAGAAGGGGCGCTCCCGGTGCACGCCGTAATGGCTCTCGGCCAGCTCCCGGCTGGGCACCAGCTGCTTGAGGCCCACCAGCTTGAAGCCCTTGCGCTCGAAGCGGCCGAGGATCTCGCCCACCAGGCCCCGCTGCACCCCGTCGGGCTTGATGGCGAGGAAGGTGCGTTCGGTGGCCATGGGGAAGGGAGAGCTGTTCGGGCCATCGTCCGCGCTGGGGCTGCCGCTTGGCAAGCAACCCCGTGCCCTTTCGACGGGGCGCCCGGCCGGCCGGGCCGGGGTTGCCCGTCCGGCACCGGCGCGACTCCGAACCTGTACACGCTGTACAGGCTCGTGGATCGGCCTCCTTCGTGGATTGGCCTCCGCCGCTGACCCGAAGCTGCCGCAACGACCAGGCCGGGGCAGCCGCCACAAGGCCCCGCCTAGATTGCCCCCTCAGGCCTGAGCCAACCCAAGGCTGCGATGGTGTTCGCCGAACCGACCAGCCCCCCGGGCGTGCCCCCCGTCCCTTCCGGGCGGGCCGATGCCTGGAGCGCCGCCGACGGGGCGGCCCTCTACGGCCTCGACCGCTGGGGTGAGCCCTACTTCGGGGTGGGCACCCGGGGCCACGTGATCGTGCAGCCCCGTGGCGACCGCGGCGGCTCCCTCGATCTGGTGGAGCTGGTGCGGGAGCTGCAGGGCCGCGACCTGTCCCTGCCGCTGCTGATCCGCTTCGACGACATCCTCGAGGACCGGCTCGAGCGTCTCCACGGCGCCTTCGAGCGGGCCATCGCCCAGTACGGCTACAACGGCCGCTACCAGGGGGTGTTCCCGGTGAAGTGCAACCAGCAGCGCCACGTGGTGGAGCAGCTGGTGGAGAGCGGCCGCCGCTGGCATTTCGGCCTGGAGGCGGGCAGCAAGGCCGAGCTGCTGATCGCCCTGTCCCTGCTCGACGATCCCGACGCCCTGCTGATCTGCAACGGCTACAAGGACCGGCGCTACATCGAGACGGCGATCCTGGCCCGGCGCCTGGGGCGCCAGCCGGTGGTGGTGATCGAGCAGGCCGATGAGGTGGAGCGGATCATCGCCGCCAGCAGCGCCCTGGGCGGGGCGCCGTTCATCGGCATCCGCGCCAAGCTCTCGGCCCGCAGCACCGGCCGCTGGGGCAGCTCGGTGGGCGAGCGGGCCAAGTTCGGCCTCTCAATCCCCGACGTGCTCACCACGGTGGAGCGCCTGCGGGAGGCGGGCCTGCTCGACGACCTGCGCCTGCTGCACTTCCACGTCGGCAGCCAGATCAATGACATCGCCGTCCTCAAGGACGCCCTGCAGGAGGCCGGGCAGATCTATGCCGAGCTCACCCGGCTGGGGGCGCCGATGGGCTTTCTCGATGTGGGCGGCGGCCTGGGCATCGACTACGACGGCAGCCGCACCGCCACCGCCGCCTCCACCAACTACTCGCTGCAGAACTACGCCAACGACGTCGTCGCCACGATCCGGGAGTGCTGCGAGCCCCACGGCATCCGCCCGCCCACGCTGGTGAGCGAGAGCGGCCGGGCCCTGGCCAGCCATTTCAGCGTGCTGGTGTTCGACGTGCTCGGGGCCGGCGCCCGCGGCGAAACGGTGCCGCCGCCGGCCGAGGGGGAGGCGCTGATCCTGCGCAACCTGCGCGACACCCACGCCCTGATCACGGCGATCGCCGCTGAGGGCGGCCTCGAAGGGGACGACGCCGGTGAGCGGGTGGTGGTGGAACGGCTCCAGGAGGCCTGGAACGATGCCCTCAAGTTCAAGGAGGACGCTCTCACCGCCTTCCGGCTCGGCTACCTGAGCCTGCCGGAGCGCGCCACGGCCGAGCGCCTCACCTGGGCCAGCTGCCAGGCGATCGCCCGCCAGCTCGAAGGCCTGCCCCCGGGCACCGTGATCCCCCAGGAGCTCCAGGCCCTGCCGGCGGCCCTGGCCGGCACTTACTACGCCAACCTCTCGGTGTTCCGCTCGGCGCCGGACACCTGGGCGATCGACCAGCTGTTTCCGGTGCTGCCGATCCACCGCCTCGACGAGCGCCCCACCCGGCTGGGCAGCTTCGCCGACCTCACCTGCGATTCCGACGGCAAGATCGCCCGCTTCATCGACCGGGGCCAGGTGAAGCCGCTGCTGGAACTGCACGGCCTGCGGCCCGGTGAGCCCTACTGGATCGGGCTGTTCCTCGGCGGCGCTTACCAGGAGGTGATGGGCAACCTGCACAACCTGTTCGGCAGCACCAACGCGGTGCACATCCGGCTGGCAGCCGGCGGCGGCTACCGGGTCGACCACGTGGTGCGGGGCAACACCAACGCCGAGGTGCTCGAGGCGATGGAGCACGACCCCGACCTCCTGCTGGAGCGGCTGCGCCTGGCCAGCGAGCAGGCGATCGGCCGGGGCGACCTGGCGATCAGCGACGCCCGCCGCCTGATGGCCCACCTGAAGGCCAGCCTGGAGCAGACCACCTATCTGGAAGCCTGATCCCCGGCCACAACCTGTTCCGCCAGGGCGACGGTGAAGATCTCCACCTCCCCGAGGCTCTTCACCGCCTGGGGGCCCAGGGAACGGGCGGCGAGCCCGGGGTCGGCCGCGATCAGGCTGGCGGTCTGGGCGTCACAGACCACCGCCGCGTCCACATTGCGGGTGGCCGATTCGAGCCGGGCCGAGAGGTTCACCGTGTCGCCGATGACAGTGAACTCCATCCGCCTGGGGCTGCCGATCTGGCCCACCATCACCTGGCCGCTGGCCAGGCCGATGCCGTTGTCGAGGGTGGCGATGCCCCGCCGTTCCCAGTCCTCGTTGAGGCGGGCCAGGGCCGCCCGCATGGCCAGGGCGCAGCGCACCGCCTGGCTGGCCTCCTCGGCCACCCCCCGGCTCACCGGTGAGCCGAAGACCGCCATCACCGCATCGCCGATGAACTTGTCGACGGTGCCGCCATGGGCCATCACCACCTCCACCATGGCGCCCAGATACTCGTTGAGCTGGAGCACGTGCAGCTCGCTCTGGCCTTCGCCGCTGCGCTGCTTGGTGAGCACCGTGAAGCCCTTGATGTCGGTCATCAGCACGGTCACCTCCAGCAGGCGACCGCGCAGGATGCCCTGGGCCGATTCCGGGTCGGAGAGGATCTCCGCCACCACCCCGGGCGCCACGTAGCGCTCGAAGGTGCGGCGCAGGCGCCGCCGCTCCTGGCCCTCCCGCAGGTAGGCATCCCCCCCGTAGAGCAGGCCCAGCAGGACCAGGCCCGAGGAGGGCGCCAGCAGCGGCAGCCAGCGGTTGGCCTGCTGCAGCGCCACGACGACGAGGGCCCCCTGGAGGACCAGCACCAGAACCACCAGGGCGAGGCGCCAGCGCAGGTCGCTCCAGCGGCGGGCCGCCGCCAGCACGAGCAGCAGCGGCAGCAGGGCCAGCAGGGCCCGTCCCGGCGCACGGCGCGGCCAGGGCTGCAGCCCGTCCCCCTGCAGCGAGTTGGCGGTGGCGGTGGCCAGCACCTCCAGCCCCGACAGGCGGCCGAAGGGGGTGGGGTAGCCGTCGGTCCCCTGGGCGACCACCGGGCCGAGCAGCACCAGGGCCCCCTTCACGTCCTGGCGCAGGGGGTGGTTCTTCCAGCGCTCGGGGTCGAGCACCTCCCAGGCCGGCAGGCGCAGGAAGCTGCCTTCCGGACCATAGAAATTGAGGGCGCTGGCCCGGTCGTCCTGGCGGCTGCGCTGGCCCCCCAGCCGCAGCAGGGTGGAGGAGAGGGCGCTGTGGCCCTCGGCGCCCCGGGCGGGGAGCACGCCGCTGGCATAGGCCTCGGGGTGGCGGCTGGGCTCGCTGGAGGTACCGGCAAGGATGTTGGTGAGCCCGAGGGAACCGGTGCCGCCGATGGCCGCCAGGAAGCGCTCCGGCCGCACGAAGGTGAGGGCTCCCGCTCCCTGGGCATCGTCGGATTCGAGCATCTCGGCCGCCAGGGCGACCCGGCCGGGGTAGCGCCGCAGCCGCAGCTCCAGGGCGTCGTCATCGGCCGGCCCCTTGCCGCTCGGCCCCTCGAAGACCACGTTGACGGCGACGGCCCTGGCGCCGGCCTGCAGCAGCTTCTCCGCGACCATCCCGTAGGTGGCCCGCGGCCAGGGCAGGCTGCCGACGCCCTTCGCCCAGTCCGGGATCCGGCCCTCCTCCTCGAACCAGTCCCCCTGCTGCAGGGTGGCGTCATCGACCGTGACCAGCACCACCTTCGGCGGCGGCCGGCGCGGGCCCCGCAGCAGCAGCAGTTGCTGCTCCACGCCCCGCTCCCACACCCGCATCCGGGGTCCCGGCCAACCGGCGCTGACCCCCACCCAGGCCAGCACCGCCACCACCAGGACCCGGAAGCTGCGGCGTCGGGGCATCATCGCGGCACCGGGCTCCAGAGTGTGCAGATCCCGACGGCCCGGCCGGAGCGCTCCAGCCGCACGCAGTCGATGGCCCGGGCCCTGGGACGGTTGATCAGGATCCGGGTGTGCAGGGGCGAGCCCATCCAGCGGGACACGATCCGCTCCGGGTTCCAGGCACCGGCCGCCATCGGGCAGGCGATCACCTCACTGGTGGGCATCAGCGGGCCGGAGGCGGCCATGCGGTTCTGGAACGCCCCCCAGCGGGAACGGTCGTGGTCGCAGTCGCGGCTGGCCAGCAACTCCTCCAGCACCGGCGCCAGGTAGGCGGCGTTCCGGGACGCCAGGTCCGCCGGCAGGGGTTGCAGGGCGGGGCGGCCGGCCTGGGCCCGGTAGCGGTTGATGGTCTCCACCAGGGGGTCACGGCTGACCGCCGGCGTGGACGGGGCGGCGCTCACCCCGGGGAAACGGCGCTGCACGAAGGCCTCCAGCGCCGCCATGCCGGGCAGCGGGACGGTGAATCCCTCGAACAAAGGTCCCCGCAGGATGGCGGCGTAATCGTCCGCCGTGAGGGGTCGCTGGAAGAGCAGGGCCCCCTGGCTGGAGAGCCGGACCCGGTTGCCTCCGGCCACCAGAAGCGGCGCCCCGGGCAGGGGCCGGCCATCGGCGAGGGGCTGGAGCTCCACCGAACCCTCCAGCACCGTCACGTCCTGCTCACCGCCGTCGAGCAGGGTGATCAGGTAGTTGGTGCCCCGGGTGCTGAGCCGCGAGGAGCGGGTGCAGCCGTTCTGCCGGCCGGACACCAGGATCTGGCCGCTGCTGAGCAGGAAGCAGGTGCTGCCGAGGCGCAGCTGGGTGAAGCGGTTGAGGCGGCCGGCGGCACCCCCGGCGAAGCCCAGCTGGCCGCGGCTGTTCTGGGTGCGGACCAGCTCGGGCGTGAACGCCCGCTCCCGCACGTGGGCCTGGCGGCGATCGATGAACAGCTCCGGGCCATCAAGGATCTCCTGAACGAGCGCCGATCCCGCCAGGCTGGCTGCCGTGGCCATTGGCGAGGTCAGGCCGGTCAGGCCCGTGGCCATCGCCGCCAGCAGCACCGGGAGCGGGCGGATCACCGGCTCAGAAGAAGCGCGGCAGACCGAAGGGCAGCGACGGTGGACTGATCGGCACCGGGAGGTTCACCCCCGGCACCCGGGAGCGGATGTAGCTCTCCAGGGAGCCGTAGGCCGGCAGCGGCACCCGGAAGCCCTGGAAAAGGGGGCCGCCCAGGATGCTGTTGTAGTCGGTGACGCTCAGCCCCAGGATCGCCAGCACCACCCCGGCGGGGGAGAGGCGCAGCTTCTGGCCCGCTTCCACGGTGGTGGCGGGCTTGCCGGTGGGTTCCCCGTCAGCGAGGGGTTCCACCTCCACCGACCCCTCCAGCACGGAGATCTCCGCCTCTCCCGACTCGTTGACGTCGAGGAGGTAATTGGTGCCCCGCACGCTGAGGCGGGCGGAGCGGGTGCAGCCGCTCTGCTTGCCCGACACCAGGATCTGGCCCTTCTCGATCAGGAAGCAGCCCTGGCCCAGCTTGAGCAGGGCAAAGCGGTTGAGGCGGCCGGCGGCGCCGCTGTCGAAGCGGATCTGGCCGCGGCTGTTCTGGGTGCTGACCTTCTGGGGGGCGACGGCCTTCTGCTTCACCTTGGCCGTCTTGCCGTCGATGAAGAGCTCGTTGCCATCGAGGATCTCCTGCACCACCGCGCTCTCGGAGGCCCGCACGGGCAAGGGCCCGAGGGCGGGACCGACCAGGAGCACCAGGATCGGCACCATCGAGAGGCTCGGCAGGTGGCGGCGGCGCATGGGCTCAGGGCTCCGGTGCGGATGGCCCATTCTGCTCAACCGGGCCGGAAACGCATCGACGCCGCCGGAATCGTCTCAGCGGGCGCAGAACCGCACCATCAGCCCGAGGCGGTTGACGGGCTGGGCCAGTTCGGCCGGATCGAAGGGGGGAGCGGCCTCGGCGGCGGCCGCCCGCATCATCACCGGCCGGAAATCGTTGCCCTCCAGCTGCACCTCCAGGGGGGCCAGCCGGCTGAGGCCCACCGCCGCGGCCACGTCGCGGGCCTGGGTGAGGGCATCCTGGTAGGCCGCCCGCAGCAACTGGCGGCGCACCGCCGCGTCCTGGGCGCGATCGGCTTCGGTGCCCACCGGGGCCAGCCGCACCCCGGGGAGGGCCCCCACCTCCCGGATCAGGGGCTGCAGCCGCTCGGGAGCCAGCCGGCCACTCACCTGCAGGCTGGCCGTCACCGCCGCCGGCCGGCGGCGATCGGCCTCGCTCTGCCAGGTGCTCGGTGAGGTGACCCGCAGCTCCTCCACCTGCAGCTGCTGCAGGGCCTGGCGCACCGCCGCCAGCCGCTCCTGCAGGCCCTGGAGGGCGGCGTCGGCCGTGGGGCCCTCCGCCTCCAGCGCCAGGGAGAAGGACAGCCGGCGGGTGGGCCGTTCCTGCTCGGCGCTGCCCCTGGCCTCCAGCAGGGTGCCGTCGCAGCGCAGCTGCACCTGGGCGACGGCGGCACCGGGCCTGGTGCCGAGCACCACCAGACCCAGCAGGACGGCGAGGGGACGCAGGACGATCGGTCGCATGGCGGGAGGACGGCTGGAGCCAGCCTGCTCGCCCACGGAGCCGAACGTCAGGATCGGCGGCAGGATGGGGCGATCGAAGCGTGCGCCTTGGCCCTGCTGCAGATCTGGATCGGCGCCCTGGCCGCCACGGCCGGGCTGCTGGTGCTGGCCCGTCTCTGCCGCCACCGGGCCCTGCCGGCGGTGCCGCTGCGGCTGCCGCTGCTGGCCATCGGCGCCTGGGCCCTGCTGAGTTCGCTGCCGCTGCAGGGGCTGCCGCCGGCCTACCGGGTGTGGGTGCTGCTCACCGACGACCTGCTGCTCACCTATGCCGCCATCCTGGTGGCCCTGTGGGCGGTCCTGCAGGTGCCCGCCCACCTGGGGCTGTGGCGGCCGCCGCCGCAGTTGCTGCTGCAACTGCTCACCCTCGGCAGCGGCGCCCTGGCCACGGTGGTGCTGGTGCGCCAGTCGGCGCGGCTGGATCTGGTGGGCCTGGTGACCACCTCCGCCGTGCTCACCGCCGTGATCGGCCTGGCCGCCCAGGAGTCCCTCAAGGACCTGTTCGCGGGCCTGGAGCTGCAGCTGGGGGACGAGTTCACCGAAGGCGACTTCCTCGAGCTGGATGAGGGCGTGCGCGGGGTGGTGGTGCAGGTGAACTGGCGGGACACCATGCTCCGCAACATGGACGGCCAGCTGGTGGTCGTCCCCAACAGCCTCGTCACCGAGCGGGTGCTGCGCAACCTGGGCCGCTCCGGGGCCGTCAGCAACCGCTTCTCGGTCGGCCTCGACTACGACCTGCCGCCCGCCCAGGCCAGGGCCCTGCTGGAGAAGGTGGTGCTGCAGCATCCCCGGGTGCTGCGGGAGCCCGCCCCCCGCATCCGCGTCAAGGAGTTCCAGGACAGCGCCATCGCCTACGAGCTGCAGGTGTGGCAGCGGGAGATGGGGGACGGCGCCATCGGCGACCTGCGCAGCGACCTGCTCGAGCAGATCTGGTACGCCCTGGCCCGGGAGGGCCAGAGCATCCCCTTCCCGGTGCGGGAGCTGCAGCCGCGCCGCTCCCGGGACCGGCCCCAGCGGGCCGCCCGGCCCTCGCCCCAGCTCTGCTGCCAGACCCTGGCCAGCGTGGGGCTCTTCACCGAGCTGAGCGCCGAGCAGCTGGAGACCCTGGTGGAGGGCAGCCA
Organism: Cyanobium sp. Candia 9D4; assembly: GCF_024346155.1. Lineage (NCBI taxonomy): Bacteria > Bacillati > Cyanobacteriota > Cyanophyceae > Synechococcales > Prochlorococcaceae > Cyanobium > Cyanobium sp. Candia 9D4. The sequence continues at coordinate 520,573 of NZ_JAGQCK010000002.1, read as the reverse complement.
CCTGGTGGCCTACGGCCCCGGCGAAGCGGTGGTGCAGGAGGGGGCCGAGGGGCGCTCGATGTTCCATGTGCTGCGGGGCGCCGTGGAGATCCTCAAGGAGCTGGAGCCGGGCCACACCGTGGCCGTGCGCCAGCTGGGGCCGGGCGAGGTGTTCGGCGAGATGACCCTGTTCCTCGATGCCCCCCGCAGCGCCACGGTGCGGGCCACCGAGGAGTGCCTGCTGCTGGAGGTGGACCGGGACAGCATCAAGGGTCTGCTGGACGAGAATCCGGACCTGCTGGAGCGCTTCGCCGCCATGGTGCAGGAGCGCCAGGCGGAGCTGCGGAACCTCGACCGCGAGCAGCACTCGGAACGCTCCAACGCGCTGCTGGACACGATGAAGCGGCTCTTCTACGCCTTCAAGGGCAGCTGATGGACAGCGGCACCCCGCCCGGCCCCAAGGCAACGTCCTGGTCGGCACGGCTGCGGGCGCTCCACCTCGCGGACGGCCTGCGCTCCCTCGTCCCCTACGCCGCCGCCGGGCTGCTGCTGCTGGCCCTGCAGCGCAGCCCCGTCAATGAGACCCTCAACCTGCTGCTTTACGACCTGATCACCAGCCTGCGTCCGGCGCCGCCGGGCACGGACAAGCCGATCACGATCATCGGCATCGACGAATCGGACCTCGCCACCTACGGCTTTCCCATCGACGACCGGGTGCTGTGCGAGGCGATCGACCGCCTGAGCGCCGGTGGGGCGGTGGCGATCGGCCTCGACATCTACCGCGACCAGGGGGTGGGCCCCGGCCGGGCCTGCCTGCGGGAACGGTTCCGCACCAACCCACGCCTCGTCTCGATCTTCAACGTGGCCGAAGCCATCGGCCCGGTGCCGGGCACGCCGCCCGATCGGCAGGGGTTCAACGATCTGGTGCTCGACGCCGACGGGGTGATCCGCCGCGATCTGGTGCATGTGGCCGGCCAGGACGAGGCCACCGTCTCCCTGCCCCTGCGGCTCCTGGAGCTGGGCAGGGGCCAGCGCAGCCTGCGGCAGCGGCTGGACGCGGGGCGGGAACCGGGCCCGTGGCTGGAGCCGGCCTCGGGGGGGTACGACCAGCTCGATGCCGCCGGCTTCCAGCAGATGCTGTCCTTCCACCAGCTCGGCAGCTTCCACCTCTGGAACCTCCAGGATGTGCTGGGCCGCCGGCCGATCCCGGCCGACCAGATCCGTGGCCACATCGTGCTGATCGGCAGCACCGCCCCGAGCCTGCGCGACATTTTCCCGGTGCCCCACACCCGTTCCGCCCTCGGGGCGAAACAGCTGCTGGTGCCGGGGGTGGAGATCCACGCCCATCGGCTGGCCGGCCTGATGGATCGCTACGTGGCCGGCGACCCGCGGCGGCTGCGGACGCTGCCCGGCTGGGTGGAGAGGCTCGCTGAAGGGGTGGCGGTGGTGCTGGGGATCGTGCTGGGGGAAGCCTTCGTGCTGCTGCGCCGCAGCGTGCTCGTGGTGGGGCTGGTGGCGGTGCTGATGGTGGGTGGCGCCGTGCTGCTGCTCTACAACTTCGTCTGGGTGGGTCTGAGCCTGCCCCTCACCGGGCTGATCGCCATGGCCGGTGCGGCATGGGTGCGCCGGGGCGCCTCCAGCCAGAAACAGCGCCAGCAGATCGAGCGGCTGCTCGGCCAGACCACCTCCCCGGCCGTGGCGCGCCAGCTCTGGAACCAGCGCGATGGCCTGCTCAGCGACGGCCGCTTCGAGGGGCGCCAGCTGCCGGTCACGGTGCTGATGCTGGACACCTGCCAGTTCACGAGCGTCTCGGAACGGCTCAGTCCCGGTGAGCTGCTCGCCTGGCTGAACCGGGGCATGGCCCTGTTCGTCCCTGCCATCACGCGCCGGGGCGGCATGGTCAACAAGTTCACCGGGGATGGCCTGCTGGCGGTCTTCGGGGCCCCGCTGAGCAGCGGCGAGGAGGCGGATGCGAAAGCGGCCATCGATGCGGCCCTGGCCATCCAGCGCGCCGTGGCCAGCCTCAACGAGGAGCTCCAGAGGGAAGGGCTGCCGGCGATGGGGCTGCGCATCGGCGTCCATTCCGGCCCGGTCCTGGCCGGATCGATGGGCAGCAGCGAACGGCTGGAGTACGCCGTGATCGGCGATGCGGTGAACTGCGCCGCCCGGTTGGAGAGCCTCGACAAGGAGCGTCAGACCAATCTCTGCCGTGTGCTGGTGTCGTCCACCACCGAGGAACTGCTGCCCAAGGGCCTGCCGCTGGAGTGGCTCGACTGGGGGGCGATCAACCTCAAGGGGCGCAGCGAACCGCTGCGCATCTGGGAACTGCGGGGTGGCCTCAGGCGGGACAGCGCACTGGAATCCGCTCGGGCCACTGGGCCGTGATCAGGTCGGACAGGCCGAAGGCGGAGCCGACCTCCTCCCGGGGCACGCTGGCGCCGCAGGAGCGGTGCAGCTTCACCAGGGACGCCTGAACGGCCCCATCCTCCTTGGAGGCATCGGCCACCAGCAGGCTGAGGGCCGGCGGTGAGTCGGCGGCCACGAAGTTGAGCGGGTCGGCGGGGGTGGGGGTCGCCGCGGCCCCGGGGCAGAGGTAACTGGACTCCCAGATCGTCGGCACCTTCACAGACGGCATGGTGATCAGGGTGATGCCCGGGGTGGAGGCCGGCAGCACCCGGCGCTGGCCCGAGGCCATCGCAGCATCGGCGGTGCCGCGGCCGCTCAGGGGCCGGAAGGTGATCTCCAGGGGGCTGGGGGAGGCGCTGGGGCCTTCAAGCAGGCCGAGGTAGCGCTCCTTGCCGGGGGCGAAGACGCTGCTGGCCGGCACCAGATGGGCCAGCAGGCGGCTGGAGCAGTCACCGCGGGTGCCTCCGCCGACCCGGCGCCCCGGGAAGCTCTTGCGCAGATCGCTCTGGGCCTGCGCTGGCGGCGGTTCCAGCGCCGCCAGCGGGGCCAGGGTGAGAAGCCCTGCCGCCAGGGCCGTGCCGGCAGCCCATCGCCGGGTGGTCGATTGCTGAGGGAACACTGTCTTCATGACCACGGCAGATGGCAAGGATTCAGGAGAACGCCTGGCAACTCATGACAACCAGAAGCCCGGCGATGCCTGACGGATGGCCAGCCAGGCCCAGAGGAGCTTGGTGATGATGTGAAGCGCCTGATCAAACGCCAGGCTCCAGAGACGTCGGCATTTGCCGAAGTCAATCAACAGATGCACCACCCATTCTGCCACACCCAAAAGGGGGGACTGGGTGATCGCTCCCACCAGACATCCATGGATGGCGGCATGGGAGGTGAGCCACCAACCCCAGCCGAGGGTCACATCGCAACCGGGGCATTTCTCGCGGGCCATGCGATCGCTCTGGAGCCCGAAATCCCCGACGAAATGGGCCATCGCCAGCATCAGAAAGACGTTGAAGACAGCTGACAGATCAGGCACAGAGTGAAGAACCGGGATGACCGGAGAAGCTCGTCAGGGGAGGCCTCACCAGGGAGTGCCGATCAACTGAACCCCCGCCCAGAAGTAGGGATGGGTCACACCCGCCGCAATCCGACGCCGCTGGGATGGGCTCAGCTCCGTGAGAAGGGGAAGGCCATCGGACCCGATGACCTTATCGCCTTCCAGACGCACCTTGCCAGTGGACATGGCCTGGCGCGTGGACCGCAGGGCTTCGGCTTTCTGCATTCCCTGGTCGAGGAAGCGATAGAGCTGCAGGAAATAGGCGGAGGTGGCGACATCATCCACATACCAGAGCGTGCCGATGGCACTGCGGGATCCCGCCTGCAGCGCCAGGCCGGCGAATCCGAGCTCGCTGTCACTGTCACCCAGGGCCGTGCGACAGGCGCTGAGCACGAACAGTTCCAGCGGGCTGCCGCTGCGCTGCTGGCGCAGGCGGGCGAACTCCTGCAGGCTCACCGAGCCGGTGCCGGTGTAGATGCGGGCCTGGGAGGGGCCACCGGGCATGAATTCGGCATGGGTGGCCACATGCAGGCGCTCGTAGCGCGGGTCGGCCGCCTTGCTCAGCAGCACCTCCGGGGAAAAGCTCCGGTTCAGGAAGCGGTCGACCCCGACCCCCTCCGGGATGCCGGCCAGTTCCTCGGGCACCAGGGGCAGGGGGCTGAGCCCCTCGAACTCCGAGGCGCCCGCCGCCAGCACCCGCCCCCGGGTCTGGCGCGGAGGGCCGAAGGAGGTGAGGTTGAGGGACGGGGTGATCGAGAAGCCGTAGCGATCACCGAAGTAGCTGGTGCCGTCGTGGAGGGCCGCGAAGGGGAGACCCTGGAGGCCCCGGTCGGCAACGATCACCAGGGTGGTGATGCCCTTGGCCCGGAGTTCCGCGGCGATGGGCTCGATCAGGGCCCGGTGGATCTGCCGGGACGGGGACTGGGGATTGTCCACCTGCAGGGGCTCGAGGCGGGCCAGCTGCCGGTACAGCGCCCGCAGCTGGTCGCCGAAGCGCTCCCTGGAGAGCTCGACGCGCTTGCCGACGGGCTCCCCCCGGCGGCTGAGCAGGATCAGATCGAGGAACGAATTGGCCGGCTTCGGCCCGGTGGCGCCGGCGGCCCCGGGCTCCTGGTCCGCCACAGGCTTCGGCTCCTGGCCCGCCACGGGCTTCTGTTCGGTGAAGGACACCATCAGCACCGCCGGATTGAAGCGCTCGTCCTCCTGGCCCCCCTTCTGGGAGGCCTTGCTGAGCAGCTGCTGCAGTTCCTCGAGGCGCAGGGTTCCGCCGGACTCCCCCGCCGTTCCCACATCCCCCAGGGTGCGGCGCACGTCCTCGGTGCGCTGCTGATCGCCGTCGGTGATCGCCGCGGCCACCAGGGCCGGGGACAGGCTGGTGGTGGTGACACTGAGGGGACCGGGCACCGGCAGCGACCCGCCGGTGAGGCTGAAATCGGCCTCCGAAAGGTTCACCGCCAGGGCATCGGAGCCCACCCCGCGCCGGCTGCTGGTGAGGGTGGAGCCGAAGGGTGTCGTCTGGGTGGACGGAAAGATGCGGTAGCCGAGATCGGGCAAGAGGAACGACGGGCTCGACGGGGAGAACGGTGAGGAGGCCCCCGGAGCCGTTGCTCCCGGAGCCGTGACCGTCTGGGGCGGCGCCGGCGTGACGGGCGGGGTGGGGCTGACGGGTGGGATGGGGGTGACGGGCGGGTCGGGGGGCGCCGGGGGCGGCGCCGGTGTCGCCGCCAGGTCGCCGCCGAAGCTGAAGGGCAGCTGGGGATCGCCGGTCGTGACGACGCCTTGCAGCGTGAAACCGACGGCCAGGGACACCCTGGCGGGATCGAAGGCGCCGGAGATGCCGCGGGCCCTGATCAGCTCGAAGGGGGTGATGACCCCCACGACCGGCGGTGACGCCACCTCCAGTCCCCCGCCGAGGAGGGTGTCGCCGAAGACGGAGAGCTGGTCGGCGGTGGAGAGGTCGAACAGGAGCTGGCTGTCGGCCCCCAGGGTGAGGCTGGCGGCGCGGACGCGAAGCGATCCGACGGGATCGAGCGTGGCGACCGGTGCCCCTGGGAGCGGGGACCCTTCGTTGATGAAGGTCCCCAGGGAGGAGTCCACCTCGATCAGGCCGGACCCCTGGATCGTTCCTTCATTGCGGAAGCTGTTGTCGTCGATGCGCAACCGCGCCGCGCCCGTGCCCTGCAGCACGATCGAGGAACCGGGCGAGACGACGGCGCTCTGCAGGTCCAGCGTCGCCGAGGGACCGATCACGATGGATCCGGCGTTCTGGAGGGCCGCCAGCCGGGTGGTTCCCGACAGCTGCAGCTGGGCCCCGCTCTCCACGGCCAGATTCGGACCGGCGATCGTGGCCTGGTTGAGCGCGAGGGTCGCCCCCGTGGCGACGTTGATCCGGGTGGTCTTCACGGGCGTCGGATCCGTGACCGTGCCCCGGTCGATGCCGCTGCTCTGGGCTGATGGACCGATCCGCAGCAGCGCCGTCGAGAAGGCGGTGACAGTGCGGCCGGGACCCTGGAAGTATCGCCTGGAGACATCCAGAACGGCCGGCCTGGGATCATTGAGGAGACCCAGTTGAATGGACCCGACACTTGAGGGGCTCCAGCTGAATTCGCCGGTCCGAAGGGTGCCGGAACGCAGCTGGAACGGTTCGAAGGCTCCGGTGAGTTCGATGTTGCCGTCGATCCGCGAGGCCCCCTGGAAGGTCCGCAGGGTGCCGGTGTTGATGTCCACCGCGCCCTTCTGCCAGCTGATCGATCCCGCCGGCGTGGAGGGGTCGGCGGACTTCTGATACCAGAGAGCGACATCCAACCGGCCCCCAGCGGAGGTGTTGGAGAAGGCCGCGGGATCCACGCCCGGAACGTTGATCAGAATGTCGCCGTCGGCCCGCAGCTCCAGGGCGGCGTTCGCCCCGGCCGTCTTCTCGACCGGAGCCAGCAGGGAGATGGTGCCCGACTGGGTCCCGGCAGGATCGGTGGTGTCCACGATCACCGTCTGGCCGCCGTTGAGGGCGGTGTTGATCAGCCCCACATCGACCAGTGACGCGGAGCCCGGCAGCCCCCCACCGGAACCGCCGGGGGGAGCGCCGCCACCCGATCCGCTGGGAACGATGGCGATGTCGCGGGGATCGATGAGCCAGGTGCCCCCCCGCCCCCGCGCCGCCGACAGATCCGGGGCGGCGGAGAGCGTCAGGCGGCTGGCCGAGGTTTCGACGAAGCCGCCATCGCCACCCTGGGGACCGCCCCGGGCGCTGATGACCCCTTGGACCTCGGCCCGTTCCCTGCCCAGGATCTCGATGGTCCCGCCCTGACCCGCGCCGCCGGCGTCCGCCCGCAGGCTCGAACCGGCCATCGAGACCCGTTCCCCGGACAGCCGGATGCTGCCGCCGGCCGGACCGGACACCTCCACCGTGCTGTCCTGGAGCGACACCTCCTGCCCCTGCAGGGCCACGGTCCCCCCGGGCGCCTGCAGCCGGGCTCCCCCCAGCAGCACATGGCCGCCCTGGGCATCCAGCAGCAGGCCCCCATCGACGGTGAGCAGGCCGCCGTCGATGGCCAGATCCCCCTGGGCGGTGAGGCCCAGCTGGGTCAGGGCGGCCGGATCGGTGCCCAGGCCGGCCGCACCCAGGGCCGGGGCGCCCACCAGGGCGGCGGCCGCGGCGGCCGTGGTGCCGAGCACGTCGAAGCGCCCCTCGCCCACCCGCAGGCTGGTGGCGGTCGTCAGGTTGAGCTGCTGGACATTGCCGAACGTGCCGGCGCCGCTGAGCCGGATTCCCCACGGCGAGAGCCAGACCAGGCTGGCCGGCTGGCTCAGGGTGACGGCCTTGTCGATGAAGCTGCCCAGGGGGTGGGTGACCCCCACCATCACGTTGCGATGCCCGCCCACATCCAGCGTGACGCCGGTGATGCCGCCGCGGGTATCGAAGGCGGAGAAACGGTGAAAGAGATTGGCCCCGGCGGACGTGCCCCCACGGATCGCACAGGCACCGCCGAAGCAACTGCCGCCCAGCTGGCCATTGACCACAGTGCCGAGGCCGAGGCTGCCGCCGGTGGCGGTGATCTCACCGGCGGCAACGGGGGAAGCCAGCAGCCCGATCACGACGGTGAGCCCCAGGGGCGCGAAGGGGGAGCGCCGTTGCGTCAGCCGGACCGGACAAATGAAGCGAATCCAGCCCAACTTACCGGATAAAAAGTAGCGGTTGTTACTCAAGATGGGGGCCACATCCCACCACAACCAGTAGCTTCCCTAGGCGCTGACGGCTGAAACTCTGGCGGGCTCATTGGTCGCGTCACTGGCTGGGTGATCATTCGCGTATCCGCACACATCAGGCGGCACTCCGCCTGATCTCATCGACTCTTCAGCAAGCTACCAGCCTGTCTTTCTGAGCGGGAACTCGGCCCACCCTGAATGCTCCTCCTTCTCGCCCAGTTGGTGGCCCCGCCCCTCCAGGATGGTCCGATCCGCCTTCCGGCCGCCCCCCGCCCGTTCGAGCGTCCCGCTCCCGCCGAACCCCAGCCGGCCCCTCCGATCGACGTCCGCCCCCTGGAGGCCCCCGCCCCCCAGCCCGACGGCAGTGCACCGCCGCCGGCCGGCCCCGCCGCCCCGGGACCAGGCCCCCAGGCACAGGCACCCCTGCCGGAGATCCGCGGGCTGACGCTCTACAGCCCCGAGCAGGTGGCCGCGATCCTGGCCGAATGCCGCCGGATCGCCGCTGCCACCGAACGGCTGAAGGCCTGCGCCGTGGCCCTGAGCACCCGGCTCGTCTTCGACGGGTACGTCAGCAGCCGGGTCTATGTGGTGAGCGACCCGGCGCCCGGGTATCTCGATGTGGTGGAAGGCCGGGTGGTCGGCATCCAGGTCTCGGGCAGCGATCCCTGGCTGAACCGCCGCGTCGGCCGGCTGCTGCGGCCCCTGCGGGGCCAGATCCTGCGGCTGTCCACGGTGGAGCTGCAGCTGCAGCTGCTCAAGAGCCAGCCGGGCATCGGCAGTGTGCGGGGCACCCTGGCGCGGCTGGGCAGCGATCCCTCCGAAGGGGTGTTCCGCGTTGCCGTGGAGCACTCCAAGGAGCCCTGGCAGGGGGATCTGGCCCTGCGCAATGACGGCAACAGCGGCTCGGGGGAGTTCCGCGCCGTGGCCACGCTGCTGAAGCCGAGCCTGCTGCAGCGCGGGGACACCCTGCTGATCTACAGCGAGCTCAATGCCACCGACAGCCCGGAGCTGGGCGCCGCCATCGCCTCCCTCAGCTACACCTACCCCCTCAGCGACAGCGTCAGCCTCACCGGCGGCCTCGGCTTCAGCCGCCGCAACCTGGTGGAACTGCCCGCCCCGGCCGACGGGTTCTCCACCAGCCAGTACCAGGCCCTGGCCCAGTTCGAGTGGGTGTTCCGCGAATCCCTCAGCCAGCGCTGGAGCCTCTTCGCCGGCTACAGCAACAGCCGCAGCAATATCTACGAACAGGGCAGCGCCCTGCCGGCCTCGGTGCCCGCCAGCATCCGCGCCCCCGCCGGCGGCTACCTGCGGCTCGGCGTCAACGGCAGCGGCGCCGGCCGCCACAGCAGCTGGAGCGGCAGCGCTTACCTGCTGCAGGGCATCGCCGCGGCGACCCCGGCGGTTCAGCGCCAGGAACTGGCCGAAGCAGGCATCGTGGCGGGCCGGGCCACCGCCATCGGCGGCCTCCTCTCCGCCTCCTGGACGGTCTCCCCCCGCTGGCAGGTCAACCTGCGGACCGCCGCCCAGCTGGCCTTCGCCCCGCTGACCTCCTCGATGCAGTTCACCCTCGGCTCCGATGTGGGCCTGCGCGGACTGCCGGGCCAGCTGATCAGCGGTGACAGCGGCTGGCTGGCCAGCACCGAGGCCGTCTGGACGTTCTGGGACAGCAGGACCAGCGCCCTCCAGCTGGTCCCCTTCATCGGGGCCGGCGGCGTCCGCACCAGCGTCAGCGGTGGCTCCTTCGGCGACACGGTGGGCTCCGGCGGGCTGTTGCTGCGCTGGCTGGCCAGCAACCACTGGTCGCTGGAGCTGGGCTGGGCCGTGCCCTTCTCCACCACCGACAACCTGGGCCCCTGGAACGACTGGCTCCTGGGCCAGGGGCTCTACACCCGGGTGAACTACCGCTTCTGAGCCTCAGCCGCCCAGCTTCAGCCGCCACCCAGCTGGGCGGTCAGCAGCCGACGGGCCTCCGCCAGCGCCCCATCGAGGGCGGCGCCGTCCCGCCCCCCCGCCTGGGCCAGCTGGGGCCGGCCACCGCCGCCGCCGCCGCAAAGCTTGGCGATGCCACCGATGAAGGCCCCCGCCTTGGCCCCGGAGGCCACCACCGCGGGGCCGAAGGCCGCCACCAGGATCACCTTGCCCAGCTCCGCCGGGTCTGGCAGACCACCGAGCACCACGGCCGCCCCCTCCCCGAGCTGCTGCTGCAGGCGCTGGGCGGCCTCCTGCAGGCCGGCGCCATCGACGCCATCGAGGCGCTGCACCAGCAGCCGGTGGGGTCCGATCGCCTCGGCCCGCTCCGCCAGGGCACTGGCCTTGGCCGCCGCCAGGGCCCCCCGCGCCGCCGCCAGCTCCTTGAGGCTGGCCCGCAGCTCCTCGCCCTGGAGGGCCACCCGCTCGAGGATCTCGCCCGGCTGGGCCTTGAAGCGGTCGGCCAGCTCACGCACCACCCGGTCGCGCTCCCGCAGGTAGGGGAGCAGGGCGGGGCCGGCCACGGCCTCGATGCGGCGGATGCCCGCCGCCACCCCCGTCTCGGCGACGATCCGGAACAGGCCGATCTCGGCGGTGTTGGCCACGTGGGTGCCGCCGCAGAGCTCCATCGAGACGCCGGGCACGTCCACCACCCGCACGACCTCGCCGTACTTCTCACCGAACATGGCCACGGCGCCGGCGGCCCGGGCCCGTTCCAGGGCCATCTCCGCCACCTCCAGGGGATGGGCCTCGGCGATCCAGCCGTTGACCAGGTCCTCGATCTGCTCCAGCTCGTCCGGGGTCAGGGCCCGGGGGCAGTGGAAGTCGAAGCGCAGCCGGTCGAAATCCACCAGGGAGCCCGCCTGGGAGATGCCGTCATCGACCACCTGCTTCAGGGCCGCCTGCAGCAGGTGGGTGGCGGTGTGGTGGGCCTGGGCGCGGCGGCGGCAGCTGCGATCCACCCGGGCCTGCACCACATCGCCCACCGCCAGACGGCCGCGCTCGATCCGGCCGCTGTGGACGAACACGCTGCGGTTGCGGCTCACCGCATCGATGGCCACGATCAGGCCTCCCCCGACCCCGGCGCCCCCCTCCCCGGCCAGCAGCACGCCCCGGTCGCCCACCTGGCCGCCCGATTCGCCGTAGAAGGGAGTGCTGTCGAGCACGATCTGCACCGCATCGCCGGCGGCGGCGGCGGTGGCCGGTTCCCCGTTCACCACCAGGGCCAGCACGCACGCCGCCTGGTCGAGGGCCTCGTAGCCACGGAAGTCGGTGGGCTCGAGCGCACCGGCCACCTGCTCGATCGCCCCCTGCAGGGTGAGGTCGATGCTCACGGCGGCCGCCTTGGCCCGCTGCCGCTGGCGCTCCATGGCCGCCTCGAAGCCCTCCAGATCCACCGTCAGGCCGTGCTCCTCGGCGATCTCCTCGGTGAGCTCCAGCGGGAAGCCGTAGGTGTCATAGAGCTCGAAGGCCGCGTCACCGCTGATGCGCTCCGGCCGGGCGGCGAGCACCTCGGCCAGCAGCTTCTCGCCCCGCTCCAGGGTGTCCAGGAAGCGGGCCTCCTCCCGCACCAGCTCCGCCAGGATCACCTCGCGGCGCTGCGGCAGCTGGGGATGGGCCGGGGCCATCAGCTCGATCGCCGCCTCCCCCATGACCGCCAGGAAGGGACGGTCGATGCCCAGCAACCGGCCATGGCGCACGACCCGGCGCAGCAGACGGCGCAGCACGTAACCCCGGCCCAGGTTGGAGGCGGTGACGCCGTCGGCGATCAGCTGGGTGATGGCCCGGCTGTGGTCGCCGATCACCTTGAGGGAGATCTGGCCACGGGCGTCGAGGGCGCGGTACTCGACCCCCGCCAGGGCGGCGGCGGCTTCCACCAGCGGGTAGATGAGGTCGGTCTCGTAGTTGTTCGGCACCTGCTGCAGGATCTGGGCCATGCGCTCCAGACCCATGCCGGTGTCGATGCTGCGCCGGGCCAGGGGCGTGAGGGTGCCGGCCGCGTCGCGGTTGTACTGCATGAACACCAGGTTGTAGAACTCGATGAAGCGGCTGTCGTCCTCCAGGTCGATGCCGTCATCACCCCGTTCCGGGTGGAAGTCGTAGTAGATCTCCGAGCAGGGGCCACAGGGGCCGGTGGGACCGGAGGCCCAGAAGTTGTCGGCCTCATCCATGCGGATGATTCGCTTCGGATCCACCCCCACGGCGTCACGCCAGATGGCGGCGGCCTCGTCGTCCTCCCGGAAGACGCTGACCACCAGGTGGGCCGGATCGAGGCCGAACACTTCGGTGGTGAGTTCCCAGGCCCAGGCGATCGCCTCCTCCTTGAAGTAGTCGCCGAAGGAGAAGTTCCCCAGCATCTCGAAGAAGGTGTGGTGCCGGGCGGTGCGGCCCACGTTCTCGATGTCGTTGGTGCGGATGCACTTCTGGCTGCTGGTGGCCCGGGGCGCCGGCGGCGGGGCCTGGCCGAGGAACACCGGCTTGAAGGGCAGCATGCCGGCGATGGTGAGCAGCACCGTCGGGTCGTCGGGCACCAGGGAGGCGCTGGCCATCCGCCGGTGCCCCCGCTGCTCGTAGAAGGCGAGGAAGGCCTCCCGGATCTCGGCTCCGCTGCGGGGCCTGGGGCGGGTGGAATCGGCAGCCATCACGACAACGCAGGGAGAGGTCCTGGGACAGGCATGATCGCCCAGCGCGGGGGCCCGGAGTCGCCCCGGCGGCCTCAGTCGTGCTCCATCAGCGTCAGCTGGAGGCTCGCCCGGCAGCTCCAGGATGACGTTTGGATGATCAGGCCTGGGGCCCCAGCAGGGCGTCCAGATCGACCGCATCGATCTGGGCGGTGGCCATGAAGCGCTCCGCGTAGGTGAGGTACACCCCGGATCGCAGGAACAGTTCGAACAGGTCCGCATCGATGCGGCCGCGGTCCCGCAGGCCGGCCAGGATCGCCAGGGACTGGGACAGGGGCATCCCCTGCTTGTAGGGCCGATCGGCGGCGGTCAGGGCCTCGAAGATGTCGGCGATGGCCAGGATCCGGGCCGGGATCGACAGCTGTTCCGCCCCCAGCCCCCGGGGGTAGCCGCGGCCGTCGAGGGTTTCGTGGTGCCCCCCCGCAATCTCCGCCACGCGGGCCAGGGAGGGGGGAAAGGCCATGCTCTCCAGCATCACGATCGTGTGGATCATGTGCTCGCGGATCTTGTAGATCTCCTCCGGGGTCAGGGTGCCCCTGGCCACCGAGAGGTTGTGGAGCTCGCCGCGGTTGTAGAGCAGCTCCGGCACCGCCAGGTTGAAGCCCCAGCGGGCTTCCGGCACCTCCTCGGCCGGCCGGGGGATGCGGTGCTGGGGGGCGTCGCTGAGCAGGGTCTCCCGGGCGGGCAGGGGCGGCGACGGCCCGCCATAGCGGGCCTGCTCCTCCCAGCCCAGGCCGATCCTGTCGTCGAAGTGGCGCCACCAGGTGCGTTCCGCCAGCCGCCGGAGCTGGGCGAGATCCTCCGGGTCGGTGCCTTCGCTGCCCAGGTTGCAGCGGGCCACGCAGGCGAAATCCGCCTGCAGCTCCTGCTCCAGCCGGGCGTAGTCCCGCTGCAGGGCCTCCGGATCACCGCCCGCCACCAGACCCTCCAGCAGGGCGATGCGCCCGTCCCGGAGCAGCACCTCGAAGCGGGTGCGGATCTCGTGCAGCCGGTTGACGGGGGCGTCCAGCTTGGTGGCCTTCTCCACCACCGCCTCGGGGGTCACGATCTTGCCGCAGTCGTGCAGCCACGCCGCCGTGCGGAACTCCCGGCGTTCGGCTTCCCCCTGGAAGCGGAAAGCGGCCAGGGGCCCCTCCTCGGTGGCCTCCGCCGCCTCCGCCAGCAACAGGGCCAGCTCCGGCACCCGGGAACAGTGGCGGCCGGTGTGGGAACTGCGGGCATCGATCGCTCCCGCCAGCAGGGCAATCATCGAATCGATCTGCCGCTGCTGCCCCTCCAGCGCCTGGGTGCGCTCGACGCAGACGGCCGCCAGGGCGGCCAGGGCCTCGATCAGCTGCTGGTCGCCGGCGTCGTAGGGGCGGACGAGCGCGGCGGCCGTCTCAGGGGTGAGCACCGAGCCCGCCTCCCGTTTGCGGTTGATCAGCTGCATCACCCCGACCACCTCCCCGGCCATGGTCCGCAGCGGCACCACCAGCATCGAGACCGCCCGGTAGCCCATGCGGCGATCCAGTTCGGCGTCGAAGCGGTAGGGGCGGTCGGCGGGAATCGCGTAGACGTCGGGCAGGTTGAGCACCTCGCCGTGCAGGGCCGTCCAGCCCACCAGCCGCTCAGGGGTGATCGGGAAGCGCACGTCCAGCAGGCTGGCGTCGATGCCGGTGTCGCCGGCGGCCAGGGAGCTGTTCTGGAAGGCGGTGAACCAGAGCCGCTTCTCCCCCTTCTCCTCCTCCACCAGGTAGATGCTGCCGGCATCGCTCAAGGTGAGATCCCTGGAGCTGGAGAGGATCTGCCGCAGCAGGGCCGGCAGGTTGAGCGCCCCGCTGATGGCGGTGGCGATCTGGAGCATCTCGGGCAGCGCGCGCCGGGCCTGGTGGGCGTCGGAGGCGTGCGGTGGCGGATGGGCGGCGCTCAAGGGGGTGGCCAACCGTGGTGGGGTCGGTGTCCTGCCCGGCAGCAGGAACGCGTGACTGGGCCAGGGAAACACCGGAACCCCGTGAGGGCAATGGCGGGCCGGGCCTGGGGCCCGCAGGCGTCGGTTCGTACCGGAGGGGCCGGGCGAAAGGGGCTGGGTGGGGGCGCGGAGAAGGGGTTGTGCTGGTTGCCCTGCTGGGTGGGGCAGCACCAATGAATAATGTAAGCCTGCCGGTGGCCAGGCATGATCGGGCCATCGCCATGGCCTTGCCGTTGACCCAGGCGTCCGACGATTCCCGTGCCCGTCTGCGGCTGCAGTCCCTGTCGTGGGCGCTGCTGGGCGGACTCGCCGCCGCCCTGATCGGCCTGCCGGCCGGCCTGGAGAGCGGGCTGCGATCGGCGGGCTGCGGCTTCTTCTACGGCCTGCTGGCCTTCCACCTCCAGCGTGTCGATCCGGATGACGACCATCTGGCCGCCGGCCTGGTGGGGGCGGTCTGCGGCATCCGCAGCCTCGGTGGGCCCGTGGCGGTCACCCCCCTGGCCCTGCCGGTCCCGGCGATCCATTCCCTGCTGCACCAGCCCCTGGCCAGTGGGGCGATCAGCGGGATCCTCGAGCTGCTGCGCGGCTGGCTGCCGCTCTGGCTGCCCCTGATCGGCAGCGCCTTGCTGCTGCAGGCCGCCCAGCGCCTCCTGCCGGCCCTGCGGCCATGAGCCTGCTCCATGCCACCTGGCTGTTTCCGCCGGAAGGGCCCGGGGGCCGGCTGCTGCTCTGGGCCGACACCTGGAGGGTCGCGACGCCGGTGGCGCCGCTGCGCACCGTTCCCGACCATCCCCTCTCGCTCAGCGTCGACGATCTGGGCGCCTGGCTGGATGACCATGGCCTCTGGTCGGAGGCCTTCCGGCCGGCGGAGGCCCAGCTCACCCTGCCCAGCCGCAGCCAGGGGGCCCGGGGCCGCCGCAAAGCAGCCAGCGAGGGTCTGGCGGCCTGGAGCGGTCTGCCGCTGCAGGCGGGCGAACCGATCCCGAAGGAGGTGCAGTGGTGGCCCTGGCGGGTGGAGGGTCTGGCCCTCGATCCGGCGGGGGCGGGCGAATGGCTGGCCGGCCTGCCCCTCTCCGGCGACGATCCCGGCCTGGCCGACGATCTGCGCTGGTGGAGCCACCTGGAGCGCTGGGCCCTGAGCCTGATCGCCCGCGGCCGCTGGCTGCCCCAGGTGGAGGAGGAGCGGGCCCGCTGGCTGCCCCTGCTGAACCGGGAAGGGGACCGGCGCCGGCTGGAGGAACTGGCCATCCGGCTGCCCCAGGTGGCCACCTGCGCCATGGCCCCCGGAGCCCCGGGGGAGGGGGGTCTGGCCTGCCGCCGACCTGGCAGCGGCCGGCTGCGGGTGGCCAGCCTGCTGGAGGCCCTGCTCGACGGCCAGCTGCGCGCCGGCTTCCGACCCCCCACCGACGGACTCGATCCCCTGCTGGTGGCCTGGCAGAAGGCCCTCGGCCCCGGCCCCGGCCGGCTGGAACTGGACGAGGAGGAGCGGGAGCGGCTGGCGGTGGCCACCCACCACTGGCGCGAGGCGGTGGCGGGGCGCGTCGCCCCCGCCCGCGCCTGCCTGGAACTGTTCACCCCCGAAGAGGGCGAGGAGCTCTGGGAGCTGCGCTTCTCCCTGCAGGCGGAGGCCGATCCCAGCCTGCGGGTGCCGGCCCGCACGGTCTGGAATGCGGGCGACGGCCGGCTCCAGCTGGGGGAAGTGGAGGTGGCCGAGCCGGGCCAGCTGCTGCTGGAGGGGATGGGCCGGGCTCTGCAGGTGTTCGAACCGATCGGGCGGGGCCTCGATGCGGCGGCGCCGGAAACGATGCAGCTCACCCCGGCGGAGGCCTTCGTGCTGGTGCGCACCGCCGCCGTCCAGTTGCGCGACGTGGGGGTGGGGGTGGTGCTGCCGGCCAGCCTCAGCGGCGGACTGGCCAGCCGGCTGGGCCTCTCCATCGAGGCCGAGCTGCCCGAGCGTTCCCGCGGCTTCTCCCTGGGGGAAAGCCTCGAGTGGAAATGGGAGCTGATGATCGGCGGGGTGACGCTCACCCTCAAGGACCTGCAGCGCCTCTCCGCCAAGCGCAGTCCTCTGGTGCAGCACAAGGGGGCCTGGATCGAGCTGCGGCCCAGCGATCTCAGGAACGCCGAGCGCTTCTGCGCCGCCGGACCCAACCTCAGCCTCGACGATGCCCTGCGGCTCACAGCGAGCGACGGCGACACCCTGATGCGGCTGCCGGTGCATCAGTTCACCGCCAAGCCCCGGCTGCACGCCGTCCTGGAGCAGTACCACCAGCAGAAGGCCCCCGATCCCCTGCCGGCGCCGGAGGGCTTCGCCGGCCAGCTGCGGCCCTACCAGGAGCGGGGCCTGGGCTGGCTGGCCTTCCTGCACCGCTTCGACCAGGGGGCCTGCCTGGCGGACGACATGGGCCTGGGCAAGACGGTCCAGCTGCTGGCCTTCCTGCAGCACCTCAAGGTGGAGCAGGAG
Organism: Cyanobium sp. Candia 9D4; assembly: GCF_024346155.1. Taxonomy (NCBI): domain Bacteria; kingdom Bacillati; phylum Cyanobacteriota; class Cyanophyceae; order Synechococcales; family Prochlorococcaceae; genus Cyanobium; species Cyanobium sp. Candia 9D4. The sequence goes on along the minus strand of NZ_JAGQCK010000002.1, from coordinate 503,873 downwards.
CTGAAGCGCCCCGTCCTGCTGGTGGCCCCCACCTCGGTGCTCACCAACTGGAAGCGGGAGGCGGCAGCCTTCACGCCGGATCTGGAGGTGCGGGAGCACTACGGTCCCCGCCGGCCCTCCACCCCCGACAAGCTGGCCAAGGCCCTCGACGGGGTGGATCTGGTGCTCACCAGCTACGGGCTGCTGCAGCGCGACAGCGAGCTGCTGGAGAGCATCGACTGGCAGGGCGTGGTGATCGACGAGGCCCAGGCGATCAAGAACCCGGCGGCCAAGCAGAGCCAGGCGGCCCGCGACCTGGCGCGTCCCGGCAAGCAGGGCCGCTTCCGCATCGCCCTCACCGGCACCCCCGTCGAGAACCGGGTGAGCGAGCTGTGGGCGCTGATGGACTTCCTCAATCCGCGGGTGCTGGGGGAGGAGGGCTTCTTCCGCCAGCGCTACCGGCTGCCGATCGAGCGCTACGGCGACATGAGTTCCCTGCGGGATCTCAAGGCCCGGGTCGGGCCGTTCATCCTGCGGCGCCTCAAGACCGACCGCTCGATCATCTCCGACCTGCCGGAGAAGGTGGAGCTGCGCGAATGGGTGGGCCTGTCGGCGGAGCAGACGAAGCTCTACCGCAAGACCGTCGACGAGAGCCTCGAGGCCATCGCCCGCGCCCCCCTGGGCCAGCGTCACGGCCAGGTGCTGGCCCTGCTCACCAGGCTCAAGCAGATCTGCAACCATCCGGCCCTGGCCCTCAAGGAGAGCGCGGTCGACAACGGCTTCGCCGGCCGCAGCGCCAAGCTGCTGCGGCTGGAGGAGATCCTCGAGGAGGTGATCGAGGCGGGCGACCGGGCCCTGCTGTTCACCCAGTTCGCCGAATGGGGCCACCTGCTCAAGGTCTACCTGGAGCAGCGCTGGCGCCAGGACGTGCCCTTCCTGCACGGCGGCAGCAGCAAGACCGACCGGCAGGCAATGGTGGACCGCTTCCAGGAGGATCCCCGCGGCCCCCAGCTGTTCCTGCTCTCGCTCAAGGCCGGGGGTGTGGGCCTCAACCTCACCCGGGCCAGCCACGTGTTCCACATCGACCGCTGGTGGAACCCCGCCGTGGAGAACCAGGCCACCGACCGGGCCTACCGGATCGGCCAGACCAGCCGCGTGCTGGTGCACAAGTTCATCACCAGCGGCTCGGTGGAGGAGAAGATCGATCGGATGATCGAGGAGAAATCCAGGCTGGCCGCCGACATCGTCGGCAGCGGTGAGGAGTGGCTCGGTGGCCTGGAGGTGGGCCAGCTGCGGGATCTGGTGGCCCTGGAGGAGAGCTGAACGGGCTGGGCCGAGCGTGGCCTCAGCGGCGGGCGAGGCTCACGTCGCCAGGTTGGGCGAGCTCCGCCGTCTCCCCGATCACGGGCAGCAGCAGGGGCAGGGCGGCCGGCGCGGGGGGCTGGCCCATGCGGCGCAGCCAGCGGTAGTGGGAGGCCACACCGGCCAGGAAGGACGGGTGGGTGCGGAAGGGGACCTGGCAGTCGCGGCAGGTCTGCTCGACGATGGCGGAGATCTGCGGGTAGTGCACGTGGCAGATCTGGGGGAACAGGTGATGCTCCACCTGGAAGTTGAGGCCGCCCAGCAGCCAGGTCAGCAGGCCGTTGGAGCGGCTGAAATCCACGGTGGTGGCCAGCTGATGGCCGGCCCAGGGACCCATGGCCGGGCTGGTGGGGTCGGCCATGGGGAAATCGGCCTCCTCCACGCAATGGGCCAGCTGAAACACCACGCTGAGCACGAGGCCCTGCACCATCGCCGTCACCACGTAGCAGGCGATCACCGCACCGATGGGGTGGAACTGCAGGGGGATGGCGAACGCCAGGGAGAAGAAGATGGCCTTGCCGGCCAGGAACACCAGCCAGTCGGCGGGGCCCAGGCGGGGCAGGGAGTGGTCACCGCGGCCGCGGGCGGCCAGATCGGCGAAGTCATCGAAGAACTGCCACTTGATGGGCAGCATTCCGTAGAGAGGCCAGAGATAGAGGTGCTGCCAGCGATGCCACCAGCGGTGGGGCTGATGGGGGGAGAGCCGGCCGATCAGGCCGAGGTTGATGTCGTCGTCGTGGCCGGCGATGTTGGTGAAGGTGTGATGCAGCCCGTTGTGCTTGTGGGCCCAGATCAGGGAACTGCCGCCGAGCAGATCCAGGGTCATGGCGGCGGCCCTGTTGATCCAGCGATGGCGGGAGTAGGCCCCGTGGCCCCCGTCGTGCTGGATGTTGAAACCGATGGCGGCGATCGCCAGGCCCAGAACGGCCGACAGCAGGATCGCCACCGGGCCGCTGTCGGCCCGGAAGACCAGCAGCCCGTAAGTGAGGGCGAACCAGGCCAGGATGACCACCGATTTGAGCACCATGGCCAGCGAATCGCGCCGGTCCTGCCCGGTGGTCTCGAAGTGGTCGTGAACCCTTGCCCTCAGAAGACTGTGAAAACCGTCGCCGGCGCCGAACGTGATGCGATTCAAGGACTCCACGCCCTGCGTCGGGACAACCTAGGCCAGTGGCTCCGGCAGGCGTCAGGATGGGCGGCGTGAGGCCGGCGGCATGACCAGCTCCTTCCCCGGCGCCTCCGGCGCCATCACCACCCAGCTGGGCCAGCAGGGCCTGGGGCAGCAGCCCTGGTGGGTGGAGCAGTGGATGGAGCTGATCCACTCCTACCGGTTCAAGAAGCGCCTGGAGCGCGCCTGGACCTACGCCCGGGAGGGCAATGTCGTCTCGATCCGCTTCGAGGGGCGCCGGGTCCACGCCCGCGTGCAGGGCACTGACCCGGATCCCTACAAGGTGAAGCTCTGGCTCGACGTGCTCAACGACGAGGACTGGGGCTATGTGCTGGAGGCCCTGAGCCAGAAGGCCCGCTGGTCAGCCCAGCTGCTGGCGGGGATCATGCCCGCCGACATCGAGCGGGCCTTCGCCGCCAGCGGCAAGCGCCTGTTCCCCTTCAAGCTCCAGGAGGTGCGCAGCGAGTGCAGCTGCCCCGACAAGGCCAACCCCTGTAAGCACATCAGCGCCGTCTACTACCTGATGGGGGACCGCTTCAGCGAGGACCCCTTCGTGCTCTTCCAGCTGCGGGGCCGCACCCGCAGCCAGCTGCTGGGCGACCTGGCCAAGCGCCGCCGGGAGGGGGTGGCGGCCCCCCTGGAGCACGCCCCCCACCCGATCCACCCCGCCATCGCCGACCCGGCCCGCTGGTGGCGCTACGGCGCCCCGCTCGACCCCGATCTGGTGGTGATCACCCCGGCCATGGAGGGGGAATCGGGCCTCGATGGCGCCGGCCCCCTGCCCCTGGCGGAGGAACCGCGCTTCCCGGAGGCCAACCGGCTCTTCCTCGACCGGCTCAAGGACCACGGAACGGCCATGGCCCAGCAGGCGATGCTGCGGGCCATGGCCACCGGGGCCGATGCCGAGCCCTGAACCACCCCCCTGGCTGAGCCAGGACGCCATCGCCACCGCCGGCCGGCTCCTCGAAGGCCACCGGCTGGCGTTCGGCCGGCCCCTGCTCGCGGGCGTCGCGGTCGAGCGCTCGCCGCTGCAGGCGGCCCAGGAACTGTTCGTGGCCGCCACCGTCGTCCTGGCCCATGACGGCGGCGCCGATCCCCGGCTGATCTACGCCAACCGGGCCGCCCTGGTGCTGTGGCGCCGCTCCTGGGACGCGATGGTGGGCCTGCCCTCGCGGCTCACGGCGGAGCCGGCCGAACGGCAGAGCCGGGCCCTGGCCCTGGAGCGGGCCCGCCGCTGCCAGGCGCTCGAGGGCTACGGGGGCATCCGCATCGACAGCGGCGGGCGCCGCTTCCGCATCGAGAACGCCCGGCTGTGGACCCTGCGGGAGTCCGGCGGCCGGCCCTGCGGCCAGGCGGCCGCCTTCGGCCGCTGGTGGTGGCTGGAGCCCCCCCGTTCCGGTTCTCCGCCCCCGCTGGCGTAGGGGCCGAACCCGGTCCGGGGGACCGAACCTGGGCCGTCGGTTCTCCCCCTCGATGTCCCCGGGCAAGGCGGGCACATTGATCGGGCGGGTGGTTCCTCACCCGACCATCCCCGTCGCTCCCTTCGGAAGCACCAACCATGCGCACGCTTCATCCCTCCCCCTTCGATCTCTTCGACCGGCTGGAGCAACAGCTGCAGACGGCCGAGCGTGTTCCCGCCGCCGAGATCCACGAAACCGAGGACACCTACACCATCGCCCTGGAGCTGCCCGGCGTCGACCGCGCCTCCATCGACGTCAAGGCCACGGACCGCTCCCTGATCATCAGTGCCGAGCGCCGCTGCCAGCCGTCGGCCGCCACCGCCGCCGCCAGCCCCGAGGACGGCAACGGCGAAACCCCGGCCGCGGAAGCCCGCCGTCGGGCGCCGCTGCTCAGTGAGTTCCGCTACGGCACCTGGAGCCGCAGCTTCCGCTTCCCCGGCGGCATCCAGCGGGACGCCCTCGAAGCCCACTACCGCGATGGCCTGCTGACGGTGACGGCGCCCAAGGCCCAGTCCCTGACCACCGTCAGCGTGAAAGTGGCCGACTGAGCCCCGAGGCCCTCAGTCCTCGAGGCGCTCCGCGGAGTCGAGGGAGAGGCCGATCACCGAGATGTAGCTGGTGGCCTCGATCCACCGGATCGTGCCCCTCAGGTCGTAGGTCTCTCCTTCACCATCCCCCACCACCACGTTGCAGGGATGGCCCACGGTCGGCTGGTGGCCGGCCTCGATGGCGACCTTCAGGCCATCGGCGCTCAGGTCGAGCACCTCGGCGAACACCCCTTCGGATGGTTGCCGCGACGCGAAATGGAGGCGGGCCGTGGCCAGACCCGTCGGAGGCTTGAAACGGTCGGAGCGGGAGGCTTCCTCCAGGCGCTTCTCCAGGCGTCGAAAGGCCTCCCGAAACCGTTCCAGGTCTCCGGTGGCCATTTATCCTCTCGACCGCGGACTATTCCTGACCATTGTTCCAGGGTTCTGCGGGATACCCGCGGTTGGTCTAACAGACCGAAAAGCCTTCTGCCCTGCCTACAGTCACACGTCTGCGGAAGGAGTCTGACCCCATGAGCAGCAGCACCGCCAGCGCCCCGACCACCCTGCAGGCTGGGCCGGAGGCCGAGCCCTCCCGGCTCAGCCTGCAGTGCGAGCCGATCGCGGCCGACACCACGGCGATCCGCTCCCTCGACTGGGACCGCAGCCGCTTCGACATCGAGTTCGGCCTGCGCAACGGCACCACCTACAACGCCTTCCTGGTGCGGGGCGAGCGCACCGCCCTGGTGGACACCAGCCACGCCAAGTTTCGCGACACCTGGTTACCCCTGCTGGAGGGTCTGATCGACCCCACGGCGATCGATCATCTGATCGTCTCCCACACCGAACCGGACCATTCCGGCCTGATCGGTGATCTGATCGACCGCCACCCGGACATCGAGATCGTCGGCTCCAAGGTGGCGATCCAGTTCCTGCAGGACCAGGTGCACCGGCCGTTCCGCAGCCGGGCCGTGAAGAGCGGCGACGAGCTCGACCTGGGCGTCCATCCCGAGAGCGGCGTGGGGCATCGCTTCAGCTTCCTCAGTGCCCCCAACCTGCACTGGCCCGACACGATCTTCTCCTTCGACCACGGCACCGGCATCCTCTACACCTGCGATGCCTTCGGCCTCCACTACTGCTCCGACGACCTGTTCGATGTCGACCCCGGCGCCATCGCCCCGGACTTCCGCTTCTACTACGACTGCCTGATGGCCCCCAACGCCCGCAGCGTGCTGCAGGCGCTCAAACGCATGGACGGGCTGCCGGAGATCACCACGATCGCCGTCGGCCACGGCCCCCTGCTGCGGGAGCACCTGCCCCTCTGGCTGGGCGACTACCGCGACTGGAGCGGCCAGCGCAGCGCCGGCGAGGCCTACGCGGCCGTCTGCTATCTGAGCCAGTACGGCTTCTGCGACCGTCTCAGCCAGGCCATCGCCCGGGGGGTGGGCAAGGCCTCCGGCCAGGTGCAGCTCGTCGACCTGCGCGCCACCGATCCCCAGGAGCTCGCCGCCCTGATCGGTGAGGCCAGCGCCGTGGTGGTTCCCACCTGGCCCGCCGCCCCCGATGCCGAGCTGCAGACGGCCATCGGCACCCTGCTGGCCGCCCTCCAGCCCAAGCAGTGGGTGGGCTGCTACGACGCCTTCGGCGGCAACGACGAACCGATCGACACCCTGGCCGGCCAGCTGCGCAACCTGGGGCAGAAATGGGCGTTCGAGCCCCTGCGCATCCGCCAGGTCCCCGGCGGCGCCGACTACCAGCGCTGCGAGGAGGCCGGCACCGACCTGGGCCAGCTGCTCACCAAGGAGAAGACCATCGCCGCCATGAAGGCCATCGACGGCGACCTGGACAAGGCCCTGGGGCGCCTCAGCGGCGGCCTGTACATCGTCACGGCCCGCCAGGACGACGAAGCCGGCAGCCGCAGCGGCGCCATGGTGGCCAGCTGGGTCAGCCAGGCGAGCTTCGATCCGCCGGGGCTCACCGTGGCGGTCGCCAAGGACCGGGCCATCGAGGCCCTGATGCAGGTGGACGACCGCTTCGTGCTCAACGTCCTGCGGGAGGACAACCACCAGCCGCTGCTGCGCCACTTCCTGCGCCGCTTCCCGCCGGGGGCCGACCGCTTCGCCGGCGTGAACGTGCTCGAGGGCGTGGCCGCCGGCGGTCCCGTCCTCGGGGATGCCCTGGCCTACCTCGGCTGCCGGGTGACCCAGCGCATGGAGGGCCCGGATCACTGGATCATCTACGCGGTGGTGGAAGAAGGCAACGTGGCCGACACCACCGCCGCCACGGCGGTGCATCACCGCAAGGTGGGCAACCACTACTGATGACCACCTCCCCATCCGCGTCCGATCGGCGCGTCATCACCCTGCCGGTGGAACCCGGCCTGCTCTGCCTGCGCGGCCTCAGCCCCAGGCGCCTGCGCTTCGAAGTCGAGTACGGCCTCGAGCGGGGCACCACCGCCAACAGCTTCCTCTTCCAGCAGGGCGCCTCCGGCGGGGCCCCGGTGCTGGTGCACCCGCCGGGGGCCTCCTTCGCCGCCCCCTTCCTGGAGCAACTGGCCCTGCTGGTGCCGGCAGACGCCCCCCTCAAGGTGGTGGTGGGCCACGTCAACCCCAACCGGGTCGCCCTGCTGAAGCAGCTGGCGACGGGCTGGCCGGCCACGGTGCTGGTGGCCTCCAACCCGGGCGCCCAGGTGCTCGCCGAACTCTGGGAGCAGCAGCGGCCCGGCCCGGGGGGTGAGGCCGCCGCGCCCGCCGACGCCGTGCCCCTGCCGACGATCGAGGTGGTCAAGCAGGAGACCAGCCGCACCCTCGCCGACGGCCATGTCCTCACCCTGCTGCCCACCCCCACCCCCCGCTGGCCCGGCGGCCTGATCGCCTTCGAGGCCACCACGGGGCTGCTGATGAGCGGCAAGTTCTTCGCCGCCCACCTCTGCACCGAGGACTTCGCCGAAGCGAACCGCAGCAGCACCGAGGAGGACCGCCGCTACTACTTCGACTGCCTGATGGCGCCGATGGCCCGCCAGGTGGAGACGGTGGTCGACCGGCTGGACGAACTGCCGATCCGCACGATCGCACCGGGCCACGGGCCGGCCATCGCCCAGAGCTGGCGCAGCCTGCTGGCCGACTACCGCCGCTGGGGGGAGAGCCAGGAGAAGGCCAGCCTGTCGGTGGCGCTGCTGTACGCGAGCGCCTACGGCAACACCGCCGCCATCGCCGACGCCCTCTCCCAGGGGGTGGCGCGCAGCGGCGTGCGGGTGGAGAGCATCAACTGTGAATTCGCGCCCGCCGAGCAGCTGCTGGAGGCCATCCACTCCTGCGACGCCCTGCTGATCGGCTCCCCCACCCTCGGCGGCCATGCCCCCACGCCGATCGTCTCGGCCCTCGGCACCGTGCTGGCCGAAGGCGACCGGGCCAAGCCGGTGGGGGTGTTCGGCAGCTTCGGCTGGAGCGGCGAGGCCATCGACCTGCTCGAAGCCAAGCTCCGTGACGGCGGCTTCCAGTTCGCCTTCGAGCCGATCCGGGTGAAGTTCAGCCCGGATCTGGCCACCCTGCGGACCCTTGAGGAAACGGGCACCGCCCTGGGCCGGCGCCTGCGCCAGCAGCACCGCCAGGCCCAGCGGCGCAGCAGCATCGGTGGCCTCAGCGAGAGTCGCACCAACCCGGCGATCCAGGCCCTGGGCCGGGTGGTGGGATCCCTGTGCGTGGTGCTGGCCCGCAAGGGGGACGGCGCCGACGCCATCGGAGGGGCCATGGTGGCCAGCTGGGTGAGCCAGGCCAGCTTCAGCCCCCCCGGCTTCACCGTGGCCGTGGCCAAGGACCGGGCGATCGAGAGCCTGCTGCACGTGGGCGACGCCTTCTCGCTCAACGTGCTGGCGTCAGGGCGCGAGAGCGGCCCGATGAAGCGGTTTCTGCAGCCCTTTCCCCCCGGGGCCGACCGGCTGGCGGGGCTGGAGCTGGAGACCAGTCCCGGCGGCCAGCCCCTGCTGCCGGAGGCGCTGGCCTGGCTGGAGGCCCGGGTCAGCCAGCGGATGGAATGCGGCGACCACTGGCTGCTGTACGCCGAGGCCCTCAGCGGCGACCTGCTGGATGCGGCCGCCACGACGGCCGTGCACCAGCGCCGCAGCGGCGCCGCCTACTGAGGCGCCGGCCTAGGCCGCGTGGGGCGGCGTGGGCGATCCGCCGCCTCCTGCCTGGAAGGGAAGCACGAGGGTGGCCCAGTGGTCGGGGCGCTCCGGGCGGCGGCGCCGGGCCCGGCGCACCCCGAAGGGCACCCGCACCACATTGGTGCCGTCCACCCGCTGGCTGGCCTCCGGCAGATCCGGGGAGAGGATCCCCGTGCCCGGCTCACCGCCTGAACTGTCGTTGCCGTTCATGAACCCCATGACAATGAAAGGCGGTTGCCATCGCCGTGTGGGGATGGCACAGCAATGATGCGCCATCCCGGGGAGAAAAGGTACCGCCGGAACACTCAGGCGGCCAGTTCCGGGATTGCCACTTCCTCGACGCTTGGGCAGGTGCAGACGAGGTTCCGATCACCGAAGGCGTTGTCGATGCGGGCGACGGCCGGCCAGAACTTGGCCTGCCGCTGACTCTCCCCGGCGGGGAAGGCCGCCTCGCTGCGGCTGTAGGCCCGATCCCAGTGGTCGGCGGTGACCGCCGCCAGGGTGTGGGGCGCCTGTTTGAGCGGGTTGTCGAGGGGGTCGGCGGCGCCGGTCTCGATGGCCCAGGCCTCACGGCGGATCCCCTCCATGGCCGCGCAGAAGCGGTCGATCTCCGGCAGCGACTCGCTCTCGGTGGGCTCCACCATCACCGTGCCGGCCACGGGCCAGCTGACGGTGGGGGCATGGAAGCCGTAGTCCATCAGCCGCTTGGCCAGATCGTCCACCTCCAGGCCGCAGCTGCGCTTGAGGGGCCGCAGGTCGAGGATGCACTCGTGGGCCACCCGGCCGCCCCGTCCCCGGTAAAGCACCGGGAAGTGGGGCTCGAGACGCTCGGCGATCAGGTTGGCCGCCAGCAGGGCCACCTGGCTGGCGGTGCGCAGGCCCGAGCCCCCCATCATGCGGATGTACATCCAGCTGATCGGCAGGATGCCGGCACTGCCCAGGGGGGCCGCCGACACCGGACCGATGGCCCGGTCGCCCGCGGCGACGGCCAGGGGGTGGGAGGGCAGGAACGGCACCAGGTGGGCCGCCACCCCGATCGGACCCACCCCGGGGCCGCCGCCGCCGTGGGGGATGCAGAAGGTCTTGTGCAGGTTGAGGTGGCAGACGTCGGCGCCGTAGAGGCCGGGCTTGCAGAGGCCCACCTGGGCGTTGAGGTTGGCGCCGTCGAGGTACACCTGGCCGCCGTGGTCATGGACCACCTGACAGATGCGGCGGATGCCGGTCTCGAACACCCCGTGGGTGGAGGGGTAGGTGACCATCAGGGCCGCCAGGTCGGCGGCGTGGGCGGCGGCCTTGGCCTCCAGGTCAGCGATGTCGATGTTGCCCTGGGCATCGCAGGCCACCGCCACCACCCGCATGCCCGCCATCACGGCGCTGGCCGGATTGGTGCCGTGGGCGCTGGTGGGGATCAGGCACACCTGGCGATGGCCCTCGCCCCGGCTGCGGTGCCAGGCCCGGATCACCATCAGGCCGGCGTACTCCCCCTGGGAGCCGGCATTCGGCTGCAGGGACACCCCCGCAAACCCGGTGATCGCCCCCAGCCAGGCCTCCAGATCCGCCACCAGGGCGGCGTAGCCGGCGGTCTGGTCGGCGGGGGCGAAGGGATGGATCTGGCCGAAGGCCGGCCAGCTCACCGGGGCCAGCTCGGCCGCGGCGTTGAGCTTCATCGTGCAGCTGCCCAGGGGGATCATGCCGTGGACCAGCGACAGGTCCTTGCTCACCAGGCGCTGGATGTAGCGCAGCAGTTCGGTCTCGCTGCGATAGCGGTGGAACACCTCCTGGCGCAGCCAGGGGCACTGGCGCAGGGGCACCCCCTCGAGCAGCTCCGCCAGGGGCCGGGCCTCCAGGGTGGACAGGCCGGCCCGCAGGGCCGCCTGGGCCGCCGCGCCGGCGGCAGCATCCGGCGCCAGGGCGCCCAGCAGGGCAGCCAGCTCCTCGGGCGTGGAGAGTTCATCGAGGCTGATGGCCAGGGCGTCCTGGCCGTCGTCGCCCCGGACCCCGCAGCGGAGGTTGAAGCCGGCGGCCACGGCCCGCAGGCGCAGGGCAGGGGCCGCGGCGGTGCGCACCACGACGGTGTCGAAGCCGGCCCCGGGATCGGCGGGCAGGCCCAGGGCGTCCAGGCCGAGCACCAGACCCTGGCGCAGGACCGGCAGGCGGCGGGCAATGGCCTCGAGGCCATCGGGGCCGTGGTGAACCGCATAGAAGCTCGCCATCACGGCGAGCAGCACCTGGGCCGTGCAGATGTTGCTGGTGGCCTTGTCGCGCCGGATGTGCTGCTCCCGGGTCTGGAGGGCCAGCCGCAGGGCCGGGTTCCCCTCCGCGTCCTTCGACTGGCCCACCAGGCGACCGGGGATCTGGCGCTTGAACGCCTCCCGGGTGGCGAAGAAGGCGGCGTGGGGCCCCCCGAAGCCCATCGGCACGCCGTAGCGCTGCAGGCTGCCGACGGCGATGTCGGCGCCCAGGGCACCCACGGGGGCCAGCAGGGCCTGGGCGAGGGGATCCACGGCCACCGTGCTGATCACCCCGAGGGAGCGGGCCGCCGCCAGCAGCGCGGCGGGATCCCAGAGCCGCCCCTCGACCCCGGGCAGCTGCAGCAGAAGGCCGAACACGTCCTCGCCCAGCACCCCATCGGGGCCGCTGGCGGCAGCTTCGGCGTCGAACGTCTCGATGACGATCCCCAGGGGTTCGGCCCGGGTGTGGAGCACGGCCAGGGTCTGGGGCAGGACGGCGTGGTCAACCAGGAAGCGGCGGGCGCTGGGGCGGGTCGTGACCGCCGTCGCCATCGCCATCGCCTCGGCGGCGGCGGTGGCCTCATCCAGCAGGGAGGCGTTGGCGATCGGCAGCCCCGTCAGCTCGCTGACCAAGGTCTGGAAGTTGAGCAGGGCCTCCAGCCGCCCCTGGGCGATCTCCGCCTGGTAGGGGGTGTAGGCGGTGTACCAGCAGGGGTTTTCCAGCACATGGCGCTGGATCAGGGCCGGCGTCGCCGTGCCGTGGTAGCCGAGGCCGATCAGGCTGCGCAGCACCTGGTTGCGGGAGGCCAGCACCCCCAGCTCCTTCAGGGCCTGGGCCTCCGGGCAGGGCAGCGGCAGGCCGACCTCGGCCTCCTCCGCCGTCAGCAGGATGTCGGCGGGAACGACCTCGGCCGCCAGCTGATCGAGGGACCCGAGGCCGAGCTCCGCCAGCATCCGCTGCTGATCCTCGGGATCCGGACCCAGATGCCGGACCAGGAAGGAGGCGGACACGGGCGTTCGGCGTGGAGGTGGCGGGATCCTAAGGACAATCAGCCCGCCTGCACCTTGGCCCCGTAGGTGGCGGCATCCATCAGGTCGTCGAGCTCAGCGGGGGCCCCCAGCCGCACCAGCAGCAGCCAGCCCTCGCCGTAGGGATCGTTCTGGAGCTCCTCGGGGCTGGCCAGGACGGCCTCGTTGCGGGCCTCCACGGTGCCGCTCACCGGAGCCATCAGATCCTCCACCGCCTTGACCGACTCGACGCTGCCGAAGCTCGTGCCGCGCGCCAGGGCGGCCCCCACCGCCGGCAGCTCGACGAAGACGATGTCCCCCAGCTGGTCGACGGCGAAGGAACTGATCCCGAGCCGCACCAGATCACCCTCCGGACGCACGTATTCGTGGCTCTCGGAATAGCGGCAGTCGTCGGGGAAGGAGTGCGCCAAGGCCGGTGCGATGCGGAGAAGCGGCCATCAGTCTGACCGAGCGGCGCAGTCCGGGGCCTTCCCGATGTCACCAAGGGACGCCAGGGCCGCCAGGGCCCGCTCGAGGGCCAGGGCCACATGGCCGTGGTGGGTGCCGCCCTGGGCGTAGAGCACCCAGGGTTCCCGCAGCGGCGCGTCGGCGGAGAACTCGCTGGTGCTGCCGTCGATGAAGGTGCCGCCCGCCATCACCAGATCGCTGGCATAGCCGGGCATGGGGGCCGGCACCGGATCGAGGTAGGCCCCCACCGGTGAGCTGCGCTGGAACGCCCGGCAGACGGCGATCAGCCGCTCGGCATGGCCGAGCCGGACCGCCTGGATCACATCGCTGCGCTCGGCGCCGGCGGCGGGGTTCACCGCATAGCCCAGACCGGCGAACACCTCGGCCACCAGATCGGCCCCGATCAGGGCCTCGGCCACCATCTGGGGGGCCAGGAACAGCCCCTGGAACAGCAGGCGGTACTGGTCGAAACCGGTGCCGCCCTCGCTGCCGATGCCCGGGGCGGTGAGCCGGCAGCAGGCCATGTCCACCAGGTCGCGGCGGCCGGCCACGTAGCCCCCTGTTGGGGCGATGGTGCCGCCGAGGTTCTTGATCAGGGAGCCGGCGATCAGGTCGGCCCCCACCGCGGTGGGTTCCAGCTCCTGCACCAGTTCCCCGTAGCAGTTGTCGACGAAGCAGACGCAGTCGGGCCGCAGCACCCTGACCCGCTCACAGAGGCGCCCGATCGTGGCCACAGGCAGGGAGGGGCGCCAGCTGTAACCGCAGCTGCGCTGGATCAGCACCATCCGGGTCTCGGGGGCCAGGGCGTCCTCCAGGCCCGCCTCGTCCACCTCGCCATCGGCGCCGAGGGGCAGCTCGTCGTAGGTGATGCCGAACTCGGCCAGGGACCCCTGGCCCGTGCCCCGCAGGCCGATCACCTCCTCAAGGGTGTCGTAGGGACGGCCGGTGAGGGCCAGCAGCCGGTCCCCGGGCCGCAGCACCCCGAACAGGGCGGCGGTGATGGCGTGGGTGCCGCTGACGAACTGGAGCCGCACGGCGGCCGCCTCGGCCTGCAGCACCCGGGCGAAGACCCGGTCCAGCACCTCCCGGCCCAGGTCGCCGTGGCCGTAGCCGCTGACCGAGGCGAAGTGATGCACGCCGAGGCGTTCGGCGGCGAAGGCGTCCAGCACCCGCGCCAGGCGGGGCCGTACGGCGGCGGTGCGGCGGGCGGCCACCGGGGCCAGCCGCTCAAGGGCGGCGGCGACGGTGTCGGCGGGGTGCGCCGTGTCCGTGGGGCCGGTGGGGCCGGGACAGACCTGCTCCAAAGCCCTGGGACCAGCAGGGGTCACTCTGCCATCGTCGCCGTGGGTGAGGATGGGAAGCCGAGCCCCAGAGCCCCCCCGCCCTTCCACCGGAGAACCGCTTGGTCGCACGTTCCGAAGCCTCCCGATCAGGCCAGAGCGCCCGGACCGTGCGGGTGCCCCTGCAGGACACCAGCCATTCCCGCAAGAAGGCCCAGCTGCTGGCGGCCATGGAGGGACCCCGCCCGCCCCTGCCGGCCAACCAGCGCAAATTCAAGACCGGCACCACCGGCTTCATGCTGGCCATCCATGTGGGCGCCGTCTTCGCCCTGCTGCCGCGCTTCTGGAGCCTCCAGGGGGTGATCGTGCTGGCGGTCCTCTACTGGGCCACGGTGCTGGGGGTGACCCTGGGGCTGCACCGGCTGGTGGCGCACCGGGGCTTCGAGGCGCCCCGCTGGGTGGAGCGGCTGCTGGTGCTGATGGGCACCCTGGCCTGCCAGAGCGGACCGATCGAATGGGTGGGCCTGCACCGCCACCACCACCTCTTCTCCGACCAGCCCAACGACCACCACGACGCCGCCCGCGGCCTCTGGTGGGCCCACAGCGAGTGGATGCTGCACAGGATCCCGGCCCTCACCGAGATCCACCGCTTCACCGGCGACATGGAGAAGGACCCCTTCTACCGCTGGCTGGACCGCTGGTTCCTGCTGCTGCAGCTGCCCCTTGGGGCCGCCCTGTACTGGTATGGCAACGCCGCGGGCGTCCATGGCGGCGGCCTGGGGCTGGTGCTCTGGGGCATCCCCCTGCGCCTGGTGCTCGTGTATCACGTCACCTGGCTGGTGAACTCCGCCACCCACGCCTTCGGCTACCGCAATTTCGACTGCCCGGACCGCTCCCGCAACTGCTGGTGGGTGGCCCTGCTGACCTTCGGCGAGGGCTGGCACAACAACCACCACGCCTACCCCCACTCGGCCCGCCACGGACTGCGCTGGTTCGAGTTCGACATCACCTGGCAGCACATCCGCGCCCTGCGGGCCCTCGGCCTGGCCAGGAAGGTGCGCATCGCCCCGGGCTTCGGCCGGCGTGCCGACGCGGGCGCCGGCGCCTGACTCACAGCTCGGCCGGTTCCACCGCCGCCGGGATCGCCGTGCCGATCTCGCGGCGGATGGCGGCCGCCAGGTCGTCCGGGGCCTGGTGGGAGCCGTCCCCCTGCAGGCGCCGGGCCCGCTGCCGCAGCAGCTCCAGGAAGCGGTCCGGGCCCAGCTCCTCCTCCCCCGCCGCCCCCAGGGCCGCCAGGGTGCGCCGCAGCTCGGGCAGCTCGGCGTCGAGTTCCACCGCCGTGTAGTCGCGCTGGCCGGCGATCACCTCGGCGAAGCGCTCCCGCCGCTGGCGCTTGGCCACCGGATAGGCCGCCATCAGCCGGTCGCGGCAGTCGCGCCAGGGCCGGCCGGCGGTGAGCAGCTGGGCCAGGGCCCCGCTGAGCCCCGCGGCCTCCGCCTCGCTGATGCGCAGATCGAAGCTGGCCGGCGGCTGGCGGAAGCCCACGAACACCTCGAGCAGGGCCCCGGGCCCCAGCACCCGCTGCTGCTCGTCGCGCACCGGCAGGGCCGAGCTGCTGAGGGCTTCGAACAGCTCAGGGTTGGCCGCCAGCAGGGTGCGGGCCGGGAGCGGCTCCAGCCGGCCCCCGGGGGCCTGGGCATCGAGCCACAGGTTGACGCTGCCCAGGGCCAGGAACACCTCAGGGCCCGGGGAGGCGAGCTTGCCGTTGCGCAGCATCGAGAGCTGGGAGTTGTGCACCCGACCCAGGTCGAGGGCCTCGGCCAGCATCGGCAGAACCCGGTGGGACCAGCCGTTGCGCTCATGCCAGACGCGGATCAGGTGGGCGAAGGCGACGCGGCCAGATACGAGTTCGTCTCGATATCCCACTCGATCAGGATTCGTATTGCTACCATTGTAATCACTCAACAGGAGCCCGGTCCTTCATGGCCGTCACCCCCCTCTCCCGCCCCGGCATCCAGCCAGGCGCCCCATCCGGCAACCGCCGTGAGGCCGGCACCAGGGCCCGCCACACCCGCCGTCCCGCCACCATCAACCAGGGGGCCGATGCCCTGGTCCGGGCGCGGGCCCTGCACGATCCGCGCCGCGGCGAGCCCCGCGGCGTCTCCCCCAAGGGCACCCGCTGGGGCACGATCGGCTTCATGGTGCTGATCCACATCCTGGCGGTGGTGGCCCTGCTGCCCCGCTTCTGGAGCCTGGAGGCCGTGGCTGCCCTGCTGGTGATGTACTGGGTCACCGCCTGCCTGGGCGTGACGATCGGCTACCACCGCCTGCTCAGCCACCGCTCCTTCCGGGTGCCCCAGTGGCTGGAGCGTTTCTTCGCCACCTGCGGCGCCCTCAGCTGCCAGCACGGCCCCATCGACTGGGTGGGCCTGCACCGCCACCACCACAAGTTCTCCGATACGGAAGCGGATCACCACGACAGCAACAAGGGCTTCTGGTGGTCCCACATGGCCTGGATGTTCGAGGAGATTCCCGCCATGGCCGCCGTGCCCCGGCTCACCGGCGACCTGGCCGCCGACCCCTACTACCGCTGGCTGAACAAGGGCTTCCTGCTGCTCCAGGTGCCCCTGGGCCTGCTGCTGTTCTGGATCGGCACCGTCACCGGCGCCGGCGGCTGGGCCCTGGTGCTGTGGGGCATCCCCCTGCGCCTGGTCCTCGTCTACCAGTGCACCTGGCTGGTGAATTCGGCCACCCACATGTGGGGCGAGGCCGTCCACGACAGCGGTGACAAGTCGAAGAACAACCCCTGGGTGGCGGCGCTGACCTTCGGTGAGGGCTGGCACAACAACCACCACGCCTATCCCCATTCGGCCCGCCATGGCTTCGGCCCCCGCCAGTTCGACCTCACCTGGCAGCACATCCGCCTGATGCGCGCCCTGGGCCTGGCCACCCAGGTCCGCCTGCCCCGGGCCGCAGCCCCCACCAGGGCCATGTCGTAGGCTTGCCGATCGGATTTCAGATGGCTCAGCCGGGGCGTTGTCATGGTCAAGAAGCGTGTGCAGGTGGTCCTGAGCGAGGACATCCTTTCCCTGGGCAAAGACGGGGACCTGGTGGATGTCGCGCCCGGTTACGCCCGTAACTACCTCCTTCCCACCGGCAAGGCCCTGGCCGTCACTGCCGCGGTGCTGCGTCAGGTGGAGCACCGCCGGGCCAAGGAGGCGGAGCGCCAGGCGGCCCTGAAGGCCGAGGCGATCGCCTTCCGCACCGCCCTCGACACCATCGGCCGCTTCACCGTCAAGAAGCAGACCGGCGGCGACGATGTCCTGTTCGGCACCGTCACCAACGGTGATGTGGCCGAGGCCATCGAGGCGGCCACCAAGAAGGAAGTGGATCGCCGCGTCATCACCGTTCCCGAGATCCACCGCACCGGCTCCTACAAGGTGCAGGTCAAGCTGCACCCCGAGGTCGTCGCCGACGTCAACCTGGAAGTGGTCAGCTACTGATCGGCCAGCCGCGAACCGAACTTTTACGCCCCGGGCGCCAGAGTGATCGTCCTCACCGGCGCCCGATCCCGATCGATCCGGCATTTCCTCCGGTCCGTCGCGTTCTGGAGTCCCGTCCATGGTGAGCGTGCCCCTGGCTGGTTCCGACCCACCCCGGCCCGACGGTCCGCGGCCCCCATCCAGGCGCGACGAACAGGCCGGCTTTGAGGCCCTGCCCGATTCGGTTCCGCCCCAGAACCTGGAGGCGGAGGAGTCGGTGCTCGGCGGCATCCTCCTCGACCCCGACGCCATCGGCCGGGTCGCGGATGTGCTGCGGCCGGAGGCCTTCTACCTCGGCGCCCACCGCGAGATCTACCGCACCGCCCTGATGCTGCACAGCCAGGGCAAGCCCACCGACCTCACGGCCATGGCCGCCTGGCTCGCCGACACCGGCCAGCTGGAGAAGGTGGGCGGCAGTGCCCGGCTGGTGGAGCTGGTGGAGCGCACCCTCTCCACCGCCTCCATCGACCAGGTGGCCCGGCTGGTGATGGACAAGCACCTGCGGCGCCAGCTGATCCGCTCCGCCAACGAGGTGATCCGGCTCGGCTTCGACCAGAGCCTGCCGATGGAGCAGGTGCTCGATGAGGCCGAGCAGAAGATCTTCGCCATCAGCCAGGAGAAACCCACCGCCGGCCTCACCCCCACCGCCGAGATCCTCACCAGCACCTTCAACGAGATCGAGAGCCGCTCCCTCGGCACCGCCGTCGCCGGCATCCCGGTCAACTTCTACGACCTCGACGCCATCACCCAGGGCCTGCAGCGCAGTGACCTGATCATCGTCGCCGGACGGCCCGCCATGGGCAAGACCTCGATCGTGCTCAACATCGCCAAGAACGTGGCCCAGCTGCACCAGCTGCCGGTCTGCGTGTTCAGCCTGGAGATGAGCAAGGAACAGCTCACCTACCGCCTGCTGTCGATGGAGGTGGGCATCGAGAGCGGCCGCCTGCGCACCGGCCGCCTGCAGCAGGAAGAATGGCCCCTGCTCGGCCAGGGCATCAACAGCCTCGGCCAGCTGCCCCTGTTCATCGACGACAAGCCCAACTCCGGTGTGCTCGAAATGCGCTCCCTCTGCCGGCGCCTGATGGCCGAGACCGGCAAGGAACTGGGCCTGATCGTGATCGATTACCTGCAGCTGATGGAGGGCAGCACCCCGGACAACCGGGTGCAGGAACTCTCCCGCATCACCCGGGGCCTCAAGGGCATGGCCCGCGAACTGCACGTGCCCGTGATCGCCCTCTCCCAGCTCAGCCGCGGTGTCGAGTCCCGCACCAACAAGCGCCCCATGCTCAGCGACCTGCGGGAATCGGGTTCGATCGAGCAGGATGCCGATCTGGTGCTGATGATCTACCGCGACGAGTACTACAACCCGGAAACCGCCGACCGCGGCATCACCGAAGTGATCGTCACCAAGCACCGCAACGGCCCTGTCGGCACCGTGAAGCTCCTGTTCGAGCCCCAGTTCACCCGCTTCCGCAATCTCGCTGCCTAGATCCGCTGCAGCGCGTCACGGCATAGGGATATCCGCCGTATCGCGCCAGCGAAACTGCCAGTAGCCTCAGGATCAAGGCATCGCGAAGCTATACGTGCAGCATCATTCCTTCTGGTTCTATCTGTTCACGTTTTTCGGCATCATTCTGGCGCGCTATCTCGCCATGGCCGGCTTTGCCCACTGGCTTCTGTATCAACGGCAGGAGGCCAGGGTGTCGGTTCTCAATGACATCCAGCTGTCCGTCATCTCCGCCGCCATCTTCTCCCTGGCCACCGCCCTGGTGATGACGTTGCAGGAGCAGGGCCTGACCCGTCTGCATGGCCAGATCCATGCCGAAAGCTGGTGGACCCTGCCACTCAGTTACCTGGCCGTCCTGGTGCTGCAGGATGCCTATTTCTACGCCACCCACCGTCTGTTTCACCAGCCGAAACTGTTCCCCTGGTTTCACCGGGGCCACCACCGATCACGGCAGCCCACACCCTGGACCTCCTTCGCCTTTGACCCCCTGGAAGCCGTTGTTCAGGCCGTGTTCCTGGTCGCCATCGTGCTGCTGATTCCCCTGCATTTCGCCACCCTGCTGGCGGTGCTCACCACGATGACGGTGTGGGCCGTGGTCAACCATCTGGGCCTGGAGGTGTTGCCGCTCCACTTCCCCCACCACTGGCTGGGGCGCTGGCTGATCGGCCCCGCCCACCACTCCGTGCACCACCGCCGCCACGGCCACCATTTCGGGCTCTACTTCACCTTCTGGGATCGGGTGTTCGGCACCGAGGATCCCGCCTACGCCGCTTCGCTGCAGCCACCGGCCGCCTGAGCGCGATCAGGCCAGATCGGCGGCCCGCACCACAGCGGCCAGGCGGGAGAGCTGCCCGATGGATTGGTCGTGCTCCTGCGGGCTCGCCGCGGCGCAGGCGTCCTCCACCAGCACCACCCGGAAGTCCCGGTCGTGGCCCTCCCGGACCGCCGCCTGAAGCGCCCAGGCGGTGCTCACCCCCCCCAGCAGCAGCCGCTCGATCCCCGCGGCCCGCAGCAGCGTCGCCAGGGCGGTGCCGTGGAAGGGGCTCACCCGGTGCTTCACCAGCACCGGGTCGCCGGGCTCCACCGCCAGATCGGCGTGGAAATCCGTGCCCCACTGGCCGAGCCGCAGGCCCCCCAGCTCCCGGGCCCGGCCCAGGAACGGCGCATGGGCGGGCAGCTCCGGGTAGCCGGCCCGGAAGGCCACCTTCACCAGGAGCGTGGGCCAGCCCCGGGCGCGGGCCCGCTCCAGCGCCTGGTTGGCCGCCGCCAGCACCCCGCGTCGCTGCACTTCGGCGGCGTAGGTGGGCATCGCCCCATCGGGGTGGATCAGGTCGTTGATCAGATCGATCAGCACCAGGGCGGTGCGCATGGGCAGGTACCTCGGCCGCAGGGCTCCATCATCGGCCGCCCGACCATGTCCCCCAGCCCCACCGGCCCCTGCCACGCCATACATTCAAGGCATGGCCCTCAGCGCAGACCCCACCGAACGCTTCGACCTGATCGTGGTCGGCGGCGGCCATGCCGGCTGCGAGGCGGCCCTCACCGCTGCGCGGCTGGGGGTCTCGACGGCCCTGTTCACGCTCAACCTCGACCGCATCGCCTGGCAGCCCTGCAACCCGGCCGTGGGCGGCCCGGCCAAGAGCCAGCTGGTGCATGAGGTGGATGCCCTCGGCGGGGTGATCGGCCGGCTGGCGGATGCCACCGCCCTGCAGAAACGGCTGCTCAACGCCAGCCGCGGCCCGGCCGTGTGGGCGCTGCGGGCCCAGACCGACAAACGCCAGTACGCCCGCCAGATGCTGCAGCTGCTGCAGCACACCCCCCACCTGGCCCTGCGTGAAGCGATGGTCACGGGGCTGGAGCTGGAGGGCGATCCCAACGATCCGGCCGGCTCGCCGGCCCGGGTGATCGGCGTGCGCACCTACTTCGGCAGTGTCTACGGCGCCGGCGCCGTGATCCTCACCACCGGCACCTTCCTGGGGGGCCGCATCTGGGTGGGGAACCGCTCGATGGCGGCGGGCCGGGCCGGCGAGCAGCCCGCCGAAGGGCTCACCGAAGCGCTGCAGGCCCTGGGCTTCCGCACCGACCGGCTCAAGACCGGCACCCCCGCCCGCGTCGACCGGCGCAGCGTGGCCCTCGACCAACTGGAGGAGCAGCCCAGCGACGCCGCCGACCGCTTCTTCAGCTTCGATCCCACCGCCCGGGTGAGCGGCGAGCAGATGGCCTGCCACATCACCCGCACCACGGCGGCCACCCACCAGCTGATCCGCGACAACCTGCACCTCACGCCGATCTACGGCGGCTTCATCGACAGCAAGGGGCCCCGCTACTGCCCGTCGATCGAAGACAAGATCGTGCGCTTCGCCGACAAGGACAGCCACCAGATCTTCCTGGAGCCGGAGGGGCGCGACACGCCCGAGCTCTATGTCCAGGGCTTCTCCACCGGCCTGCCCGAATCGCTGCAGCTGGCCCTGCTGCGCACCCTGCCCGGGCTGGAGGCCTGCGTGATGCTGCGCCCCGCCTACGCCGTCGACTACGACATCCTGCCGGCCACCCAGCTGGAGCCGTCCCTGGAAACCAAACGGGTGCGGGGCCTGTTCTCGGCGGGCCAGCTCAACGGCACCACCGGCTACGAAGAGGCCGCCGCCCAGGGGCTGGTGGCCGGCCTGAACGCCGCCCGGCTGCTGGGGGGCCAGGACCCGGTGCATTTCCCCCGGGAGGGCAGCTATATCGGCACCCTGGTGGACGACCTGGTCACCCAGGACCTGAAGGAGCCCTACCGGGTGCTGACCAGCCGCAGCGAGTACCGCCTGGTGCTGCGCGGCGACAACGCCGACCGGCGGCTCACGCCCCTCGGCCACCGGCTGGGCCTGATCGACGAACGGCGCTGGCGCCTGTTCGAGCAGAAACAGGCCGCCATTGACACCGAGAAGCAGCGGCTGGAAACGGTGCGGCTCAAGGCCTCCGATGCCGCCGCCACCGCCGTGGCCGCCGCCACCGGCGCCGGCATCAACGGCTCGATCACCCTGGCCGACCTGCTGCGCCGGCCGGGCCTGCACGGCGAGGATCTGGTGCGGCTGGGGCTCCTGGATCCGGATCTGCCGATCGATGTGCGCGACGGCGCCGAGATCGACATCAAGTACAGCGGCTATCTGGCCCGCCAGGAACAGCAGATCGCGCGGGTGCGCCGCCAGCTCGATCGGGCCATCCCGCCTGGTGTGGACTACGCCGCCATCGGCACCCTCTCGGCGGAGGCCCGCGAGAAACTGGCGGCGATCCAGCCCCACAGCCTGGGCCAGGCCTCCCGCATTCCCGGGGTCAGCCCCGCCGATGTCAACGCCCTGCTGCTCTGGCTGGAGCTGCAGCGGCGCCGGGAGCCGCCGGCCCCTCGTCAGACCGTGGAAGCATCGTTACAGTGACGCACGCCTGACGCCGAGGACTGCAGATGAGCCCCTCCCCTCGGCGTCCCCTGCGCGGCATTCCCACCTCCCGCGCCTACTGGGAGCTGAAGGCCGAGCAGATGATGAACCGGGTCTTCGACCCGGAGGCCACCATCGATCTCGACGTGGCCTCCCAGGCCGAGGCCCCCCCGGCCCTGCCCCTGGCCCCCTCGGTGCGGCGGCTGCGGGGACGGCCGGCCGCCCCGGCCCCGGCCCCGTCGCGGGCCGACCGCAACACCCTGCTGCTCACGGCCATGGGCGGGGTCTGCATGGTCAGCGTCGCCAGTTCGGTGCTGTATCTCACCCACTCCAGCCGCATGCAGCAGGCCCTCAGCCAGGAGCGCAGCCTGCTGCTGGTGGAACGGCTGCGGAGCCTCGGCCCGGCCAACCCCTCCCCGCTCGGAGCCGGCGTCGGCGCCAACCTGGCCGGCGGCCCGTCCGTCCTGCCGCTCGCCAGCGACCAGCTGCCACCGCCGCCGGAGGAACCCTGGATCGAGCAGCTCTCCCAGCTGCCCCAGCCGGAGGGCTCGAGGGCCCCGGTTTTGCGGGTGCCGGTGAGTCCGAAACTGGCCGCCGCTGCGCCCCCCGCCACCGGTGGGGATGGGGGCTACGCCCAACGGAGCGCCGCCCCGGCCGCTGGGCCCGTGCCCGAACTGGTGGGGGTGGTGGGCTCGGCGGGCCGGCCCGCCTCGGCGATCTTCCAGATGGGGGGGAGCTCCACCAGCGTCAGCGTCGGCGAAGCGATCGGATCCAGCGGCTGGCGGCTTCGCTCCGCCGATGGCGACACCGCCATGATCGAACGGGGCGGCGAGGTGCGGCGCATCTCGATCAGCAACGGCTACTGACCTGCCCTCCGGCCCGCCATGAACCAAGCCACCGGCGGCCTGTTGCCGTCCCCCGCGTGTCTGTGGCAAGCCAGTGCCGCCGAGCGCCCGCAGCCGCCGGCCGGCGGTGAGCTCACCGGCCCGTGGACGCTGCTGCTGCTCGGGGACGGCAGCCCGACGCGCCACCTGCAGCTGCTCACCGGCCATCCGGTGGAGGTGGAGCTGATCGCCATGGCTTCCGAACCGGGGGTCTCCCCCGGCGCGCCGGCGGAGGTGGCCGAACTGGCCGAGCCGCTGCTGCGGCGCCAGGTGTGGCTCACCTGCGGGCCCCAGACCCTGGGCTGGGCCGAGAGCTGGTGGAACCGGGCCGAGGCGGAGGCCCATCTGCAGGATCGCCGGCTGCCGATCTGGCGCAGCCTCTCGGCGGGGCGGGCGGAGCTGTATCGCGAGGTGGATGGCCTCGGCCAGGTGCAGGAACCCTGGCTGGCGGAGCGTTTCGGCTGCGACGGCCCCTTCTGGAGCCGCCATTACCGCTTCTTTCGCCACGGGCGGGAGCTCACGGTGATCCGGGAGGTGTTCTCCCCGGCGCTGGAGCGGTGGCTGGGACCGGCCCAGGCAGGATCTGTTCGTAAAGACTCATCAATTCAGTAACGCCGTGTGGCGGTTTGCTGTTGACGAATTGACGCTCCAGGCTCCCTGGCCAGGATTCGGTCATTCGAAACCGGACCATGGCCACCCGCCACAGCGCCCAGACCCCGCCGGGAGGGGACTGGCTCACCCTCACCGAACTGGGCCGCCGCTACGGCGTCTCCGCCGTCCACACCGGAAAGCTGCTGGTCGCCTCCGGCCTGCGCCGCAGCAGCGGTGAACCGACCGCCGAAGCCCTGGCGGCCGGCCTGGCCATGCGGCCCCAGCCGGGCCATCACCACTCCAGCCTCTGGCTGCACCAGGGGTGCGCGCCCTACCTCGAGCGCCTGGGGCTGGTGCCCCAGGCCCAGCGCACCATGGTGAGCCTGTGGGCCGATCTGCTCAGCGCCCTGCAGAACGGCTCCCCGTCGATCAGCATCTCGGCCGAGGAGATGGCCGTTGACGTGCCCCGCGACCTGGTGAAGCCAGTGAACAGGGAATTGCGTCAGCGGGGCTGCAGCTTCCGGGTCAACCCGAAGCTCAGGACAGCCGCAGGGCCTGGGCCTGCTTGCTCGCCTGCTCGAGCATCTGACGCAGCCGGTCCTCGTCGGTATGGCTGAGGTTGGTGCGCAGCAGCTTGGCGTGGGGCGCATGAACCCGCAGCCGCTCGATCAGCCGGTCGGGGGTGGCGTCGCGCAGCAGCAGGCAGAGGGCCGCGCTGCCGGGGGGGAGGGTTTCACCCACCTCGCGCATGAAGTTGTCGTTGATGCCCAGATCCGACAGGGAACCTGAGGCGGCCCCCAGGCCGGCGCCGACGGCCGCCCCGAGCAGGGGGTTGAGGAACAGCAGCCCCACGAGCGTGCCCCAGAAGCCACCGCCGAGGGCGCCGGCCTTGGTGAGATTGAGCGACTGGTGCAGGCGCACCTTGCCGTCCGGTTCGGCCTCGACGACCACCGCGTCCTCGAGGGCGATCAGTTCCTCCTTCTGGATCTCCACCAGCTGACGCCGCACCTGGTCGGCCTCCTCGACGGACGGAAACCCAACCACCACCAGGCTGCTCATGGCCGACATCCCTGCAGGTACGACGTCAGTCCTAACCCACTGCCTGCCGAAATGGCGGTGTCGACCGCTCAGGCACGGCGGCGGGTGGAGCGGGGCAGCGGCCGGCCGGCCGCAGGAGGGGTGAAGGCCGCGTCCGGCTCACCGGAGCCCGGGAGGCGATCGCCACCGGCATCGCGGCGGGCCGGCTCCGGGCGCTGCCAGCGGGGCAGGGTGAAGCTGTTGTCATCGGGCCAGTCATCGTCGGCCCCGGTGGCGGGAGCGGAGGGCGCCGAGGGAGACGGGGCGGGGGCGTAGCGGGCCTCGGCGCCTGGGGGACGGGACGGCGGAGCCGGGCGGCCGCGCCGGGACACTGCCTCGAGCATCGGCCGGCGGGAGCGGAGGGGAGCCGGGGCCGGCTCAGGGGCCCCGGGGGCGCCGCGGTCGCTCTCCTGCCAGGGTTCCCGCCAGTCGTCGCCATCGTCGAGCAGCCAGTCGAGACGGCCCTCCACCCAGCGGCCGAGGTCGTCGATCCGGGGCCGCAGCTGGGGGCGACGCTCGGCCCCCCGCCCTGCTGGACGGCCACCGGGCCGGGACCCCGCCACCCCCTCGACAAACTGCCGGCCGGCGGTCACCCACCGATCCACACGCTGGTCGAGGGGATCGGTGCCGCCACGGGGGCGCCGGGGGAGGTCACGCTCGCGGCCATCGCGCTGCAGGAGGTCGCGATCACGGAGTTCGCGCTCCCTGGGTTCGCGGTCACGGGATTCGCGCTCGGGGGGATCGCGGTCCCAGGGATCCCGCATGCGGCCGTCGCCCTGATCCATCGGATGCATCAGGCCAATCTAACGACGCCGACCGGAGAGCCAGTGCTCCCGCCCCATCCCCACCAGGGCAATGGTGAAGCCGCCCCATTCCAGGGTCCACAGAAACGTCGCCATCGGCCCCAACACCTGCGCCAGAACCTAGGCGGTGTTGGGCTCGAACACCAGCAGGCAGCTCGCATCCCAGCGTCCCCCATGGAGGCGCTCGCAGCAGTGGCGGCAGGCCAGGCCCTGCCGGCGGCGCTGGTAGGGCGTGCGGCTGTCGCAGCGCGGGCAGCGGGCGATCCAGCGGCTGGCGGCCACCGGCAGGGGATAGCGGTGCCGCAGGCTCACCTGAAAGTCGTCCTGGGCCCGGTTGATCTGCTCCATCCGGGTTCGGAAGCGGGGACCATGGACCTCCTGCACCGCCAGCACCCGGTCCACCCAGGCATGGATCATCTCGTGGCAGAGGGTGCCCAGGGTGGCCTGCCGCGGCAGCGGCTCCAGCAGGGGGCGGGAGAGGACGATCTCGCAGAGGTCACGCCCGTCGGCCAGACGCCCCCGGCGGTAGAGCCCGGCGGTGCGGGTGAGGCGGCCGTCACTCCAGCGCACGGCCACCAGCGGCCGGCTCTCCCGGGTGAGCTGGCCGTCGAAATGCTCGCGGTTGAGCCGGTGGAACAGGGGCAGCAGGGGTTCCAGGGGCATCGGCCCATTCTGGTGGGGTCGTCCGTCAGACTCTGCAACGCTGCGAACGGATGGGATCACCATGGACTGGGGACTGGCCCGCGACATCGGCACCAAGCTCCTGCTGGCGGGGGCCGGTGGCCTGCTGCTCTATTGGACCGTCTCGGCGGTGAAGCTGGTGCTCAGCGCCCGGGGCATCAATCCGCTGATCAAGCAGTTCTTCACCCAGGTGGCCTCCGGCCAGGTGGACGGCGCCTACCTGCTCACCACCCGCAACTACCGCTCCCACGTCAACCGGCAGCAGTTCATCCGCTTCCTGGCCGGCCTGCAGCTCAACAAGTACCGCAACCTCAAGTCCGGCCGTCCCCGGCTGCAGGAGGGCCAGGTGATCCTGACGGTGAAGCTCAAGAGCGACGGCAAGGAGGAGCTGCCCCTCGACTTCACCTTCGTGAAGGTGGAGGAGACCTGGCGGGTGGACCGCATCACCAAGCTGGCGGCCGCCTGAGCCGTGGCCCAAGCCCGGGCGGAGGAACTGCGGCGGCTGCTCAATCGCGCCGCCCACGCCTACTACGTGCTCGATGCTCCGGTGATGGAGGACCCGGTCTATGACCGGCTCTACCGGGAACTCGTGGCGCTGGAGGAGGCCGATCCGGAGCTGATCCGGCCCGACAGCCCCACCCGCCGGGTGGGCGGTGCCCCGGCCGAGGGCTTCACCAGCGTGGCCCACCGGATCCCCCTGCTGAGCCTCGACAACGCCTTCTCCCACGACGAACTCGACGTCTGGTACACCCGCCTGCTGCGGGTGCTCGACCGGGAGCCGCCGGCCGGATCCGCCGCTCCGGCCCTGCCGTTGGTGGGCGAGCTCAAGATCGACGGCAACGCCCTCGCCCTCAGCTACGAGCAGGGGGTGCTGGTGCGGGCCGCCACCCGGGGGGACGGGGAGCGGGGCGAGGAGATCACCGCCAACGTGCGCACGATCCGCAGCGTGCCCCTGCGCCTCGACCTGGAGCAGCCGCCGGCCTGGGTGGAGGTGCGCGGCGAGGCCTTCATCCCGGAGTCCACCTTCGCCGCCATCAACGCCGAGCGCGCCGAGCGGGGCGAAGCCGCCTTCGCCAATCCGCGCAACGCCTGTGCCGGCACCCTGCGGCAGCTGGATCCGAAGGTGGTGGCCGCGCGGGGCCTGTCGTTCTTCGCCTATACCCTGCACCTGCCCGAGGACTGGCAGGCCGGGCCTGGAGACCCTGCCGTGCCCCGCAGCCAGTGGCAGGCCCTGGCGTGGCTGAAGGCGGCCGGGTTCCGGGTCAACCCCCACTGCGCCCTCTGCCCCGATCTGGCGGCGGTGAAGGCCTTCAGCGACCGCTGGGAGCAGGAGCGCCGCGGGCTGCCCTACGCCACCGATGGGGTGGTGGTGAAGCTCGATGACCTGCGCCTGCAGGAGGAGGCGGGCTTCACCCAGAAGGCGCCCCGCTGGGCGATCGCCCTTAAGTACGCCGCCGAGGAGGCCCCCAGCCGCCTGCTGCGCCTCACCTGCCAGGTGGGGCGCACGGGGGTCGTCACGCCGGTGGCGGAGTTCGAGCCGGTGCCCCTGGCCGGCACCACCGTGAGCCGCGCCACCCTCCACAACGCCGATCGCCTGGCGGAGCTGGATCTCTGCGCCGGCGACACGATCGTGGTGCGCAAGGCGGGGGAGATCATCCCCGAAGTGGTGCGGGTGCTGGTCGAGCTGCGTCCGGAGGGGGCCCGTCGGCTGCAGCTGCCCCCCACCTGCCCGGAGTGCGGTTCGGCCCTGGTGCGGGAGGAGGGGGAGGCCGCCACCCGCTGCGTCAACAACGGCTGCCCCGCCATCCTGCGGGGGTCCCTGCGCCACTGGGTGAGCAAGGGGGCCCTCGATGTGGACGGCCTCGGGATCAAGCTGATCGAGCAACTGGTGGACCGGGGTCTGGTGCGGTCGATCCCCGGCCTCTACGGGCTCGATGCCGCCCTGCTGGCCAGCCTGGAGCGGATGGGGGAGACCTCCGCCGCCAAGCTGGTGGCCGCCCTGGAGGCGTCGAAGCAGCAGCCCTGGCACCGCCAGCTCTATGGCCTCGGCATCCACCATGTAGGCGAGGTCAACGCCAAGGCCCTGGCCCGGGCCTTCCCCAGCGCCGCCGCGCTGGAGGCCGCCGCCCTCGCCGGGAAAACCGACGAAGGCGGCGAGGCCGGCGAGGCGCCGGATCCGCTCACGGCGGTCTTCGGCATCGGCCCCGAGATCGCCCAGTCCCTGCGGCAGTGGTTCGCCACGCCGGCCAACCGGTTGCTGCTGGAGCAGCTGGGGGCGCTGGGCTTCTCCCTGGCCGCCCCCCCGGAGCTGGACGGCAGCAGCGATGGGGGGGCACCGGCGGCGACGCCCCTGACGGGCCTCAGCTTCGTGCTCACCGGCACCCTCCCCTCCCTGAGCCGCGCTGCGGCCCAGGCCCTGATCGAGGCGGCCGGGGGGAAAGTGAGCGGTTCGGTGAGCCGCCGCACCAGCTACGTGGTGGCCGGCGAGGAGGCCGGCAGCAAACTCACCAAGGCCCAGTCCCTGGGCGTTGCCGTGCTGGATGAGGACGGCCTGCGGGCGCTGCTGGCGGCGGATCCGGGCTGAGGCGGCCCCGTGGATGACGGCGCCGGGACGGACGGCCAGAGTGACGGTGGTGCCCCTGTCCCTGCCCATGCGACGACGGCAACTGATCGTGATCGCCGTGGTGGCGGCCCTGGGCTGGAGCGTGGCGCGGGCCCTGCCGCCGCCGGCGGCCCCGACCCTTCAGGGGCTGGCGGCGGCGCGCGGGCTGCGCTGGGGCTCCGCCGTCACCAATGACCAGCTGCGGGATCCGGGCCTGCGCCGCCTGGTGAGCGAGCAGAGCGGCCTGATCGTGCCCGAGTCGGAGCTGAAGTGGGATGGGGTGGAGGCCGCGCCCGGGCGCTTCGATTTCAGCGCCCCGGACCGGCTGCTGGCCTTCGCCCGCGCGCAGGGCCTGGCGATGCGGGGCCACACCCTGGTGTGGCACGAGCAGCTGCCGGCCTGGGTGAAGGCCCTGCCGCCGGCGGAGCTCGACCGGGCCATGGCCACTTACATCCGCACGGTGGTGGGGCACTACCGCGGCCAGCTGCCGTCGTGGGACGTGGTGAACGAGCCGATCGCCGACGACGGCTCGGGCCTGCGCCGCAGCCTCTGGCTCGCGCGGCTGGGTCCCGACTACATCGCCCGGGCTCTCACCCGGGCGCACCAGGCCGACCCGAAGGCGGCCCTGGTGATCAACGAGTACGGGCTGGAGGGCGATGACGCCAAGACGGCGCGCAAGCGGCAGGCCTTCCTGACACTCCTGCGGCAGCTGCGGCAGAGCGGCGTCCCGCTCAACGCCGTGGGCCTGCAGGCCCATCTCTACGCCAACGGCAGCGGACCGACCACCTTCCGCACCCTGCCCGCCTTCCTGCGGGAGCTGGCGGCCCTGGACCTGGACATCCTCGTGACCGAACTGGACGTGAACGACCGGGAACTGCCGGCGGCCATCCCGGAGCGGGACCGGGCCGTGGCGGCGGTGTACGGCGCCTTCCTGGCGGCGGTCCTGCCGGAACCGCGGCTGAAACTGATCACCACCTGGGGGTTGAGTGATCGCACCACCTGGCTGAATGCGTTCATGCCAAGGGCGGATGGCCTGCCCCAGCGGCCCCTGCCCTTCGATGAAGACAACCGACCCAAAGCGGCGACCGCCACGATTCAGGCGGCCCTCGAGAAGCGCTGAGCGGCTCAGATGGGCGATCCAAGCAGAGCTGGCAGATGACGGATTCCTGCGCTGTCGATAGGGCTTACCCAAGCAAAAAAATTCGCCCCTGGTAGAATGGAAATTCGTTCATCCAACGTCGGAATGCCCCCATCCGCCGCGGGCGCCAGTGAGCCTGACTCCGCCGGGCCGGCCGGTCAGGTCCTGGATGTCACCGCCCCTGACATCGCCGCGACGGATGACGATGACGCGATCCCCAGTTCCCGCAGGGCCGATCTCACCATCCTGCTGATTTCAGCGGGGCTGCTGATCACGGCCCTGGCCATCGTGATCAATTTCTTCACCGCCCGCTCCCGCGATGCGGTCATCAATGCCACCCCGATCGTGCTGAGAAGCCCGGTCACCGGCACCCTGGAAAGCCTCAACGTGGGGACGGGGGTGGAGGTCCGCCCCGGCCAGACCCTGGCGATCATCGTCAACCCCAGGGCCTCCCGGGACACCCTCTCCGCCCTCGAGACCGAACTGGAGACGGCCCGGGGCCGCCTGCAGGAACTGCGCACCCGCCGCGACCTGCGCCAGAAGCTCGTCGAGCGGCTCAGCCAGGACGCCCGCCAGCAGCGCAACCTGGAGGTGGCCCGCGACCAGGGCGACCGCGACAGTCTCGGTTTCGCCCTGGATCGCGCCCGCAAGGAACTGGCCTTCGCCCAAAGGGAAACCCAGCGCCAGGAGGAGCTGTTCCGGGCCGGTGCCGTGGCCGCCAACGTGGTCGACCGGGCCCGCACCACCGAGCTGCAGCGGGCCCGGGAGGTGCGCGGTCTGGAGGCCCAGCTGGCCGGCCAGGCGGCGGTGCTGGAGGCCTCCCGCAACGAACTGACCCTGCGCAACAACCGCAGCAACTCCGATCCGGTGGTTCGGCTTCAGGAGGCCACCATCGCCCTGGAGAACGCCGAAGGGGATGTGCGCACCCAGGCGTTCCAGGTGAGTGGCCTGGAGCAGCAGGTGGCCGTGGCCCGGAAGGAATGGCAGGAGCGCAGCAGCGCCCGCCTGATCAGCCCCCGCAAGGCGGTGATCTGGCAGCTGGGGGCGCAGCGGGGCGACTCCGTCGATGCCATGCAGTCGGTGATCCAGATGATCGACTGCAGCCAGCGCTGGCTCACCACCACGGTGGCGGAGAACGACCTCAACCGGATCCGCCTGGGCAGCAAGGCGAAGATCGAGCTGGTGGGCAGCCGGGACAAGCTGCGCGGTGAGGTGGTGGGGATCCGCTCCGGCATCGGCCGCACCCAGCTGGGTGAGGAGGCCCCCACGCCGGTGCCGATCAACCTGGCCCGGGAAAGCGAGGTGAAGATCCGCATCCTCAACGACTTCCCGGCGCCGCCGGGGGAGTTCTGCTACGTGGGGTTCACGGCGAAGGTCAGCTTCCAGCGATGAAGTTCCTGCATGCGTTTTCGGATCCCCAGGGCCGCTCGCGGATCTCGCCCTGGGTCTGGATGGTGCTGCTGCTCTCGGCGGGGTGCCTGGTGCTGGCGGTGCTGCTGGCCAACCTGCAGGTGTCCGTGGTGGCGATCGGGCTGCTCAATCCCCTGAGCTTCCGGGTTCTGCCCGAGCTCTGGCAGGTGCGGGATGTGTGGATCGACGTGCTGCTGCCCCTGGCCCTGGCCATGGGGATCTGCCTGGGGGTGAACCTGCTGCCCCGACGTCCCTCCAGCTACCTGCTGGTGAACGTGCTGCTGTCGTTGTTCACCGTCCGCTACTTCATCTGGCGCGCCACCACCATCAACACGGCCCACCCGGTCAGCCTGTTCTTCAGCCTCGTCTTCTTCCTCTGCGAGGTCACCTACCTGCTGACATCGGCGCTGCAGTTCTACCCCTCCCTCCGCTACCGGCCCCAGCAACGGCGACGCCAGGCGGACCAGTTGCTGGCCTGGGCCAAGGAGCAGCAGCCCAGTGTGGACCTCTGGATTCCCACCTACAACGAATCCGAGCGCCTGATCCGGCGCTGCGTCCTGGCCTGCCGCAACATCCAGTACGCCAACAAGACCATCTACGTGCTGGACGATGGCCACCGCCCCGCCATTGCCGCCCTGGCCGCAGAGCTGGGGGTGCAGTACCTGAGCCGGCCCGACAACCTGCACCGCAAAGCCGGCAACCTCAACTACGCCCTGGCCCATTCCAAGGGGGAGCTGATCGCCGTCTTCGATTGCGATTTCATTCCCTTCAGCCGCTTCCTCGATCGCACGGTGGGTTTCTTCCAGGATCCCGAGGTGGCCCTGGTCCAGACGCCGCAGCATTACTTCAACTCCGATTTCCACAATCGCAACCTCGGGCTGGATGTGCTGGTGCCGGACGACATGGACTATTTCTTCCATTACGTCCAGGTGATCCGGGATCCCTTCAATGCCGTGGTCTGCTGCGGCACCTCCTACCTGGCCCGACGTTCGGCCCTGGAGGCCATCGGCGGTTATGTCACCCACTGCATCGTCGAAGACAGCCAGACCGGCACCCGCCTGCTCACCCGTGGCTGGCGCATGATCTACCTCGATGAGGTGCTGAGCCTGGGGGAAGTGCCCCGCACGTTCCGCGATTACCTCGAGCAGCGGCTGCGCTGGATGCAGGGCAACGTGCAGATCTTCACCTCCCCGAAGCAGCTGCCGATCTGGAAGACGCTGGATTTCTGGCAGAAGGTGTTTTATCTGAACCTCCTGCTCAGCCTGCTGACACCCCTGTTTCGCGCCGTCTACATCATTTTCCCGCTGCTGTCGATGCTGATCGGCTTCACCCTGATCGCCGCTCCGCCGGTGGAGTATCTGGCCTATGGCCTGCCCTTCGTGATCCTGCTGTATTTCCTGCCCTCCTGGCAGACCAACGGCCACTACTTCCATTTCTGGACGGAAGTCTATGAAGCCCTGTTCTGCTTCCCGGCCCTGAGGAGGCTGTCACAGATTCTGTTCCGGCCGTTCCGATCCGTGGGCAGCCTGGTGACCAACAAGGACGTCACCAGCCAGAAACAGACCCTGGATCTGCGTTTCGCCTGGCCCTTCCTCACCTATCTCGTGCTGTTCGTGGGGGTGCTGGTGTTGAACTACGGCCTGCCGCTGCTGGACATCCGCTGGTCCCGATCCGTCTTTGAGGGGGAAGGCCTGATGGTGGGCTGGAACCTCTACAACGGCCTGCTGATGTTCATCTGTCTGCTGGCCTGCATCGACAAACCGGTGCGCCGCCAGGCCGACCGCTTCCCCCTGGAACTGGCCGCCTGCCTGGAGCTGGGGGGCAAGGATTACTGGGGCACCACCAACGACGTGTCCGAGCAGGGGGCGAGCCTGGTGCTCAACACCGCCGCCCCCACCGGCCCGGAGACGGAGGGGCTGCTCCGGGTGCCCCAGTACAAGCTGGAACTGCCGGTGCGTCTGATGCGCTCGGGCCGACGCCGCCAGCTGCCACTGCTGGGGCTCAGCTTCCAGATGCCGGCCCAGGAAACGGAGGCCGCCCTGATTCAGCTGATCTACGGGGAGAATGCCTGGTTCCAGAAGGTGACGCGGGTGGGCAGCATCGAAGCCCTGTTCCTGCTGCTGGGCAGCGTGGTGCGCGCCGAACCGATTGTGCGTCGCTCCTGACCCCCGACCCGTCAACCCGCGTCGATCCAGCCGCGGATACATCTTGATTCGGGGCTTCAGCCCCAGAATGGTCGGATGTCAGCCGATCCCGTGGCCGTCGCCCCTTCCTTGGACCACGACATCAGCCTCGATCCGCCCGCGCGTCCCTCCGGACCGCCGCTGGTGGTGCGGGCCGAACCGCTGCCCGAGATCCCCGGGGAGCTGAGGCGCCAGCTGGCCCGCCACCAACTGTTGATTCCCCTGCTGCGCCAGTCGGTGATCGCCACGGCGGTGGCCGCGGTGACCCTGACGGAGGAGGAGCGGCAGAAGGCCCAGCAGGAGTGGGGCGCGAGCCACGGCCTCCGCTCCGCCGACGACCTGCGGGCCCACCTGCAGCGCCACGAGCTGACGGAGGCCGACGTGCTCTGGCAGGCGGAGCTGCCGGCCAGGATCGAGCGCCATTGCCAGGAGCATTTCCTGCACCGGGCCGAGCAGCGTTACCTGGCCCGCAAGAACCAGCTCGACCAGGTGATCTACAGCCTGCTGCGGGTGGAGGACGGGGCCCTGGCCCGGGAGCTCTACCTGCGCATCGCCGAGGGCGAAGCCGATTTCGCCGAGCTGGCGGCCACCTACGCCAAGGGGCCCGAGCGCTCCACCCGGGGGGTGGTGGGTCCGGTGCCGCTGCTGCAGGCCCATCCCTCCCTGGCCGAACTGCTGCGCACCAGCCGCCCGGGCCAGCTGCACCCGCCCCTGCGCATCGACCGCTGGTGGCTGGTGGTGCGGCTGGAGACGCTGCGCTCCGCCAGCTTCGACGACGCCATGCAGAAACGGATGGCGCGGGAGCTGTTCGAGGAATGGGTGGATCAGGAAGTGGCCCTGCGGCTGCGTTCGGGGCAGGGGCAATGACCTCCACCGTCCCCGGGCGCACCGACTGGCTCACCCTGCCGCCCTTCGACGGCCTCTCCGCCGCCGGCCGGGAGCGACTGCTGGCGGAGGCCCGGCCGTGCCGTTTCCGCGTCGGCGAAGACCTGAGCAACGCCGGCAGCATCGGCGACCGGGTGCTGGTGATCCTCGAGGGGGAGGCCCGCCTGCTGGCGGAACGGGACGGCCGGCCCTTCACCCTGGAGCGGCTCGGACCCGGCGCTGTCGTGGGTCTGGTGTCGCTGCTGCGGGCGGAGGGCATCGAGCCGGTGAGCGCCGCCTCCGACCTGCTGGCGACGGCGATCCCGGACACGGTGATGCTCGAGCTGCTGCTGGCCGAAAACGGGCTGCGCCAGTGGTGTGGCCGCCACCTGTGGACGGCCGAGCTGCATCAGCTGCTGCTGCAGCGGGAGGGGGCCGCCGCGGGCCGCTTCGAGCCGTCCCTCTGGCGGGAGAAGCTCGAACGCCTGGGCCCGCGGGCACGGGCGGTGCTGCCGCAGGCCGATGGGGCCGTTGCCCTGTCGGAGGGGGAGGAACTGCTGCTGGCCAGCGCCAATGTTCCCGGCCTGGCGATCGGCTCGGTGCTCAACCCGGCGGAACCCCTGCCCCAGCCCCGTCCCCCCCTGCCACTGCGCCTGGTGGCCCTCACCGAGGCGGCTGCCGCCGCCGAAGAGCGGGTCGCCACCAGTGGCGCCACCGCTGCCACCGACGGCGCGGCCGGCCCGCTGGCGTCCGAAGCCGGCCCGGCCGGCAGCCTCCAGATCAGCAGCCTCGATCTGGGCCAGGACCGCAGCGACCGGGGCCTCACCCTGGTGCGGGGCAACGGCCCGCTGGAGGAGACCCTGGCCTGCTTCCAGATGCTGGGCAAGCTGCTGGAGCTGCCCTACCGCCGCGACGCGGTGGACAAGATCCTGCGCGACAAGATGCGCCGCGGCCAGCCGCCGGATCTGCAGCTCTGCGGCCAGATCGCCGCCATGCTCGGCCTGCTGGTCACCGGCGCCAAGGTGCCGGCGGCGTCGGCCACCCGGCTGATCACCCCCTGCCTGGTGCCGTGGAAGGAGGGCTTCGCCATCGCCACCGCCAGCAACGCCGCCGGCCTGCGGCTGGCCTCGCCGGCGGAGGGCTGGGTGCAGCTGAGCCCCGCCCAGATCGCCGAGCAGTACCCGGAGGGGCTGGAGCTGCTGCTGCTGGAGCGCAGCATCGACACTCCGGAGCAGACCTTCGGTCCAGGCTGGTTCTGGCCGGCCCTGAAGCGCTACCGGGGCATGTTGCTCCAGGTGCTGCTGGCCTCCTTCGTTGTCCAGCTGTTCAGCCTGGCCAACCCCCTGCTGATCCAGGTGATCATCGACAAGGTGATCTCCCAGCGCAGCCTCGACACGCTGCAGATCCTGGGCATGGCCCTGGTGGTGGTCACCCTGATGGAGGGGGTGATCGGCTCGCTGCGCACCTTCCTGTTCACCGACACCACCAACCGCATCGACCTGCGCCTGGGCGCCGAGGTGATCGACCACCTGCTGCGGCTGCCGCTCGGCTATTTCGACAAGCGCCCCGTCGGCGAGCTGGGCACCCGCATCGCCGAGCTGGAGAAGATCCGCAACTTCCTCACGGGCCAGGCCCTGATCACCCTGCTGGATGCGGCCTTCTCGGTGATCTACATCATCGTGATGGCGATCTACAGCTGGCTGCTGACGATCATCGCCCTGGCGGTGCTGCCGATCCAGGTGGGCCTCACCCTGCTGGGGGCCCCCCTGTTCCGGCGCCAGTACCGCCAGGCGGCCGAGGAGAACGCCCGCACCCAGAGCCACCTGGTGGAGGTGCTCACCGGCATCCAGACGGTGAAGGCCCAGAACGTGGAGATGGTGAGCCGTTGGAAGTGGCAGGAGATGTACGCCAAATACATCTCCCGCACCTTCGAGAAGACGATCACCGGCACCTTCCTCAACGAGACCAGCTCGGTGCTCCAGAAGCTCTCCCAGCTGCTGGTGCTCTGGGTGGGGGCCACCCTGGTGCTCAAGGGGGAGCTGACCCTGGGCCAGCTGATCGCCTTCCGGATCATCAGCGGCTATGTCACCCAGCCCCTGCTGCGGCTCTCCTCCATCTGGCAGAACATCCAGGAGCTGCGCGTCTCGTTCGAGCGCCTGGCCGACGTGGTCGACACCCCGGAGGAATCCAGCGAAGCCGACCGCGGCCACATCCCCCTGCCACCGGTGAAGGGCGACGTGGTGTTCGAGACCATCAGCTTCCGCTTCAACCCGGGCGGGCCGGAGGTGCTCAGCAACGTCAGTCTCCACGTGCCCCCCGGCACCTTCACCGGGGTCGTGGGCCAGAGCGGCAGCGGCAAGAGCACCCTGATGAAGCTGCTGCCGCGGCTCTACGCCCCCAGCAAGGGCCGCATCCTCGTCGACGGCTATGACATCGACAAGGTGGAGCTCTACTCCCTGCGGCGCCAGGTGGGCATCGTGCCCCAGGATCCCCTGCTCTTCTCCGGCACCATCAGCGAGAACATCGCCCTCACCAACCCGGAGGCCTCCAGCGACGCCATCGTCGAGGCCGCCCGCATCGCCGGCGCCCATGACTTCATCATGGAGCTCTCCGCCGGCTACAGCACCCCGCTGGGGGAGCGGGGCGCCTCCCTCTCCGGCGGCCAGCGCCAGCGCATCGCCATCGCCCGCACGTTGCTGAGCCAGCCCCAGCTGCTGGTGATGGACGAGGCCACCAGCGCCCTCGACTACGACACCGAACGCCAGGTGTGCGACAACCTGCGGGAGGCGATGAGCCAGAGCACCGTGTTCTTCATCACCCACCGCCTGTCCACCATCCGCCGCGCCGACCTGATCGTGATGATGCACCAGGGCGCCATCGTCGAGACCGGCACCCATGACGAACTGATGGCCCTCAAGGGGCGCTATTTCGCGCTGTATCGCCAGCAGGAGGCGGGCTGATGGCACGTCCCACCCTGCCCACCCCTGCCGACCTCCTGCGCCGCGCCCAGAACGGCCTCGAGCGCAGCATCCACACCGACAGCGACGATGTGGTGCTGCAGCAGTCCCGCTTCTGGGCCCGCTCGATCACCTGGACGCTGATGGGGGTCACCCTGTTCGGCCTCGGTTGGCTGGCCTTCGCCCAGACCGAGGAGATCGTGACCGCCCCGGGCAAGCTCGAACCCATCGGCGCCGTGAAGGACATCCAGATGCCGGTCGGCGGCGTGGTGGACGAGGTGTTGGTGAAGGAGGGCGAGCGGGTGGAGAAGGGCCAGGTGCTGCTGCGCCTCGACACCGAGGCCACCCGCGACCGCCAGGGGAGCCTGCTGCAGACGATCCGGTACAAGCAGCAGCAGCTGCGGCTCAAGCAGGTGGAGCTCGACCGCTACCTGCAGTTCAACGACACCGAACAACGGGTGCTGCGCCAGAGCCTCACCCTGGAGAAGGACGTGCTCGGCCGGCTCGAGACCCTCAACAAGGAGGGCGCCACCGCCGAACTCCAGTACCTCTCCCAGCGCAACAAGGTGCAGGAGGTGCAGGGCAAGCTGGAGGAAACCCAGGTCGACCGGCTGCGCCAGAAGGCGATCCTGCAGCAGGGCGTCCGCGAGATCCAGAGTGAGCTGGCCGATCTGCGCAGCAAGCTGACCGAGCTCAACGTCAACATCCGCTACCAGGAGATCCGGGCGCCGGAGGCGGGGGTGGTGTTCGAGCTCAAGTCCCGCTCCCGCGGCTTCGTCGCCCAGACCAGCGAACCGGTGATGAAGGTGGTGCCCTTCGACAAGCTGGAGGCGCGGGTGGAAGTGCCCAGCCGGGAGATCGGTTTCGTTTCGGTGGGCAAGGCCGCCGACATCAGCATCGATTCGTTCCCGGCCACCGATTTCGGCGTGCTGCAGGGCACGGTGCGGCGGATCGGCTCCGATGCCCTGCCGCCGGATCAGATCGACAACTTCTACCGCTTTCCGGTGGACATCCGGCTCAACTCCCAGCAGCTGAAGCTCAAGAGTGGCAAGGTGCTGCCGCTGCAGGTGGGCATGTCCCTCACCGCCAACGTCAAGCTGCGCAAGGTCACCTACCTGCAGCTGCTGCTCAGCGACTTCAAGGACAAGGCTGACGCTCTGCGGCAGATCTGAGCCGCTCCATGGCGATGGTGTGGTCGGGGATGATGCGGGTGCGCAGCCCCACCAGGGGCTCCAACCACGGCAGCAGCAGGCCGTCGAGGCCCCGGTTCACCAGAGCGCCGGCCACCTGGAAGGCCCGCCGCCAGCGGGCGTCAGGGGCGATCAGATGCAGGGCCCGCTCATGCACGGGGCCGTCGATGCAGACCAGCCAGGCCGGATCCATCCCCGCCCGGCCCATGGCCACCTGGAAGCTGCGGCGGCTGTGGAAGCTGATGTGCTGGCCGTTGCCGAAGGCGTAGTACCACCAGTCCGGCCCGGGAATCTCACCCTCCCGGCGCATCAGGGTGGAGAAGACGAACAGGGGCGTGGCCCCCACCTCGTCGCGCAGGAAGTCGGGGGTGGAGGGCACATGCTCGATCACCTCAAAGGCGGTCTTGCAGCCGATCGCCCCATCGCCGGGAGGGCCGCAGAAAGGACGGATCAGCTCCATGGCCGCGTAGGCGTCGGTGCCGTGGAAATCGAAGCCGTGGTCGCGCAGCAGTCGCGGCAGCATGCCCAGGCCGGTGCCCAGGTCGCAGCCCGGCTCGCTGGGGCCGAAGCGGCCCAGCCGGCCGATCACCAGCAGCAGCCGCAGCAGGCGCGAGGCATGCAGGTTGCGGTCGACGTAGCCGGTGTCGCCGTAGAAGGACTCCTCGTAGGCCACGTCCAGCCAGGTGGGCTCGGCCAGGAACAGGAAGTCGCAGTCGCTGCAGTGGGCGAGTTCCGCCGCCACCCGGGCCTTGCTCACCCGCACCCGGCGCACCGGGGTGAGGCGATCGCCGCCGCAGTTAGGGCAGGCGCCGGGGCGTGGGGGAATCTCGGCCGTCACCATCGCTGGCCTGCATCGCAACGTGGGAGGCTACCCCGCGTTCCTCCAGGGCCAGACGCACCTGGCGGCCCACCAGCAGCACCGCCGCCAGGGTGGCCGCCACCCCCGCCAGCCGCAGGACCCAGGTGGCCCCATCGGCCGGGCCCGCCAGCAGCGCCGAAAAGTGGCGCGGATCACCGGCCGCCGCCCCCAGGGCGCAGAACAGCACGGTGCCCGGGAGGATGCCGATCAGGCCGATCGCATAGTCCCGCTGGCTCACCTCGCTGAGGCCGTAGGCGAGGTTGAGCAGGCTGAAGGGGAAGGC
Source organism: Cyanobium sp. Candia 9D4 (assembly GCF_024346155.1). Lineage (NCBI taxonomy): Bacteria > Bacillati > Cyanobacteriota > Cyanophyceae > Synechococcales > Prochlorococcaceae > Cyanobium > Cyanobium sp. Candia 9D4. Next base: position 464,244 of record NZ_JAGQCK010000002.1, on the reverse strand, counting down.
CGGCGACAGGCGGGTGAGCAGCACCAGCACCAGGCCCTGGCGGCATACGGCCCGCTCCACCGCCTGCAGCCGCGGCGCTCCGGCCAGACGGCGGCGGGCCCAGCCCCGCCAGCGGCCGCGCCCCAGCAGGAACACCGTCTGGGCCCCCAGGCAGGCGCCGGCGAACACCAGCACGCTGCCCCCCACGGGGCCATAGAGCACCCCGGCCAGCATCGAGGCCCAGACCCCCGGCAGCAGCAGGGTGACCCAGAGCGCATAGAGGGGCACGAAGGCCACGGCCCCGAGCGGGGAACGGAGCCAGGGCAGCAGCTGATCCGACAACCAGAGCGGGTCCATGGGGCCACCGTATCGACCCTGCCTAGGCTTGGGTTCTCTGCCCGTGTCGCCATGGCTGACCCGTCGGAGCTGGCCCAGCAGGTGGCCCGGGGGGCCCTGTTCCGGGGGCGCCACAGCGTCGCCGACCCGGGCGAGCCCCTGGAGGCGGCCGTGGGCGGCACGGTGCTGGCGGCGGGCGGCGGCAGCACCGTGGGCTGGCAGCTCTGCCGCAGCAGCGAGGAGCTGGTCCGTTCGCTGCACAACGGCAGCGCCCTCGGGGTGGGCCTGGGGCCCCTGAGCCTGCTGCGGGCCAAGCGGACGTTCCGGGACTCCCTGAACACCACCGCCTTCAGCCTGTCGCTGGTGGTGTGGGCCCGGCAGGTGAGCGCGGCGCTGGAGGTGGACCAGACCCGGCTGCTGGAGGGGGTGGCGGTGCCGGCCGATGCCGGCGAACTCGAGGCCTTCGTGGCCCTGCACGGCGATGGCTTCGTGGCGGCGGCGGAGGTGGGTGGGGAGTGCCATGGGGTGTTCACCTTCTACGCCCAGTCGCGGGAGCAGGCCCGCCTGGTGGAGCGGCAGATCGGCGCCGACCTGGGCCTCGGCGGCGTGAGCCTGAACCCCGCCCTGGTGGAGACCGTCACGTCGGTCGCCCGCAGCGCCGCAGTGAATCTCGGCTTCCGGATGCAGGTGATGGGCACCAGGGTCCAGCCGCCGGCGGACGCCGCCTCCCTGATCCCCTTCGCCCACGACTTCGCCCGGCTGCCGCTGGACCAGCCGGCGCTGATCGGGATGCGGACCCGGGGCTACGAGACGGTGCCGGCCATCGGCGCCGCCTTCGAGGCGGTGGCCGCCAACCGGCGGCTGTTCAGCGGCGACGGCTCGGGCGCCGGCCTGCTGGAGAAGCGCGAGCAGGTGGTGGGACTGCTCCGCCAGATGGACTGGGTGGCCGAAACGTACCGGCTCTATGGCGTCACGCCGGACCCGACGTTGGGCGAGCGGCGCGACACCGCCGCCGCCGATCGCCGCGCCCTCGACGCCTGCCGGGCCGCCTACCGGGCCGCCGCCGCCAGCCCCCTGGAGGTGCCGGCGCTGCCGTCCCTGGACGCGGGCAGCCCGGAGCTGAACGTATCCCTGACCGAGGAGCTGGCGATGGGAGGCAACGGCGGCGCCCCCTTCGCCTTCCCCGGGCGGGCCGATGCGATCCGCCGGCGCCAGCGGCTGGTGGAGGTGGGGCTGCGCACCGGCTCCCGGGTGGACCAGATCCGGCTGCGCTACGCCGGCGAGGGCGACCCCCGCGAGCCGGAGCTCCATGGCGGCGGTGGCGGTGGCGACAGGGGCCGGCTGCAGCTGGCGGAGGGCGTGACGATCCGGCGCATCGAGGGCCTCAGCGGCACCCGGGTGGATCGGCTGTTCCTCACCAGCAGCGATGGCCAGCGCATCGGCGGTGGCGGCGATGCCGGCGACCGCCCGATCGACTGGACGGTGCCGGAAGACTGTGTGGTGCTGGGCTTCAGCGGCCGCAGCGGCCGCGAACTCGACGGCCTGCGGGCCGTGGTGGCCCGCTTCGGGCCGCTGATCTGGCGGCCGCTGGCGGAGACCGAGGAGGGGTCCGGGTAGGTTGACGGCCGCCGCAGGGCCGCGTCGATGGAGATCTGCCTGCTGGGAACCGGCCTGCTGGGGGCGGCCATCGGCGAACGGCTGCTGGGCAGCGGCTACCGGCTCACGGTGTGGAACCGCCACGCGGAGCGCTGCGGGCCGCTGCAGGCCCTGGGGGCGACGGTGGCCGCCACGCCGGCCGGGGCCGTCGCCGCCGCTGCGCTGGTGATCACGGTGCTGAGCGATGCCCCCACCACGCGGGCCGTGCTGCTGGAGCAGGCCGGCACGACGCTGGCGGGCCGGCTGGTGCTGCAGGTGGCCACGATCGCGCCCGAGGAGAGTCGGGAACTCGCCGTCGCGCTGGCGGAGCGGGGCGCGGAGCTGCTGGAGCTGCCGGTGCTGGGCAGCCGGCCGGAGGCCCTGGCCGGCACCCTGCAGCTGATGGTGGGCGGCGAGGCGGCGGCCCTGGAGCGGGCCCGGCCGGTGCTGGCGGCGCTGGGGGGTGAACCCCGCCTGCTGGGCCCGGTGGGGGCGGCGCTGACCGCCAAGCTGGCCCTCAACCAGCTGATCGTCAGCCTCACCCACAGTTTCAGCCTGAGCCTGCACCTGGTGCAGCGGGCCGGCGTGGACGTGGAGGCCTTCATGGCGATCCTGCGCGCCAGCGCCCTGTACGCCCCCACCTTCGACAAGAAGCTGGCCAAGGAACTCGCCGACGACTACACCAACGCCAACTTCCCCACCGCCCACCTGCGCAAGGACCTGCTGTTGTTCCTGCAGACCGCCCGGGGCCTGGGGCTGGAGACGGAGGGCCTCGATGGGCTGGCGACACTGCTGGAGCGGGCGACGGCCGCCGGCCTGGATGAGTTGGATTACAGCGCGCTGCACCGGCTGACGGCGGGGGCTTAGCAGGGGGAAGGGACTCGTGCATCACAATGAATAAGTGGTTCACGGAAGCGAGGTCATCAAAAGACGTGGTTTGCGGAAACCATCTAATCAGCGTTGGCCAGACCACGGACTGCACCTTCAATGACCAGTTTTTGATGAATCAACAGTGAAGCCTGATCATCACCAACCAGCAACAACAAGTCTCGACGACCACACGGCAACCAAGGGAGCCCTTGGAAAGTTCTCCCGCGGCAAGTTCTTGGCAGTCTCGGCAATGGGGGGCATCACCGTCCTCTTGCCAGAATTCTTACGTGCCGCGACAGCTGGATCCATGACGTTTACGATCCTGCACACCAATGACATGCACGCGAGCTTCATCGGCATGGGCCCGTCTTCAGATTACAGCCCTTTCACGCTGAACGACGACACCACCCGTGGTGGTTATGCGCGGCTAGCGAGCCTCATCGCTCAGCGCATCGCTGCGCGCAAGAGCCAGGGGCCGGTGTTGGTGCTGGATGCAGGCGACTACAGCATGGGCTCCGCATTCAGCGCCGCCACACGTGAAACCGGCGGTGAACTCCACCTCATGGGAAAGATGGGTTATGACGCCACCACCTTTGGCAATCATGAGTTCGATCTCGGACCAGCGGGCCTGGGCAGTTCCATCGGCGCGGCCGTCAAGGTGGGCCCCATCCCAGCAATACTCTCTGCGAATACCAGCTTTTTGGGAAGCAATCCCAGCTTGGCCGCTCTTCAGGCGCTGACCCGCAAGGGTATGATCCGCCGCTACACGGTCATCGAGCGGGGCGGGCTGCGCTTCGGCATCTTTGGCGTCCTTGGCAAGGAGGCCTTGATCTACACCAGTGGCGGCGCCACGAGCTTTGCCGATCCCATCAGTGCGGCGAGTCAGGTGGTGAAGATCCTGCGCGAGAGCGAAAAAGTTGATGTTGTCATCGCTCTGAGCCACGGAGGCGTTGAGAAGGGCCCTGATGGCCGCTACGACACCGGAGAAGACGTGCAACTGGCCAAGGATGTACCGGGGATTGATATTGTGATCAGCGGCCACAGCCACACGGAGTTAAACGAACCCATCATCGTGAATGGCCGCACGCCGGTGGTACAGACCGGAAAGGAGAGCAACAATCTCGGCGAACTTGTGATCGCGCTGGACGGCAGCAAGCTGTCCGTCACTTCGTACCGACTGCTGCCGATCGATGACAGCATCCTCGGTGATCGGACCATCGACAAGGAGATCGATGAACTGAAGAAGTCGGTCAGTGCCACCGCCTTCGCATCGCGGGGCTACAGCATCGAACAGCCCCTGGCCATCACCCCCCGGGATCTGCCCAATACCTTCAGCGACATCGCTGCCGGCACCCTGCTGGCGAACCTGGTCACCGACTCGTTCCGTGCGGCAACCAAGGCGGACATCGGCTTCACCGCCAACGGCATGATGCGCGCGGGGCTCCTGCGCGGCAAAACCGGTGTCGTGACGGTCTACGACGTGTTCGCTGTGGCACCGCTCGGATCGGGCGTCGTGGATCCGACTCCCGGCAGCACACTGGTGACCGGCTATTTCACCGGTATGGATCTCAAGAACCTGCTTGAGTTCCTGCTCGTCGACAGCGCAGCCCATCCGGGAGAGTATTTCCCGCGCGCCTCAGGCATGCGCATCCGCTACGACCCCACTCGTCCGAAGTTCGACGTGGTGACGGCCATCGAACTGGGTGACATCGACAGCGGCTACAAGGCTATCGACATCAGTGGCAAGGATGAGCGCCTCTTCAGCTTGAGCTGCCCGCTGATGCTCGCTCCGATTATCGTAGCCATTCCCAGGTATACGAAGGGCAAGCTGGCCCTTGTGCCCAAGAAGATGGATGGCACTCCTCTCACCTCCAGAGTTGATGCACTGAAGCTACCCCGCGAAAATCCGGGCTATTTGCTGCCGCCACCAGGCACGACTGATGTGGAGAGTATTGAAAAGGGGGTGGGCATCAATGCGGCTCATGAGATCAAGGAATGGCAAGCGATCATGGACCACCTACGTCGTCTTCCGGTCACGGTCAAGGGCGAGTTACCTGTGATTCCCACAGATGAACGCGCTGCCGAGGTGCGGGCGATCAAGTCGAGCTAGATGTCCCCGCCGTGGTGCATGACAACGATGTGCAAGATGCTCGGGGGCACTGAGATGGCTGGTTCAAGTGGTGCTGCTACCTTTTATCAATAAGCCATGTGCTCCGAGAGAACTGAAGCAGGCAGGCCAGCCAACAAGCCGCTGGAGTGATCAGGCCGCCATAGAGTTGTCAGAGCGCCATGGTCTCCTGGCCTGCCACTCAGCGGCAGCGTCAGGTCGCTCACAAACACACTGTCGGAGAACTTCGATGTCATCCGCTAAGCGCCTCCAGTTCAACAAGGACATCAATGCGCCAATTTCTGTAGTCTGGCGACATGTTACTTCACTCGAGAGCTACAAGATCTGGACAGCTGCGTTTGCTGAAGGCTCGCACTTCAACGGCTCATGGGAGCAGGGATCGAAGATTCAGTTTCTATCTCCGAGTGGTGATGGCATGGTCGCCGAGATCGCGGAAAACAGACAGAACGAGTTTATCTCCATCCGTCACCTCGGATTCATTGCCAATGGCATCGTGGACACAACAAGTGAAGCAGTCAAGGCTTGGGCACCCGCGTACGAGAACTACACCTTCCTTGCCATACCAGCAGGCACGAGGATGGTGGTCGATCAAGACGTTTCCACCGAATGGGAGGCCTACATCTGCGAGGCCTGGCCGAAAGCTCTAGTACTTCTCAAACAGCTAAGTGAAGCCTTTGATCTTTCAGCCTGACAACTAGATGCGGTGGACAGGATCATGAGGTCACATTGATCATTTGGAAAATCACTGCCCAACCACCGATCTGGAGCGCTATACAGTCCCGACAAAGGGTTTCTATTCAACTCCTTTGAGTGCCTCAGCATGAGAGTCATTCAGGTTGTCCGAGCAATGAGGAACCGCCTTGATCATCCTTTTGGCTGGTGGAGACAAGAGGTCACAAGCCAGGGACATTGATGACGCCCTTCGATTCGCAGACAACCTGACAGAGGGGACCTGGTGAAAACGACGACCACCCCCTACGACGTTGCCGAGGATCTCCGAACACCGGAGGAGATGGCGGCTGACCTGGAAGCCTGCATCGAAGAGGCGGATGGTGATGCGACCTTCATTGCCAAGGCCCTGGGCGACATTTCACGGGCCCAGTGGATGACCCAGGTGGCCAGAGACTCAGGGCTTTCCAGGGAGAGCCTCTACAAGGCGTTGTCTGGAGAGCGCAGTCCTGGCTTTGACACCATCCTGAAAGTGGTCACGGCCCTGGGTCTGAAGGTGAGCGCGAGCGTGCGAAGCGAAGCGGAGGTGACTTGAGCTTTGCAGACGAGGCGAAGGTCATGAAACGCTTCCTGTGGAGGTGCGACACCTTCGAGCAAGACCCTTGAGTGAACAGGCATCCAAGGGTTCACTTCAGGAAACAGATACTCTTGACCTGCCACCTAGGGGCAGCGTTAGCCATCACATGAAGTCCGCCGATGACCTGCTAGCCGCCTTCGAATCACATTCGGTTGAGCGCATCCGCGCCATCCTTGACACTGGATTCGACATTCAGGCTCCGATCAACGGGAAGTCTCCCGTCAACCACCTGGTAGAGATGTATTTCAGGTCGGATGCCTTTTCGGCATGCCTTCGCTTGCTGCTGGATCGAGGAGCCGTCCTGGAAGACCCAGACCTTGAACCAGTTCTCCTAAACGACCCGTCGGCCATTGAGGCTGCGGTGCGGGCAGACAGGAACCTCTTAAGCCATAAGGTGACACTGCCTTGCGCGTTCACGCCGTTAGTCGGAGCGTCGCTGCTCCACGTCGCAGCGGAGTACGGACACATTGATGCGGCGGCCAAGCTGCTTGAGCTTGGCGCCGAAGTCGATGTGCGGGCTGACACTGATATCTTCGGTCTGAATGGTCATACCCCACTCTTCCACACGGTCAACTCCAACGCGAATCGGTCGGCGCGTGTCATGAGGCTGTTGCTGGAAGCGGGTGCCAGAGCGGATGTGCAACTGCGCGGCATCACTTGGGGCAAAGGCTTCGACTGGGAAACAACGTGCTTTGATGTCACTCCGGTCTCCTATGCCCAACTTGGTCTGCTGCCGCAGATGCAGCGAACTGAACACGATAGCTACGCCAACGTGGTGGAGTTACTGCGTGCGTCTGATAGAGATATTCCTCCTCTCAACAACATACCAAATCGCTACCTCGCCCATTGATGCCGAACACCTCGTTCAACCCTGACTCGCCAAAGCATGGTCAACTTGATCGTCAAGCCTTGGGCGACTACAATCCACACGTCCCGGAGACAAGCCATGGCGGACCCGAGTCATCGAGTGGCGATCACGGTTGCGATCATCGGCTTGGCGGGCACACTGGGAGCTGCGCTCCTTTCAAACTGGGACAAGATCTTCAGTCGCGCCCCCCAACCTAAAGTTGTGAATGAGGAGCTCTCCAAAAGGATCAAGCCCATCGAAGCTCCGGCCACCGTTCCAATACCAAAGATATCCGGCGTCTGGCGCGATAGTGATAACCCGGACAATGGCACAAAGGTCTCCCAGGTCGACAGCAGCTTCGCGTTCAACCGTTGGGGCAGGTTGCCGAACGGTGTCCAATTTGAATCGTCCGGAACGGGCAGTCTTGTCGGGAATCGTCTGATGAGTCGGTATACGGCAAAATACCAGTCAGGCAAAATCTCGTCTGGCGAGTGCAACGGTTCCGTATCGGCGGACGCGACTCGCATTGAACAGAGTTGCTCCGACTCGTTTCTTGGATTATTCACCACTATCGCGGAGCGTGAGTAGCGCGATCACACGCACACCGTTTTTGGCCAGACCTGACAGGCCCCTGGCGTGAACAGAGCAGCATCAGCGCACCGGCCTAACCTCAAACCAAGCCAGATGTTCAGCCTCAGAGGACAGGTCCGCGTTACATCGCAGGGGCGCTCCGGCGATGTCGTCATCACCCTCCCTGATGGGGTGGTGCGCTTCTGGTGGGAATTCGGCGGTGGCACCTGCATCGCCATCGTCCAGGTTCCGGATGTGCAGCAGTGGCACCAGCAGGCCCTGCTCCATCCCTACCCGCGGGTCGCGTTTCTTGAGGCCCTGGCAGCGGAGGTATCGGCTCTGCAATGCCCCGGTGCAACCCACAAGATATCCGAGAACTTCCTCGAATTCCACCACTGAAGGGTGCTCAGGCGTTGGCCGGACCCCCTCAGCCCAGATCCGCCAGCCGCTGCCGCGCCAGGGCCGCCTGGGCCTCGGCTTCGGCCAGGTTGGCCTTGCACTCGGCCACCACCTCCGGCGGCGCCTTGCCGGCGAAGTTGGGGTTGGCGAGGCGGCCGGCCAGGCCACTGATCTCCTTGGTGGCCTTGGCGATGTCCTTCTCCAGGCGGGCCCGCAGGGCGTCGAGGTCGACCAGGCCCTCCAGGGGCAGCAGCACCTGCAGCTCGCCACTCACCGCCGCCAGGGCCCGGGCCGCCGGCCGCTCGGCGGCCGCCGCTGGATCCAGCACCGTCACGCTCTCCGCCTTGGTGAGGGTGGTGATGTCGTCGCTGCCCTCCCGCAGCACCGCGGCCAGCTCCTGGCGGCCGGTGATGAACAGCACCGGAGCCCCCTGGGAGGGCTTGAGGCCCGCCACGGCCCGCAGGTTGCGCACCACCCGGATCGCCTCGATCAGCTCGGCGAACGACGCCTCCAGACCTTCATCCAGGGCGGCCGCCTCGGCCGCCGGCCAGGGTTGCAGGGCGAGGAAGGTGCCCTCGGGGGCGCCGGTGAGCCCATGCCAGAGCTCCTCGCTCAGGTGGGGCATCAGCGGATGCAGCAGCACCAGCAGCTCCGCCAGCACCTTGGCCAGCACCTGCCGGGCCACCCGCTGGTCGGCCAGCACCTCGGCAGCGAGGGGCTCCCCTTCGGCGGCGGGCCGTGGGTTGAGGCGCCGCTTGAGGAGCTCGATCGTCCAGTCGCAGACCTCGTTCCAGGCGAACTCGTAAAGCCCCTTGGCCGCTTCCCCCAGGCCGTAGCTGGCGTAGCGCTCCGCCGTTTCCCGCTTGACCCGCTCCAGCCGCGACAGGATCCAGCGGTCGGCCAGCTGCAGCTGCGCCGGGTCCGGCTCCCCGAGGCTGGCGGGCGTTTCACCGCCCAGGTTCATCAGGGCGAAGCGGGTGGCGTTCCAGAGCTTGTTGGCGAAGTTGCGCGCCGCCTCCACCGTCGCCGAGCTGCCGTCGCTGCGGTCGTAGTCGAGGCGGATGTCCTGGCCGGCGCCGGCCACCTCCCGCACCAGGGCGAAGCGCAGGGCATCGGCGCCGTAGCGCTCGATCAGCGGCAGGGGATCGATGCCGTTGCCGGCGCTCTTGCTCATCTTGCGGTTGTTCTCATCCCGCACCAGGCCGTGGATCATCACGTCGGCGAAGGGCATCCAGGCCTTGCCGGCGCCGAGGGGCTGCATGGCGCCGGCCAGCATCGTCATGCGGGCCACCCAGAAGAAGATGATGTCGAAGCCCGTCACCAGCACGCTGGTGGGGTACCAGCGGGCCAGATCGGCGGCCTCGCCCTCGGGCCAGCCCAGGGTGGAGAAGGGCCACAGGCCGCTGGAGAACCAGGTGTCGAGCACGTCCGGGTCCTGCTCCAGCTGCAGCTCCCGGCCGGCGGCCCGGGACGCCGCGCCGAACTGGGCCTCCGCCTTGGCGGCGGCCTCCGCGGCATCCCGGGCCACCACATACGGCGTGGCCTCGGTGATCACGCCGCCCGTCTCGCTGACCACGAACCAGGCGGGGATGCGGTGGCCCCACCAGAGCTGGCGGCTGATGCACCAGTCGCGGATGTCGGTGAGCCAGTCGCGGTAGACCTTCTCCCAGCGCTCCGGCACGAAGCGGGGCGCGCCGCCCTCGAGGGCCTGCCGGCAGCGGGCCGCCAGGGGCTCGGCCTTCACGAACCACTGGGTGGAGAGCAGGGGCTCCACCGGCACCTTGCCCCGATCCGAGAACGGCACGCTGTGGCGGTGGGGCTCCACCTTCACCAGGAACCCCTCCGCCTCCATCGCCGCCACCACCGCCGCTCGGGCCTCGAAGCGGTCCAGGCCGGCGAAGCGCCCCGCCGCCGCGTTCATGCTGCCGTCCTTGGCCATCACCGTGATCAAGGACAGGCCGTGGCGGCTGCCGATGGCGAAGTCGTTGGGGTCGTGGGCGGGGGTCACCTTGACGCAGCCCGTGCCGAAGGCCGGATCCACGTGCTCATCCGCCACGATCGGGATCTGGCGTCCCACCAGGGGCAGGGTGATCGTCTGGCCCACCAGGGCGGCGTAGCGCGGGTCGCTGGGGTGCACGGCCACGCCGGTGTCCCCCAGGAGGGTTTCGGGGCGGGTGGTGGCCACCACCAGGTGGTCGGTGCCATCGGCGGCGGGGCCGCCGCTGAGCGGATAGCGGAAATGCCACAGGTGGCCGTCGAGCTCCTTCATCTCCACCTCCAGGTCGCTCACCGCCGATCCCGAGGCCGGGCACCAGTTCACCAGGTACTCGCCGCGGTAGATCAGCCCCTCCTCGTGCAGCCGCACGAAGGCCTCCGCCACCGCTGCGCTCAGGCCCGGATCCAGGGTGAAGCGCTCCCGGCGCCAGTCCACCGAGTAACCCAGCCGGCGCAGCTGGCCCACGATCGTGCCGCCGCTCTCCCCCTTCCAGCTCCAGGCCCGCTCCAGGAAGGCGTCGCGGCCCAGATCCTCCTTGCTGCCGCCTTCGGCCTTGATCTGCTTCTCGAGCAGCGTCTGCACCGCGATCGAAGCGTGGTCGGTGCCGGGCAGGCAGAGCACGTTCTTCCCCTGCAGGCGCTGGAAGCGCACGATCGTGTCGATCAGGGCCGTCTCGAAGCCGTGGCCCATGTGCAGGCTGCCGGTCACGTTCGGCGGCGGGATCACCACCGAGAACGGTTCACCCGGCGCCTCCGGATCGGGGTGGAAGGCGCCGGCCTCCTCCCAGGCCGCCTGCCAGCGCACCTCGGTGGCGGCCGGGTCGTAGGTCTTGGGCAGGGAGGACTCGGTCACGGGCTGGGCGCGGGCAGTGGGCCCATGGTCTCAAAGCGGTCGTGGCTCAGCGCCGTGGCTCAGCCCCCGGCTCCGGCTCCAGCTCCACCCGGTTGCGGCCCAGCTCCTTGGCCCGGTACAGCACCTGGTCCAGCCGATGGAACCAGGCCTCGGCGGACTCCAGGGGCCGTCGCTGCACCACCCCGGAGCTGATCGTCACCCGTCCCACCACCCCGAAGGGCTCCGCCTCCACCCGCCGCCGCAGCCGTTCGGCCATCTGATGGGCCTGCCCGGCCGTGCAGCGGGGCAGCAGCACCAGAAACTCCTCGCCGCCCCAGCGGCCGACGCCGTCGCAGCTGCGCAGCAGGGCTGCCACCCGTCGCCCCAGCTCCACCAGCACCAGGTCGCCGGCCAGATGGCCGAACCGGTCGTTGACATCCTTGAAGTGATCGATGTCGAAGAGCACCAGCGACAGGACATCGCCGTAGCGGTCGGCGCGGTCGATCTCGCGGCGCACCCGCTCATCCAGCTCCCGCCGGTTCCAGAGCCCGGTGAGGCCATCGGTGGTGGCCAGCCGCTCCAGCGCCCGGTTGGCGGCCAGCAACGCCCGATTGGCCGCCTCGGCGTCCGCCCGGGCCTGCTGCAGTTCGAGCGCCGTGCGCTTGCGCTCCGTGATGTCCCGGCTGACCCCCAGCAGCTCCAGGAAGGCCCCTTGCTCATCCAGCACCGGCAGGGCGATCACATCCATCCAGACGGTGGAACCGTCGCGGCAGTAGTACTCCAGCTCGCCGCGGAAGGACTGGGGCGGTCGGCCGGCCCGCAGGTCCTCGACCAGCTGGCTGAAGTAACCCAGGGAGATCGCCAGGGAGTCGGGTGGGTGGATCTGCTCGATCGGCTGGGCCATCGCCTCCTCCGGCGTCAGGCCCCTGAGGCTCTCCACGGCCTGGCTCACCGAGGTGATCGTGCCATCGGCGGCCATGGTCCAGATCACATCCCTGGCGTTCTCGGCCAGAAGCCGATGGCGCTCCTCGATCAGGCGCCGTTCCCGCTCGGCGGCGCCGATCCACCCGTCAGCAGGGCTGTCCGGATCGGACCGTGGCGCTCCGATGGCCGACACGGGACGGATCAGAGGGTCTCTGCATCATCGACACCCCCCGGCCCCCCCGATTCGCGGCGCGGAAAACGTTCACGCGGAGCGCGGCTCTGGAGCCACCCGGTCCCCGTAGCCTCCTCCCATGGCAGACGGCTGGGAATCACGGCTGGAGCGCTGGCGGCAGGCGGGCCTGATCGACCCCGCCGGCGCCGAAGCGATCCTGGCCTGGGAGAGGGCCCAGCCGGGTCGCCGCCGGCTGCGGGTGCCGGTGCTGGTGGCCGTCGCCCTCGGGGGCGTGCTGGTGGCCGCCGGACTGCTGCTGTTCGTCTCCACCCACTGGCAGGCCCTCGGGCCCGGGCAGCGCTTCGGGCTGCTGCTGGCCCTGGTGGTGGGTCTGCACGGGGGCGGCGCCGCCCTCGAGAACCGCTTCCCGCCCCTGGCGGTGAGCCTGCACGGCGTGGGCACGGTGACGCTGGGGGCGGGCCTGTTCCTGGCGGGCCAGCTGTTCCACCTCGAGGCCCACTGGCCCCTGGGGCTGCTGCTCTGGGCCATCGGCGCGGGCCTGGGCTGGGCCCTGCTGCGCCAGTGGCCCCAGCTGGCGCTGCTGGCCCTGCTGGGGCCGGCCTGGCTGGTCGCTGAATGGCAGCGGGCCGTCGATGCCGCCACCGAGGGACTGCAGCGGGGATCCGGGGATCCGACGGTCGTGCTGGCCCCGGCGGCGGGCCTGCTGCTGCTCAGCCTCTGTTATCTGGCGGCGCCGGCGGGGGCGGGCGCCGTCCCGGCGCCGCGGCGGGTGCTGCTCTGGCTCGGCGGGCTGGGCCTGCTGCCGACGGGCCTGCTCTGGCAGCTGTTCAGCCACGGGGGCCCCACCTCCGCCCCCCTGCCCCTGCCCCTGGCGGCCGTCGGCTGGGCGGTCGCCCTGGGGGCACCGCTGCTGCTGGGCCTGCGCCTGCGGGGCCGGCGCGCCTGGCCTCTGGCGGTGGCGATCGGCTGGCTGCTCCCCGGGGTGGCGCTGGCCTGGTCCACCCACCAGGACGCCGGGGTGTTCCCCTATCTGTGGTGGGCCGTCGGCGGCCTGCTGCTGGTGGCCTGGGGCGTGATGGAGGGCCGCTCCGAGCGGGTCAACCTCGGCGCCGCCCTGATCGCCATCGACGTGCTGGCCTTCTACGTGTCCCAGGTGATGGACAGCCTCGGCCGCTCCGCCAGCCTGATCGGCCTGGGGGTGCTGTTCCTCGGCGGCGGCTGGGGCCTGGAGCTGCTGCGCCGCCGGCTCGTGGCCCGCGCCGTTGGCCGGGGGACCCCATGATCCCCGGGCCGGCGCGCGGCCTGCTGCTGGCCCTGCTGCAGGGCGGGCTGCTGCTGAGCCTGGCAGGCCAGCTGCTGCTGGATCGGGCCACCCGGCCCCGGGGCTGGATCCTGAGCGAGCCGGTGGATCCCCACCTGCCGATCCGGGGGCGCTACGTGAACCTGGCCCTGCTGGTACCGGCCCCCGAGGTGCCGGGCGGCCAGGCCAGGCCCTGGTCGGGGGAGCGGCTGGTGCTGCGCAGCGAGGCCGACCGGGTGCGGGCCGAGCTGGCCGGACCCGCCACCCCCCGCTCCAAGAGCCTGCCGGCGACACCGCAGGGCGAAGGCTGGCGCCTGGGGCCGTCGGTCGCCTACTTCATCCCGCCCGGGGTGGCGGATCCCTCCCGTCGCCCGGCCGGCGAGCAGCTCTGGGTGGAGGTGACCCTGCCGGCCCAGGGTCCGCCGCGGCCGATCCGGCTGGGGGTACGGCGGGGCGACGGGCCGATCACCCCCCTGGAGCTGCGCTGAAGCTGGCCGTGGACACAGCCCGGCCCCGGCAGCCCGCCTAACGTCCGCCGATGGCCACCGCCCCGCCGCTGGAGTTCCTGCCCCCCCGCCTGGATGGTCGGGTGCTGGCGCTGGGCCGGCTGGTGCTGCCGCTCTGGCTGCGGTGGCGCTGCCGGATCGCGGCGGTGGAGGTGGAGGGCATGGCCACGCTGGTGGAGGCGATGCGCTCCTTCCAGGCCGGGGAGAGCCGGTTGCTGCTCGCCTTCCGCCACCCGAGCCTCGACGATCCCCTGAGCATGGCCCGGCTGCTGTGGGTGGAGCTGGCCCGGGCCGGCCGACGGCAGGGCCTGCGCTTCGATCCGGCCCCCACCGGCCAGTTCCTGTTCGACCGCGGCATCCCCCTCTGGGCCGGGCCGACCATGGGGTGGCTGTTCACCCACCTGGGGGGCGCCTCGATCCAGCGCAGCAAGCTGGATCTGCCCGCCCTGCGCACGGCCCGGAAGCTGCTGCTGGAGGGACCCCACCCCTTCGCCCTGGCGCCGGAGGGGGCCACCAACGGCCACAACGAACGCCTCAGCCCCCTGGAGCCCGGCACCGCCCAGCTCGCCTTCTGGACGGCCGCCGACCTGGCCGAGGCCGGACGCCATGAACGGATGGATCTGCTGCCGATCGGTCTGCAGTACAGCTTCATCGAGCCGGTCTGGGGGCCGATCGAGGCCCTGCTCTGCCGCCTGGAGGAGGGGGCAGGCCTGGTCCCCGATCCCGGCCACGACCTTGACCCCTCCCGGCTGCATGGGCGGCTGGTGCGCCTCGGGGAGCGGATGCTCGAGCAGATGGAGGCCTTCTACCGCGAAAAGGTGCACCTGGCCCTGCCCGAGGCGTGCGCTCCCGCCGCAGACAGCGCCGACCCGGAGTCCGCCCCCGGCTTCGGCCCCCGGCTGCAGCGACTCATGGATCTGGCCCTGCGGCGGGTGGAGCAGTCCTTCGGGATGCAGCCCTGCGGCAGCCTCACCGACCGCTGCCGGCGCCTGGAGCAGGCCGGCTGGGATCGGCTCTACCCCGCCCGGCCCCCCGACGCCGAGCCCCCCAGCCCCCTGGCCCGGGCCCTGGCCGACCGGCTGGCGGAGGAGACCGGGGCCCAGCTGTGGCACATGCGTGTGGTGGAGTCCTTCGTCGCCGTGAGCGGCAGCTATGTGCGGGAGCGGCCGAGCCAGGAGCGCTTCGCCGACACCCTGCTGCTGCTCTGGGACACCCAGTGCCGGATCCAGGGCCAGACCGCCAACCAGCGCCCCCGGCTGGGGCAGCGGAAAGTGCGGATCAGCATCGACCGGCCGATCGGGGTGGATGGGCGCCTGGCCGACTACCGCCGGGATCGGCGCCGGGCGGTGCAGGCCCTCACCGAGGAGCTGCAGCAGCGCCTGGAGGGGCTGATCGTGCCCTCGCCCCTGGACTGACCACCGGACCGGGGCCTCAGCCGGCGGCGAGGCGCGCCACGTAGGCGTCGAGGCTGCCGGCATTGATCCAGCCGGTGGCGATGGTCTTGGTGTGGGTCTGGCTGACGCGGCCCCGGTGCAGGTGGGAGAGGCCGGCGGGGAAGATCGCCAGCTTGCCCTTGACGGCCTCCTCGTGGTGGTCCTGCCAGTGGAATTCGGTGCCGCCGTCGGGGACGGTGTTGAGGTAGAGGATCCAGGCCAGGACACGCCGGATCGGCTCGGTGGCCTCGTCGCTGGTGTTCCAGTCGCAGTGCCAGCTGTGGAAACCCTCCCCCGGCGCGTAGCGCTGCAGGTTGAAGATCGGGTTGACGAACAGGGAGCGCTCCGGGCAGCAGGAGAGGAACAGGGGGCGTTCGGCCAGGTAACGCTTCAGGCCGACGGAGACGCCGCGCATGATCACGTCCGCCAGGCCCTGGGCCTCCGGATCGGAGCGGTCGATCCACACCAGGCTGATGTCGGTGGAGACCTTGCCGGGAGCCGCCGTCCCCACCGCACCGGGATCGCCGTCGCCCTCCTCGGCGCCGAAGCCGAAGGCGACGCCGCGGCGCTGCAGGTCGGTGCGGCGGTCGAAGAAGGCCATCGCCGCATCGGCCAGGGCCAGATAGCCGGGATCCTCGAAGCTGGCGATCAGCCGCATCCGCGCCCGGGTCCTCTCGGACAGGCAACCTAGACCGGAGCCTCGCCGTCCACGGCAGGTGTCGGCGGCGTCTTGACGGGGCCCGCAGGATCGGCAGAGTGCCGCCTGACGCCTCCTCCGGACCAGCCTGCCGATGTTGCCATCGCCGCGGACCACCGCCTCCCGCCAACCCCCGCTGCGGCAGGGCCAGGGGCTTCTGGGCCTGGTCCTGGGGGCCTGGGCCGGGGCCGGCCTGCTGGCGGCGGGCGCCCCCGCCGACGCCGCCCCGTACCGGGCCCGGACCCTGGTGACGGGGCTGGAGAATCCGCGCGGGCTGACGATCGCGCCCAACGGCAACCTGGTGCTCAGCGAGGCGGGCCGGGGCGGCAGCGGCCCCTGCATCCTCGCCGGCAGCGGCAACACCCTCTGCTACGGCACCACCGGGGCCGTGGGTCAGTTCGACCGCTCCACCAACGTCTATTCCAGGGCCCTCGCCAACCTCCCGTCCCTGGCGGTCCAGTCCTCCCCCCTGTTCCCCGAGGGCACCGGCATCCAGGACCTCGCCTTCAACGGCTCCGGCCAGCTGTTCGGGGTCTTCGGCTTCGGTGCCAACCCCACCCTGATTCCCGCCGCCGGCAGCCCCCTCTTCGGCAGGACGGTCGCCATCGACCTGGCCGCCGGCAGCCTGACGCCCCTGGCCGACATCGCCGGTTTCGAAGCGACCCAGAACCCCGACGGCCAGGATCTCAACAGCAATCCCTTCGCCCTGGTGGTGCGCGGGGACGACACCTACGTCACTGATTCCGGCGGCAACAGCCTGGTGAAGGCCGACGCCGCCAACCAGGTCTCGCTGGTGAACGTGTTCCCGGAGGAACTCGTCAGCACCTCCCACCTGCCGTTCCCCTTCCCCTTCCCCGAAGTCCCGGCCCAGGCCGTGCCCACCGGCATGACCATCGGCCCCGACGGGGCGCTGTACATCACCCAGCTCTCCGGCTTTCCCTTCGCCCCCGGCAGCGCCGATGTGTTCCGCTACGACTTCACCAACCCGGTGACCAGGTTCGCGGGGGGCTTCAGCAACCTCATCGACATCGCCGCCGGTCCGGATGATGCGCTCTACCTGCTCCAGTACAGCAATGACTTCTTTGGCCCCCCGTCGGGCAGCGTCCTGAAACTGGGCCTCGACGGCAGCGTCCGCACGATCTTCGATGACCTGGTCAGCCCCACCGGGCTGGCCGTCGGCCGCGACGGCACGATCTACGTGGCCAACAATGGCGACGGGGTGAACGGCGCGCTGCTCGCCCTCACCCCGGTGCCGACCCCCGGCCCCCTGCCCCTGCTCGGTGTCGGCGTCGCCTTCGCCCAGGCCCGGCGGCTGCGGCGCCGCTGCGGCGGCCTCAACCCGGCCCGTCCCGCCAGGGCACGGCGACCAGCGCCTCGAGCGACTGCCAGCGGAGGCGATCATCCGTCACCAGGGGGCTGAGGCCCACGGCCTCGAGGGCGGCGGCCACCCGCTCCACAGCGATGGGCTCCTGGGCTCCGGCTCCGGGCGCGGCCTCCAGGGGCAGCAGCAGCACCTGCTGCTCGGCCGGATCGGCCATCACCCGCAGGTTGAGGTCGGGGAGCTCCCGCTCGAAGAACAGCCGCCGCATCCGCGCCGTGAGCGCCGGACCCAGGGCGGCCGCGAAGGCCTCCAGGGCCCGGGGCTCGCCGGAGCAGCCGCAGCTCAGCGCCAGCCAGATGAGCAGCTTGGCCCAGCTCTCCGCCGTCCACAGGGGCGGGAAGCTCTGCCGGTGCTGGCGCACCAGCTCGGCGATGGCGAAGTCGAACAGGGTGCCCTGCAGGGAGGCCACCGATGGCAGGGGTTCCTGATCCATCCGGCCATCCTGACGGCCAGGCGGCAAACTGCAGGGGCAACGACCGTCCCTGGAGACGCCCGATGGCCCTCGATCTGAACGATCCGGAGCTCGAGTTCGCCGATCTCGTCACCGCCTACCAGAGCTGGGTGATGGCCGTGATCAACGACGAGAAGCTGGGGGGCGACAAGGTCCTCACCGATGACATCGCCGACGACGCCCTGAACGCGATGCGCTTCCTGCCGGACGTGGTGACCAGCGCCATCGAGACCACCCTGGCCCGCGTCTACGACGTGGATCCCGACGAACTCGCCGAACTGCTCTACCCCGAGGACTGAACGGCCCCCGGGCGATGACCTCAGGCGACACGGCAGCGGACACCTACGTCCTGGGGACCGAACCGGAGGAGCAGGAGCGGCTGCGGCTGCAGCATGAGCTCTGGCGACCGGCCGCCATCGCGGCCTGGGAGCGGGCTGGCGTGGGGCCGGGCCAGCGGGTCCTCGATCTCGGGGCGGGGCCAGGCTTCTGCGCCCGCGATCTGGCCCGCCTCGTCGGCCCCGGCGGCCGGGTGCTGGCCCTCGAGCGCAGTGGGGCCTATGTCGCGGCGGCCCGGGCGGCAGCGGCGCGCGAGGGGTGGGGCCAGCTGGAGGTGCTGGCGGTGGACCTCGGGGATCCTGCGGCCGCAGCCTCGCCGGGCCTGGACGCTTCCGGTCTCGGCACCGGCGGCTTCGATCTGGCCTGGTGCCGCTGGCTGGCCATGTTCCTGCCCCGGCTCGACCCGCTGCTGGATCTGGTGAGCACCAGCCTGCGGCCCGGCGGTGTCCTCGTGGCCCACGAATACGTCCACTGGAACACCTTCGGTCTCCATCCCGACGGCACCGCGATCGCCCGCTTCCGCGACGCCGCCATCGCCAGCTTCCGCGACGCCGGCGGCGATCCGGACGTCAACCGGCGCCTGCCCGGGCTGCTGGCGGCGCGGGGCTTCGGGATCGAGGAACTGGTGCCCCTGCCGGTGCTGGGGCGGGGCGGTGATCCCTGGGCCCGCTGGCTGGAGCACTTCGTGACCCTCTACGGGCGGGAGCTGATCCGCCAGGGTCGCTGGACGGAGGAGGACGCCACCGCCGCCGCCGACGCCATGGCCAGGGCGCGCCGGGATCCGGGGGCCTACTGGGTGGGCCCCACCGTCCTGTCCCTGCGGGCCCGCCGCGGCGAAGGCCCCTAACCTCCCCATGTGATTCCCCTCCGCCGTCCTTCCCCCATCCCGCCCGGCCAAGGCCGGCGGCGGGCCGCCATCGGGATGATCGCCGCGGGCCTGGCCCTCCCGCTGATGGCCGCCATGGGGGGCTGTCAGGGCCGGCGCCTGCAGCCGATGCTGCGCCCCCTCGAGGGCACCCTGTACATCGCGGTGGGGGTCAGCCAGGAGGCCCTGGACACCGAGCTGCAGAAGGAGATCCGGATGCGCACCACCCTGCTCCAGACGACCTTCCGCACCCTCCAGCCCAGGGTGAGGCTGCAGGTGGAGGTCTTTCCCGAGGAGAACCTGCGCAACGAACTCCTCGTCCGCAACCGCACCGGCCTGAGTCCCGATCTGCTGCTGGTGAACGAATCCACGGCCCAGGAGCTGGCCCGGGAGCGGCTCATCAACACCGTCCCCTTCCCGAACACGGTGCTGGACCAGCTCGATGTGGGTTCGGTGGTGCGGGTGCGGCGCTCGGACGGCACCCTGACCGGCCTGCCGATGGAGCTCCAGCCCCAGGTGGCCTGCTTCGATCGGCGCCACGTCCAGCGCAGCCCGGACAGCCTCGATGAGCTGCTGGCCTTCAGCGCCAAGGGGATGGAGGTGGGGCTGTCCCTGGATGCGATCAACCTCGCCTGGACCCTGGGCCCCCTCGGGGCGATCGATGCCGTCAGTGACCTGCTGGCCGGGAAGCCGGCGACCCCGGTGACCCGTCAGGGCCTGCAGGGCTGGCTGGAGTGGCTGCGCATGGCCGACCAGCAGCAGCACGTCACCGTGTACCCCACCGAGACGGAACTGCTCAAGGGGCTGATGGCCGGGGTCCTCGACTGGATTCCCTGCCGCAGCATCAACATCACCCGGCTGCGCTCACGGCTGGGCAGGAACCTGGGCGTCGCCCCCCTGCCGTCGGGGCCGTTCGGCGAAGCCAGCCCGATCACGCGGGAGCGGGTGATCGCCTTCGGCGTCAACTCCAGTCCTGGCCAGCGCCAGCTGGCGCTGGCCCTGGCCCGGTTCGCCATCAGCCCCCTGCACCAGCGGGACATGATCCAGCGCAACCAGTACGTGCTGCCGGTGAACCGGGAGGTGGCGCCGCCGGTGCGCAGTTCGTCGGTGGTGGCGGCCATGGTGGAGGGGCGGCAGCAGTCGCTGCATCGGGCGACGATCCGCCTGATCGAGGCCAGCACAAGGAACCAGCGGGAGGGGTGGCAGGCCCTGCTCACCCGCTACCTGTTCGATGACCTGAGCCAGCCGGCAGCCCTCGAGGGCCTGGTGCAGCTCCTGAGTGGCGGGAGGGCACGATGAATCTGCTGCTGATGGAGATCGCCGGCTGGTTCGGCTACCTGCAGCGCCTGGAGGTGCGGGTGCAGGTGATCCTGCTGCTGCTGGTGTTCTTCGGCCACGGCGTGCTGTCGCGGCGGCTGGGCGCCCGCCTTCCCCTGGCCGGCCGGCGCTCGCTGGTGATCTCCGGCCTGCTGGGCCTGCTGTCCCTGGCCCTGGCCCTGGCCGGCCAGCCCTTCGGCCTGCTGCTGCTGGGCCTGCTCCTCTACCTGGGCTGGCTGGGTCTGGGGGGGGTGCGTCTGCTGCTGGGCCGGTTCATCCAGCCCCAGCAGATGCAGGTGCTGGAGACCCGCCTGATCCGCCCGGCCTACCTCCTGGTGGCCGTGCTTCTGGTGATCCGGGTGTTCGACAACCCCCAGGATCTGGCCCTCATCCCCATCGGTGAATGGTTCGGTTCCGAGGTCACCCTGGGCAGCTTTCTGCTGGCGGTGCTGATCGTCTACGTGCTGGCCATGGGCACCGGGCCGCCGGCCCAGGGTGTGGCCTGGCTGGTGCAGCGCAGCGTGGGGATCAGCAACGGCAGCCGCCGGGCCCTGGCGTTGATGATCCGCTATGCCGCGGTGGCCGTGGGGATCGTCTGGGCCCTCGATCACGTGGGCTTCAACCGCACCGCGATCCTGGCGGTGGCCGGCGGCCTTTCGGTGGGCCTGGGTTTCGGCATCAAGGAAGTCTTCTCCAACTTCGTCAGCGGTCTGTGGCTGCTGTTCGAGGGATCGGTGCGGCCGGGCGAGGTGCTGTTCATCGATGGCGATCCCTGCGAAGTGCGCAGCCTCGGCCTGCGGGCGGCGGTGCTCTGGCGCGACCGGGACAACGCCGAACTGGTGATCCCGAACCAGACCTTCTTCACCAACACCACCGTGACCTACACGGGCACCGACACCCTGCGGCGCAGCCAGGTGCTGGTGAGCGCGGCGTACCACCACGATCCCGAGGACGTGATCGCCCTGCTGGAGGCCACGGCCCGCGGCCAGAACCGCATTCTGGCCACCCCGGCGCCGAAGGGCCTGCTGCTCCGTTACGGCGATTCCTCCATCGACTATGCCCTGCGTTTCTGGATCGCCAACCCGATGGATAACGTCTCCATCTGCAGCGAAGTGCAGGCCGCGATCTGGCGGGCCTTCCGGGACCGGCAGATCGAGATCCCCTTTCCCCAGCAGGTGCAGTATCAGGTGGAGGGTCCACCGAAAAGCTGAACCTGGCCCGACTGGCGATCGCAGGCCCGAGTTGTACAATTTCGAGCAATACCAACCGCCATTGCATCATGCTCAAAGGTGCTGATCTGCTCGCCAAGGTGAAAGAGCTGGGTGATGCTTCGAAGTCCGATCTGGTGCGCAGCTGCGGCTACGTGAGCACCAAGAAGGACGGCAACGAGCGGCTGAACTTCACGGCCTTCTACGAAGCCCTTCTCGATGCCAAGGGGATCAACCTCGGCGACGGCGTCGGCAAGGCTGCCACCAAGGCCGGTCGCAAGCTCGGCTATACCGCCAAGGTCCAGTTCAATGGCAACCTGCTGGTGGGCAAGGCCTACACCGCGATGCTGGGCCTCGAGCCGGGCGATGAATTCGAAATCAAGCTCGGTCGCAAGGCGATCCGGCTCGTGCCGGTGGGCGGCTCCGACGACGACGAGTGACACCATCGCGCCTGAGCCGTTCCCGGTTTCAGCCGCTCCCCAGCAGTTCCGTGAAGCTATGTACGGCTACCCGCCGGTGCCGTCCCGCCCGATCTAGATCAAAGGTGCGGGGCCGGGGAGATTGATCAACTCCCATGGCTTCGGCAAAGTAGCCCCCCTCGGGTCATGCTCGAGGGGGGCTACGCGTTTCCGGGCACAACCCCTGTGCTTTGGAATGCACACGACGGGGCGAATCGTCAACCAATCCGCAACCTTCTGTTACGTTGAAGGCTGCTGCGTGGTTCGAACCATGCCTCACCCCCCATCCCACCCGGCAGCGGCCCTGCACCCCGGCAGCTTCGTGGCGCTGAGCAGCCGCCAGGGCGGCACCTACCAGGTGATCAGCATCGACGAGGAGACCGACAGCTGCTGGGTGCGGCGCTGGCCCCTCACCCGCCACGGCTCCCCCGCCTTCTCCGTCGCCCTGCCGGATCTGCGTCCCCTGCACCGCCCCAGCCACTGAGACCGTTCCCTTTGCCCTGCACCGGAGCTCACCCATGATCCCGATGGGTTTCGTCATCACCTCACGGCTGTTCTGCCGTGCCGGCCGCCTGGCCCTGCTGGCGGCCTCCCTGGCCCTGGTCGTCGAGGCCCTGGAGCTGGCCCTGGCCCACCCGCTCTCCTGAGGCCCGGCCCGCCGCCCTGGGTACCCTGGGCCGATGGCTGGGACTTCGACCCTGGCGGAGCTGCTGCAGCTCCCCTTCATGCAGCGGGCCCTCCTGGGGGGCCTGCTCAGCGGCGCCCTCGGCGGCGTGCTGGGCAGCTTCGCCGTGCTGCGCCAGCTCTCCTTCTTCAGCGACGCCCTCGGCCATTCCGCCCTGCTCGGCATCACCCTGGGCCTGCTGCTGGGCATCGATCCCACCCTGGTGCTGATCCCCTTCGCGGTGCTGTTCGCCCTGATGACGAACCAGCTGGTGCAGCGCAGCAAGCTGCCGGCCGATGCCCTGCTGAACATCGTCTATTCCTCGTCGCTCGCCATGGCCGTGGTGGCCCTGAGCCTGCTGCGGGTCTACAAGGGCGGCATCCAGCAGCTCCTGTTCGGCGACATCCTGGGGGTCACCTGGCTCGACCTGGCCCTGATCGGGGTCCTGCTCGTCGTCACCGCCGGCTACCTCACCCTCACCCGGCGCGACCAGGTGCTGCTGACCCTCGATGAACCGCTCGCCCGCTCCCGGGGCATCGCCGTCTCCCTGCACCGGCTGCTGTTCCTGGTCCTGCTGGCGGTGGTGGTGGCCATCTCCGTCAAGGCCGTGGGGGTGCTGCTGATCAGCGCCTTCGTGGTCATCCCCGCCTGTGCCTCGCGGCTGGTGAGCCGGCGCTTCGGCACCTACGTGCTCCTCTCCGCCGGACTGGGGGCCAGCGGGGCCGTGCTCGGCCTGCTGGTGTCGGCCGCCTTCGCGCTGCCCTCCGGTCCCTGCGTCGTGATCGCCCAGCTGCTGGCCTTCCTGGTCGCCCTGGCGGTGGCCCCGCTGCGGGGCCGGGCGGCGACCTCCTGAGGCGATCCCAAGGGCGGCGATCAGACCTGCGGCGCGGCCAGACCCTGGTCGAGGTGGCCGGTCTTGACCCAGATCAGGCAACCGCCGCCGCTGAAGGGCACATGGCGACTGCCGGGCGGGTTGCGCAGCCAGGTGCCGGCCGGGTAGGCCCCCTGCTCGTCCTCGAACACCCCCTCGAGCACGAAGATCTCCTCGCCCGCCGGGTGGGCGTGGAGGGGGAAGCAGGTACCGGGCTCCCAGCGCACCAGGGCCACGTGTTCGAGGCCGAAGGCGTGCAGGGGCAGCACGGTCAGGCCGGGCACCAGGCCGGGCACGAAGGTGGAGGAGCCGGTGTCGATCACGACCCGCGTCTGGTCGGCCGGGTCCATCTGGCGCAGCTTCACCAGGATCGTGCAGCCGCCCTCGCTGAAGGGGGCATGGGCGGAGCCGACCGGGTTGCGGACGTAGGTGCCGGCGCCGTAGTCGCCGTACTCATCAGAGAACACGCCTTCGAGCACGAGGAACTCCTCGCCGCCGCCGTGCCCATGGGGGGAGAAGCGGCTGCCGGGGGCGTAGCGGACGATCGACGTGGCCCGGGCGACCTCGCCGCCGTCGCGCTCCAGCAGGCGCCGCTCCACCCCCGCCAGGGGGGAGGGATGCCAGGGCAGGGCACCGCTGTCGACGACCGCCCTGCGGTCCCGATCGGCATGGAGCTGGGTGGGGAAGGGGGCGGGGGCCATCGTTCAGAGGGAGCTGGTGAGCAGCATCGGGCCCCTGGGCTCCTGGCCGTTGGGGTCGCCTTCGATGCTGACGCTGACGGCGCTGGCCTGGCTGGTGGGGGAGAGGGGGATGGGCATGGCCACCTGGCCGCGGGCATCGGGCACGAAGTGGACGCAACCGACGGTCTTGCCGGCCACCGTGGCCCAGAGGCGGTAAGTGCGCTGCGGCGGCAGGGGGGGCAGGTGGCTGAGGGTCAGCAGGTTGTGGGTGCGGTTGCCGGTGACCAGCACCTCACCGACCGCCTTCTGGCCGGGCTGGACGGCCTGCAGCGGCATCAGGCGAGGGTCGGCCAGGGGTGCCGGGGCCAGCTGGCGCTGCAGACCCGCCAGCTGCTGGCGGGTCTGGTGCAGCTCACCGGCGAGCACCAGCAGGCCGGCCGCCAGCAGGGAGGGCACCAGCCAGAGGCGCCAGGGCCCCGGCTGGGGCCGGGGCTCCAGCAGGCGCCGGCGCAGGGCGGGAGGCGGCACCGCGGTGGCCGGCAGGGCCAGGGGCAGCAGCTCCAGGGTGGTGCTGAACTCCTCCAGCCGCCGGCGCAGCTCGGGGCGCTGCCGCAGCAGGGTCGCCAGCTGCTCCCGCTCGGCTGGCTCCAGATCCCCGAGGGCATGGCCGGCGAGCAGGGCGTCGATGCCGGCGGCATCGGGGGTGGGGATGGCGTCGGGTGTCATGGCTGGGCGGGCGAGTCGTGGAGGAGGGCGCGCAGGCGGATCAGGCCCTGGCGGGCGCGGGTCTTGACGGTGCCGAGGGGCAGCTCCAGCAGCGCCCCGATCGCCGACTGGCTCAGCCCTTCGTAGTAGGCCATCTCCAGCACCTGGCGCTGGTTGGCGGGGATCGCCGCCAGGGCACCCCGGACCTTCTCGGCCAGATCCTCGGACTCGGCACGGTCGTGGGGCGTGGGCACGGCCGCTGGAAACAGGTGCTCCGACCAGCGTTGCACCAGCTGCCAGCGGTTGGCGCGCTGGGTGAGGCGGTTGATGGCCATCGAGCGCGTCAACAGCAGCAGGTAGGCCAGCACCGGCCCCCGGGAGGGGTCGTAGCGCCCCTGCTGCCAGTAGCGCAGGAAGACGTCATGGGTGAGGTCCTCGGCCTCCTGGCTGGAGCGGCACAGCCGCAGGGCCAGGCGGTACACCGGACCGCTGCAGCTGTCGTAGAGGGCGGCCAGGTCGGCGCCCTCGCCGGTAGACGCCGCGAGGGCGCCCCGCAGCGGTGGACGGCGGGGTGGAGCTTCGGCGTCGGAGGGGTTCACGACCGGGGAGGGGCTCGGCGGGGGTGCCGTGCTTCGGATACCGGCGAGAGCCGCGATCGGATGGGGCCCGGCCGGCGGCTGACGAACACCCCGCCCAGCACCAGGGCCGCACCGGCCAGCACCGGCACGCCCAGCGGTTCCCCCAGCAGCAGGGCGGCGCTCAGAACCGCCACCACCAGGGCCAGGGAGCTCCAGAGGGAGACGACGGCCACGCTGCAGCGGCGGTAGGCCTGGCGCAGGGCCAGCTCCCGGCCCAGGGAGAGGGTGACGGCATAGACGCCGATCACCCCCACCACCCACCAGAGCCGCAGCAGCAGGAAATGCTGCGGCCCGAACAGCACCAGGGCGATGGCACCGAAGACCAGGGCGCTCAGCAGGGTGGGCACCCCCACACCCACGGCCGCCGGCCAGCGGCGGGCGGCGATGGCGCGGCCGCTGACGGCCGAGCCGGCGAAGGCCAGCACCCCCACCAGGGCCCAGATGATGCCGGTGAGGTCGTCCATCCGGCCGCCGCCCATGGCCATGGCCGCCTGGGGCAGCACCAGGCCGGCGCCGATCAGCCCCAGGCTGAGCCGGAAGCCGGCGGGGAGGGCTTCCCCGAGCAGCCAGCGCGCCAGCAGGGCGGAGACGGGCAGCACCAGGGCGAACAGGAGCGTCTGGCTGATCACCGACAGGGACTCCAGGGCGAGGTAGTAGGCCACCGGCCCGAGGAACAGGCCCAGGCCCCCATGCAGGGCCAGCAGGCGCCGATCGGCCGGCTCCAGCTGCGCCAGGTCGTTGGCCAGGGTGCGCCGTCCGGGAATCAGGGCCGCCAGCCCCACCGTCAGCTGGGCCAGGAAGAAGACGTTGCAGAAGCTGATCGGGTTCTCACCCTGCACCGGATGGGCCATCCCGAGGTCCTGCAGCCCCTTGAGCACGGTGGCATCCAAGCCCCGCAGCAGCACGTAGAGCAGCAGCGGCAGCAGGCCCGGGATCGGCCGCGGTCGCCCGTCCGATGGATCTGGGAGCCTCATCGGCTCAGGATGGCTCCCTCCAGGCCACCAGGGAACAGCCGGAGGGCGGCCCTGGAGCACTGGGCCGGGGCCCCTACTGTTCCTGCATCGGGCTCCGGGTCCTCGTGCGCCTCTCCACCGTCCTCCACCAGCTGTCGCTGCCGGCACGCCGCACCCTTGATCACCAGCGCAGCCCCTGGACCAGCCTCTGGCGCCAGCCGGTGTCGATGGCGATGCGGATGCCCTGGCCGGTGTTCTTCCTGGCGATGACGCTCATCTACCTGGCGGAGGTGCTGATCTTCGCCCTGGCGTTCCAGCTGGACGCCGGCCATGTGGAGGCCGACGGGGCGATGGGACTGCCCGCCAGCGGCATCTTCGCCCTGCAGAACCTGTTCAGCGCCAGCTTCCAGTCCGCCAGGGTCGACTCGCCCTTCACCCTGGGCCTGGCGGCGGCCCAGCGGATCGTCGGAATCCTGACCACCGCCATGGTCACGGGTCTGTTCTTCCTGCGGTTCACCCAGGTGGATTCCCCGTTGCAGTTCAGCCGCCAGCTGTGCCTGAGCTCCTGGCCCTGTGGTCACCTCAGCTGCCGCTTCGTCACCGCCGACCCCAGCTACTGGCTGAAGGTGTCGTACACGATGGCCCTGTTCGTGGATGAGGAAATCGAGCCGGGGCTGTGGCAGCGCCGTGTGCACCCGCTGCCCCTGCTGAACCCCTCCACGCCCCAGCTGCACGTGACGGCGGTGCTGACCCACCCGCTGACACCGGAGAGTCCCCTGGTCCAGCTGGGTCTCGACGCCATCGCCAGGGGCAGCGGTGCCCTGATGGTGCTGGTGGAGGGTTCCGACGAAGTGACGGGCTCCTCGCTGCTCCAGGTCCATCACTACCGCATCGAGGACATTCTCCAGGGCCGTGCCTTCGCCGATCTGGTGTCCACCGACAGCCGGGGGCGTCGCCTCGTGGCGCTCGAAGCCCTCGACCGCACCGTGCCGATCACCTGAGCGGGAACCGGATCCAATCCGGACGGGCCACCCGCGGGTATCTGCTGGTGGGTGCGGGTTCTGGCGTCGCAACGCCCGGCCTGTCCCTCGCCCCTCACACCGCATTCCCCATGACCCGCTCCCCCCGCACCGTCCTCAGCGGCGCCCTCACCCTGGTGGCGGCGGCGGCCTTCTCCGGCACCGTCCTCCCCGCCCGCAGCCTCGGCCTCCCCCGGGCCGAGCCCATCACCCCCGCCCTGGGTGCGGTGGCCCAGGCCATGGCGAAGGCCACCGGCAGCTTCCGCAAGGCGGAGGCCCCCGTCAGCGGTGGCTTCACGATCAGCCAGCAGGGCGGCAAGACGGTGCTCACCCTCAGCGGCGACTTCAAGACCAACGACATGGCCCCCGATCTCTGGGTGGCCTTCAGCCCCTCCGCCACGCCCCTGGCGATGAGCAAGGCCCCCGGCTTCCCCCTCAAGCCCGGCACCTACACCCTGCTCTCGAAGCTGAAATCCAGCCAGGGGGGCCAGAGCTACGTGATCCCCGCCTCGATCGACCTCAAGGCCCAGAAATCGGTGCTGATCTGGTGCCAGAAGTTCAACGCCACCATGGCCTGGGCGCCCCTCAAGCCCTGAGCGCCGCAACACCGAGCATCGCCGGGCCCCTCACAACCCGGCGAACCACTCGTAGCCCCTGTCCTCCCAGGTGCCGCGGCGGTCGCCGAGGGTCGTCATCAGCTCCAGGCCGGTGACCCACTTGCTCTGCTTGTAGCCGAGCTTGATGGGGCTCGCCAGCCGCACGGGGGCGCCGTTGGCCACGGGCAGCGGCGCCCCGTTCATGTGGGTGGCGAGCAGGGTCTGGGGGTGAAGGGCGGAGGCCAGATCCCAGGTCCCGAAGTACTGGTCGGCGGAACGGATCGCCAGATAGGCCCCCAGGGGCGAGGGGCCGGCCAGGGCCAGCACATCGGCCAGGCGCGGGCCCGACCAGGCGACGATCGCCGCCCAGCCCTCGACGCAGACGTGGCGGATGACGCACTCCCGCTGGGGCAGGGCGGCGAGGGCGGCCAGATCGAGGCGCAACGGGCGGCGCACCGCCCCGTTGACGACGAGCCGGTAGCTCTCGGGCGGGAGGTTGGGCGTGCCGTTGAAGCTGTTGACCAGCAGGGCGGCCGGCTCCACCTGGCTGCGCCGGAACTCGGGCACCGGCCCCTTCCCCTGCAGCAGGGCCTCGATCCGTTCGTTCAGCGGCTGGGTGGCCTCCCCCACCGCTCCGCTCCAGCGGTTGAGGCCGCAGCCGCCGAGCAGCAGGGAGGAGCCGCCGGAGAGGAGCAGGCCGAGGGCGCGGCGACGGCCGGGGAGATCGGTGGGATCGGCCATCGCGGGGATGCCTGGGTCCGCGCCCCGCATCAGAGCACCATGCGGCGCAGCAGCCGCAGGCCGCCCACCCGCCAGGAAAGCCCGATGTGGGCCACCAGCAGCAGGGCGATGGCGGGGATGGTGGCCAGGTGGCAGACCCGCAGCGCCTGCCAGCTGGAGAGGCCGGCCGGTTCGGCGACGGCGAACAGCGACACCAGCCACCACAGCTGGGCCGGCTTGTACATGGCCAGCCCCGTGAGCAGGCTGAAGGCCAGCACGATCAGCATCAGGGTGTAGGTGATGCGGTGGCTGGCCAGGCGGCGCCGGGGGGGACTGGCGCTGCGGCGCAGGGTGCCCAGATCGCCGCCGTCGGCCAGGCGCCGGTGGCGCCGGTGCAGCAGCAGGCCGATCCAGAGCCCCAGGTTGGCGGCGTACAGCCCCATGGCGCCGAAGTGCCAGTCACGGCCGCCGGCCAGCCAGCCGCCGAGGGTGAGCCACGGGGGCACGGTCGCCCCCGCCCGACCGCCGAAGACCGGATTGGCGTTGTAGATCTCCAGGCCGCTGGCGGCCATCAGCAGCAGCACCAGCAGGTTGAAACCGTGGAAGGCCCGGGTCCACAGGGGGTGGGGGCCCATGGCCTCAGACGGTGTGGAGCTGGTCGAGCTGCTGCTGCAGGCGCTGCTTCATGCGCGTCTGAACGAGGTGGCAGAGCTCCTCCACCAGTTCGGCGTCGGCCCGGTAGATGAGGCGGACCCCCTCACGCTCGCAGCTCACCAGGCCGGCCCGCAGCAACTGGGAGAGCTGGCGGCTGATGTGGGACTGGCTGAAGCCGGTGGCCTCGATCAGGGAGGCGACATCACAGGGACCCTGGCGCAGATGGCAGAGGAGCTGGAGCCGGGCGGGCTCGCTCAGCAGCCGGAAGAACTGGCTGAACTCCTCCAGCAGTTCCGGACTGGGCATCGATCCGGGGCCGACAACCCCCATGACTGCTCACTATGGCGCTAGAGACATTATGCAGCGCCGTTCCCGTCAATGGGGCGCAGAGGGCAGCAGCTTTTCACTCTTTTGCCGTTGTATGCGTGTATAGTCATAATTAGCCGACCATCCCGCCTCGATGTCCGCCGTTCCCGCATCGCCACGCCAAGCCGCTCGGGCCCGGCAGGGGGGACGGCCTTGAGCGTGACCCTCCTGCTGCTGATGGCCGGCGGGGGTGCCCTGATCGGTTTCCTGCTGGCGGTGCTCGGCGCCGGCGGCTCGATCCTGCTGCTGCCCCTGCTGATCAGCGGCGCCGGGCTGCCCACCCGTGAGGCGGTGCCCCTGTCGCTCCTGGCCGTCACCCTGCTGGCGGTGGCCAACGCCGGCCCCTACCTGCGGCGGCGCCAGGTGGCGCCCCGGCCTGCCCTGATCCTGGGGGTGCCGGCCCTGGCCGGCAGCTGGATCGGCGGCTCCCTCGTCAAGCAGGGGCTGGTCCCGGAGCCGGTGCAGCTGGCCGTGTTCGCCGCCGCCGCCCTGGTGGCCGCCTGGCTGCTGTCTCGCCGGCGGCCCGGCGCGGGGGGCGGCAGACCGGCCGGCGCATCCCGTCGGCCCGGAGGGGCCCTGGCCCTGGCGGGCCAGGGGGTGCTGGTGGGCCTGCTCACCGGCATCGCCGGCGTGGGCGGCGGCTTCGCCATCGTGCCCGCCCTGGTGCTGCTGGCCGGTCTGCCGATGCCCCTGGCCAGCGGCACCAGCCTGGTGCTGATCGCCACCAACAGCCTGGTGGCCCTGGGGGCCCTCGGACACTGGCCGACGGCCGGCCTGCCGTTGCTGGGCCCCCTGATCGGCGGCGGACTGGTGGGCGCGATCGGCGGCCAGGCCCTGGCCCCCCACCTCTCCGACCGGCACCTGCGCCAGGGCTTCGCCGCCCTGCTGGTCGGATCGGCCCTGCTCACGGGCGCCGAAGCCGTCCAGCGTCAGCGCAGCCCCAGCGCCGCCAGTCCCCCCACCCACGCCGTCTCCCCCCAGCGATGACCCACCTCCTGTTCCAGTTCCGCCTGCACAGCCGCCACGGGGCCGCCGGCGACAGCCTCAGCGTCGATGTCCGCAACGGCGAGCAGGAGCCGTGGCAGGCGCTGGAGCCCAGCCTGCGGACCCCCGGCTTCCGGCTCTACCTGCTGTCGCTGCTGCTCTGCCAGCACCATGACCTGGTGGCCAACGCCGCCGAGCGGCATCTGCCCCTGGCCTCGGTGGAGGGAATCCTGAGCGTGACAGCCTCCGCCGACTGGATGATCGAGGCGGTGGACGGCACGTTCCAGGTGCGGCTGGAGGCGGCCGACGGGGGGCCGGCCCCCGAGCTGGATGGGCCCGGCCGGGCCTTTCTGGAGCGCCGCATGAAGGTCTGCCCGGTGTCGAGGAATCTGCCCGGTACGGTGACCAAATCGATCGTGGTGCAAGCGGCTTGATCCTCCGGCCCTACGAACCTGGCGACTGGCCGGCGGTGTGGGCGGTGCTGGAGCCGGTGTTCCGGGCCGGAGAAACCTTCCCCCACGACCCGGCGATCGACAGCGAGGCGGCCCGGCGGGCCTGGGTGGAGGCGGTCGATGCCACCGTCGTGGCCACCGATGCGGACGGAACGATCCTTGGCACCTACTACCTGCGGCCCAACCAGCCGTGCCTGGGGGCCCATGTGGCCAACGCCGGCTATGTGGTGGCCGAGGCCGCCCGGGGCCGGGGGGTGGGCCATGCCCTCTGCCGCCACTCCCAGGAGGAGGCCCGGCGACGGGGCTTCACGGCGATGCAGTTCAACCTGGTGGTGAGCACCAACACCGCCGGCGTGGCCGCCTGGAGCCGCAACGGCTTCAGCACCATCGGCCGGCTGCCCGGGGCCTTCCGCCACCCCCGGCTGGGGGAGGTGGACGCCCTGGTGATGTTCAAGTCGCTGGGCTGAGATCAGGGTCCCGGATGCTCCTCGCAGGGCATCCACAGGGAGCCCATGGCGTGGGCCCCCTCACAGCCCAGCTCCCTGGCCTTCCTCAGGGCCTCCTCACGGCTGGGGTAGGCGTAGAGGTTCGGCTGGCCCTGGCCTGAGCTGTGGTTGTGGTGATGGTGCACCTGGCCGCTCGGGCTTCCCAGCCGGTAGGGCCCCATCCCCTCCATCCCCACCCACCAGACGCCCATCACGTTGACGCCGGCGATCAGGATGCCCATCCCCACCACGGAGGCATTGATCACCCCCATCGCCACCGCCCCCAAGCTCAGCACGCCCATCGGCACGACGCCGATGCTGATCACCCCCATGGGCACGATGCCGATCGAGATGATGCCCAGGGGGGCGATGCCGATGGCCACGATCTTCGGCCGGCCGCCACAGGCCGAGGGGCTGCCGGTGGGAGTGGTTTCCGGCGCGTCCGGATCAGGCATCAGTGGGAGCCATGGCTGGACGCACCGCCCTTGGTTTCAGCATGGGTGGCGCAGGGCATCCACTGGTTGCCCATCCTGTGGGCCCCGGTGCAGTTGAAGTGCTTGGCGGCGGCTTCCGCTTCCGCCTTGGTGGCGAACACCGCCTTCTGGGCGCCATGGCCCGGCTGCTGTGCCAGGGCAGGGGCGCCGCCCAGGGCGGCCAGGAGGCCGGCGAAGAGGCCCGCGGCAGTGGCCAGGGGGACGACGGGAGGCCGGTGACGAGCCACGGTGATGCCAGAAACGACAATCATTCTGGCAGGGGCGGCCTGCTGGTCGCTTCTTTCGGGATCGTCGAGCAGATCATCAGCGGAGGCGATCAGGGTTCCGCCGTACTCAACCTGTGAAGGAAGGTATGAAAGGTATTGGCGGTTATGTAGAGCCAGCTCGCGATTTTTTGAGGGATCCGGTGGTGATGGCGATAGCCAGCGCTCCAGTCTGGATCTCCATTTCGATCGCGATGCACACCAGCTGCACCGGGGGGAAACGGAACAGCCGACAGCGGATGAAGCCGGACAGCACCGCCAACAGGTTGGTGGCCGCGATGGTGAGGCCCGACTGGACTAGGAATCCAGGCAGCCGGTTGCCCTCGCGAGCTGGCAGCAGAACGGTGATCAGCGCCAGGAGTCCATGCAGCGGGCCGACCCGGGACAGCACTGGCGGAGGCCATGCCGACGGGGGTTGGCATCGGGGCGATCAGGCCACCGAGCATGGACAGGATCAGCGTCTGGCAGAAGGTGCCAACCGCCACCAACAACGGATCGAGCCGGAAGTCCTCAGGCGCCAAGCTGAGGCCCATCCCCATTTTCACCGTCCCCAGAGCGAGCGACAGCAGCTCGGCCAGCCCCGAGGCGATCCTGCGCTTCGACAGCAGCTGCCAATGTGGGTCGGTGATCCTACGGAGAAAGAGCGGCTTACCCCGGCCCGGACAGCGGGGTAGCCGGTGTCCGGGCCCTCACCACGGTGACAATGAAGCACGAACGCCTCTGCGCCCCGGACACGCGTCCCTCCTTGGTGGCCGATGGTCAAGGAACCGTAGCCCCAAGAAAATAGGGCCTCACAATGGGGATGACTCCTCTCCTTCTCGATTGACAGACGCGCGGTTCGGACGGGCTGGCCGCGGGAGGCTTCGGCTGGTCCCGGTGCGTGGTGTGGCGGCCCTGC
Source organism: Cyanobium sp. Candia 9D4 (assembly GCF_024346155.1). Classification (NCBI taxonomy): domain Bacteria; kingdom Bacillati; phylum Cyanobacteriota; class Cyanophyceae; order Synechococcales; family Prochlorococcaceae; genus Cyanobium; species Cyanobium sp. Candia 9D4. The sequence continues at coordinate 430,836 of NZ_JAGQCK010000002.1, read as the reverse complement.
TCACTCTGGTCGTGGGCACTGCCGGCTGCGGGCAGAAAGAGGCGGCCCTGCCGATCAAACCGCTCGCTGTGGAAACCAGCCCGGTGGAAAGCGTCGCCTTTCCGGAGCAGATCAACACGATCAGCAGCCTGGAAGCTCCCGATGAAGTGAATCTTGCGGCCCAGGCAGGGGGGCGGATCGAACGCCTTCAGATGCGTCAGGGCGACTCGGTGCGCCAAGGCCAGCTGCTTGTGGTGCTGGATCAGACGCAGCTCCGGGAAGAACTGCGGGCGCTGGAGAGTCAGCGCGATGAGAGCAAGCTCAACTTCCAGCGTTTCGCCTATCTTGTGAGGCAAGGTGCAGCCTCACCCATCCAGCGGGACGCGCTGCGGCAGAATTTCATTGCTGCTGATGCTGCTGTTCGCGCCAAGCAGAGTGACCTGGCCTTCAAAGATCTGCGGGCACCAATTTCTGGTGTGGTGAGCGATGTGAAGGTGAATCCGGGCGATGTCATTAGTGCCGGCACACCCTTCACCACCATCCAGCGCACTGGCCGTTTGCTGGCCAGGATGAATGTGCCGGCACAGTACGGGCAGCGGGTGCAGCTCGGGCAGACCGTCCTGGTCAGCGACCCCAATGGTGGCGGCAACGTCGAAGGCCGGCTGGTCTCCATTGACCCCCGTGCCAGCGGCGCCACCCAGTCGTTCCTGGCCAAGGCGGAGATTGACAACCGGGACGGGCGTTTCCGGAACGGCGAGCGTGTGCGGACGCGTCTGGTGATCGACATACGCCCAGAGTTGTCTGTTCCAGCTGTGGCGGTGACGCGAACCAGCGGCCAGACCTTCGTCTTTGTGGTGGGCACTAGGCAGGAGCTGGAAGCCAGGCCGGGCAACATTCCGCTGGAGCAACTGCGGGCGTTGCCAGCCACCAGCCGGTATGCATTGAAAACGCCGGTGTCGCTGGGGCCGCTCCAGAACAATCGGTATCCGGTACGCCAGGGGGTTCAATCCGGCCAGCTCGTCATCGTGAGCAACCTGTTCAGCCTTCGTCACGGTTCTCAGGTCAGCGTCCGATGAGCAGCCTGGACGATCGCGTCGCAGCCCTTGAGCACCAACAGGCAGAGCTCACCATCCAGCTCCAGGCCTTGCAGAACACGCTGCTGCTGGTGGGTGATGTGCAGCGTTACTCCCGCTTGCGCGACCTCCTTGCCGCAGGGGATCTCGATGCCGCCGATATGGAGACAGCAAAATTGCTGTTCGATGGGCTGGCGGATCAGCACGAGGATGTCAGCCCGGAGGCGCTGGAGCGCTGCCCGGCGGCGATGCTGCGGATCATCGACGGCCTCTGGAGCACCAGCAGCCATGGCCGTCAGGGCTTCTCGATGCAACAACAGTTGTATCGGGAGCTGGGGGGCAGCCGCGAAAGCCTGATCAGCCAGGACCTGGCGCTGTTCGCGCGCTTCACCCAGGCTGTGGCCTGGCCCACGCTGGCGGGAGTGAGCTTTGTCCTGCCAGACGGACTCACAGTGCCGGTGCCTGCTGCCCTGGACGACGATGCCCTGCCGCCGCGGGGGCATCTGCCGCTGCGCTGCTGGGGCAGCGACTACGGCCTCAAGGGCGCCAATCTCTTGATGGCGCGGCTGATCGAGGTTTTTGCTGCCTGAAACGGCGGCGCTGCGCTTGGGCGATGGCAGCCAGACCAGCACCTGCGAGAGCCCCCAGGCCGGCGCCCACCCTGGGATAGGCCCGATAAAGGCGCTGATACGGCAGGCTTCGGAACCGTTCCATGCCGCTGGGCCCCTGGCTGAGCGGTTCGATCGAGCGCCCCAGCCCGGCTCCGACGATGGCCCCGATCAGGACGGCAAACAGACGCTGACGATTGGCCCGGTTCATCGAAGAGCTGGCTCTGGGGGATCCTTGCCAGGCTCAGGCGGTGAAGCATCAGAACCCGCTGCGGCAGATCCATCTCCACCGCCGTCACCAAGAAACTGCTGCTCCAATCCCTTGATGATGACGTAGAGGACTGGCGCGACCCCGAGGCTGAGCACGGTGGCCACCAGATACCCGCCAAAGCTCACGGTGCCAATCGACCAGCGGCTCATGGCGCCAGCTCCGGAGGCGGTCATCAGGGGGATGTAGCCCACCAGGCCGGAGGCGGCCGTCATCACAATCGGCTGAAAGCGGACCTTGGCGGCATTGATGGAGGCTTGGTGGAGACCCATTCCCAGCGTGCGGAACTCATTCGCCTGTTCAACAATCAAGATGGCGTTCTTGCTGGCCATGCCGATCAGCATCAACAGACCAACCTGAGCAAATATGTCGTTGCTGATCACCGGCCAGAAGCCGCCGGCCTGGAGCAGGTTGGCGCGCCCCCAGATCGCTACCATGGCCCCGAGGGTGGCCAGCGGCACAGTCAGCAGAATGATGATCGGATCGATATAACTGCTGTACTGGGCTGACATCACCAGAAACACCAACACAAACGCCAAGGCAAAGATCGCCGTGGTCGATCCACCGGCGCTCTTTTCCTCCAGCGACAGGCCGGCCCACTCGTAGCCAAAGCCCGGATCAAGGGTGGCAGTGGCCAGCTCCTCCATCGCGGATAGGGCCTGCCCGGAGCTGTAGCCTGGCGCAGGCACACCCTGAATCTTGATGGATTCGTAGACGTTGAAGGAGGTGATTGTGGGCGGGGCAATGAAGGGCTCTGCTTTCACCAAGCTCCCCATCTGCACCAGGTCGCCATCGCGAGAGCGCACGAAGAAGGAGGCGATGTCGCTGGGCTGCCGGCGCTCATTGGCCTCGGCCTGGACATAGACCCGGTACTGGTCGCTGCCGAGGATGAAGTCATTCACATAGGTCCCGCCCAGATAGGCCTGGAGCGTGCCAAACGCCTCCTGGACGTCCACATTGAGAGTTTTGGTGAGATCGCGATCCAGACTGATCGTCATTTGCTCGGTCGCCGGGGTGAAGGTGGTGGTGACCCGTCCCAGTTCAGGCCGGTCCACAGCCGCCGCAATCAGGGCCTGGGCGTTGTCGATCAGGACATCCATCGGCTGGTTGGCCCGGTTCTGCAGATGGAACTCGAACCCCCCGGTGGCGCCGACCCCATCCACCGGGGGGATGTTGGCGGCAAAGGCCAGCGAGCCGCTCACTTCGGCGCGCAGGCGGGCATTGATGGCCTGCAGGAGGCTGAACACCGACTGGGTCGCCTCAGGGCGCTGATCCCATGGCTTGAGGCGAATGAAGAACAGGTACTTGTTGTAGGCGTTGCCCTCCAGTCCATACCCGGCAGCGCCGAGGAAACTCTCAATCTCCGGCACCTCCTTGAGGATCTCCGTGACCTGGGCCACCTGCCGCTGGGTGTAGGGCAGGGACGCGGTGGGTGGTGATTCCCCCTGAATGATCATCAATCCCTGGTCCTCATCAGGGATGAAGCCAGTGGGCACCAGCATCAGCATCCCGTAGGTGGCCGCCAGGCCTGCCACGAAGAGGGCGAACACCAGATAGCGCATCTGCACCAGCCGCTGAATCGTGCGTCCATACCAGGCCATCAGCGCCCCAAATCCACGGTTGAAACCACGGAACAGCCAGCCGAAGGCCCAGTTCAGGCATCGCTGCACAGCATCGGGTCTGGCACCCTCCGGCTGGAGAAAGAGGGCACTGAGCGTGGGGGAGAAGGTGAGCGCGTTGAACGTGGAGAACACGATCGCGGCCGCCAGGGTGATGGCGAACTGCCGGTAGACGATGCCGGTGGTGCCAGGGAAGAAGCAGACCGGAATGAACACGGCCAGTTGCACCAGGGCGGCGGTGATGGTGGGGGAGGCCAGTTCATTCATGGCGTCCAGAGCGGCCTGCAACGGCTTCATCCCCTGGCTGAGCTTGGCTTTGATCGCCTGCACCACCACCACGGCGTCGTCGGTCACCGTGCCGATGGCCAGAATGATGCCGAACATGGTGAGCTGATTGATACTGAAACCCAGGTCCAGCACCACCGCCATGGCCCCCACCATGGCGACCGGCATCGCCAGCGCGGGCACGATTGTGGAGCGCCAGTCCTGCAGAAACAACAGGATGGTGAGCACCGCCATCACGATGGCATCGCGCAGGTTACCTGTCACATCTGCCAGCGAGGTGGTGACGAACAGGGTGGAATCGTAGGGAATCTCGTAGCGCATCCCGGGCGGAAAGGTGTGGGAGAGTTCCTGGATCCGCGCCTTCACCCGGTTGCCGGTATCGAGGGCATTCGCACCCGGCAACTGATACACAAACAGTGAGGCCGCTGGCCGCCCGCTCTGGCTGGTGTCAACGTCGTAATTTTCAGCGCCAAGCTCCACCCGTCCCACATCACTCACTTTGACGAGCGTGCCGTCGTCGCCCACTTTGAGCACAAGATTTTCGGCATCGGCCACGTCGCGGAAACGGCTTCTGGCCATCAGTGGAATGGCCACCTCCTGGCCCTTCGGGCTGGGTTCCTGGCCGAGGCGACCGGCACCGGCTTGGATGTTCTGATCCAGCAGGGCGCGCTGTACGTCCATGGGGGTGAGGCCAGCACCAGCCAGCCGGGCCGGGTCAAGCCAGAGGCGCAGGGCATACCGCCGCTCCCCGATGATCTTGACGTCGCCGACACCGGGGATGCGCCTTACTTCATCGATCAGGTTCTGGTCGACGAAATTGCTGAGAAACAACTGGTCATAGAGGGGCTGGCCGTTACTGCCTGTGTCGGCGAAGAAGCCGTAGGCCACCAGGATGCTGGGGGAGGCTGCCTTGACGGTCACGCCGGTCTGCTTCACCACGTCCGGTAGGGTGGGTTCGGCTTGGGCCACCCGGTTTTGCACGTTGACCTGGGCTGTATTCCTGTCAACGGCAACGGGGAAGAAAACGTTGATGTTGCTGATGCCATCAGATGAGGTATTGGAGGCCATGTACTTCATGTCCTCCACGCCGTTGATTTCCTTCTCAAGCACCCTGGTGGTGGTATCGAACGTGGTGCGGGCGTCGGCTCCGATGTTGGTCGCGGTGACTTGAATCTGGGTGGGGGCCAGCTGCGGCAGCTTCTCCAGGGGCAGCAAGGGGATCGCAACGCCACCAACAAGCAGGATCACCAGGGAGCACACCGTGGTGAGGACCGGGTTTCGGATGAAGCGATCGGAGAGGCTCAATAGAGGGTTTGGGTGAGTAGTGGAAGCGCACAGCTTCGGAAACCATTGGCAGGGTGCTGGGAAGCAGCCAGATATCCCAGCGAGGCGCTCGCGGCAACGGAGATAAAATCAGCTTGGTCGGGGTGGCCTCGACCAGCAAGAACTGTTGCGCGATGTTGATGACCATGCATCAGCAGGTGCAGAGCTCACTGTGGCGGAAGGGCCGAGACCGCCCACTGGACGGGCTCGTCAAGCGTCAACAGCGTCAACAGCGTCAACAGCGTCAACAGCGTCAAAGAGGATATTGACCGCCAACGTGCCCATGCCAGCCCCGTCAGGCAACTGTGGTGACTCCACGGATGTCCCGGAACGGGCGCAGGTGCCGGAACCACGACTTTACTCGTAGTCACAGTAAGCTCAAGGCGAGTGCCATGCAGCCATGCTCGTGATCAACAGCTCGAGGTTCGGACCAGGCCTTGAGTCAGGGCCTCGGCCAGGAAGTCAAGCAGCCAGACTTGCATGGGACAAGGTCGACGCCGCTTCCGCCGAACTAGAACAGGATGGACGGGTGGCCCGTCGTCGTCCCTTACGGAATCGGCAGTGCTCCGAGCCTGCGGAGGGAGTTAAGCAGCACCTGCATGCCCAGGGACGCTTGAAGCACCGCGAACACCCAACCAATCACACGTAGCCCCGCAGCAGTGATGAAGCCCAGCAGCTTCCGGGCTGCAATCATAGCAACCAGATTAGTGATCATAATCAAGACGAGCAGGACAACAACCGCCAACCAAGACGGTTGATTTCCCCGACTCAATACCGTAAGGGCCAGTATCGTCGCGATGCCTGGAGGCGTGACAATGGTCGGAATCACAAGACGTGAAATCAGCATCGAGGTAGGGATGGCCTCTGTAGCTTCACCTCTGCTGGGAGGACTCTCGTCGGATTTGAGCATCATCTGCAAGGGCAGCACAACGAGAATGAGCCCCCCAGTCAGAGCCACGGCATCAAATGAAACGTTCCAATTTTTCAGAAGCAACGGGCCAACAACACAGAGGGTCAGCACGATCGCGGTGGATGCCAGTGCAGCTCTCAATGCAACTATTCGACAAAGCGAGGAATCAGCATGGGCCGTTAGCTGCACGAAAGGAATGATTGTCTTGATGGGGCCAAGAGTGATAAAAAACAAAACGAAGATAGATGAGAGGGTGAGCATCACAAGTTCTCTTCCACCAAGGCCTCAACTCTCCCTGTCTCGACTGCTGCCACCAGAGCGGAATGATCGTGCTCGGTCTGGTTGGCGTAGGCCACAGCAAACTTGCCCATCGCCTTGTCGAACTGGTCACCTTTTCCAAGGTAACCACAGATCGTCGTCCCATCACCAGACTTCGCGTGGGCACGGGCCAGGCTCCAACCGCAGATCTCGGCGTATCGCATGAGCTGGACAGAGGAGAATCCCTCAATCGGAAACGACACCTTCATATCGCGCAACTGGCGAACATAGAAGTCTCGACCATTCCGCGACCGAAACCACCCCAAAAAGATGTCACTTGAGGAATGGATCAGCCTTTGCCCCATGACGACACGTTCGCCTTGGTTGCCGTAGCGGCTGATTTCAGTGTACGGCTCGAGAACCGAATGGAGTGCCTCCTTGAATTGCAACATCAAAGGATGATTGTCCTCGGAAAAGAACAAAGCAATAAAACATCTTGTTCCTACGCTACCGATTCCAACCACTTTGAGAGCGGCATCCTCGAATCTGTATCGATCAAAGAGAATGCGACGCTCATCCGACAACGTCTGGCGGTAGTCCTCAAGACCCTCTCGAACAATGGACTCAAAGTCTTCGACCGCTGGGTGGAAGAGGACAGGCGGCTGATCCACAAGGCGGGGTCGTCCACCAACCTTGGCCACAATCTTAGGAAAGAGGTTGTCAACGATTCGCCCGTGGGCTTTATCGGCGAAGTCTTGTCTGCGGCGCTTTGTCTTCGTGTCAGGAGCCATCGCAATGAGGCTATCCATGTCCATGCGGTCATACCAAACCTCCAGCGGGCTCATACAGGAGTACCGCCGTAGGTGCTCTCGATAGGAGCGGACACAACCAATGGCAGCATCCTTGGAGTCGTCATCAGACAAGCCGTTATCCCGCCCAGCAACGACAAAGCTCGTTACCAGGCGCTTCAAATCCCATTCCCATGCAGCTGGATGGGTTTCATCAAAATCATTCAGGTCGAAAACCAGATGTCGCTCAGGGGTGGCAAACAAGCCAAAATTCAGCAGGTGACAATCCCCACAGGCTTGCACCTGGATACCACTGTTCGGGGTTGTCGCCAGGTCGTAAGCCATCAGTGGTGCAGAGCCGCGTAGAAACGTAAAGGGGCTGCGGAGCATGCGCCCATAGCGGATGGGAATCAGCTCAGATAGTCGCCCTTGATTGGAGGCTTCAAGAACATCGATAGGATCACGGCGGCTGCTGGAGGGTTGCCAATCCGCCTGGAGCTCCCTCGCTACAGACTGACGAAGAGCTTTACCCATCTGAAGACGCTCTGTCCTGGGGCGAAAATGGGCTTGAGACACTCCGCGAATGGTTTCTGGTGGCAAGGCACTCATTGGATCAGCCCTCAATGATGTGAACTGCTGCAGCTTTGCAGTCGTCCCTGGTTTGATCCTTGCAGGGGATTGGACACCCATCAGGCCAACCCAAGGAAAATTCAAGAAGCGGCCGATCATCCGCAGCCCAGGCTTAGGTGTTGTGTCTCATCACCTTGTTCAGCCGAGTGAGCCCACCGCCGTCATTGAGGTGCTGCGGGTGAGGCGGTGACCGACCGATCGGCGTCAGACAGGCTCTGGGTTGGGTCCTTCCGTTGGGAGGTCCAGGGCCATTGGGACGCACCACTTCCCGGTCGGCCCGGTGATGCGATCGGAGATCACGCCCCGCGGACCGCAGGGATCAGGCGCCGGCCGCAGAGGACCGCGCCGAAGCCGAACACGTACATCAGCAGGCTGTAGACCGCCGCCGGCACCGCCATGTCGGGGTTATTGAGCAGGCCGGCGGTGATGGCGATCGCCAGGGTTCCGTTCTGAATCCCCACTTCGATCGCGAGGCACACCTGCTGGGCCACGGGCAGGCGGAACAACCTGCCGGCCAGAAAGCCCGCCAGCATGGCCAACACGTTGAGCAGGGCGATCGCCAGTCCCATCTGGGCCAGAAAGCCTGGCAGCTTGGGGGCCTCGCGGATGAACAGCAGCAGGATGATCAGCGCCAGCAGGCCCCCGGCCAGGCGGCCCATCTGCTTCTCCAGGCGCCGGGCCGGCCCGGGGAAGCGATGGCGGATGGCCATGCCGATGGCGGTCGGCAGCAGGGTGATCAGCACGATCTGCAGCATGGTGGTGCCGATCGGCAGGGCGATCGCGGCCCCCTCCCCCAGGAAATGCTGGAGGGCCAGGTTGGTGAACAGCGGAATCGTGACCACCGTGATGATGCTGCTGAGCGCCGTCAGGGTCACCGACAGGGCCACATCCCCCCGGGCCAGATAGGTCATCAGGTTCGACGACGGCCCGCCCGGGCAGACGGCCACGACCACCAGCCCCACCGCCATCACGGGCTCCATCGGCACCACCAGGGCGATCAGGGCCCCCAGCAGCGGCAACACCAGGCACTGGCAGACCGTGCCCACCGCGACCGCCCGGGGGTAGCGCGTGATGCGCCGGAAGTCCTCGGGCACCAGGCTGAGGCCCATGCCCAGCATGACGATGGCCAGGGCCACCGGCAGCAGGACGGCGGTGAAGACGCTGCTCTCCATCAGAGGCTCTGCATCACTTGCTCAGCATCACTGGCTCTGCATCAGTGGAGGGCCATGCCCTGCATCACGCTGCCCATGATGCTCACCCGCGCCCAGCGCGGCAGGGGCACGAGCGGCCAGCTCAGCAGCTTGGAGAGCGCGCCCGGCAGCACCGTGACCTGGCGACCGAGGGCCGCGAGAATCACCGGCGCGATCGCCTCGGGCTCCAGGGCCATCCCCAGCGCCATGCCGGCCCTGGCGGCGAAACCGCTGTGGGTGGGCCCGGGCGCCGCGGCCAGCACGTCCACCCCGTCCGCCCGGAGTTCCTCGTGCAGGGCTTCCGCCAGGGTCTGCACATAGGCCTTGGTGGCGGCGTAATGGGCCGCGTAGGGCATGCCCTGGAAGGCGGCGATCGAGCTGAGCAGCACCAGGCCGCCCCGTCCCCGTTCCCGGAAGCGGCGGCCGAAGTGGTGGCAGGCCTGCAGCACCGCCCGGCCGTTGACCATCAGCATCCCGGTTTCGCTGGCGATGTCCGCGTCCAGAAAGGGGCCGGCGCTGCCGAAGCCGGCGGAGGCCACCAGCAGGCCCACATCCAGGGGATCGGTGAGCCGGCGGATCGTCCAGAGGTGGTCGTCCCGGGCCAGATCGACGGCAATGACCTGCACCTGCACGCCGTGGGTGGCCATCAGGCTGGCGGCGAGGGTCTCGAGGCGGGGGCGGTCGCGGGCCACGAGCACCAGGTTCAGCCCGGCCTCCGCCAGTGCGACGGCCAGGGCGCGGCCGATGCCGGAGGAGGCGCCGGTGACGACGGCCCAGGGTCCGTAGCGTTCCAGGAAGCGCCGCTGGCGTCGGGTCGGGGCGGAGGACATCGCGGCTCGGGTGAAGGGAGGGGGGGAAGGGATGGGAAGGATGGGGGAAATCAACGCGGGAAGCAGGCCGCGAAGCGGGTCAGAAGCCGGCGGTCGCCAGTGATCCTGAGCCGCCGGCGCAGCAGCGCCCAGACCGGGCTGCGGCGCCCGCTGACGATGGCGAGCCAGAGGCGGGCGTCGACCCGCACCAGCAGATCGGCCGTGCCGATGAGCTCGCCGGGGGTCACCTGGAGCTGGCCGTCATCGATCCGCACCGTGCCACGCACCGCCTCGGGGCCGCTGAGATCGAAGTGGAAGGTGGCGGCCCATCCCGTCGCCGGGCCCCGCTGGAAGATCAGCGGCAGGGCGCCGAAGAATTCCCGGGGGCGGGTGGCCCGCAGGCTGGAGCGCACCCGCTGCACCCGCTTGTGGGGAAAGCGGCGGCGGACGTGGGCCTCGGCGTCGGAGCCGGCCACCACGTAGATGGTCTCCTCCCGCTCGGTGAGCGGCTTCAGCACCCGTTGCACGTGGCCGGTGCGGTCGTGCACGAAGCCGCCGAGCACGTCGTCGCCGGCGGAGCAGACCGCCACGCAGTAGGCGGCCTTGTAGCTGGGCTTGTAGGCCAGCCCCTGCCAGGTGGTCACGGCCTCGTGCAGGGGCACGCGATCGCGGAAGTCCTGGCGGTCGCGGCTCTCCACCACGTCCTCGACGAAGTCAGCGAAACCGCTCATGAACTCCCGATAGTTGTGGTCGTAGCAGGCGGAGAAGCGGAAGCCACCGCCCGGCTCGATGGCCCCCACGGGGCAGGCCACCTCGCAGAGCCGGCAGTCGATGCAGGGGTTGTAGCCCAAGGCGGCCGGGGCCTCGGTCGGCTCGGCATCGGTGAGCACGGTGCCCAGCAGCACGAAGGAGCCGAAGCGGGGATGGATCAGGTTGCGGTGGAGGCCCATCGTTCCCAGCTGGGCCGCCTGGGCGACGCGCTTGTGGGAGACGATCCAGGAGCGACCGGGGAAGGAGCCCATGTCCATGGGGAAGGCCATGGGCGGGTTCATGGCCCGGTGTCCGCGCTCAAAAAGGGCCTGGGCGATGCGGGCGGCAACCTCATCCACCCCGTGGCCGGTGCGGTGGAACTCGAGGTTGGCCACGTTGCGGCGGGGGCTGCGCACGTTCTCTGGGTGCATGCGCAGCACGATCGCCACCAGGGAGCGGGCGCCGGGCATGGCGGAGAGCACGTGAGGCACCTCCTCGGCCAGATCGGGATGGTCGAGGGACACCCATCCGGCGTCATCGGCGCCGGCCTCCAGGGCGATGGCGCGCACCTCCTCCAGGGAGAGGGGCGGCGGCGCCGGAAGGGGACCGCGGGCGCGGGCGGCCGCGAGGGCGGGATGGGGGTCGGAGGCTGCCATGATGATCGTCATCCAATAGGGCAAAAAAGAGAGGGTCGCCCGGGGCCGGCTCGGCCCGTCTCAGCCCGCGGCAGGGGTGGCGGGCGTGGAGGGCGTGGCGGGCGTCGCGGGCGTGGCTGCTGAGGCGGCGGCCTCCAGCAGGCGGCGGGCCAGGGCGGGATCCTCCACGAGGCGGGCCAGCACCACGGCCCCCACCATCGCCGAGGCCAGTCGCAGGGCCGCATCGCTGGGCTCCGGCGCCGGCCGGCGGGGATGGAGCTTGCGCTCGATCGCCGCCAGCAGCCCCCTGGCGGCGGCCGCGAAGGCCGAGCGCACCGGGGCCGGCTGACGGGATCCCTCGCCGCCGAGGGCCGCGATCACGCAGCCCCGCTCCGGATGGGCGAGGTGCTCGGGGGAGAGGTAGTGGGCCAGGCTCTGCTGCAGGGGCAGGGCGTCGGCCAGCGGGCCAGCGGCACTGTCGGCCGCAGCCGTGCGGATGGCCTCGGCCACCAGGGCATCCCGGCTGGGGAAGTGGGCATAGAAGGCTCCATGGGTGAGGCCGGCGCGCTTCATCAGGGCCGGGATGCCGATACCGGAAAGGCCATGGCGGCGCAGCTCCTCGGCGGCGGCCTCGAGGATGCGCTGGCGCACGGCCTGCTTGTGACTCTCCGGATATCGCATGATGGCCATCATGGCTTCCGGGGGCATGGCCGACCTGGGCTCCCTGTCGGGTGGGGTGGTCAGGCGCTCAGCAGGGGCTGCAGATGTCGATCAGGCAACCGTTCGGGTCCACCGTCAGGAAGCGCCGCTGCCCGTAGAACTCGTTCCTGGGTTCCTGGAGGATCGCCAGGCCAAGCGCCATGGCCCGGGCATGCAAGGCATCGACGTCGGGGACGACGAAGGTGAGGTACATCCCCGTTGGCGTCTGCTGAAACGTCGCCGGAACGAGGTCGTGGGATCGGGCGATGATGCCGAGCTCAAGCTCCGGATGGGAAGGGCTGCGCAGCTGGACATACCAGTCGCTGTCGTAGTTCACCTTGAACCCGAGCAGCGAGACATAGAAATCACGACTCTCGGCCAGACGATCGGAGCAGAGATTGGTCAGCAGTCGCGTGAAGGCCATGGCTGCCTTCGTCCTCGGAATGGAGCGCAGTCTGAAGCCTCACACGGAGGTGGAATCCAGTGCCCTGGAAAGGGCATCAAGAAAACGACCGCCCCAGAGACAGCCCATCACGCCGGACGCGCTGATCACCAGGGCGGCGGCGAGCATCTCCAGGCTGCTGAGCTGAAGGGGATGACCAGCGGCGAATGGCACCGAAGCGATCAGGACACCCATGGCGGTGCCGGCAGCAAAGCGCAACGCCAGGGTGGAACGTGTCGTGCTGATGGGCGTTTCAGGCGGCATCACGTTCCGGAAGGCATGGCTGGACAGAGTTTACGCAGGATCAGGCCGACGTCAGGTGTCTGGTATCGCCAGCGTTCCACCAAGCCGCTCCAACTTGGCTGGGCGACCGGATCAGCAAACAAAACAGAGGCCGTAACCCTTGACCCGGTTGAGCGAGCGGCCAAGGACTGGAAAGCCCAGCTGGTCACTACCAGGGGGTCGATGGTCGAGCTCAGCGCAGAGCGGAGGCTGTTGATGGCCATCATCAGAAGGGCGCTGGACGCCCGACAATGGGCAGGTGCCGTGGGTCGCTGAGAGCAGCCTCAGCAGCCCTGACCGAGGAAGACCTCAGCGCCTGGCCCTCGCCTCCGCCCAACAGAGTTGAACATCCTGAATCTCAAAGAAGGCGTCCATGATCAGAATTGACTGGCCAGTCGTCTGACAGGCGGACGGGAAGCACCGTAACTGACAATGGCCACATCAAGATCGACGTTGCGATAGAGGTTCAGGGCTCGCTGGATGCCTGCCAGAATCCAGTCGGATTCGTTGCCAAAGGCCCCGCCACCCAACAAGGTGAGGAACAGTCGGTTGCTTCCATGCTGAGCCGAATTCAGGATGGCCGTGCAGATCGTTGCTTCATAGGAGGCTTCCAGAATCAGACGTGCGAATGGGGCCCATAGGTTCGACGGATGCCTGGAATAGGCAACGGGCAAGGCGGAACCGTAGGCCTGGGAAACGAGGTGTGTGCACTCCTTCAGGGTCACCTGGGTCCGCCACTGAATGCCGATCCGCAGCAGCTGCCGCCAGCCGTCGCGTTCCGCTTCATCGGCTGACGTCAGACGCTCAGCCATCTCAACCAGGCCAGCCTGCGAGGCCAAGGGATATCCGTTCCTCATCTCCCAGAGACGACCCTCTGCATTTCCCAGGGCGATGCCGAGATCCGCCAGGCAATCCAGCTGGTTGTCCGCCGATTGACCGGTTTGGCCATTGACGTCTGCGAAGTAGTTGCGAAAAATCGTGCCGGCACCAGCCGCCATGGCACACGCTGGTCCCTGGGTATGGTCATGCTCATAAATCCCCACGCCGCGCTCTGGCGTCACATCCGGTGACACCATTTCAAGCAGATTGAACTGAGAGGCCACCTTAAAGAGTGCATTGGCGTTCAATTCGTCGGCATGCAGATGCTGGACATTGGCCACCACTTCGCGCACCGTCAGCTTGCCGGACGGATAGCCAATGGAAGCAACCCGCTCTCGCAACTCCGCCAACGACGGCGTTTCCAGCCGTCCACAGACCAGAATCCTCCCATTCGCATGGGACCTCAGACATTCACCCTCAAGGGAGATCTGCTGACGCACGTCCTGTGGGGATGTCTCAGCCAATCCCGTCAGCGCTTCAAACCACATGACGAACCATCATCCCAGCATCATCGGGGCCCATCGGCGCCTTGCTTGAGAGTTGACACAGACAAGCAGAGGGTCGTGCAAAAGGAGTTGTCGATCGGGATGGCTGGCCAGCGGCTACGCCTGCGGAGGGAAGCGTTCAAACTGGGGAAGTTCATGGGCCCGCTCCATCCAGGCAATGCGTTCCGCCACCTGGATCTGAATGCGCGCCGGTACGGCCTCCGGGTCATCGTATGTCGCGCTCTGGATATCGACAATGCCAGGAAGCCCTTCAGGGTTGTAGTAGAAGAGCCCAGTGCCGCAGTCGCCACAGAAGTGTCGACGACCCTGCGGCGACGATGGGTAGATTCTGGGTACACCGCGTGTCACCCGCAGGGCCGTCTCGGGAACCATCGTCCAACCCACGACGGGGGCACCGGCATGGCGGCGGCAATCGGAGCAGTGGCACAGCGCATGGGTGAGGGGATCTCCCTCAACCTCGTAGCGAATGGCGCCACAGTGGCATCCACCAGACCGTTTCATGCGCCAAGTCCTCCAGCGATGCAAGGAAGGGTCAGGGTGCTTGGGTGACGCTTGCCAATCGCCTGGTCCAGGCACTGCAGAGGCGTGATGGGGTCCATCAGGTGGCAGGCCTCACAGGGAAGGCCTCAGCTTCGGAGAAGGGAAACAGTCACAGGGCGCTCACAGGATTCATCCTCGCGTTCCGTTCCCGAGTAACGCCGTTACACATCCGTCCAAACGTTAGACCATGATGTCAGGTTCAGCGGCGCAGACGGGTGGATCCCGGGTGACGCGAGGATCTGATGTTCTGATGGTCACCTTGGCAAGCCCGCCGCCAACCTGAGTGCAGCTTTCTCCTGTTCAGACAAAGCATCCCACGGCCTGTCCTGGAGCGCACCCTCAAGCGAATAGAGGTAGTAGCAGACTGGCAGGCGCTTTCCTGGACATTGCGCAGCCATCAACTGATAGGCCTGGGCCGCTCCAACCCTTCTCAGTTCCGCTTCGCTTTTGATCCCAACCTCACCGAGTCTCAACGCAACGGTGTTCCCGATGTTCCGCAGATGGGACAGCTGATGGGCAGCCATGGAACTCTTCTCCCTGACAACAGGACGTTCGCCAATGAGCCATGCACGCTGGAGCATCGGAGATCGCACAAAGCTCATCGCCGATCGCCAAGAAAGACGATGAAAGAATAGCGACCTTGCCGATGCTCATGGATCGCTTGATCCACCGGAATCAACAGGCTGATCCATCGGTGCCTACCGGGTCACTGGCTCATCATCCACAAGGGACAGGAGGGACGCCCCAAGGACGATGTTGGCAGCCCCGATCAGGCTGTCGTCCTGGTCGTCTCCGGCAAAGGCAAGGTGAACCCCGCCCGCGACCATGAAAACGGCGAGGATGTTGATGCTCCACTTGGAGAATCGCCTCATGAACAGTCCAACTTGCCACGGATTCATGTCTCGACCACTAAAGAGATGAAGGAGGTACTAAGGAGTCACGTGAGGCCGAAAGAGTTCAGGTGTCGGGCTGGCTCATGCGATCAGGGACACGATGGTGCAGTGACTTTACCTCTTTTCCTGCTTCAAGTGTGGTGCGCGGCTGACGCTCAGAATGAACGACACCAGCTCGAAACCCGATGCTGCGGGCGAAACGACGGAAACAGCGCTAAGCAGCTCCTGGAGTCCGAACGCCCCAAATCAGCGGAGACAGACGAACTTCAACCCAGAACTCGTACCTTTTGCCGTTTGCTGCATTTGCATTGTTCGGCGGCAATCGCGTTCATCCAACTTCCATCTCAATCTCAATCACAAGCAGGCGTTGCTGATCGGACTTAGGAATGTCTCAGGGGCGATACGCGAACAGCCCTGAAGCAAGAATGCCCATCTGCAAATCATATCTACATTCAGTAGCGCCCATAAGGATGCAGGCTTTGCTCAGGCTGTCCGTAGATGTTCAATATCTTGAATCGGCGGCGCACCGAACATCCGAGCATACTCGCGACTGAATTGCGACGGACTCTCATACCCCACCTGATAGGCAGCATTGGACGCATTAGCGTTTTCAGCAAGCATCAGACGGCGCGCCTCGAGGAGTCTCAATTGTTTTTGATATTGCAGCGGACTCATGGATGTCACGGCTTTAAAGTGATGATGAAACGAGGAAGCAGACATCCCGGCTTGCCTTGCTAAGTTCTCAATCCGCAATGGCTGTGTGAAATCAGCCTTGAGCTGTTTTATCACCTCAGCGATTCGCTGCATATGGCTACCCGATGTGGCAATTTGGCGAACCGCTGCGCCTTGGTCACTCGTTAAAAGGCGGTAATAGAGTTCGTGAATGATTAGCGGTGCTAGGATGGGAATATCCTGTGGTGCATCCAAAAGCTTCGTCAGCCTGAGGGCACCATCGAGCAACGGCATATCAGTAGTGCTGACAAACAAGCCCCTCACAGCATTTTCTTGTTGACGCTGAATCGCACTGGCTTGAATCATCAGATCGCAGAGGTGATAGGGATTTAACGTCAGCTTAAATCCCAGATAAGGCTTGTCAGACGTCGCCTCTACAACAAATGCGGTCAGCGGCAGATCAACTGAAACAACCAGGTATTGCGCCGCACCATACCGATAGATCTCGTCATTCAGCAACAGCTCCTTTTTGCCTTGAACCAAAATTGCAAAGATCGGGTCACAAACTCCGCGTAGTGCAGTGGAAACTGAAGATTCTCGCTGAAATTCCAATTGAGCGATCGCGGTTTGATGACACCCATTCCCCTTGCCATCGGTGTGACGAGTGATCAGGTCTGCCAATTCCTGGCACTGCTTTGTGATCTCAGCTTGATGGCTGACTGAGCAAATGGTTTCAGGTGTCATGGGAGTGTACCGACTCATGGAATCACCTTCGACCCAGCAGTATAGACGACCAACACAATCCCAGCTTGGAGGATTAGGCAAGAATCCGGGAGGTCTATGGATTCTGCTTTCTTGCTTTTGCTTTTACCGTGAATCTGTCCAAACCAGTCAGCCAGGAAAAGCAACATGCTGAACGTTGACAAAAAAGTTGTCGTCATTACTGGAGCCAGCAGTGGAATCGGTGAAGCGACTGCTCGATTGCTGTCTCAAAATGGCGCGAACGTTGTTCTAGGAGCGCGACGGACAGAGCGGCTCGAAAAAGTTGTCGGGGACATTCGTGATCAGGGCCACACAGCAGAGTTTAAAGCAGTGGATGTCGCCAATCGCGAGGACGTAAAAGCATTCATTCACTTTGCCAAAGACAGATATGGGCGTGTTGACGTGATCTTTAACAACGCTGGCGTGATGCCGCTATCACGACTGGATGCCCTGAAAGTTGAGGAATGGGACACCATGATCAATGTCAACATCCGCGGTGTCTTGAATGGCATTGCAGCGGGACTGCCGATCATGGAAGCGCAAGGCGGTGGGCATTTTATCAACACGGCCTCGATCGCCGCCCATTGGGTCGGACCTACTGCTGCAGTTTATTGCGCCACAAAATACGCCGTTTGGGCAATCTCCGATGGGCTGCGTCAGGAGTCAAAAAACATCCGTGTCACGCTGATCTCCCCTGGCGTAGTCGAAACTGAACTTGGCTCTGATATCACGGACAATGCCAGCAAGGATTTTTTACAAGAACTTCGCAAGACGGCACTCACATCAGATGCGATCGCCCGAGCTGTCTTCTATGCGATTGCTCAACCAGCGGATGTGGATGTGAATGAAATCATTGTTCGCCCGACCGCCAGCGCATTCTAAAGCATTGCCCATGCATCCCCATGGAAAGGCACAGGCCAACGTTCAGACAAAAGGAAAATCAAAAATGGTGAGCTCTGTGGGGTCATCAGGTGCGACAGGACAGACCAGTGCAGCGACGGCAAATGCCTTGGTGGGACAGCCAACGGTGCGGGTAGCGGTGCGGAATGAAAGCAAAGGTGCCGTCTGGGAAGCGCAAGGGGCTGGGGTTGCAATGGTCGAAGATGATGCCGAAGGGGATGCCTTGGGTCGTGCTGTTGAAGGGGTGTCGGGGGCGTCTGTTCTGAATCCGCCCGACGACCCCTCAGAAGATTCTTTCGCACGGGCTGAGCAGGTGATTGCAGCGGTTGTTGAAGCAGGATGACGAACTTGTGCTTCGCCGGGTTCCGTGAACAACGGGTGGAAGCTGCCGCTGTCCGAAAACCACCGATCCCCTCTGCTGCAGGCAGTGCCCCGGACCCATCACGTCTCCCGGCCCCCGATGCAATGCATCGGGATCAATCATCGTGGTCGTCCCATCACTGCACCCCAAGGGGTTAGAGGCCAGAGACTGCCGAAAGGCGCGCCAGCGTCTTCTCCAGCTCCACCCGCCACTCCCCCGGGGCGAAGTGGTGCCAGCGGCCGTGGCCGGGCAGCAGCCAGCGCACGTCCAGTTCGAGCAGCCGCTCCACCGAACGCACCTGCTCCTGCCAGTCCCACCAGCAGTAGCGGCGGGAGGCCACCACCCCGGGGGGATCCACACCCCACCAGAGGTGGTCGCCGCTGAACAGCACCTGGTCGGCGAACAGCACCGCCACCGAGCCGGCCGTGTGGCCCGGCACCGGCAGCACCAGCAGGTCGTCATCGAGCGCGATGGCTTCGGTTCCCGCGAAGCGGTGCTCCGCCTCCGGGGCGGCGTCGGCGTCGGCGGCATGGATCCAGCGCTCGGCGCCGAAGTGCCGGGCCCAGGCGCCGTGGTCGGCCACGTCGTCGCGGTGGCTGAGCAGGATCCGGCCCACGCCCCCCAGGGCCCCGATGCGGCGGGCCAGGGCGCCGCTCCAGCGCGGGGAATCGATCAGCACGTTGTCGGGCCGGCCCTCGGCGTGGCGCCGGGTGATCAGCCAGCTGCTGGCCCCGAAGCTCTTGCGCGACGCCCAGCCGCCGTAGTGCACCTGCCCCGCCGGCAGGCTGCACACCAGCGACGGGAAGCCATCGGCCGGGGTCCGGGCCAGCAGCTCCCTGCTGGTGCCGATCGCCGCCACCGGGCAGGCCTGCAGTGCCAGCAGCGCCGCGCGGGTATCGCCCTCGCCCTGCGGCTGGGCCCAGACGTGGGACGTGCGGCCGGTGGGGGCGAAGTGGGCCGGATCGAACTGCCAGCAGGTGCCGCAGTCGATGCAGGTCCGATCCACATAGAACGGCCCGGGGGCGTTGGCGGCCAGGCGCTGCTGGGGACGGGCCATGGGAAGGTGGCGGCGACGCCCCTAGCCTGATCCCCATGGCCCATGCCCTGGCCCTGCTGGCAAGTGCGTCGCGCCGCGAGGCGCTGCTCGACTGGCTCGACCGGCAGTCGCTGGCGCTGGCCGGCTTCCCCCTGCTGGTCAGCGGCGAACTGGCGGCCGCACTCGGCAGCGACCCGCGCACCGCCCAGCTGCAGGTCACGGCCCTGGCGGCCCTCGCCGAGGGGGGGGACATCCAGGTGGCCGCCGAGGTGCTGGCCGGTGCAGTGGACCTGGTGGTGGCCTTCCTCGATCCGACGGCGCCGGCGGGCACGCCGCCCGACGCCGGGTTGCTGATCCGCGCCTGTGATCTGGCCGCCGTCCCCCTGGCCCTCAATGCCGCCACCGCCGAGCTGGCCCTGCGGGGTCTGTCCCACGGCCGTTCGGCCTACCTGCTGTTCAATCCGGTCGCCGGCCAGGGGGATGCCAACGCCGATCTGGCCCTGATCCGCTCGATCCTCGAACCCCAGCTCCGGGTCACCGTGCTGCTCACCCGGGCCGGCATCGACCCGGCCGACCAGTGCCGCGAACTGGTGGAACTGCTCCAGGCCCGGCCGGCCGACGAGGCGGGCAACGCCATGATCGTGGCCTGCGGCGGCGACGGCACCGTCTCGGCCGTGGCGGGGGCGGTGGCGGGCACCGGCATTCCCCTTGGCGTCCTTCCCCGCGGCACCGCCAACGCCTTCGCCTCGGCGCTGTTCATTCCCACCGACCTGGTGGCCGCCTGCGAGACGATCCTGGCCGGCCACACCCACGTGGTGGACGCCGCCCGCTGCAACGACGTGCCGATGACCCTGCTGGCCGGGGTCGGCTTCGAGGCCGGAATGGTGGATCGCGCCACCCGGGAGCTCAAGACGATGCTGGGCCCGCTCGCCTACGTGCTCGCCGGCGCCCAGCAGCTGGCGTCCCAGCAGCCCTTCCAGGCCCGCGTCGAGATCGACGGCACCGTCACCGAGGTCCAGGCCGCCGCCATCACCGTGGCCAACGTGGCCCCCGCCACCTCCGTGCTGGCCCAGGGCTTCGGGCGGGTGATCCCCGACGACGGTCTGCTGGAGGTCACGATCGCCTCGCCCGCCACCCGGCTGCAGGGGCTCAACGCCCTCGCCTCCCTGCTCACCTCCGCCGTGGTGCAGTCGCCCGCCAACCACCCCGACCTCCTGTGCCTGCGGGCCCGCCGCATCACGATCACCACCGACCCGCCCCAGCGGCTGGTGATCGACGGCGAGATGGTCGAGGCCGACCCGGTCACCTTCACCTGCCTGCCCGGCGCCCTGACGGTGTTCGCGCCGCTGCCGCCACCGTGACCACGCCCCCATGAACCTGGCCACCGAGGCGGGCGTCGCCACCAAGATCCGCCTCATGGCCGACCGGGTGCGCTGGGGCCATCCCGCCTTCGCCCGCCATGGCATCGACCCCTGCCGCCTGGCGATCGCAGGCGATCCGGACACCCCCGAGGCCTTCTCCTTCCTCGTGCTCGGCGACAGCGGCACCGGGCTGCATCGCCGCGCCACCCCCCAGCGGCGCGTGGCGGAGCAACTGCTCGCCCATGGCGCCGATGCCCGCTTCCTGCTCCACACCGGCGACGTCGTCTACCCGGTGGGCTCCAGCGAGCAGTACCCCGACAACTTCATCCGTCCCTACCGGGAGTGGATCGTCGGCGGCGAGGACTGGCGGCGGCTGCGCTACGACCAGCTCGTCTTCCGGGTGCCGTTCCTGCCGGTGCTCGGCAACCACGACTATTACGACCTGCCCTTGCCGCTCGGGGTGCTGGCTGGCCTCACGGCACCGCCGCGCCGGCTGCTGCGCCGCTGGATCCAGCTGGATGTGGGCTGGCACGGCTCCTACGTGGGCCAGGCCTGGGCCCGCGCCTTCCTCGATGGGCTGGCGGCCGTGCCCGAGGCCGGGCTGGAGGAGCACCTGGCCCGCACCCGTACCGCCACGGTGGACGGGGCCCGCTGCCTGCTCTACCGCCCCGGCGCCTTCACCCGCCTGCCCCATCGCCACTACACCTTCCGCTGGGCCGGCCTCGATGTGTTCGCCCTCGACTCCAACACCTTCAACCAGCCCCTGCCCGCCGGCGACGACGGCGGGGAGCTGCGCCGGCGGCGCCAGCAGCTCGACGCCGAGCGCGCCGCCCTGGTGCTCTCCCTCGGTCCCCTCGACGGCGACGAGGACGCCCGCGACGACCGGGCCGCCAAGGCCGAGCAGCTCGACGAGCAGATCCGGGACATCGACAAGCAGCTCGAGAGCGGACCGCCGGCGGTCGACCAGGAGCAGCTCGACTGGTTCGCCGACGCCCTGATCGCCTCCTGGCGCAACCCGGAGGTGCGGGGCCGGCTGCTGGTGCTGCACCATCCCCCCGTCGTCACCGAAGTCAGCAAGTGGGACCAGGGCCAGACCCTGGCGGTGCGCGCCCGGCTGCGCGGCGTGCTGGATCGCGTCGCCGCCGCCCTCGGCGACCGGCCGGCCGGCCGCCCCCTGATCGATCTGGCCTTCAGCGGCCATGCCCACTGCCTGGAGCTGCTCCACACCGGAGACACCGGCCACGGCGACGCCCACATCCCCTGGCTGATCTGCGGCGGCAGCGGCTACAGCCTGCGCCGCCAGCGGCCGGAGGGGCCCGAGCTGCTGGAGGGTCCGGCGGGCAGCGAGCGGGTCGTGGCCCGCTCCCGTCTGTTCCTCGGCCGCAGCGGCCGGGGCTCCTCCCTGCGTCGCTCCTACTCGGCCCTGCGGGTCGACGTGGCGGCCGGCAGCCCCCTGACGCTCACGCTCACGCCGCTGGTGGCGGAGAAGGCCGAGGGCCGCTGGCGTCACGGGACCCTCGATCCGATCCTGCTGCCAGCGACGGGCTGATCCGGCGCGGGGTCGGTGCGACGGAGGGGGGCGCAGCGGATCAGCGGTGCTCGATCAGCTCATCGAGCGGGTAGCGCACCTTGGCCAGGTCGGCGTACTTGTCGGCCGGATCGCGATACCCGGCGGCGCACACCACGGCACTGCGGTAGGGGGTCGTCTCCAGGCCCAGCAGGCGGTCGTAGTCGGGGGGCGAAAAGCCCTCGATCGGACAGGTGTCCACCTTCAGCAGGGCGGCGGCGGTCATGAAATTGCCCAGGGCGATGTACACCTGGTTGCTGGCCCAGGTGGCGATGGCGGCGCTGCGGGGGCCGTCGACCAGATCCTTCTGCATCATCTGCCGGTAGCCCTCCAGCGGCTCCGCCGGCATGCCGCGGGCCGCACTGGTGGCCTCGATCAGCCGGGTGAGATCGGCCAGCTCGATCGTGCGACGCGCCAGGAACACCACCAGGTGCGAGGCCTCGGTGATCTGGGACTGGTTCCAGGAATGGGGCCGCAGTTCGGCCCGCAGGGCCGGATCCTCAATCACCAGGAACCTCCAGGGCTGCAGGCCGTAGGAGGAGGGGGTGAGCACCAGCGCCGCCTCCAGCGCTGCCCAGGTGTCGGCGGGAATGCGGCGGCTGGGGTCGAACTGCTTGGTGGCGTAGCGCCAGCGGAGGGCATCAAGCAGCTCGGTGGAGCTCAGGGTCATGGCCGGGCAGCGCGGTGACGGAAGGTGTCGAGCGGAACTTAAGCGGGGGCGGCCCGTTCCGCCGGTGATCTCCGATGCCCCCGCTGGGGACCGGGGGCAGGTGTAGACCGGCAACGCCCCGCCCCGCCTCGATGGACCCCAGCGCGGATCTCTCCGGCCCATTCCTGCAGCTCGCCTGCGGCAACTGGGTGACCCAGATGCTGAACGTGGCCGCCGAGCTGGCGATCGCCGACCATCTGGCGGCCGCCGGCCCCGAAGGCCTGACGGCCGAGCAGCTCGCCGGCCGCTGCGGCGCCGACGGCGAATCCCTGTTCCGGCTGCTGCGGGGTCTGGCCAGCCTGGGCGTGTTCGCCGAGGGCGGCAGCCAGCCGCGCCGCTTCGTGCTCACCCCCCTGGCCGAACTGCTGCGCAGCGACCACCCCGGCTCCCTGCGCCAGTTCGTGCGCATGCTCGGCGGCGAGCACTACGACGCCTGGACCGACCTGCTCCACAGCGTCCGCAGCGGCGAGAGCGCCTTCCGCCACCATTTCGGCGAGCCGGTCTTCGACTGGTACGGCCACAACCCCGACCGCGGCGCCATCTTCGACGGCGCCATGACCGACTTCTCCCGCGTCGAGACGGAGGGTCTTCTGGCGACCTGGGACTTCAGCGACGCCCGCCACCTGATCGATGTGGGCGGCGGCCGCGGCGGGCTGCTGCAGGCGGTGCTGCGCCAGCACCACCACCTGCGCGGCACCCTCTTCGACCAGCCGGCGGTGGTGGCGCCGGTGACGGTGCCGCCGGAACTGGAGGGACGCGTCAGCATCGCCGGCGGTGATTTCTTCGCCGGCGTGCCGGCCGGCGGCGACACCTACCTGCTCAAGCACATCCTCCACGACTGGGGCGATGACGCCTGCCTGACGATCCTGGGCCACATCCGCGCCGGCCTCGCCCCGGGCGGGCGGCTGCTGATCCTTGAGCAGGTGATCCCCCCGGGCAACGATCCGGCCCCGGGCAAGCTGCTCGATCTGAACATGCTGGTGATGACCGAGGGCGGCCGGGAGCGCACCCCCACGGAGTACGGCCAGCTGCTGGAGCGCGCCGGCCTGCGCCTGGCGGGGATCCACCCGACCCCGTCACCGGTCGCCGTGGTGGAGGCGGTGGCGGCCTGAGCGCGGGCCCCGGCGTCACACCAGCAGGCCGAGCACCAGGGCGATGGCCCCACCGATGGGGCCGAAGAAGAAGAAGCTGCCCATCGCCGCGGCCAGCTCGCGGTCGTGGCGGGTGTACAGCTGCAGCACCAGCACGTAGCTCAGGCCGGTGCTGAGCACGAAGCCCGCCAAGCCGAACAGCAACCCCCGTCCCAGCCGTTTCCAGCGCATCCCCGGGGGCTCCGCTTGGCCTGCTTTCCTCAACAGGCAGTGTGCCAGAGGCGTTCCACGCCCTAGCGTCGGAGCCAGCCCAGCCCCGGATCCGTGAGCCTTTCCATCGCCCTGCTCACGGTCTCCGACACCCGCACCCTCGCCGACGACGCCTCGGGCCATGCCCTGCAGCAGCGGCTGGAAGCGGCCGGCCACCGGCTGGTGGAGCGCACCCTGGTGCCCGATGACCGCTACCGCATCCGGGCCGAGCTGAGCCGCTGGATCGCCGACCCCGCCGTGCAGGTGGTGATCAGCTCCGGCGGCACCGGCCTCACCGGCCGCGACGGCACCCCCGAGGCCGTCGCGCCCCTGCTCGACAAGACCATCGAGGGCTTCGGCGAACTGTTCCGGGTGCTCTCCTTCGAGACGATCGGCACCAGCACCCTGCAGAGCCGCGCCCTGGCCGGGGTGGCCAACGGCACGGTGGTGTTCGTGCTGCCCGGCTCCCTCGATGCGGTGTCCACCGCCTGGGACCGGCTGATCCGCGCCCAGCTCGACGCCACCACCCGCCCCTGCAACCTGGTGCAGCTGCTGCCACGGCTCACGGAAACCTGATGGGGACCCTCCCTCGGTGGCGGACCCGCCCCTGGTGGCTGGGGGCCCTCGCCCTGCTGCTCAGCGTCGGCCTCTGGTGGCTGCCGTCATCGGCCGGAGCGGGTGTCGCCGCCCCGGCCGATGACGGCGGGGCCCGGGGGGCCGGGACCGGCCCGGCCGACCCGGGGGGCGTGGTGGCCGCCGGCAGTTTCGAACTGGCCAAGGTGAGGATCCTCGGCGTTCCCGCCCTCACCGTGGCCTCGCCGGTGGTGGGACACCAGGGCAATGCCCCCGACGCCCGGCGCCGTGCCGAGGTGATCGAGGGCAACCTGCGCCTCCTCTACGACCCCGAGCACCTCTGCAGCGAGAGCGAACAGCTGGCCGAGTGGGTGCTGGTGAAGGTGCTGGGGGGCAGCGGCGGGGCCTGTGAGCCCTCGCCGCTCCTGGGCGGGAGCGGGAACGCCCCCGGGTCGCTGGTGGTGGAGCGCCGGCAGCTGCCAGGTGGCGATGTGGTGCTGGAGGCCAGGGTGCCGGAACGCTCCGAACCCCTGCCCCTGCTCACGGTCACCCGGGCCGATGCCAGCCTCAACGGCGTCAGCGCCATGGCCCTGGGGGAACGCTGGCAGAAGCGGCTGCAGAGCCGCCTGCGCCATGCCCGCCAGGTGATGCAGCCGGCCGATCTGCGCCGCCGCTGGCAGATCACCGTCGCCGTCCAGCTGGCGCTGGCCCTGGTCACCGCCGCCACCCTCTGGCTGTGGCGCTGGAACCGGCAACGCTGCGCCGCGCTGGTCAGCCGCCGGCTCCCCACCCCTGACCGGGCCCTGGAGCAGCGCCTGCAGCTCCGCCAGGTCTTCGGGCTGGTGCTGCTGCTGCTGGTGCTGCTGCAGCTGATGGTCATGCTGGCCCTGGGCGTGATGGCCGTCCCCGGCAAGGTGCCCCTGGGGCTGCAGTTGCTGCTCCAGCCGGTTCACTCCGTGCTCAAGGTACTGATGGTGGGGCTGGTCGCCCTGCTGGCGCGCTCCCTGGCCACCTTTCTGCTGCACCAGTGGGCCGACGGCGCCAGGGTGCCGGTGGAGGAGCAGGCCCGCCGGGAGCAGCGCCACCGCAGCCTGCTGCGGGTGAGCCATCGCCTCATCGATCTGGCCTGCATCCTGGTGGCGGCGGGCTGGATCCTGATCGACATTCCCGGCATCCGCGCCGCCTCCTCCTCCGCGCTGCTGGCCGGCGGCGCCCTGCTGGGCGGCCTGGCGCTGGTGTTCCAGGGGCTGCTGCGGGACTTCGTCGCCGGCCTCGCCGTGCTGATCGAAGACCGCTACGCCATCGGCGACTGGGTGGAGATCGATGGCCTCGAGGGCGACGTGGTGGATGTGGGCGTGCTGAGCACCCAGCTTCACTGCCTCGACCACCGGGTGGCCGTGGTCCAGAACAGCGCCTTCGACCGGGTGGTCAACCACACCAAGCTGCGCTCCGGGGAAGAGGTGAAGCTGCTGATCTCCCACCGCTGCACCGCCATCGGCCAGGCCCTGGCGGTGGTGGCGGACGAGCTGGCCGCCTTCCACGCCGACCCCACCTGGGGACCCCGGCTGCTGGCGCCCCCCCTGCTGCGGGGCGTCAGTGCCACCGGCCCGCTGGGCATCACCGTCAGCGTCCTGCTCACCACGGTGACCGGCGAGCAGTGGGCCTGCGCCCGGGAGCTGCAGGGGCGCCTGGTGGCCCGCTTCCAGCGGGAGGGGATCCCCCTGGCCGATGGCCTGGAGCTGGCCGCCCGGGGCTGATCAGGGCGAGCCCATCCCCCGCGGGTCGCGCCAGAGCAGCAGGCCCTCGCGTCGCTGCGCGTGGAAATCCCCCGCCCGGCCATCACCCCGGCCGCTGAGGCCCCCGTCCGGGGCGCCGATCACGGTGCCCCCGGCATCGAAGAGCACGCTCATCTGGTCGCAGCACTGGGGCGGCAGGTAGTACACCACCTGGCCCCGGTAGCGGTAGCGCCATACCGTCCGGGGCGGGTTGCCGGGCGGCTGGGCCCGCAGCTGGCCGATCAGCCGCTGCAGCCAGGGCGGGCCGGGAAGCGCCGATGGCGGCGGTGCCGCGGGGGAGGGGGACGCCAGGGCCGTGGGGGCAAGGGCGCCCATCGCCACGCTGCTCACCACCAGGGCGATGGCCGCCAGGCCCGCCCCCCGCCACGGCCCGCACCGGGCGGCACTCCCTGCCATCGGTGCCCCCGGGGTGATCACAGCAGGAAGGCTGCCATGGCCGGCGCCGGTACGGTGGGGCACGCGGAGGAAGGTTCATGGCTGCAGCGACGCCGGACCACGAAACGTTCATCCGCCAGGCGATCGACCTGTCCCGCAAGGCGGCCCTGGAGTACGGCACCGGCGGGGCCTTCGGGGCGGTGATCGTCAGGGACGGGGTGGTCATCTCCCAGGGGATGAACCGCGTGGTGGCCAGCCACGACCCCACCTGGCACGGGGAGATGGAGGCGATCCGGCTGGCCTGCATCACCCTGCAGAGCTTCAAGCTGCCGGGCTGCATCCTGTACACCTCCGCCGAGCCCTGCCCGATGTGCATGGCCACCTGCTACTGGGCCGGCATCGAGGAGGTGTACTACGCCGCCACCGTCGAGGATGCCCTCGAATACGGCGACTTCGACGACCGCCCGATCTACGAGCAGCTGGCCCTGCCCAAGGAGCAGCGCTCCATTCGCCTGACCCAGATCCTGCGGGAGGAGGCGGTGGAGGTCTGGAAGGCCTACCAGGCCCGACCCGACCGGATCCGCTACTGACGCCCAGCGGCGACGGGCGATCCGGTGGCGGCGGCGCTCAGCCGCGGGTGGCGGGCATGGCGCGGAACAGCTGCAGCATCAGGGCCAGGCCCACCAGGATCGCCGTCAGCGTGAGCCGCTGGCCGCGCCGGCTGCCGGTGCCCTCCAGCCACGGCCCGCACAGCCGACTCACCCCGGGCACCAGCCACCAGCCGGTGAGGGCCACGCTGCAGACATTGGCCAGCAGCAGGCCGCTGGGGCCGTCCAGCGGCAGGGGCCGGAGCAGCACCCGCAGCAGCTCCACGGTGGGATAGAGCACCAGCAGCACCAGCAGGTTCACCTTCCAGACGGGCACCCGCTGGCGCCCCGCTTCCCCCAGCCAGTGGGCATAGCCGTCCCAGTCGCCGGCTCCGGCGTAGCGGTACCCCCCGCGCTCGGCGGGGTTGAGGAGGCTCCGCCGCTCCGGACTGTCCATCCAGCCCAGGAAATCGGCCAGGGTGGCGAAGGTGAGCGCCGACTCGTAGAGCAGCTCGCCGTTGTCGGCCTGGCCCAGGGGGAGGGGCAGACTCTCCGCGACGAAGCCCGGATAGCCGCGGGCCGCGGTCCGCAGCCGTTCCTCCAGCTCCAGGAAACCGGTTCGGGCCGCCGGCGCGACGCGATGCAGAAACCGGTAGTGGAAGGGTGGGCCCTGGGTGTCGGGAGCGGATCGCGTCAGAGGCATCGCAGAGGCTTCGCAGCGGCGCCGGGGTCGGCTCACCTTGCGTCATTCTCCGGAGGCGTGCCACGCGGGCTCCTGGTTCAACCAGTCGCTGACGGCGGCGACCACCTCCATGTCCGTATGGCCGACGCCCATGATCGCCAGGTGATCACGCGGCTCGAGCCGGATCAGGTGACGGAGCCGCGGCCCCAGCAGGTCCACGAAGGACGCCACCGTGGCGGTCGCCAGCCGGCTGCCGAAGCCGACGATGGAGGTGAGGTTGAACAGGCGCGAGTTCCCGACGATGCAGAAGCTTTCCGACCGTGACGGCAGCACCCGGATCCAGCGATTCAGCAGCTTCTGCAGCAATGGCAGTGGCACGGCGCCCTCCAGGTCCGCCATCACCGGGTCGAGCAGCAGGGTGGGCTGGTTGTGGAGAGACTGGTGGTCGAGGGGCTCCGAGGAGAGGGCGGCGATGAGCCGTCCGGCCTGATCGGCGCCGACGCAATCGGCCAGGGCTCGCCGCAGGGCATCGAGCTCCAGATCGCTGAGCAGCTCCAGCAGGGCCAGGTACTTGCAGCCGAGGCTGTGGCCGATCCAGGTGAACGGTTTCCAATCGACGTAGGGGTCGGGCGCATGGCCGAGGCGGGTGGCCAGCTCGGCGAGCTCCCGGCGCAGTTCGTCCTGATAGGCGACCAGACTGAGGGCGATGGACCAGTGGCGGAAGGAAAAGCGGAACGGCAGGGCCACCAGCGTGTAGCCCTGGGCATGGAGCAGGGACAGGAACCTTCGGTAGAAGACGGTGGGGAAGGTGCCGAAGAAGGCACCGCCGATGAAGACGACCACACCCCTGGGCCGGGGATGAAGGGCAGCCCAGCAGAAATGCAGCGGCTGAAAATGCAGCGGCTGAACGGGAAGGGACATCGGTGGTACGCGCTGATCGCTGGGCGCTGTTCTACGACCATGCGGCAGGAGGAAAAGCGACCTCGATGGCAGGCCTTCTGCATGGTCGTGACAGGCCCGAGTCACCTCGAAGACACAACCGTGAGATCGATACATTGCATGTAGGAACTGTCAACTCGGCTCGGACTATTGATTCAGAGTACGTCCACAGGCAGGCCCTCGCACAGGGTCCCATCGTCATCGCCAGGATTGACTCGTCCCGGCGTTGCTCGTTCCGGTGTTGTGTGATCTTCCCTGCCTGCGATTGATCTCCAACATCGAGCACCCCCATGGCCATCATCTCCACCTTCGAACTGCTTGCGAAACCCCAGCTTCCGAGCGGTATCCCAGGCCCGATCGCCAGCCTCAGCCGCAATGTGATCATCGGCTACTTCCTGACGATCTCCAATACGAGCCTCACCGATCTGCTGCTCTCTGTGGTGTTCACTGCCCGCACCAATTCCGGCTCCGGG
Organism: Cyanobium sp. Candia 9D4; assembly: GCF_024346155.1. Classification (NCBI taxonomy): domain Bacteria; kingdom Bacillati; phylum Cyanobacteriota; class Cyanophyceae; order Synechococcales; family Prochlorococcaceae; genus Cyanobium; species Cyanobium sp. Candia 9D4. The sequence continues at coordinate 401,337 of NZ_JAGQCK010000002.1, read as the reverse complement.
CTGGAAGGCAGCATTTCCTTCCTTGACACGTCCGGCACCAACATTGCCGGCGCCCTCGAGCCGACGTCGACGGCCAACAAGTTCCGCTTTTCACCCCTGAGTCTGCCCGCGTCGGCCACCGCCCAGCTCCTGGTGCAGCCGACACCCGACAAGGTGGAGACCCTGGATTATGAGGTCCGGGGGTACGTGGAACTCTCGCTCTCCTCGCTGTCGGGCTCCCTCACGAACATCCCCCTGCAGGTGAGCGCGGAGCAGCGCGGCACCTTCTTCGCCGATCTCAAGGGCGCCACCCTGGCCGACAAGGCTCTGGATCAGGTGGCCTGGGCGCTGCCGGTGCCCGACGGGGGGCGCGTCCTGCTCAGCAGCACCTGAGCCGGCGCCGCGGGCGGCCCCTCAGGCCGCCCGCAACCAGCGGCGGCGCGCCCTGTCGCTGAGGTCCTCGCCGACCAGGGTAAGCAGGGCATAGGCGGCCACCAGCGCCAGCAGCTGGTCCCAGGCGAAGGAGCTGAGGCTCTCCAGCAGCTGGCTGCCCAGCCCGGTCGCCCCCACCAGGCCCACCACCACCGATTCCCGCAGGATCACATCGGCCCGGTAGGCGCCGTAGGCCAGGTAGGGCCGGGCCAGGGCACTGAAGCGGCCGTAGAGCAGGGCCAGCCGCGGCCCGCTGCCGCCGCAGGCCAGGGCCTCCTCAGCGGCCGGATCGGTGGCGTCGGCACTCTCCAGCAGCAGCCGGCCCAGCACACCCAGGTTATGGAAGCCCAGGGCCAGGGCGGCGGTGATCACCCCCGGCTCCAGCACGAACAGCAGCAGCAGGGCCGTCAGCGGCGGCGGCCACAGGCGACCCAGGGCCCACAGCAGCCGCAGCCCCTGCCGCGCCCAGCCCACCGGAGCCGCCACCAGCAGCAGCAGCGGCGCGAGCCCCACCGCCAGGCTGGCCGCCAGGGCGGTGAGCAGCAGGGTGCCCCCCACCAGCCGGGCCCAGGGCAGGGCCCAGGTGGCCGCCCAGTCGCCGGCCCCCAGGCCCGGCAAGGGCTGCCAGCTGAGCAGGGCCGCCGGATCCACCCCCAGGGCCCGGCCCACCACGACGCAGAGGGGCAGCAGGGCCACCAGGGCCATCAGCATCTCGCGGCTGCGCTCGCCCACCCCCCGCCGGGCCAGCACGAACCGGCCGGGCACCAGCCAGCGCCGCCGCAGCAGGCTGATGCCCGCTTCCAGGGCCAGCATCACCGCCAGCAGCAGCCACAGGCCGCTCCAGAGCTCATGGAACTGCAGCGACTGCAGCGTCAGCTTGAGGTCGGTGCCCAGGCCCCCGAGGCCGAACACCCCCAGCAGGGTGGCGCTGCGCAGGGCGCACTCCAGCCGGTAGCCGCCGTAGCTGAGCACCCCCGGCAGCAGGGCCGGCCCCAGGGCCGTGAGCAGGGCCGCCGGGGCCGGGGCGCCCGCCGCCCGCAGGGCCTCCAGGCCGGTGGTGGGCAGGGCATCGAGCAGGTCGGAGAGCACCCGGGCCACCAGGGCCCCGAAGGGCAGGGCGATCGCCAGCACCGCCACCGCCGGCTGCAGCCCCACCAGCTGGAGCAGCAGCAGGCCCCAGATCAGTTCATGGATCGCCCGGGGCAGGGCCAGCAGGCGGCGGATCAGTTCCGCCGGCACGCCGCTGCCCGTCAGGGTGCGCCACACGGTGCGGGAGCTGGCCGCCCCCAGCAGCAGGCCGAGCACCAGGCTGCCGGCCCAGCCGAGCAGGGCCATCCCTGCCGTCACCCCCAGCCCCTTCAGCAGCGACGTCAGCACCACCGGATCCAGGGAGGGCGTCACCGCCGCCACCAGGAAGCCGCCGATCAGCTCCCAGCCGCCCCCGTGCACCAGCGGCGGCAGCAGGACGGCCAGGGGCACCAGCACCAGGGCCGGCAGCAGCATCAGCAGCGGCGGCGCCGGTTTCAAGGGGCCACGCCGGGCGGGATGCCCCCGTAGAGGTCCGCCAGCAGGGCCTCGCTGACCTGCGCCACCGGCCCGTCGAACAGCACCCGGCCGTCCTTGAGGCCCACGGCCCGATCGAAACCGGCGAGCAGGTCGGGGCGGTGCAGGCTCAGCAGCAGGGCCCGGGGGGCCACGGCCTGGGCCAGCAGCAGGGCCAGCAGCTCGCCGGCCAGGCGCGGATCGAGGCTGGCCAGGGGTTCATCGGCCAGCAGCAAAGTGGGCTCCTGGCGGAGCAGCCGGGCCATCGCCACCCGCTGGCGCTGGCCGCCGGAGAGGGCCGTCACCGGCTGCTCCAGCAGGGCCGGATCCAGATCCATCGCCCGCAGGGCCGCCGCGCAGGCCTCGGTGTCGAGCGGCAGCAGCAGGTTGAGCAGGGCCCGGGGCCAGCCCCAGCGGGCCAGGCGGGCGGCGTTGAGGTTCTGCTGGACGGTCAGCTCCTCGATCAGGCGCAGGTCCTGCCAGAGGGTGCCGATGCGCGCCTGCTGGCGCCGCCGGCCGCGGCGGGAGCGGGCGGGGGGCTGGCCCTCCCAGAGCACCGTGCCCGCCGCCGGCGGCAGCAGGCCGTTGGCCACCGCCAGCAGGGTGCTCTTGCCGGCACCGCTGGCCCCCAGCAGCGCCACCCGCTCGCCCGGGGCCAGGCTGAGGTCGACGTCCTCCAGCCGGGGCCGCCCGCGGCCGGCCACACGGACGCCCTGGAGCGCGAGCACGGCGGTGGCGGGGCCGGCGGCCATCGGGGGCGGGAAGCGCGAACGTCGGATCCAGATTGCCAGCCATCCGGCCCGGGCCCCTGGCACGTCTGGACGAACCCCCGTGGCTCGTCAGGCCGAAGGGAGCCCCAGCAGAATCAACCCACCCCCCGTCCTGCGCCGCGGCCCCCGATGACCTCCTCCAGCGGATCCAGGCCCTCGCTCCTCGATGGAGTCGCCCGGGTGCTTCTGTGCCTGGTGTTCCTGCACGCGGCGATCGGCAAGCTGACGGGCTTCGCCGGCGTGGCCGGGATGATCGCCGGCCGGGGCATCCCCCTGGCGCCGGTGCTGCTGGCGGCGGCCGTGGCGCTGATGGTCGTGGGATCGGTGCTGGTGATCAGCGGCTTCCGGGCACGGCTCGGGGCGATCCTGCTGCTGCTGTTCCTGGTGCCCACCACCCTGCTGTTCCACAGCGATGTGGCCGACCCCCAGGAGCGGATCCAGCTGCTGAAGAACCTCTCGATCATCGGCGGCCTGCTGCTGGTGGCCGATCGGCAGCCCTGAACGGGCCGAACCGTGACCCCACGCGGCGCCGTGGCCAGGCTGGGCGAGCATGGCCGGGCGGCCTCCTGCCCCTGCCGCCCGGTCCGATCCCATGGTCTTCGCGTCCCCCCGCTCCTACATCCTCCTGTCGGTGGCGGCGGCGGTGGCCACCATCGTGCTCAAGACCGCGGCCTGGCGCTACACCGGCTCGGTGGGCCTGCTCTCGGATGCGATGGAATCCGGGGTGAACCTGGTGGCGGCCCTGGGGGCCTTCTGGGCCCTCAGCCTGGCGGCCAAACCGGCCGACCGCACCCATCACTACGGCCACTTCAAGGCCGAGTACTTCTCCAGCGGTCTGGAGAGCGTGCTGATCGTGCTGGCGGCCGTGGCGATCATCCACTCCGCCGTGGGGCGGCTGCAGCACCCGGAACCGCTGGAGCAGCTGGGGCTGGGCATGGCCCTCTCCCTGGTGGCGACGGTCCTCAACGGCGTGGTGGCCTGGGTGCTGCTGCGGGCCTCCCGCCACTTCCACTCGATCACCCTGCGGGCCGACGCCCACCATCTGTTCACCGACGTCTGGACCTCCTGCGGCGTGCTGCTGGGCATCGGCCTGGTGAAGCTCACCGGCCTGACGATCCTCGACCCGATCATCGCCATCGCCGTGGCGCTCAACATCACCCTGACCGGCTGGAATCTGCTGCGGGAGACGGCCACCGGCCTGCTCGACCGCTCGCTCCCCATCGACGAGCAGGACAAGCTGGAGGCGCTGCTGGCCTCCCATGCCTCGGAGGAGATCCGCTTCCATGCCCTGCGCACCCGGGTGGCGGGGTCGCGCCGCTTCGTCGCCCTGCACGTGCTGGTGCCGGGCCGCTGGACCGTGCAGGCCGGCCATGACTTCTGCGAACGGCTGGAACAGGAGATCGCCGACGCCCTGCCCCGCAGCGATGTGCTCACCCACCTCGAGCCGATCGAGGACCCCAGGGCGTGGGACGACCAGGGGTTCCGCTGGGAGGAGGGCTGAGCCCCATACGATCCAGCCAGCCGTCGCAGCGCCCCCGTCCCCATGGCCACCGTCCTGATCACCGGCACCAACCGCGGCATCGGCCTGGAGTACTGCCGCCAGCTCCAGGCCAGGGGCGACACGGTGGTGGCGGTCTGCCGCACCCCATCTCCCGAGCTGGAGCGCCTCGGGGTGCGCATCGAGGCGGGGATCGACCTCACCGACGCGGCCGCCATCGACGCCCTGGTGGAACGGCTCGATGGCCTGCGCCTCGATGCCCTGATCCTCAACGCCGGGATCCTGGAGTCCACCAGCCTGGGGGCCCTCGATGCCGAAAGCCTGCGGCGCCAGTTCGAGGTGAACGCCATCGCCCCCCTGCAGCTCACGCGGGCCCTGCTGGGCCAGCTGCCCGAGGGCGCCAAGGTGATCCTGATGACGAGCCGCATGGGCTCGATCGACGACAACGGCTCCGGCGGCTCCTATGGCTACCGGATGTCGAAGGTGGCGCTCAACATGGCCGGCCGGTCCCTGGCCATCGACCTGCGCCCCCGCGGCATCGCCGTGGCCCTGCTCCATCCCGGCCTGGTGAGCACCCGCATGACGGGCTTCAGCGCCCAGGGCATCAGCCCCGAGGAGTCGGTGCGCGGCCTGCTGGCCCGCATCGACGCCCTGACCCTGGAGACGAGCGGCACCTTCTGGCACGCCAACGGCCAGGTGCTGCCCTGGTAGGGGCACCCGTGAAACGGCGATCAGACCGCCGCCGTCTGAGGCGGCACGTCGTAGTGGAGTTCGGCGAACGCCTCACCAAGGGCCTGCACCGATGTGAGTCTCAGGGGCGGGAAGGCGATCCGCCGGGGCAGGAGCGGCCATCCCTGGCCCAGCGTCACGGAGGCCACCTGAATGATCAGCTCATCCAGCAGGCCGGCATCGAAGAACTGACCCGCCAGTTCGCCCCCACCGGCAATCCAGATGTTCTTGCCCTCCGCGGCGGCGACCATCTCCCGGTGCACGGGGGAGACAGCACCCTGCACGATGCGCAGATCCGCGTTGCGGACGGAGGCAAGCGTGCGGCTTGTGAAAATCCACGTGGGTTGCTCAAAGCGCCAGGGCTTTTCCTCCGACGTTCCCGCTTTGATGTAATGATCCAGCAGCCACTGATAGGTGGCTGAACCCATGGCAATCGCCCCAACCCCAGCCAGGAAGTTCTCATAGCCTGGGCCTTCCGCTTCACCGAATTGAAGCAACCAGTCCAGGGAATGGTCCGTGGTGGCGATGAACCCATCCAGGCTGCATGCCGCGTAATACTGAGTTTTCACGGAGAGGTTGACGCAGTTGGTGATTGAGATCAACGCCGAGGTCAAGGGAGCAGGATCACATCGGCGGCCCTCCATTGAAGGCTGCTGGTTTTTGTGGGATGAGGGCAAGATACGAAGCGTCCCATGTGCCGCAGATCAGCACCTTGACTGCGCCTTCGGCAACCGGAAAAACTCCATCAGTCGACATCTGCCTCACTAGGCTGATTCCAGTCCAACGCAATCGAACCGATGATGGTGTTAGCCGACCAGGTCAACAGCTCCCCTGAGGACATTGGTGCCAACCTGACTCCAGATGAGATCAAGGATTCCCTGGGCTCCCTTCCGGGCTGGGATCTGGTGGATGGCCATCACTTGCACAAAGCCTTGACCTTTCAGGACTTCAGCTCAGCCCTGGACTGGGTGGGTCACGCTGGAGCCATCTGTGAGAAACAGGGCCACCACGCCGACTTCAAGTTAGGCTGGGGCTATGCGGAAGCGATCACCTACACCCACCAGTCTGAAGGACTCACCCGGGCTGATATCACTCTGGCGACAGAACTTGATTCCATCGAAGGGGCCGACATGAGCTGAGGAGAACCTGCTCCTCGATGTCTGCAGGCTGGGGACTTCCCACACCAAGGTGGAGTTCCTCAGTCGTGGATGCCAGGCCGCGCCGCTGATCCTGATTCAGCCCATGCCGGCCTTGTCCTTGACAGTCTCGACGGCATTGCGACCCTTGGCCTCAGCCTGCTTCGCCTTGCCAGCGAGGCGATCTCCCTTGCTGCCAGTGACCTTGCCAATCGATTCCTGAGTCTTGCCCTCCATGTCCTTCGTGCCAGCCTTGAAGCGGCCGGCAGCGGCGGCCAGGGGCACGGTGGAGGCGCTGAGGAGGGTAACTCCAGAGGCCTGAGCGGAAGCGCTCAAGGCCGGCGTGGCGATCAACATCAGCAGGCTGATGACCAGGCCAAGGCCAGTGGCGGCCAGCTGGCGCAGCAAACGAATGTGGCGATTCATGGCGAGAATGGAGAGGGGGAAACGAGAATGAATGGGAATGAACTGTGGCAGCTGATGCGTCATGAATGACGCAGCTCTTCAAATCACGTTGCGCCGCCCGGTGAGGAACGAGATCAGGGCAAGCACGAGAAACACAAGAAACAGGACCTGGGCGATGCTCGCAGCTGACCCGGCGATACCACTGAAGCCGAGAACGCCAGCAATGATCGCAATGACAAAAAAGGATATGGCGTAGTTAAGCATGACGGGGCTCCTAAGGTGTGTTGATCAGCTGGGCGATCTCTTGCTGACTCTTGCCAAGCTTCTTCTGCAGATGACATAGCAGCTCCTCCTCCTGGCCCTGGGTGTAAGCCAGGTCGTCATCAGTGAGATCGGCAAACTTCTGCCTGAGCTTGCCTTTTAACTCATGCCATTCACCTTTGAACTGAAGCTTGTTCATGGCTGGGTCCGCAAGGATCTGGAAACAATGGATGGGGCACAAGGAAGGGTCGGATTGCTGGCAGAGCAGAGCCTTTCGCTGGTCACACCCCAAGGCTCCTCTTCCTTCACTATGGGCCTCCAACAGGTGGTTGAATGCTGAGGATGCGCCTCAAATCCACGGCATCTCCATGGTGCAATGGATTGCGCAGGCTCGGTTGTGTTGCTGGTACAACCCTGCGCCATTGAGGGATCAGCCAGCGCATAGCCTCCAGATGTCACGACCTGGTGCCGTGATGACGCCGCTGCGAGAAGAAAGCTGACCAACAATTGCGCCTCGGCAACACCAGATCAAAAGAGCAGGGTCAAACCCCGGACATCCATCACCAGCATTGGCCTGAAGGGGACACGCGCAAGCCATCGCCGACACCAGCGTGACCAGCGTCCATCATGTCCTTGATGGACCGTTCAATCCGGTGCGACTCGGCATCGCCCGACGCGGCGTTCAGAAGGGAGCCACCCTGGACAACCTCCGCGATGGGGACATCGATGGTGGGCTGCAGAGCGTTCGCCATCTTCTCCACCAGAAGGGCCCAAAGCTTGCAGCCCCTACCGCCAGCTGGCCCACTGTCCCGAGGGAAGCCTGGGCCGCGCCCACCTCGCCTTCATGGACCGCATCGGCTTCCGTGTCCCCGGTGAACGTGGTGGCCCTGGTAGGGACGGCAGCGAAGGATCTCAGCGGCCCGGCAGGGCCAGCTGCAGGGTCAGCAGCCGCCCATCCCGCCGCAGGGTGAGGCCCAGGGGCCGGCCCACGGGGTGCGCGGCCACCCGCTCGATCACCTGGCGGGCGCTGCTCACGGGCTGGCCATCGATCGCCGCGATGTCATCGCCGACCTGCAGCCCGGAGCGCTCCGCCAGCGAGCCGGGAGCCACCTGGTGGATTTCCACCCGGCCGCCGTGGGTTTCCAGATACACCCCCAGCCGCAGGCCCGCCGGCGGCGGGGACACGACGCCGTACACCGCCGTCGCCAGGCCCGGCTGCAGCGCTGCGCAGTCGAGGCTGGCCTCCCAGGGCAGCAACCAGGCCACGTCCGCCAGGCCCAGGGCCCGCAGCTGATGGGGCACGCCGTGGCCCCCGGCCAGGTGGCCGTTGCCGATCAGGGCCACGACCGGAGCCCCGGGGCGCCGGCGGTGCTGCTCAGCGATGGCCTCGGCCATGGCCCGGTCCCAGAGGAGCTGGCTCTCCACGAAGCGGCCGAAGGAAGGGTCCTCCAGCCCCGGCACCCCCTGGCTGCCGCTGGGGACGAAGGGATGGTGCCGCCAGAGCCGGTGCAGCTGGGCCCGGTAGGCCGCGTCGGCCGGCGCCGGTCGCCCCACCCCCTCCCGCTCGCGGACGGGCACCGCCGCGGCGCCCTCGGCCCGCACCCGCCGCACCAGCCGGCGCTCCACGTTCAGGGCCACGAGCGGCAGCCGCCGGTCACGGGCAAAACGCAGGATCGGCAGATACAGCTCGGCGTCGTAGCCCCAGATGGTCGGCCAGTCGAGGGCGTCGAGGAAGGCGCGCTCCTCCAGGGCCCCGGCCACCCAGCGGTCGAGCACCGGCTGCAGCCGGCGCGGCACCATCTCCAGGCCGAGGCTCAGGCCGGGGCTGCGCGCCTGCAGCGCCTGGAGCGTGGCCAGCTGCCAGCGGTGGTGGGCGGCGCTGTCGTGGCGCTCCCCCAGCAGCACCGCCGGACGCCGGGCCAGGCGATCGAGCAGGTCGGCGGCCGCCAGGGTGCGGGGACCCGCGGCAGTGGGCTCCACCCAGGCCCCCGAGGGCACACAGGCGCCGGCGGCCGCCGGCCCAGGCCAGCCCAGCAGGGCCGCCAGGGCCAGCCCGGCGGCCGTGTAGCCGCGGCGCTGCCGGCGGGCGGGGCCGATCAGCGGATCTTGCCGATCTGGCGGCCCACCTTCTCAATGGGGCTGTAGGCCGCCGCATTGGCGGGGATGAACCGCTGGGCGCCGAACAACGCCAGCACCTCCTTCTGCCGGGGATTGGTGGGGCGCCAGCTGAGGATCGCCGACCTCATCTTGGCGGTGAAGCCCTTGCCGAAACGCTTGTCGAGATCGGGCTGGGCAATCCAGTGGTAGTTGGGATAGCCGGGGGTTTTCCAGATCTGCACCACCTTGGCGCGGTCCACCTTGCCCTCGCTGAGGCTGCTGCGCCAGACCTCTTCGCTGACGGCGCCGGCCTGGTAGGCGCCGCTCTGCACCAGGGCGATCGTGGCGTCATGGCTGCTGCTGAAGCCGGGGGCACCGCCGGCGAAATCGCTCAGCTTGACCCCGGCCTGATTCAGATAAAACTGGGGCATCAGGCGGCCGGAGGTGGAGCTCTCCGAGCCGAAGGTGAAACGCTTGCCCTTCAGCTCCGCCAGCCCCTTGACGTTGGTGATCGGCTTCAGGCCGCTGCTCCTGTTGGCGATGAAGACGCTCTGGAACGACGCGTCGATGTCACGCTGGGCGATCACCACGGCGCCGGGCTTCTGCAGGCGCGCCTGCACCCCCGTGAGACTGCCGAACCACACCAGATCCAGGCCACCGGTGCGGAACGCGGTGACGGCGGCGGCGTAATCCACGACCGGCACGTAGACCACCTTCACCCCCAGCTGCCGGCTGAGCTCATTGGCCACCAGCGGGTAGAGCCGGTTGAGCGTCTCGGGCTTCTGGTCGGGGATGGCACCGATGCGCAGCACCTTCTGGCTCTGCTGGGCCGCCGCCGGAGCCGGCCGGCCGGGGAGGGGGGCGGCGGGGGGCGCCAGCAGGGGCAGCATCGCCAGCGATACCCCCATCAGGGCGGCGGTGGCAGTGGTGCGGATCCGGAACAACATCGGGCTTGGGCAGGGGAGCAGGCCGTTGCTCCACTATGGCGACCAGGTGGGTGCCGGCCCGCGGCTTTCGTCATCGCCAGACGCCCCCGTCCCTGCCGCGAGCCCCATGGCACCCAGCCTTCCCATCGATCCATTCCTGGCGGCTGGTGGCGCCCTGCTCGATGTGCGAACGCCGGCCGAATTCCGCCAGGGCCACATCCCCGGCGCCGCCAATCTGCCCCTGTTCAGCGACGGCGAGCGGGCCGAGGTGGGCACCCTCTACAAGCAGCAGGGCCGCCAGGCCGCCGTGCTCAGGGGCCTGGCCCTGGTGGGGCCGCGAATGGAGGCCCTGGCCACCGAACTGGTGGCCTGGAGCGAACGCTCGGGCGGGGCGCCGCTGCGGCTGCACTGCTGGCGGGGCGGCATGCGCTCGGCCAGTGTCGCCTGGCTGGCCCGGCAGCTGGAGCTGCCGGTGCAGCTCCTGGAAGGGGGCTACAAGAGTTACCGGCGCTGGGTTCTGGAGCTGTTCGAGCGGCCCTGGCCCCTGCGGCTGCTGGGGGGCCGCACCGGCTGCGGCAAGACCGAACTGCTGCTGGCCCTGCGGGAGCGGGGGGCGGCGGTGGTGGACCTGGAGGGGCTGGCGCACCACCGTGGCAGCAGCTTCGGCGGGCTCGGACTGCCGGAGCAGCCCAGCAGCGAGCACTATGAGAACCAGCTGGCTGCGGCCCTGGCCCCCCTGGCCGGCGCCGAGCAGATCTGGCTGGAGGCCGAGAGCGCCATGGTGGGCCGCTGCCGCATCCCCGCCGGCCTATGGCGCCAGATGAAGGCCGCGCCGGTGCTGGCGGTGGAGCGGCCCCTGGCGGAGCGGGTGGACCACCTGGTGCAGATCTACGGCGCCCAGGATCCGCTCGCGCTGGCGGAGGCCACCCGGCGGATCGCCAAGCGGCTGGGGCCCCAGCGCACCGCCCTGGCCCTCGAGGCGATCGAGCGTGCTGACTGGGCCACCGCCTGCGAGCAGATGCTCGATTACTACGACCGTTGCTACGACCACGACCTGGACGGCCATGCCATCACCCCCGTGGATCTGGGGGGCCTGGCGGCACCGGAGGCCGCCGGGCAGCTCATCCGCCGGGGGCTGGTGACGCCGCAGCAGCCCCCGACCGGCTGACCACCCGCCCGACCACCGCCGCCGCCCCGAAGCCGGCGGCCCGCAGGGCCGCCAGGGCGGCGGGTGCCTCGGCTGCCGGCAGCGCCGCCAGCAGCGGTCCGCAGGTCTGGGGATCGATCAGCAGACCCGCCAGAGCGGCCCGCCCCGCGCCGCTGCCGCCCACCAGCCGCACCGGCCCCTCCAGCAGGGCCAGGGCGGCGGCGTTGGCGGGGGCCAGGGTGCTGGCGAAGCCCCGCTCCAGCAACTCCAGGGCACCGGGCCAGGCGGACATGGCGGCAGCCTCGAGCTCCACCGCCACCCCGGCGCCGGAGGCTTCCAGCATCTCGCCGAGATGGCCCAGCAGGCCGAAGCCGGTGATGTCGGTGCAGGCACGGCAGCCGTGGGCAGCCAGCAGCGGCACCAGGGGCGCCTGGCTGCGCTGCAGCGCCTCCAGCAGGGCCTCCATCCAGGCGGGCGCGGCGGCGCCGGCCATGGCGGCGGCGAACAGCACGCCGCTGCCCAGGGGCCGGCTCAGCAGCAGGGCCTCGCCGGGCCGCAGCGGGCCCTTGCCCCAGTGGGCCGCCGGCGCCACCCGGCCGTTGACGGTCAGGGCCAGGGCCAGCCCGGCCCCGTCGCGGCCCTCCAGGGTGTGGCCGCCGACCAGGGCGGCCCCGAGGGGCTCCAGCACCGAGCGCACCCCGGCCAGGGTCTGCAGCAGCAGCTCCTCCTGGATCCCGCCAGCCGCCGCCGGCACCGTCACCAGGGCCTGCACGCTGTCCACGGCGGCGCCGCTGGCCCACAGGTCGCTGCAGGCATGCAGGCTGGTGAGCCGTCCGTTCAGCCAGGGGTCGTCCACCAGGGCCGGAAAGCCATCGACGCTCTGCAGCAGCAGGTCGCCGTCGGCGGCGGTGCCCACCACGGGCGCGTCCTCCACTGGCCGGCGCGGTCCGGCTGGGTCGAGCCGGGCCAGGGCGGCCGCCAGGGGAGCGGCCCCCAGCTTGGCGGCGCAGCCGCGGCAGGCCATGGCAGCGGTGGCCATGGGCTGGAGCTCAGCGAAGCGGGCCATGAAGGCCCGGTCGATGCGCTGCTTCCAGTGCCAGATCCACGCCGATGGCCCCAGGGCCACGGGCCCGTAGAACGCCAGGGCCCGCGGGCCACCGGTCTGCCAGCCGCCATCGCCCAGCATCTGCAGGGCCCGCGCCTGGGGCCGCCAGGGCCGCAGCGGCCGGGCGGGCTCGGCCAGGCTGCGGCGCAGGTTCTCCGCCAGCACCGGCGCCGCCCGCACCGCCCACACCCCCGAGGGGGGCCGGGAATCGCTGGCGATCAGTCCGCAGTCGCCGCTGGCGAACAGGGCCGGATGGCCGATCACCGCCAGGCTGGATTCGGTCAGCACCCGGCCGTTTTCGGGGTCCACCGGCAGACCGGCGGCCGCCAGCCAGGCGGGGGCGCGGCTGCCGGTGCAGGCCAGATCGGCCGGGGCATCGTTCGGTGCCCGCCGCTGGATCGGGATGGCCGCCTGGGCCAGCAGCCGTTCGGCGGCCCGGTTCGCCGCCGTCGAGCCCAGGTTCAGGCGCTCCCCCTGCAGCAACAACTCGCAGGCCATCCCCCGGGCCCGGAAGGCCAGGGCCAGTTCCACGGCGGCGGCGCCGCCCCCCCTGATCACCAGGGGTTCGCCGGCGACACGCTGCTCCGCCCAGGCCAGGAAGGGCTCCAGCGGCTTGACGGCCATCGCCTGCCCCGCCGACCATCCCGAGGTGGTGGTCACGGCGCCCAGATCGAGGCTGAGCCGGTCGAAGCGCAGGGGCGGACGGCCCGCCAGCAGCAGCTCCCGTGCCGCCAGGTCCAGCCCGGTGATCTCCGCCTGCACGAAGGTCACGCCCGCCAGGGTGCAGAGGCGGCGCAGGTCGATGGCGGCGGCCTCCGGGGCCTCCAGCCCCGCCACCACGGCGGGCAGCAGGCCCGAATAGAGGGCGGTGCCGTGGCGGCTCACCAGGGTGATGCGGGTGTGGGGCGGCCGCAGGCGCGGGCGCATCAGCCAGCGGCGCAGCACCAGCACGTGGCTGTGGCCGCCGCCCGCCAGGAGCAGCTGGTGGCGCTCGGGGGCGGCGTTCATGGGCTGGGCAGCGGCGCCCCGCCCGTGCGGGCCTGGAAGGCGGCGATCGCCGTGGGCAGGGTGGGGAAGAACAGGCGCGGCCCGATCCGCTCCACCAGGCCGGCGCGCTCCAGCTGGGCATGCAGGTCCTGCTTGACCCGCACCAACGCGAAGGTGATGCCCCGGGCGGTCAGCTCCCGCTGCAGTTCCTCGAGCACGTCGGCCGCCGTGATGTCGATCTCCACGATGGCCTCGGCGTTGAGCACGAACCAGGCCACCGGCTGGGATTCGGCGGCGATCGTCTCCAGCACCCGCTGGCGGAAGTGCTCGGCGTTGGCGAAGCACAGCGGCGCATCGAAACGGAACAGCACCAGGCCGGGAATCGTGCGCGCCCCCTCCCAGTCGCGCACGTCATGCAGGCCCGCCAACCGGGGCACGATCCCCATCACGGCGTCGTGGGGGCGCACCAGGCGCGCGAACAGATCGATCACCGACAGCCCCACCGCCAGCGCCACGCCGGTGAGCAGGTCGGTGAGCAGCACCCCCACCAGGGTGATCAGGGCGAGGCGGAATTCGCTGGGGCGGAAGCGGTGCAGCCGCAGGAACTCGGGGATGTCGATCAGGCGCAGGGCGGCATAGATGACGATCGCCCCCAGGGCCGCCGTGGGGAACAGGGCCAGCACCGGCCGCAGCCACAGCAGCACCGCCAGCACCATCGCCAGGGCCACCAGGGAGAACAGCTGGGACCGGCTGCCGAGGGAATCGCCAATGGCGGTGCGGCTGCCGCTGCTGCTCACCGGGAAGCCCTGCATCAGCCCGTTGCCCAGATTGATGGTGCCCAGGGCGAGCAGTTCCTGGTTGGCGTCGATCCGGTAGCCGCCCCGGGCGGCGAAGGCGCGGGCCGTGAGCACGTTGTCGGAGTAGCCCACCAGGGCGATGCCCACCGCCGCCGTGAGCAGGGAGCGGAGCTGGGCGCCCGACACCGCGGACGGCAGGGAGGGGTGGGGCAGACCAGCCGGGATGGCGCCGATCACGGCCACCCCCTGCTGATCGAGATGGCCCACCGCCACCACCGCCATCGCCAGCAGCACCGCCAGCAGGGGGCCCGGGGCCCGGGGGAAGCGCCGCTGCACCAGCAGCAGGAACACCAGCACCCCCACGGCCAGCAGCAGGGTGGGCCGGTGGATCTCCCCCAGCCGGCCCAGCAGCTCCAGGAGCTGGCCGGGGAGCGCGGCCGCCTGCAGCTTCAGGCCGCTGACCCGCCCCAGCTGGCCGCCGATCATGATCAGGGCCACGCCCCCCAGATAGCCCACCAGGATCGGCCGGGAGAGCAGATCGGCCAGGAATCCGAGCCGTGCCCAGGCGCCGGCGCAGCAGACCAGCCCCACCAGCAGGGCCAGCAGGCTGGAGAAGCCCGCGTAGATCAGTGGATCCCCTGCCACCAGCGGCCCGACCGCCGCGGCCGTCATCACGGCGGTGGTGGACTCCGGCCCCACCGACAGCTGGGGGGACGAGCCCAGCAGGGCATAGAGGAGCAGGGGCGGCAGGATCGCCCACAGCCCCGCCACCGGCGCCAGACCGGCCACCTCGGCGTAGGCCATGCACTGGGGCACCAGGTAGGCCGCCACGGTGAGGCCCGCCAGCAGGTCGGGCCGCAGCCAGCTGCGCTCGTAGCCCAGCAGCCGCGCCAGCCCCGGCAGCACCACGGCCAGGCCCTGGCGCGGCTCCATCAGCGTCCCCCGCCGCAGCTCATTTCCGGCGGGGCGGCAGCACCTGGCTGGGGCACAGCGATTTGTCCTCCTCGACGCCCTTCATGCCGGCCAGAACCCCCTCCAGATCGTCCTTGGTGGAAGGGTCGCCGCCGATGACGTCGAGCTGTTCCTGGGCCAGCTTGGCGCGGGTGGCGGTCGCGATGTAGCCGTCCTTCTCCAGGTTGCAGAGGGCACTCATGTAGCCGGAGCCCACCCCCACCATCACCATGAATTCCTCCCGCGGGCTGAGTTCCCCGCTCTGCGGCTGGGCCTCGGCGATCCGCGGCGTCGCATCAAGCAGCGCCAGGAGCATCAGGGCGAAGGAGGTGGGCATGCCGGGGCCGGGGCGGTGCCGTCAGGGTAGGGGCGTACCACGGTCCGAAACACCTCAACCGATCAGCCCCCGGCCACGCACGATCGCCAGGACATAAACGCCGTACAGGGTCAGCAGCAACCAGCCGCGCCAGCGTTGCAGGAGGTCAGAGCCTTTGGGGAGGATCAGCAGGAACAGCGCCGCGAGGCCGAAGCCAAGGACCAGCTGCACCTCCTGGAGCGGCACGGCGATCGGGGTGATGGTGGCGGCGACACCCACCACCCAGAGCCCGTTGAAGATGTTGCTGCCGAGGATCGTGCCCAGGCCGACCTCAGCCTGACCCCGCCAGGCCGCGATCAGCGACGTGGCCAGCTCCGGCATTGAGGTGCCGATCGCCACAAGGGTGGCGCCAACCAGGAAGGCATCGATGCCGAAGGACTGGGCAAGACCCCGGGCCCCCAGCACCACCAGCCTCCCGGCCACCAGCAGAAGCCCCAGGCCGACGCCACAGAACAGGACGGCAGGCCAGCCGCGCCGCTCCCCCCGAAGCACCTCGGCGACGCTGCGTTGTCGACGCACCTCCTGCAACACGCCCGTCATCCAAAGGAGGAAGACAACCAGGAGCAGGACGCCATCCAGCCGCGAGAGGGTGCCGTCGAGAAGCAACAGCCCTGTCAGCAGCGGGCCCGCCAAGGCCACCGGCAGATCGCGACGGGCGCTCTCCGCAGGCATGCGCTGCCCTGAGATCGCCACCGTGAGGCCCAGGATCAGGGCCACATTGACCACGTTGCTTCCGAGGGCATCCCCCAGCGCGATCTGGGGCTTGCCTTCGAGCGCCGCCATGGTCGCCACCGACAACTCCGGGCTGGATGTGGCAAAGGCCGCCACCGTGGCCCCGACGATCCCGGGTGAGAGGCGTGCCCAGTGGGCCAGGCCCACGGCGCCACGCACGAAAAGCTCCCCGCCCGCGCCGGCGGCAAGGACGCCGGACCCGAGGAACACAAGGTCAGCGGTCGCCATGGGGACGCCGATGGCTGGACAGGGAGCTGGCGGCTGGCTCAGGCCTCCTGGTACACCGACACGTAGACGGTGCCCTGTTCCACCAGCGGCAGCAGGCGGTCGCGCAGATCCTCGTTGTGCAGCCGCACACAGCCCAGGGTGGCGTGGAGGCGCTGGCGCGGCGCCCAGGCCCCGGGCCAGCCGCAGGCGCTGCCGCCGCCGTGCACCATGATCCCGGCCCGGCCGAAACGCCGTTCCTGCATCTCCAGATCCTCCAGATCGAAGCTGTACCAGCCATAGCTGAGGCGATCATCTGAGTAGGTGGGACTGGGGTCCTGCTCGTAGTCCCGGTAGACCTTCTTGGCGATGCGGTAGATCCCCGGAGGGGTGTCGGTGGAGGTGTCCCGGTACTGGTCCTCCCGGCCCTGGCCGCGCGCCAGCGCCGGGATCTCCCAGAGCAGGCGGCCCTCCACGTCATAGGCCCGGGCCGTCTCGCTGACGTCGTTGACCACCACATGGCTGTCGGAGCCGCTGAAGCCGAAGTCCCGGGGGGTCTTCTTCGGACCCACCAGCCCGGGAGGGTCGGTGGGCCGCTCGATGGCGGGCGCAGGGGCGGGGGCAGCGGAGGCGGCGGGCGGAGCCGTGAGGGCCTTGGCCGCCGGGGCCGGGCCGGCGATCTCCTGCTTCAGACGCTGCTCCCAGGCTTCGCAGTCAGCCGGGGTGCGGATCTCCCGCTCCGCTTGGGCGCAGGCGGCGGCGGGCTCCATGCCGCCCCACACCAGTCCCTCGGCCCGGCGACGGCGGCCCAGCCCCACCTCCACCGTCTCGCCGGGATTGCGGTAGAGCATCAGGGCCGCGGGAACGGCCGACCAGCGGCGCTCCCGCAGGTGGCGATCCAGGGTGTCGTGGTAGCCATCCCCGTGGAAATGGGCGCCGTTGTTGTAGGCGAAGCTGCACAGGGCGGCCCGCTGGCGATCCCCCATCTCCGCCCAGAAGGGGATCGTGGCCTCGAGCACCTTCCAGAACCGCTCGCGGCAGTTGTGCTCGTAGAGCGCGTCGGCCTGCTCCTGGGTGATCACATCCCCCAGCCGGATCGGAGAGCCGTCCTGGTAGAAGGTGCTGCCCCAGCCGATGGTGATCGGCGCGCCGCCGGTGCGGGGATCGGGGTAGGCCTGGAGCCGGCAGCCCTCGTAGTGGTGGTTGAGCTGGGCCACCTCCAGGGGCAGCGCCCCGCCACCGGGCGTCGGCAACCAGGCCTCATCGGGAATGATGAAGCGGGCGGGATTGAGGTAGCGCTGCTCGCCATCCGGGAGCGGCACGGCGCCGCCGGGGCAGGTGTAGGGCCCCGCCAGCCGGGCGATGGCCAGGTCCGAGCCGGGGGCGGGGCGCACCCAGGTCACGGCGATGCGGGAGCCGGACGCCACGTAGGAGTCGGCATCGGCGGCGGCGGGGCTGGGGCTGAGCCCCGCATCCTGGCGGGCGGTGATGTACGGCATCAGAGGCTTCCCCCCAGCCGGATCCGCTCCAGGGGGGTCAGGGCCGGCGCCGGCGGGGCGACGGGGGTGGCCGGGGTCACCTGGATGGGGGTGCGGCTGCGCTCAAGCTCGGCGCGCAGGCGCCCCAGCTCCTCCCGCAGCTGGCCCAGGCGTGGATCCTCCACGGCGCTGGCGGCCGCGGCGCCGGTAGGGTCGCCGGCCGCGGCCGGCTCGGACCGGACGACGCCGAGCACCAGCTCCCGCAGGCCGGTGGACCCCAGGGCCCCGAGACGCTGCTCGGCGAACTTCTGCACCACCTTGGGGGCGAAGGCGGCGAGCAGGAAGGCGAAGGTGACGATTATCCCGGTGTCGTCCCGGGGGGGATAAGTGAGGCTGTCCTGCCCGGCCGCGTCGCGGCTGACCATGGGGGCGCTGCGCAGCATCGTGATCGACCCGAAGGCGATCGAGGCCAGCAGGGCCAGCAGGCACATCAGGCGCATGCTGGAACGGTTGCCGGGGGACTCCTCCAGAAACCCGGTCGTCGGTCCGGCGGCGGCACGGGCGGGGGTCGTCATGGGGCACCGGGGGGGACGGGCTGATCTCATTGTGGCCCGATCTCCCCGGGGCCCCTCCCGGCCTCCATGGGCCTCCCGGAATTCCATTCCTACATTCAGCGCAGACGCTGCCGCCCCCGATGGAAGGACTGTCCCCGCCGTCCGGTGCCGACACCGGCGGGAAATGCCCCTTCCTGCACGGCACCCTGCGGGGCAGCACGGCCGGGGCCCGCTCCAACCGCGACTGGTGGCCCCGGCAGCTGAACCTGGCGGTGCTGCATCAGCACGCGCCCCAGGCCGATCCGATGGGCAGCGGCTTCGACTACGCCGCGGCGTTCCGCACGATCGACCTGGAGGCCCTGCGCCAGGACCTGTTCACGCTGATGACCACCTCCCAGGACTGGTGGCCGGCCGACTACGGGCACTACGGGCCGTTCTTCGTGCGCATGGCCTGGCACAGCGCCGGCACTTACCGCATCCACGACGGCCGCGGCGGCGGCGGCTCCGGCACCCAGCGCTTCGCCCCCCTCAACAGCTGGCCCGACAACGGCAACCTCGACAAGGCGCGGCGCCTGCTCTGGCCCATCAAACAGAAGTACGGCAGCGCCCTCTCCTGGGCCGACCTGATCATCTTCGCGGGCAACTGCGCCATCGAGTCGATGGGCCTGCCCACCCTGGGCTTCGCCGGGGGCCGCGAGGACGTGTGGGAGCCGCCGATCGACATCGACTGGGGCCCGGAGACCGAATGGCTGGGGGACAGGCGCTACAGCGGTGACCGCCAGCTGGAAGACCCGCTCGGTGCCGTGCAGATGGGTCTGATCTACGTGAACCCGGAGGGGCCCAACGGCGAACCCGATCCCCTCGCCGCCGCCCGGGACATCCGCGAGACCTTCGCCCGCATGGCGATGGACGACGAGGAGACCGTGGCCCTGATCGCCGGGGGCCACACCTTCGGCAAGTGCCACGGCGCCGGCGACCCTGACCTGGTGGGACCGGAACCCGAGGCCGCCAGCCTGGAGGAGCAGGGCCTGGGCTGGCGTAACCGCTTCGGCAGCGGCAAGGGGGACGACACGATCACCAGCGGCCTGGAGGGCGCCTGGACCGCCAACCCCGTGCAGTGGGACGGCGGCTACTTCGACAACCTGTTCGGCTACGAGTGGGCGCTGGAGAAGAGTCCGGCCGGGGCCTGGCAGTGGCGGCCCACCGATCCGGCGGCGGCGGCCACCGTGCCCGATGCCCACGACCCCTCGAAGCGCCACGCGCCGATGATGGCCACCACCGATCTGTCCCTGCGGGTCGATCCGGCCTACCTGGAAATCTCCCGGCGGTTCCATGCCAACCCCGACCAGCTGGGGGAGGCCTTCCGCCGCGCCTGGTTCAAGCTCGTCCACCGGGACATGGGGCCCCGCTCCCGCTACCTGGGCAGCCTGGTGCCGGAGGAGGTGATGCTCTGGCAGGACCCGATTCCGCCCGTCGACCATCCCCTGGTGGAGGCTGACGACATCGCCGCCCTCAAGGGGCGGATCCTGGCGACGGGGCTGCCCATCTCCCAGCTGGTGGCCACCGCCTGGGCCGCGGCCGCCAGCTTCCGCGGCTCCGACAAGCGCGGCGGCGCCAACGGCGGCCGGCTGGCGCTGGCCCCCCAGAAGGACTGGGAGGTGAACCAGCCCGCCAAACTGGCCCGGGCCCTGGAGGCCTTTGAGGCAATCCGCCAGGAGTTCAACGGCTCCCGCCACGACGGCAAGCGCATCTCCCTGGCCGATCTGATCGTGCTGGGCGGCTGCGCCGCGGTGGAGGAGGCGGCCCGGCGGGGCGGGCACACGGTGACGGTGCCCTTCACCCCCGGGCGCATGGATACCTCCCAGGAGCAGACGGACGTGGCCTCCTTCGCCGTGCTCGAGCCGAAGGCCGACGGCTTCCGCAACTACCTGCGGCCGGGCCTGCCGGCCTCCGCCGAGGAGCTGCTCATCGACAGGGCCCAGCTGCTCACCCTCACCGCCCCGGAGATGACGGTGCTGGTGGGGGGCCTGCGGGTGCTCGATGCGAACCACGGCAAGTCACGGCATGGGGTCTTCACCCACCGCCCCGAGACCCTCAGCAACGACTTCTTTGTGAACCTGCTCGACATGGGCACCACCTGGACGGCGACCTCCGAGGCGGAGGACAGCTTCGAGGGCCGCGACCGCCACACCGGTGATCTGAAGTGGACCGCCAGCCGCGTCGACCTGATCTTCGGCTCCAACGCCCAGCTGCGGGCGATCGCCGAGGTGCATGCCTCCGCCGACGGCGCCGAGCGCTTCCTGGCCGCCTTCGTGGCGGCCTGGGGCAAGGTCATGGACCTCGACCGCTTCGAGCTGGCCTGAACGCCATGAACCCCCTCCTCTCCGCGCAACCGCCCCCGGAACGCCGCGAGGCCATCGGCCGGGCCGGCCTGGGCAGCCTGCTGGCGATCGCCTCCGTGGACGGGCCCCCCAGCCCCATCGCCCTGCGCACGATCACCGCGATCCGGGACCACCTGATCCGGCTGCCCATCCCCCTCGATTCGCTGGCCCCTCTCACGCCGGAGCAGCTGGCGGCGGCGGTGCCCGAAAGCGAATGGCGCCAGCGGATCCTGCGGGGCATGACCGTGCTGGCCCTGCTCGAGGACTCCCCTGGCGAGGACGTCCTGGCCCGGCTCGAGGCCACCGCCCGGGCGCTGGCGATCGATGACGCCCCGGTGCAGGCCTTCCGCCACGTGCTCGACCACCAGTTCAACCTGGTGCGCCTCGACATCATGCGGCGGGGGTTCCAGCGGGGGGCCGCCGCGGCCTACGTGCGCGATGAGGGCCCCGCCGGCGCCCTGCAGATCGCCCGCTCGCTGCTGAAGCAGGAGGATCCCGCCCTGGCCCGCCGCTACCGAGCCCTGGCGGAACTGCCCCACGGCAGCCTCGGCCGGGCCTACCTGGCCTTCATCGATGCCAACGGCTTCAGCGTTCCCGGCGAGCTGGGCGGGCCGCCGCCCCCGGTGGTGCGCCACGACTGCTGCCACGTGCTCGGCGGCTACGGCACCAGCCCCAGCGAGGAATGCGGCGTGCTCGGCTTCCAGGCCGGCTTCGGCCGCAACGACCCCTTCTTCACGATCCTGTTCGGCCTGGCCCAGTTCCAGCTGGGCATCGGCTCCACCCCGGTGACGGCGGCCGAGACCGGCCAGGCGGATCCGGAGGTGATCTTCCGCGGTCTGGAGCACGGCCTCGGCGTCACCCGGGACCTGATCAGCGACTGGGATCCCTGGGACGACTTCCCGTTGCCCCTGGAGGAGGTGCGCCGTCAGTACGGCATCCGGCCGCGTCAGGCGGTCTGAGGTGGCGGCGTGAGCGGCGGTCCAGCCCTGTGGAACTCCACGTAGAACCGCACACCGGGGCCCGGCTCGGCCTGGTGCCGCTGGGTGGGCGCCACGATGCCGGGCCGCTCGGGCGTCAGCACCACCAGCTCCTCGTCGGGCTCCAGAAACCGGAACGGCAGCGAGCCCTCCAGCACCACGACCCGGGCCCACACCCCCGCTTTGGTGCTGTGCTGCGCCCTCAGACCCGCCGGCACGGTCTCCGCGTCAAAGGTGGGCGTGCGTTTGTAGGGCGTAAGGCCGCCAGGCAGATCAGGGTGCATGGGTCTCGGCCCGAAGCCGCAGGAACGCTCGCACGGCCGGATCCTCTGGCCAGGTCGATGGCGCGCCGGCAGGCCTGCTGCTGATTGCCACAGCGGCTGCTCAGGGGAGGTTGATGGAATCAACCATCACCTGCCGTTCTGTGATGTCCATGTTGCTCTCCAGCTGGGTGAGGAGCCCAAGCGCATAGGCAGGGTCCCTGGATGAACTGGCAATCGCCAACATGATCGAGGCCTTGTTTCGGCAGCCATCCCAGACATAGGTGGTGATGCTGCCGTTCCTGATCGTGGCTTCCTTGCCCTCGCCCTGACAGTGCGTATTGAGGTCCGCGATGTCACGTCCGTTGATCTTCTGCGCATGCCTGGAGATTCTTATTTCGACACCGTTGGCGAGATAGCTCTTGTTGAAAGCGCCTGCATCAGGGGCAGCGACCCGACGCACGTAGGCGCGGTCTCCCTCGCCTACGGTTTCCTGATCGCTACGGCTCCAGTTGGTGGGAACCAACATGTCGTAGCCAGCGAAGGAGAAGGGGGTGAAGCTCGTCTTCGTTCGCAGGGGATCAGCTTTGCCCAGGGGGCCCGCCAGGATCTGACGATCGGCCCGCCGGTAAAGCTCCACCATCAGCGGCTGGTCCTGCCCCCGGGAGGCGATGGTTTCGCAGAACTGCGGTACGGAGTTCTGCGACTTGACCGCCACGTTCTGGAGTGAGGTGATCAGATCCCCGGGCTCCACCCCTGAAAGGTTCGCCGGCGACCCCGCTTTCACACTCGCCACCAGCAACCCGGTGATGGCACCACGGTAGGAGCCGTCGATGCCGATGCCCAGGGAGTCATCCTTACCCTGGCGCAGGGATGGCAGCAGGTTGGCCACCAGCCGTGAGGAAATCGCCAGTGGCTGTTTATAGTCCCTGGCGCCGGCGAAATGGATGCCCACCACCTTGCCGTTGGGCCGCACCACGGGCCCGCCAGAGTTGCCGGGCTGGGAGTCGGCGGAATGCTCGAAGGCTTCCGTCAGGACGGCCGAAGGAAGATTCACCGTGCTTTTCAGGGTGCTCACCGCACCCGGCTTGAGGGTGTAGGTTTCGGTTCCCCTGGGGAAACCAGCCAGGAAAAGTGAATCCCCTTCCTTGATCGGCTGGCGAACGTCCAGTTCGAAGAACGGAAGATCCCGACCCTCGATCTTCAGTAAGGCCACGTCGTTGCATTGCGACGCCCCGACCAGGGACGCACTGCGAGGTGTGGGATCACCATTCAGAAAGACTTTGAGATTGGGGGCGTTCATCGCCACGTGATAATTGGTGAGGATCAGCCCATCACCTGACACCAGAAAGCCACTGCCGGAGCCCCCACCGGTCCCGATCTTGATCTCGCCGTTTTCCCCCGCTTCGGCCATGGGGCCCTCAGCCAGGATCCGAACCGTCGCTGCCTTGACTTCGTCGATGTTGTCGACGGCCCGGGAGCAACCGCCGGCAAGCGTCAGGGCCGGCAGCACCAGCCAGGCACCGAGGCGGCTGCCTCGGCGGTACCCGGCCCGATGGCTCCGATCACACGTTCGGTCCGTCCAACGCCGCATCGTCCGTCCTTTGTGGGGAGTGGCCCTGATCATTCAGCCTGGCTTCAGGTTTTAGGTGCGTCAAGTCAGGCGCTTCGGGTCTCGGCCCGAAGCCGCAGGAACGCCCGCACGGCCGGATCGTCCGCCAGGTCGATGGCGCGCCGGTAGGCCTGCCGGGCCGCGCCGGCCTGGCCGGTCCGCTGCAGCAGGTGGGCCCGCAGCGCCCACCAGGGCTGGTGGTCCCCCAGGGCCGGGTCGGCGGTGGCCAGCGCCTCCAGTTCGGTCAGGGCGCCGGCCGGGCCGGCCAGCTCCGCCAGCACGGCGATCCGGCTCACCCGGGCCCCCGCACTCGGGGCCAGGGCCAGCAGGGCGTTGTAGAGCCCCAGCAGGGCGGGCCAGTCCACCCTGCCGCTGACGGCGCGATGGGCATGGAGCGACTGGATCGCCGCCTCCAGCTGGAAGCGCCCGGGCCGCCCCGCCCGGGAGGCCTGGGTCAGGGCCGCCTCCGCTTCAGCGATCAGGGCGCCGTCCCACAGGGCCGGATCCTGCTCCAGCAGCGGCACGTAGCTGCCGTCGGCGGCCCGCCGGGCCCCGCGGCGCGCTTCGCCGTGCAGCAGCAGGGCCAGCAGGCCGCGGGCCTCCGGCTCCTCGGGCAGCAGGGCGGCGCACAGCCGCGCCAGCAGCACCGCCTCCTGGGTCAGCCCCCGGGAGCGGCCGTCGCCGCCCTCACCATTCCAGCCGGTGGTGTAGGCCGCGTAGATCGCCTGCAGCACCGCCGCCGAGCGCGCCGGCAGGGCTTCGGCGCCCGGCAGCACGAACGGAATGCCGGCATCGCGGATCTTGGCCTTGGCGCGCACCAGCCGCTGGCCCATGGTGGCCGGCGCCACCAGGAAGGCGGCGGCGATCCGGGAGGCATTGAGCCCCAGAACGGTCTGGAGCATCAGCGGGGCCTGGATCCCCGGATCGATCGCCGGGTGGGCGCAGAGGAACAGCAGCCGCAGCCGCTCGTCAGGAATCTCCATGGCGTTCTCAGGCACAGCGGGATCCGGGGCGACGGCGAAGGCGCCCAGCTCCGGCAGCAGCTGCTCCAGGGTCCGGTCGCGGCGGGCCCGGTCGATCAGCCGCCGCCGGGCCACCACCAGCAGCCAGGCCTCGGGGGCCCGGGGGACCCCCTCGTCGGGCCAGCGCCGCAGGGCGGCGAGGAAGGCATCGCCGAGGGCGTCCTCCGCCGCCGCCACATCGCCGCAGCGGGCGGTGAGCCAGGCCACCAGCTTCCCGAAGGACTGCCGTGCCGCCAGCTCCGCCGCCCGCCGCCCCTCCATCTCAGGAGGCGGCCATGGCGAGCACCGGCCGCACCTCCACGGCGCAGCGCTCCGCCGCCGGGCAGCGGGCGGCCCAGGTGAGGGCGGCGTCGAGATCGGGCACATCGATCAGGAAGAAGCCGCCCAGCTGCTCCTTGCTGTCGGGGAAGGGCCCGTCCTGCACCTGCCGTTCGCCATGGCGCAGGCGCACGGTGGTGGCGGTGTGGGGGGACTGCAGGGCCTCGCCACCGGCCATGTGGCCGGCCTCGGCCAGGGCCTGGGAGTAGGCGGCGTAGGCCGGCATCAGGCCGGGACGGTCAGCGAAGTCCTGCTCGCTTTCGAAGATCAGAACGGCGTACTGCATGGGGGGCACTCGAAAGGTTGGTGGGGGACACACTCCCGAAAGGCGTGCGTCATCTCCATGACGGACGGCAGGCCGCCATTTCGACAGAATCAACGGGTTCCGCTCCACCCCGTGTGCCCTCCATGCCCAAGGTCGAGATCTACACCTGGCGCTTCTGCCCGTTCTGCATCCGGGCCAAGCAGCTGCTGGACCGCAAGGGGGTGGCCTATGAGGAATACGTGATCGACGGCGACGAGGACGCCCGCGACGCGATGGTGGCCCGGGGCCGCGACGGCCGGCGCTCGGTGCCCCAGGTCTTCATCGACGACGCCCATGTGGGCGGCTGCGACGACCTCTACGCCCTCGAGCGCCAGGGCCGGCTGGATGCGCTGCTGGCCGTCGCCAGCTAGGGGGCGGCGGCGCCCTTCCATTCCGCCAGCTCCACGGTGATGCCCTCCGGGCCCCGGAGAAACACCAGCTTGCGGTGGTGGAACTCCATCACCGCATTGCGCAGCTCCACACCCCCGGCCTGCAGCCGGGCGACCGTGGCCTCCAGGTCGTCGACGGCGAAGCAGATGTGGTTGAACCCCACCCGGGCCAGGTTGTCCATGGCCGGCTCGGGCAGGGGATCCGGGTGGCGGTAGTGCAGCAGCTGCACCTCCAGCCGAGGTGTGGCCCCGGCCAGCACCAGCGTCACGTGGTCGGCCTCGAGGCCCTCCACCCCCATGTAGTCGGCGAACTGGGGCCCGCTGATCAGCACGGCCTTGTCCTCCACGAAGCCCAGCAGGCTGAAGAAGTGCCGGGCCGCCGCCAGGTCGCGCACGACGATCGTGACGTGGTCGAAATGGCGGAGCATGGGTCCCTCCTCGCTGAGGTTCTGGCCCGTGGCCTCAGCCATGGGGATCAATCGAAGGTCCGATTCTGGCGGGGCCCGGCGCCACGGGGAACCGGACGTGGCTCCAGCCCCCCACCCATGGCTGCCAGCGGCCAGAGTGAGGGGCACCAACGGCCGGCCCGATGAGCGACAACGCCAGCCCCGCCGATGCCGCCACGCCCGGCCAGGGCGGCGGCTGGCCCCTGATCGACGGCTGGGCCAAGGCCACCCTCAGCCCCCGGGGCCCGAAGCTCTGGCAGACCCTCAACCACAAGAGCGCCTGCCTCTCCTGCGCCTGGGGCACCGGCGGCCAGCACGGCGGCTTCGTCGACGAGCTGGGGGAGCCGCTGCAGCGCTGCCTCAAGAGCGTCGAGGCGATCATGGCCGAGCTGCAGCCGGCGGTGAGCGAGGGCGTGTTCGGCCGCCGCAGCCTGGCGGACCTCCAGCAGTTCTCCTCGATGGAGGCCGACCGACTCGGCCGCCTCAGCCACCCCCTGCTGCTGCGGGAGGGCGGCAGCCACTACGAGCGCATCGGCTGGGACGACGTGTTCGCCATCGCCGAGGCCGCCTTCCGGCGCCCGCCGGAGCGGGTGGCCTCCTACAGCTCGGGCCGCTCCTCCAACGAGGCCGCCTACCTGCTGCAGCTGCTGCTGCGGGCCATGGGCTCCAACAACCTGGCCGACTGCTCCGACCTCTGCCACGCCCCCTCCACCGTGGGGCTGAACGCCATCTTCGGCTCCGGCACCTCGATGGTGAGCCTGGAGAGCCTGCAGCAGGCGGATTGTGTGGTGCTGGTGGGCTCCAACGCCCCGGCCAACCACCCGCGGCTGATGAACGAGCTGATCAAGCTGCGCCAGCGGGGCGGCACGGTGATCGTGATCAACCCGGTGATCGAGGTGGGGCTGCTGAAGTTCGGCTCCCCCGCCTTCCCGATCCGCTCGATGCTGGCGGGCTCGGAGATCGCCTCCCTGTTCCTGCAGCCCGTACCGGGCAGCGACACGGCCGTGTTCCTGGGGCTGCAGAAGGCCTTGCTGGAGGCCGGTGCCGTCAAACGGGATTTCCTGGCCTCCCACACCGAGGGCTGGGAGGCGCTGCTGGCGCAGCTGGAGCGCACCTCCTGGGAGGCGATCAGCGGCGCCTGCGGCCTCAGCCGCCGGGAACTGGAGCACGCCGCCGCCGTGATCGCCGCGGCCCGGGGCGTGGTGTTCGCCTGGGCGATGGGCATCACCCACCACGCCAACGGCATCGACAACGTGCAGGCGATCGCCAATACGGCCCTGCTCAGCGGCAACGTGGGCCGTCCCGGGGCGGGAACCATGCCGATCCGGGGCCACTCCAACGTGCAGGGCTTCGGCTCGATGGGGGTCACGGTCAAGCTGCGGGCGGAGATGCAGCAGGCCCTCGAGCAGCTGCTGGGCCGGCCCCTGAGCCGGGTGCCCGGCTACGACACCCGCGCCCTGATCGAGGCCGCCGATGCCGGCCGGGTCGACAGCCTGCTGTGCCTGGGGGGCAACCTCTGGGGCGCCAACCCCGACAGCGGCGAGGCGAAACGGGCCCTGGGCCGCATCGACACGATCCTGTACCTGGCCACCAAGCCCAACCAGGGCCATTTCCACGGCCTGGCCGCCCGCCAGACCCTGGTGCTGCCGGTGTTCAACCGCTTCGAGACCCCCCACCGCACCACCACCGAATCGGGCAACAACTACGTGCGCCTCAACGAACCCGGCACCACCCACCTGCGCGGGGCCGACCTGATCAGCGAGGTGGCCTTCCTGGCGGAACTGGCCCGGCGGCTGATGGGCACCGACCCGATCGACTGGGGGCGGCTGCAGGATCCGGCCTACGTGCGGGACCTGATCGGCCGCACCGTGCCCGGCTACGGGCCGATCGTCCGCATCGATGCCACCCGCGAAGAGTTCAGCGTCGAAGGGCGCCTGTTCGACTCCCCCCACTTCCCCACCCCCAGCGGCCGGGCCCGGATGGCCCCCACCCCCCTGCCGGAGCTGTCGCTGCCGGAGGCGGCGCACTTCGGCGGCCTCGGGCCCGGAGAAGGGGGCCTGGTGCTGGCCCTGATCACGGCCCGCAGCTACGGCCAGCACAACACCGTCGTCTACAAGCCCGGCGACAGCTACCGCGGCATGCCCCACCGCCGCACGATCCTGATGAACCGGGCCGACCTGCGCCGCTGCGGCCTGGCGGCCCACCAGCGGGTGACGGTGCAGGGGGAGGCGGGCGCCCTGGAGGGGGTCGAGATCATCCCCGGCGAGATCCGCGAGGGGGCGGCGCTGATGTTCTACCCGGAGGTGAACGTGCTCATGAAAGCCGTGATCGACCCCCGCTGCGGCACCCCGGCCTTCAAGCGGGTGCCGGTGCTGGTGCGGGGGGCGCTGGCCGCCGGCCATGGCGTCTGACGCCCCGGCAGGGGCAGCCGAAGTGCCGGAGGGGGCGGCGGCGGAGCGGCAGCGGCTTGCCGATGATGATCGCCGCGAAGCCCGCTGGCGCCGCTGGGGGCCCTACCTGAGCGACCGCCAGTGGGGCACGGTCCGGGAGGACTACAGCGCCGACGGCAACGCCTGGGAGCATTTCCCCTTCGAGCAGGCCCGCTCCCGCGCCTACCGCTGGGGGGAGGACGGCCTGCTGGGGCTCTGCGACAACCACCAGCGCCTCTGCTTCGCCCTCGCTCTCTGGAATGGCCGCGACCCCTTCCTCAAGGAACGGCTGTTCGGGCTCAGCGGCCCCCAGGGCAACCATGGCGAGGACGTCAAGGAGATCTATTTCCACCGCGACAGCACCCCCAGCCACAGCTGGATGAGGGCGCTGTACCGCTACCCCCACGGGCGCTTCCCCTACGAGGACCTGATCGCAGAGAACGGCCGTCGCGGCCGCGACGCCCCCGAATACGAACTGCTCGACACCGGCATCTTCACCGGCGACCGCTTCTGCGACATCGAGGTGACCTACGCCAAGGGGGCCCCGGACGACATCCTCATCCGCCTGTGCGTCACCAACCGCGGTCCCGATCCCCACACCCTGCACCTGCTGCCCACCCTCTGGTTCCGCAACACCTGGAGCTGGGGCGGCGAGGAACCGCGCCCCTCGATCCGACCCGTTCCGCCGGAGCCGGCGGCCGAGCCCGCTGCGCCGCCGGCACCCGAGTCCTCCCGGCCCGTGCCCTGGCGGACCCTGGCCGCGACCCACCCCGAGATGGGCACCTTCTGGCTCCACGCCGAGCAGCCGGCCGAGCTGCTGGCCACCGACAACGAGACCAACGCCCGGCGGCTGTTCGGGGCCGCCAACGCCGGCCCCTACGTGAAGGACGGCATCAACGACCGGGTGGTGGCGGGCGATCGGGGGGCGGTGAATCCCGAGGGCGTCGGCACCAAGGCGTCGCTCCACTACGTCCTGCCCCTGGCGGCGGGGGAAACCCGGGTGCTGAAGCTGCGGCTGGTGGATCGCCGGCTCACGGATGACCCCCTCGGTGCCGGGTTCGAGGCCATCAGCCGGGAGCGGCAGCGGGAGGCCGACGCCTTCTACGCAGACCTGCTCCCGGCCGGGCTGCCCCCCGAGCGTCGGGCGCTGCAGCGCCAGGCCTTCGCCGGCCTGCTCTGGAGCAAGCAGACCTACCTCTACGGGATCCGCGACTGGCTGGCGGGGGATGCGGCCACCCCGCCGCCGCCGTCCCGCCGCCACGGCCGCAACCACCAATGGCCCCACTTCCATGCCGACGACGTGCTGTCGATGCCCGACGGCTGGGAGTACCCCTGGTTCGCCGCCTGGGATCTGGCCTTCCACTGCGTGCCCCTCGCCCTGGTGGATCCCGGCTTCGCCAAGCACCAGCTCGACCTGCTGACCCGGGAGTGGTTCATGCACCCCAACGGCCAGCTGCCCGCCTACGAGTGGGCCTTCGGCGACGTCAACCCGCCGGTGCACGCCTGGGCCACCTGGCAGGTGTACAGCCTGGAGAAACGGGCCACGGGCAGGGGCGATCGGCCGTTCCTGGAGCGGGTGTTCCAGAAGCTGCTGCTCAATTTCACCTGGTGGGTGAACCGCAAGGACGCGGAGGGCAACAACATCTTCCAGGGCGGCTTCCTCGGCCTCGACAACATCGGGGTGTTCGATCGCAGCGCCCCGCTGCCCACCGGGGGCTTCATCGAGCAGGCCGATGGCACCAGCTGGATGGGGATGTTCTGCCTCAACATGCTCACGATCTCCCTGGAGCTGGCGCAGGAGAATCCCGTCTACGAGGACATGGCGACGAAGTTCTTCGAGCACTTCCTCTACATCGCCGCGGCCATGAATGCCTCCGGCAGCGACGGTGGCCACCACCTCTGGGACGACGGGGACGGCTTCTTCCATGACGTGCTCCACCTACCGGACGGCCAGCGGCTGCCGCTGAAGATCCGCTCGATGGTGGGGCTGATCCCCCTGTTCGCCATCGCCATCCTCGAACCGGAGGTGCTCGAGCGGCTGCCGGCCTTCCGGGCGCGGCTGGAGTGGTTCATCCAGCACCGGCCCGATCTCAAGGTGAACGTGGCCTGCATGGAGACCAGGGGGCAGAAGGCCCGCCGCCTGCTGGCCCTCACCTACCTCAGCCCCAACCGCTTCGTGGCGGAGGACCGTTTCCGGCGCATCCTGAAGCGCCTCTTCGATCCGGCCGAGTTCCTCGGCGACCACGGCATCCGCTCCCTCTCCCGCCACCATGCCGAGCACCCCTACGTGTTCAGCTTCGAAGGCCGGGAGCACCGGGTGGGCTACGAGCCGGCGGAATCGCGCTCCGGGCTGTTCGGCGGCAACTCCAACTGGCGCGGCCCGGTGTGGTTCCCCGTCAACCATCTGCTGATCGAGGCGCTGCAGCAGTTCCACCGCTACGCCGGTGACGGCTTCCAGGTGGAATGCCCCACCGGCTCCGGCCAGTGGCTCAGCCTGCAGCAGGCCGCCGACCTGATCAGCGAGCGGCTCATCGGCCTGTTCCTGCCCCGCCCCGGTGAGCCGCCGCCGGCCTACGGCGCCACCGCCGCCTTCCTCACCGATGCCGAAGGCCAGCGGCTGCACCTGTTCCACGAGTACTTCCACGGCGATGACGGCACCGGCCTGGGTGCCAGTCACCAGACGGGCTGGACCGGCCTAGTGGCCCAGCTGATCCACGACCATGGCCTGCGCATGGCCGGGGAGCCGCCGGGCACCGATCAGCCCCCCAGGTAGGCCATCTCCGCCGGCGCCGGCCGCTGGTCGACGGTTTCCTGCCGCTCCTCGCTCCAGCGGTCGCGGCGGGCGCGCCATAGCCCCTCCAGCGCCTGCTGCAGCCGGCCCGGTTCGGGCCGGGGGCGCAGCCAGGGCTTGAGGTCGGTGCCGTCGGCGGCGAACAGGCAGCTGTAGGCCACCCCGTCGGCGGTGATCCGCAGCCGGTTGCAGTCGCCGCAGAAGGGCGCCGTGATCGAAGCCACCACCGCCAGGTGACCGCACCCATCGCGGTAGCGCCAGCGGCCGGCGGTGCCGTGGGGCGCCCGTCCCACCGGCTCCAGCGGCCAGGCCGCCCCGATGCGGGCCACCATCTCGGCCGCCGGCAGCACCTGCTCCGGCGACCAGCCGTTGCGGTTGCCCACGTCCATGAATTCGATCAGGCGCAGCTCCAGCCCCTGCTCCCGGGCCAGCGCCGCCAGGGGCAGCAGCTGGTCGCCATTGCCGGAGCGGGTGATCACCGCGTTCAGCTTCAGGGCGCCCCGGGCCGGATCGAAGCCAGCCTCCCTGGCATGCCGGATCGCCGCCAGCACCTTAGCCAGCACGGCCTCGCCGGCGGCCGCGCCCGGGAGGCCGGCCATGCGGGCCACGCTGGCCCCATCGGTGCCATCGAGGCTGAGGGTGATCCGGTCGAGCCCCGCCGCCTTCAGCTGCCGTGCCCGCTCGGCGTTCAGCAGCACCCCGTTGCTGGTGAGGGCGATCTCCCGCAGGGCGCCGCGGGGATCACCGGGGTCACGCCGCCGCAGCGGCTGCAGGGCGGCGATCAGCTCCTCCAGGCGCCGGTGCAGCAGGGGCTCGCCGCCGGTGAGGCGCAGGGTGTGGACTCCCAGGCCGACGGTCGCCTCCACCAGGGCCACCCGCTCCGCCAGGGTCAGCAGGTCGGGCGGATCCTCGAGATCCGGACAGCAGTAGGGGCAGGCCAGGTTGCAGCGGGCCGTCAACGACAGCCGCAGCACCCCCAGGGGCCGGCCATGCAGATCCAGTGGACGCTCCGCCATGGCAGGAAAGCTAGGGCCATAGGCCGGTGGCGTCGTCGGGTCGGTTGGCGTTCCGCAGCCCAGCGGCCGGCAGGGCCACCGGCACCACCAGCTCTGCCGCGAGCCAGTCCTGCAGCCGCCGCCCCCCCGCTGCCGTGAACGCCCGCAGCCGCCGGCACCGGCCCGGATGGGCCGGATAGAGCCCCAGCAGCGGCTGCAGCCGCCGGCCGTCGTGGGCCAGGTGGATGGGGGGGGGCCCAGTGGCAGCCGGGGTGCCAGCGGCGGCGTGGGTGGAGGCGGCCGCCAGCAGGGCCTCGAGGGCGGCGGTCTCCAGCCAGGGCATATCCACAGGGCAGAGGAGCAGGTCCTGGCCGGGGTGGTGCGCCATCAGCCGGTCGAGGGCCAGCAGCGGCCCCTCCCGGGGTGGCGGCTCCTCCAGGACCGTGATCGGCTGGCCCAGCCCGTCCCGCCGGGGCCGCGCCAGGGCGTGGTGGGCCCGGTGGTGGCTGACGAGGGTGATCGGCAGCGGCAGCGCCGCCAGTCGCCCGAGGCTGAACTCCAGCCAGGTGCCCCCGGCGGGATGGGGCAGCAGGGCCTTGTCCGTGCCCATGCGGCGGCTGGCGCCGCCGCTGAGCAGGCAGGCCCGCAGGCCGCTCATGGCAGCGGCGAACCGTCGGGGTCCGGGCCCACCAGGCCGAATTCCGCCAGGGCCCGCGGCAGGTTGCGGTGCTCATGGCCCGGATGGCTGAGCTTCACCAGGGCGAAGCGCTGCAGCTCATCGAGCTCCCCCCAGGCGTGGGGGGGCAGGGTCAGCCCCAGCTGGCGGCAGGAGGCGAGCAGCACCTCCGGGGGCTCGTCGCCCTGTTGCCAGGGGGCGCCGCAGGCGGGCTCCAGCCGGCCGGCGACGCCGGCGGCCATGGCGGCCGTGCGCCGCTCGAGCCAGCGGTCCAGCTCCGCCAGGGCCCCGGGGTCGTCGGGCCAGGCCAGCAGCCGCTGCCGTTCCCCCTCGTCGAGGTCGCTCCAGTGCACCAGCTTCAGCTTGACCCCCACCAGATCGAGCTTGCGCCGCACCGCCATGGGGATGCAGCGCAGGTCGCCGACGAAGTCGGCCTCAAAGCCGAAACAGTGGTCGTGGCGGCCCATGGACCCGGCCCCAGGCGGAACCCGAACCCTAGGAAGCCGGCGGGCGGGCCCTGGGCTCAGTCCAGCTGGAGCACGCCCCTGGTGCGCTGGCGGCGCTGCTGGTCCTGCTGCTCGAAACGGGCCAGGCAGTCCCCCTGGGGCACCAGGACGCAGCTCACGTACTCGGAGGCGTCGACCAGGGCCGCCCGGATCGCCTTGCCGGCGGGCGTGCGCTGGGCCTGGGACTGGTTGCTGCCGAAGTTGAGCGTGCCGGCGGCACCGGTGAGGGCCTGGCCGGTGCGGCCCATGTTCGGCGCCAGCCAGAGGGCCAGACCCGCCGCCGGCAGCAGGCTCACGCCGCTGGCGCTGGCACTGGCCGTGTTGCTGGCACGGCCTTCCACGGTGCGGGATCCGACCACTTCGCCGGTGGAGCTGTCCACCACGCGGATGTCGATCGCCACGTAGTCCTTCGTCTCCACCTGCTGGTTCTGCTTGCCGAAGCCCAGCAGGCCGAAGCTGTTGCCCGACTGCTTCTGCTCCACGTTGGTTTCGTAGGAGGTGACCGTTCCCAGCACGATGTAGCGCGCGCCGCGCATCTGACCCCTGCGGGCGGCGTCGGGGCCCTTCTTGACGATCCCCAGTTCCGCCAGCTCCTGCTCGGAAAGCACGTCCTTGAGCTGGCGCCGCTCCACCACCTGCAGCGTGCCGGTGCCCTGCAGCTCGTTGGCCAGGGCGGCGGCGAGATCATCGGCCACCGGACCCTGCCACCACCACGTGGGCTGGGTGACGGTGTTCTTGAAGGCGGGCACCGAGACGGTGGGGCGGGCCACCGGCTGACGGCTCTG
Source organism: Cyanobium sp. Candia 9D4 (assembly GCF_024346155.1). Classification (NCBI taxonomy): domain Bacteria; kingdom Bacillati; phylum Cyanobacteriota; class Cyanophyceae; order Synechococcales; family Prochlorococcaceae; genus Cyanobium; species Cyanobium sp. Candia 9D4. The sequence goes on along the minus strand of NZ_JAGQCK010000002.1, from coordinate 367,340 downwards.
GGCCAGGGCGGCGGCGGGGACGGCGGCGGCACCAAGGCTGAGGCCGAGGGCAAGCGAGCGGGGGAGATCACGGGCGACTCCGCCCAGGGTGCGTCTGCGCATGATCTGCGACGTGGCCATGGCGTGCCGTCCTGAAGCTGGTCCCGATACGGCGGGCATTCAAGCAAGTTCCGGCCGCGGCTGGGCGTTCCGCCCCGGTGGGGTCGGAGTGCACTCCAGCGCTGGAACTGGCCCAGGCCCGGCGGGCTTTCGTAGCCGATCTCACCGTGGGACCCCGCCAGGATTAGGTTCACTGAAGAGACCGCAGAGGCTTCTGACGAAGTCGCTCCCATGACCGCCACCGTCCCGTCGAGAGACGAGCTGCAGGACCACAGACCCTCCGGGGCCAGCCAGGGTCCCCGGCCGGCTCCGATGTTTGAGCTGATCCCCTACGAGAAGTTCCGCGACACCCCCTCGGTGCGCTTCTTCGACATCACCGTGCCCAGCTCGAACAAGCGGGATCTGGTGGTCCACTCGGGCCCGGCGGTGAGCCCCCCGGACTGCCAGGAGACCGGCAGCTGGCAGTTCTATCTCCACCCCCACCAGGAGGACAACCTGCTCGCCATGCATGGCGGCCGCACCTTCTTCCTGGTCAATCTCGGCTGGAACTATCCGTATCACATCGTTCGCCTCGACTGCGGCGGCGACATTCTGCGCATACCTCCCGGCACGTTCCACCGCTCCGTCTCCGACCCCGACGGCTCCCTGGTGCTCAACCAGGCCGTGCGCGAGGAGGGTGCCAGCGTGGTGCGGGAGTTCCGGGTGTACAACAGCCACCGCATCCCCCGGCTGTTCGCCGTCACCTCCAAAACCGCCCCGTTGCCCAAGCTGCACGGGGTGAGCTGGTAAGCGGAGGGCTCAGGCCGTCGCGGCGCGGTCCAGGAGGGCGCCGAAGTCCCTGGCGGGCATCGGCTTGCCCAGCAGGTGACCCTGGAACTGGTCACAGCCCAGGTTCCGCAGCATCCCCAGCTGCTCGGCGGTTTCCACCCCTTCCGCCAGGGTCATCAGCCCCAGCTCCTTGGCCATCACGATGGTGGCCTTGACGATGGCCAGGTCGGCGTCGTCGTTACCCAGCCGTTCCACGAAGAACCGGTCGATCTTGAGTTTGTCGAGCGGCAGGGAGTGGAGCATGGCCAGGGACGAGTAGCCCGTGCCGAAATCGTCGATCGCCAGGCTGAAGCCGCTCTCGGCGAGCTGCCGCAGCTGCTCCCCCGCACGCTCGGGATCGTTCAGCAGGGCCGTTTCGGTGATCTCCAGCTCGAGATTCTCCGGCACCAGGTCGTAGGCGCTCAGGGCCCCGGCCAGCAGCTCGGAGAGGGAGGGATGCTCGGCCCCCAGCTGGAGCGGCGAGATGTTGATCGCCAGTTTTCCCAGCCGCAGCCCCTGGCGGTGCCACTCCTGCAGCTGCCGGCAGGCCTCCTCGATCACCCAGAGGCCGATGGTGTGGATCTGGCCGGTCTTCTCCGCCAGCGGGATGAACACGTTGGGGGACACCATCCGGCCGTTCTGATCACGCCAGCGCAGCAGGGCCTCGGCCCCGGCGATCCGGCTGCCACCCCGGTCGATCTGGGGCTGGTAGAACAGCCGCAGCTGCTCCCTGTCGATCGCCCGGCCCAGGCTGAGCTCCAGCTCGAGGCGCTCGCGCAGCTGCAGGCTGATCTCCGGGGTGTAGAAGCGCAGCTGGTTCTTGCCGTGCTGCTTGGCCTCCATCAGGGCCGTGTTGGCACAACGCAGCAGGGTGTCGGGGTCGGAGCCGTGGTCGGGGGCCAGGGCCACCCCGAGCGAGGCGCTGGGCTGGACCGCCAGGCCGGTGCCCATTCCGGGGCTGTTACCGAGGGTGCGCCGGATCTGCTCCGCCCACTGCAGGGCCTCGAGCCGGTCGGCCATGGCCATGGGCCGCAGCAGGATGAACTCATCACTGCCCACCCGGGCCAGCCAGTCGTCCGGCCGCATCAGGTGGCGCAGGCAGCTGCCGCTGGCCTGGAGTACCTGGTTGCCGATCTCATGGCCCAGGCTGTTGTTGATCGACTGGAAGTTGTCGAGGTCGAGGTTGATCAGGGCGATGCCGCGCTCGGAGCCGGCCATGCGCAGCAGGCGGGCCAGCTGGCGGACGGCGGCGGCCTTGTTGGGCAGCCGGGTGAGGGGATCGACGAAGGCGATGCGCTCCAGCCGCTGCTGGATCTCGTGCTGCTCGCTGATGTCCTGGACGGTGCCCACCGTGGTGAGCGGCTCGCCGTCGGCGCCCAGGGTGGTGCGCCCCCGCTCCAGCACCATCTTCAGCAGCCCGTCGCCGAGCAGCAGCCGATGCTCGATCCGGTAGGGCCGCCCCGTGCGGAAGGACTCCTGGAAGGTGGCGTCGACCAGGGAGCGGTCCTCCGGGTGGACTGTCTGGAGAAAGTGGCCATAGGAGGGGGCCGTCAGCTCCGGGGCGGTGTTGAAGATGCTGTAGGTCTCGTTCGACCAGAGCAGTTCCCCCGTGCGGTGGTTCAGCTCCCAGCTGCCCACATGGGTGAGCCGCTCGGCCTCCTGCAGCAGGGATCCCAGCCGGGAGCTTTCCCGCAGGGCCGTGTCCAGTTCGGTGCGGTCGCGGTGACTCACCAGGGCCACCAGCCGGCCGCAGAGGACGAGCACCTGATAGCTCACGGACACGTCCCGGCAGGCGCCGCAACGGGCCCGGTGGCGTGTGGCGAAGCTGCCCCTGGGCTGCTGGCGCATCACCCGCAGCTGGTCGTGCATCAGGTCGTCGGCCAGCTCCGCGTCCGCCTGGATCGCCGCCGGATTGAGGGTGAGGAAGTGCTCCCGGGAGTAGCCGAGCCGCTCGTGGGCCGAACGGTTGCAGTCGATGAAATGGCCACTGGCCAGATCAAGGACAACCAGATCGTCGCTGCCCAGGTCGGCGGCAAAACGCAGTGCATCGCCGACGCTGTCGACGCAAGGAATCAGCCCCTGTTCCGCCGGGGTGCTGAACCAGAAGGATTGCACTGACGGTTCCATTCACGCAGGATCTTAGGCAGCGTTTTCATTGCTGACCAGGATGGGGAAGAAAACCCCCTGCCAAGCTGAAGCGCAGCGGGATGGAGGCTTCGCATCTGAAGATTCCACTGGAAACGTGGGAAGTCCAGGGCCTGAGAAGTGAGGAAAAGAGAAGAATTGAATGCAGCCTGATCGCCGGGCCGAGCTCGGATTTCGGTGCTTGTGCGGTCCAGCGATATGGGGCGCCGCCGGCGCCTCAGTCGATCCTGAGGTCGATGGTGAGATCCGTCGGGCGCTGACGTCCCCGCCAGGGGGGAGCCTCGGGCCGCGGCCCGGCCTGGGGCGCCGCCACGGGATCGAAGCGGTGACCGTCCGGGTGCAGCTGGAAGACCCGATCGCCGCCGGGGGTGCGCAGCAGGAGCTCCAGGGGCATGTGGGGCTCGATCGCCGGATGCAGGCATGGGTAGAGCCGCTGGAAGCGGAAGCGGACCGCCAGCGGCAGGCCGGCCCCGTCGGCGGCGGGCTCCAGCGGCAGGGGCCGGCCGTTGAGGAACAGCCCGCAGTCGCGGCGGAAGGCGGCATTGGCCACCACTTCGAAGCGGCGCAGGGAGCCGTCGATGAACCGGCTGGTGAAGCCTCCCTGCACCGGGGTGTCGCAGATCAGGGGCCAGGGCTCGGGGGCCGGCCGCAGCTCCAGGGCAGGCGCCGTCCCGGTGGCGTCCACCTCCCCCTGCCAGCGCAGCAGGGGCGGGAAACGCCACTCCCAGATGGCCCGGAAGGGCGCCGGATCCAGGGCCAGATCATCGGCGGCCAGGTCGGCCAGGATGGCCTCCAGGTCGGCCCACAGCTGGCTGGGCAGCAGCTGGCGGTCGTGCAGGGCCGACCCCCAGTCGTGCAGGCTCCCGGGCCGGTGGCGCGGCTCCAGCAGGTGGGCCGCCAGGGCGCTCCACAGCAGGGCGATCGTGCTGCTCCACTCCATGCGGGGCAGGCTCTCCAGCGCCCGGAACTCCACCAGCCCCAGGCATCCGGCCGGGGCCCCGGGATTCCAGAACTTGTCGAAGCTGATCTCGCTGCGGTGGTTGTTGCCGCTGCGGTCGGCGTGCAGATGGCGCAGCGTCTCGCCGATCAGGCCCCGGACATCGCCGAAGGGCTCCCCCGAGGGCTGGCCCTCCGCCTGTTCGATGGCCCGGTAGGCCAGCTCCAGGTCGAAGCATTCACCGATCGCCTCGTCCGGCCGGGGCGACTGGGAGGCCGGGCCCACCCCGGGGCCGCAGAACAGGTAGGCCAGCGACGGATGCCGCTGCCAGTAGCGCAGGATCCCGGTCAGCCAGGCCGGGCGGGAGAAGAAGGGGTGGTGGGCCAGGTCGGGGCCACCCCAGAGCAGGTGGTTGCCGCCGCCGGTGCCCTCCTGGCGGCCGTCACCCAGGTCCTTCCAGCTGCGCAGCCCCACCCGCTCGCCGGCCTCCTCCAGCCGCTGCAGCCAGCGGCGGTACTCCATCCAGCTGTGGCAGACGGGCAGGTTGATCTCCAGCACGCCGGGGTCGGCCGTGAGCCCCAGCACCTGCCAGCGCTCACCGGCATCGAGGGGAAGCACGCCGCTCAGCCGGGGCGCCGCCAGCGGGCCGAGGCTGTCGGCCACTGCCTGCAGCAGCAGCCGCAGGGGTTCCCGCTCCAGGGGGGGCAGGAACAGCTCCCAGCCGTCGGGGTCCACCTCCAGGGTGAGCACCTGGCGGGGCACGTCCTCGGGCAGGTGCTCCAGGGGCAGGCGCAGGCCGGCGGGGCCGGGGGCGCCGGTGAGTTCCCGCAGGCTTTCCTCGAGGGGCCAGGGTGCCACCGCCCAGGCCACCGCCGCCGCCGGGTCGTCCGCCTCGGGCGGCGCCACGCTCAGGGGGGCGGCCCAGACCCGGCGCTCGGGTTCGAAGGGATCCCGCAGCACCACGGGCTGGAGCGTGAGGCCCAGCCGCCCACCCAGCTGCTCCAGCCAGGCCGGGGCCGCCTCGGCCGTCAGCGGTGCTCCCTCCAGGCCGGGCTGGCAGAGGCCGGGCCAGCGCACCGGCGCCGTGCCGTCATCGCCCAGGAACAGACGCAGGGCCCAGCGGGGGTTGACCTCGCCGTCGTAACGCTTGCCGGGGCAGTACAGGAGGGTGCTGCCGGGCCAGACACGCTGCTGCAGATCCCGGGCCAGGGCCCGGGCGATCGGCAGCTTGGTGGGTCCATCGGCGGTGACGCTCCACTCCGGCCCCTCCGGCTCGAGGGGCACCAAGGTGGGCTCACCGCCGAGGGTGAGCTGGATGCCGGCGGCCCGGAGGCGGGACTCGGCCGCCTCGGCCACCCTGTCCATCCAGCTCATGCGGGCCAGCTCATGTGGGTTGGGGGAGGCTCATGGGGACGGGCTGGGAATCACGCTGCAGGCATTGACGGGAACCGGCGCCACCTTCCAGATGCGCTCGGCGTACTCCTGGATGGAGCGGTCGCTGCTGAAGAAGCCGCAGCGGGCCGTGTTGAGCACGGACATCATGCTCCACCGTCCCGCATCGCACCAGGCGCTGTCGACCTCGTTCTGGGCGCGGCGATAGTCGCCCAGGTCGGCCATCACCCGGAAGGGGTCGCTGCTGCAGAGGTTGGCCAGCAGCGGATGGAACAGGTCGCGATCCCCTTCGCTGAAGTGGCCCGAACCGATCAGGTCGATGGCCTCCTTGGCCAGGGCGTCGTTCTCCAGCCAGGGCATCGGGTGGTAGCCGCTGCGGTTGATGGCGGCCAGCTGCTCGGCGGTGTGGCCGAACAGGAAGAAGTTGTCGTCGCCGACCCGCTCGCGGATCTCGATGTTGGCCCCGTCGAGGGTGCCGATCGTGAGGGCGCCGTTGAGGGACATCTTCATGTTGCCCGTGCCGGAGGCCTCCATGCCGGCGGTGGAGATCTGCTCCGACAGGTCGACGGCGGGGTAGATCTTCTGGCCCAGCTTGACGCTGAAGTTGGGCAGGAAGATCACCCGCAGGCGGCCGTCCATCGCCGGGTCGATGTTGATGATCTCCGCCATGCCCACGATCAGGCGGATGATCAGCTTGGCCATGGCGTAGCCGGGGGCCGCCTTGCCGCCGAAGATCACCGTGCGCGGCGGCAGGTCCTCCCCGGCCCGCAGGCGCAGGTAGCGCTCCACCACCTGCAGGGCGGCCATGTGCTGGCGCTTGTACTCATGGATGCGCTTCACCTGCACGTCGAACAGGGAAGCGGGGTCCACCAGCACGCCGGTGTCCTGGCGGATCGTGGCGGCCAGGCGCTCCTTGGACTGCTCCCGCACCCGCTGCCAGCGCTCCAGGAACGCCGCGTCGGTGGCCAGGGGCTCGAGCCGGCGCAGCTGGTCGAGGTGCCGGCACCAATCGGTGCCGATGGCGTCGTTGAGCAGGGCGGCCAGGGGCGGGTTGGCGACCGCCAGCCAGCGCCGCGGTGTGACCCCGTTGGTGATGTTGGTGAAGCGATCCGGCCACACCCGGGCGAAGTCGGCGAACAGGTTCTCCTTCAGCAGGCGGCTGTGCAGTTCCGCCACCCCATTCACCGTGTGGCTGCCCACCACCGCCAGGTGGGCCATGCGCACCTTGCGGTGCGGCCCCTCCTCGATCAGGGACAGCCGCTCCAGCAGCTCCGGCTGACCAGGGAAGCGGATGCGCAGGGTGCGCAGGAAGCGGGCATTGATCTCATAGATGATCTGCAGCTGGCGCGGCAGCAGCTGCTGGAACAGCTCCAGCCCCCAGGCCTCGAGGGCTTCCGGCAGCAGGGTGTGGTTCGTGTAGCTGATCGTGGCGGTGGTGATGCTCCAGGCGGTGTCCCAGTCGACCCCGTGCACGTCGATCAGCAGCCGCATCAGTTCCGCCACGGCGATCGCCGGATGGGTGTCGTTGAGCTGCACCGCGAACTTGCGGTGGAACTCGGTGACCGGGATCCCCTGGCTGGCCAGGATGCGGAACATGTCCTGCAGGGAGCAGGAGACGAAGAAGATCTGCTGGCTGAGCCGCAGGCGCTTGCCCTGCTCCAGCTCGTCATTCGGGTAGAGCACCTTGGAGAGGGTCTCCGACTGCACCTTGTGCAGCACGGCCCGGGTGTAGTCGCCGGCGTTGAAGGAGGCGAAGTCGAAGGCGTCCGGCGCCTGGGCCGACCACAGCCGCAGGGTGTTGGCGGTGTGGACGCCGTAGCCCAGGATCGGGGTGTCGTAGGCCACACCGATCACGGTCTGGCCCCCGATCAGCACCGGATAGCTCCATTCCGGCCGGATCACCTCCCAGGGGTTGCCGCGCGCCAGCCATGGATCGGTGCTCTCCATCTGGCCGTTGGGGCCGATCTGCTGACGGAAGATCCCGAACTCGTAGCGGATGCCGTAGCCGATGGCCGGAAGCTCGAGGGTGGCCATCGACTCCTGGAAACAGGCCGCCAGCCGGCCCAGGCCGCCGTTGCCCAGGCCCGGCTCCGGCTCCTCCGCCAGCATCTCCTCGAGGGAGAGGCCGAGGGCCTCGCAGGCGGCCGCGGCCTCCTCCCGCAGCCCGAGGCTCACCAGGTTGTTCTCCAGGTGGGGCCCCAGCAGGTACTCCGCCGACATGTAAGTGGCGGTGCGGACGTGCTGGCTGGTGTAGGTGTCGGCCGTGTCCACCCAGCTGGTCAGCAGGATGTCCCGGACCGCCAGCGACAGGCAGACATAGTGGTCGTGGGTGGTGGCGAGGGAAGCGGACTTGGCCTGGCTGGAGAACAGATGGCGCCGCATCGCCTCCAGGAGGGCCTGGCCCTTGGGCGGGCACGGGGCGGGTGTGGGGCTGGCCATGGGGACGGGCGGCGGTCGGCGGAGTGGACCAGTCCTGGCCTGGGGAGTACCGCCGCCGCTGATGCATCGGCTACCAGCCGGCGCACCTTAAGAGTGGCTTCGCTTCCGCTGGCCTCGCTTCAGCCGTGCAGCACCTCGTGCCAGGCGGAGCCCATGGGGGTGGGCTCCAGCAGCTCCGCCTCGATCCTCCATTCCAGCTCGCTGTCCACCCCCGTGGGGCCCGAGAAGCTGCCGTTCACCGCCGCGGTGAGCGTGGGCTTGGAGGAGGTGGCCAGGGTGATGTAGCGGTCGTCGACGCTGCCCATGCCGCTGGGGTCGAACCCCCGCCAGCCCGCCCCGGGCAGGTAGACCTCCGCCCAGGCGTGCAGGTCGTACTGCTTCGGCTGTGGCTCCACCAGGTGATAGCCGCTCACGAACCGGGACGGCAGGCCGACACAGCGGCAGGTCTCGACCATCAGCATCGCCAGGTCGCGGCAGGAACCGACCCGTTCCTTGAGGGTGCGCCCCGCCGGCCAGGCGGGCCCCACGTGCCGCTGGGTGTACTTGACCCGGTCCTTGATGATCTCCACCAGCTGCTCCAGGAACATCAGCCCCCGCTGGTCGCTGCCCATCAGCGCCTCCTGGGCCAGGTCCACCGCGGCGGGATCGTGCTGGCCGTTGGGCAGCCAGCCCTCCAGGGAGCCCAGCAGATCGCCGTTGAGGTGCCCCACCGGATAGGGCAGCAGCGGCTCCTGATCCTCCAGGCAGCTGGCCAGGGCCGGGGGCTGCTGGGTCTCCACATCGCTGATGGCCTGCACCCGGAAGTGCTCGGTGCTGCCCGTGAAGCGGGCCCGCAGGATCTCATCACCGCTGGCGGCCAGCAGCGGATAGAAGCGGGAGGGCTCCGGCGTGACCGCCAGATGGAAGTGCAGCAGGCGCTGGAAGCCGTGGCCGCGGGGTTTCAGGCAGAACCGGTGCGGACCCAGGAAGACCGGAGCGCTGTAGCGGTAGTCGAAGGTGTGGGTTATGCGGGCTCGCATGCCGCCTCCTGACTGGCGGTGGTGCCGGCAGGGGCGATGAAGTAGCGCGCTTCGATCAGCTCATGCAGGCGATTGAGATCGGACTGGAAGTTGTCGATGGCTTCATGGAGCCCGGTGGCCACCAGTTCGTCGATCCTGGTGAAGCTCCAGTGGGCCAGGGTGAGCCCGATCAGGCACTCCAGATCGTCAGCGGGGCGGGGAACGGAGCTGCCGCGGATGATCCGCAGTGTCTCGTTGATCCGCTCCAGGCAGTAGCGCACCGAGCGGGGGAAGATCGGATCCAGCAGCAGGAACGCCGCCACGGCTTTGGGTTCGATGGCCTGCTGGCTGGACTGGCGGAACATCTGGTAAGCCCCGGCCGAGCGCAGCAGGGAGATCCACTGCAGCTCGTCGAGCACCCCGCCCACCTCCTCGGGGGACGGCAGCAGCAGGAAGTATTTGACGTCGAGGATCCGGGTGGTCTTGTCGGCCCGCTCGAGCAGCCGCCCCAGCCGGCTGAACTGCCAGGAGAGGTCGCGGCTGAGGGTGGCGTCGGTGATGCCGTAGAAGAGCTGGCAGGCGCGGCGGATCTCCCGCAGCTGCTCCTGGGGCGGCTGCTGCCAGAAGGCGTCCTCCTGCAGCGTCCAGTAGATGTCGTTGATCTGCTCCCACATCTCCGTGGTCATCACCTCACGGATCTGGCGGGCGTTCTCCCGGGCGTTGCCGATGCAGTTGAGAACACTGCTGGGGTTCTCAGCCTCCCGCACCAGGAAATGGATCACCGCCTCGGGGGTGACCACCGGGCAGAGCTCATCGAAGAGCTTGCGGTCGCCGCTGGCATCGATCAGGGGCAGCCAGGGCTCGGCGCTGCCGGGGGGACAGTCGAGGGCCATGGCCTCGCTCACCTCCACGAACCGGGAGATGTTCTCGGCCCGCTCGACGTTGCGGTTGATCCAGTAAAGGGAGTCGGCGACGCGGCTCAGCATGGGGCTTCATCCACGATCCAGGTGTCCTTGCAGCCGCCGCCCTGGGAGGAGTTGACCACCAGGGACCCGCGCCGCAGCGCCACCCGGGTGAGGCCGCCGGGGCTCACCCAGGCGTCCTTGCCGCGCAGCACGTAGGGCCGCAGATCCACGTGGCAGGGGTAGAGCTCCCCTTCGCTCAGGGAGGGCACGGTGGAGAGCTCCAGGGTCGGCTGGGCGATGTAGTTGCGGGGGTTGGCCTGGATCTTGACGGCGAACTCCTCGATCTCCGCCTGGGTGGCATGGGGGCCGATCAGCATCCCGTAGCCGCCGGCCTCTGCCACCGCCTTCACCACCAGCTCGCCGAGATGGGCCAGCACGTAGGCCTGGTCGTCGGGGCGGGAGCAGATGTAGGTGGGGACGTTCTCGATGATGGGCTCCTCGCCCAGGTAGTAGCGGATCATCTCGCCCACGTAGGCGTAGATCAGCTTGTCATCGGCGACGCCGGTGCCGGGGGCATTGGCGATCGCCACCCGACCCGCCGCATAGGCGCCCATCAGCCCCCTGACGCCGAGGAGCGAATCGCTGCGGAACACGGCCGGGTCGAGGAAATCGTCATCGATGCGGCGGTAGATCACGTCGACCGCCTCCAGGCCGGCGGTGCTGCGCATCCAGACCCGATCCCCCTCACACACCAGATCGCGCCCCTCCACCAGCTGGATGCCCATCTGCTGGGCCAGGTAGCTGTGCTCGAAGTAGGCGCTGTTGAACACCCCGGGGGTGAGCAGCACCACCTTGGGGGTGTCGGTCCAGGGGGCCAGCTCCCGCAGGGTCTGCAGCAGGTGGGAGGGGTAGTCGTCGATGGGCTGCACGGTGCGGCCGGCGAACAGGCTCGGGAACATGCGCTTCATGACGCGCCGGTTCTCGAGGAAGTAGGCCACCCCCGAGGGACAGCGCAGGTTGTCCTCCAGCACCCGCCAGGTGCCGTCGCCGTCGCGCACCAGATCGAGGCCGGAGATGTGGCACCAGCGGCCGAGGGGCGGTTGGAAACCCTGCATCTGGGGCCGCCAGCCCTGGGAGCTTTCGACGTCGGCCCTGGGCACCACCCCGTCGGCGAGGATCTTCTGGTCGCCGTAGACGTCGGCCAGGAAGCGGTCGATCGCCTCCAGCCGCTGGAACAGCCCCCGCTCCAGCCGCTCCCAGTCCCGGGCGCCGATCAGGCGGGGGAGGGGATCGAAGGGGAGGATCCGCTCGACGCCCTTGCTGTCGGAATCGTTGAGCCGGAAGGTGGCGCCGAGCCGCTTGAGCAGCATGCCGGCGGCGGCGTGGTTGCGGTTCAGCTGGTCCAGACCCATCTGGCCCAGGGAGGACAGCAGGGGGGTCAGGGTCGCCCTCGGCTGGTCGGTGGAGGTGAAGTACTCGTCGTACCCCTGGTTCGGTTTGTACTGACTGAACATTCCACACCCGTCCGCGCGCTTGGATCCTGCAGTGCCGCCGGGGTGGCCACCCGTTGCCGTTGCTACGAAACCCAGGGTGCCTTGCCGGCCTCCGACGGGTGCCGGCAAGGCACCCCGACGGGCGGCGCCGACGAATAGCGCTTTGATAAGCGTTGGTCCCTGCGGGATCGGCAGGGTTGAGGATGAACAGAACGGCAGGGGGTAAGGGCCATGCTGATGAGCCAGAGCGGATCCCAGCCTTCCTCGGCTCCGCGGGCCCCGGGCGTCCAGCTGCGCGAAAAGGAGCAGGGCGGAACCCGCCGGGAGAAGCGCCTCTTTGCCCGCCATTCCATCGAGAGTTGCCGCACCATCGCCGTCCGGCGCCTCGACGGCGATGGCCAGCCCTGCGGACGCTGGTTCCTCGCCGACATCGCCGACGTGGCCGAGGGCGGGATGTGCCTGATCGCCAATGAGGACCAGGCCCTGGAGCTGGGGCAGTGGCTCCTGCTGGATGTGCGTTCCCATCCCGGCTTCGGCCAGCTGCGCCTGCGGGCCCGGCTGCGCTGGCTCACCCGGGCCCATTTCGCCCTCAGCTTCGGCGTCGCCTTCGCCACCCCCCTCCAGGAGGTGCCTGTGCTTTCGGTGGAGCGGCGCGGCACACGCCGCGATCCCAACCAGGAGGAATGGGCCGTTCAGGAGGAGCGGGAGCGGGTGGCCCTCTGACCCCCGGCCCCCTCCCTCACCGGTCCTCAGAGCAGCCGTTACAGCAGGAAGTAGCGCTGCGCCATCGGCAGCACCTCCGCCGGCTCGCAGGTGAGCAGCTCCCCGTCGGCGAAGACCTCGTAGGTCTGGGGGTCCACCTCCACCTTGGGCAGGGCGGTGTTGTTGCGCATCTGGGCCTTGCCGATGCCCCGGGTCTGGACCACCGGCACACAGGCCCGCTTCAGGCCGAGGCGGCTGGGCAGGTCGTCCTCAAGGCAGGCCTGGCTGACGAAGTTGAGGCAGCTGGCCGCCAGGGATCCGCCGTAGGCGGCGAACATCGGCCGGCCGTGGACGGGGCCCGGGGTGGGGATCGAGGCGTTGGCATCCCCCATCTGGGCCCAGACGATCGAGCCCCCCTTGATCACCAGCTCCGGCTTGACGCCGAAGAAGCCCGGCTTCCACAGCACCAGGTCGGCCAGCTTGCCCACCTCCACCGAGCCGATCTGGCTGTCGAGGCCATGGGCGATGGCGGGATTGATCGTGAGCTTGGCGATGTAGCGCTTAAGGCGGGTGTTGTCGTTGCGGCCGCCGCGGGGACCGGCGGCGTCCTCGGGGAGGAAGCCGCGCTGCACCTTCATCTTGTGGGCTGTCTGGAAGGTGCGGGTGATCACCTCACCGACGCGGCCCATGGCCTGGGAATCGCTGGCGATGATGCTGAAGGCCCCCAGGTCGTGGAGGATGTCCTCGGCGGCGATCGTCTCGCGGCGGATGCGCGATTCGGCGAAGGCCACGTCCTCCGGGATGCGGGGATCGAGGTGGTGGCACACCATCAGCATGTCGAGGTGCTCCTCGAGGGTGTTGACGGTGTAGGGCTTGGTGGGGTTGGTGGAGCTGGGCAGCACGTTGGCCTCGCCGCAGATCCGGATGATGTCGGGGGCGTGGCCGCCGCCGGCCCCCTCGGTGTGGAACGTGTGGATGGTGCGGCCGCCGATGGCCCGGATCGTGTCCTCCACGAAGCCGGCCTCGTTGAGGGTGTCGGAGTGGATGCAGACCTGCACGTCGTACTTGTCGGCCACCGTCAGGCAGCAGTCGATGGCCGCCGGGGTGGTGCCCCAGTCCTCGTGCAGCTTCAGCCCACAGGCACCGGCGCGGATCTGCTCCTCGATCGCCGTCGGGGTGCTGGCGTTGCCCTTGCCGTAGAAGCCCAGGTTGATCGGCAGCCCCTCGGCGGCCTGGAACATGCGGGCCAGGTGGAAGGCGCCGGGGGTGCAGGTGGTGGCGTTGGTGCCGGTGGCCGGGCCGGTGCCGCCGCCCAGCAGGGTGGTGACGCCGGAGGCGAGGGCGGTTTCGATCTGCTGGGGGCAGATGAAGTGGATGTGGGTGTCGATCGCCCCGGCGGTGACGATGTGCCCCTCCCCGGCGATGGCCTCGGTGCCGGGGCCCACCACGATCGTCACCCCATCGGTGATATCGGGGTTGCCCGCCTTGCCGATGGCGCAGATGCGGCCGTCCTTCAGGCCGATGTCGGCCTTGACGATGCCCCACCAGTCGAGGATCAGGGCATTGGTGATGACCGTGTCGACGGCGCCCTCGGAGCGGGGGGTCTGGGCCTGGCCCATGCCGTCGCGGATCACCTTGCCGCCGCCGAACTTCACCTCATCGCCATAGGTGGTGCAGTCGCTCTCCACCTCCAGGATCAGTTCGGTGTCGGCCAGCCGCAGGCGGTCGCCGGTGGTGGGGCCGTAGGTCTCGGCGTAGGCACGGCGGTCAATTCGGTAAGCCATGGGGGTTCAGTCGAGGGGGCCGTTCACCAGACCGTTGAAGCCGAACACGCGACGGTCGCCGACGTAGGGCACCAGATGCACGTCCCGCTGGTCGCCGGGCTCGAAGCGGATGGCGGTGCCGGCGGGGATGTCGAGCCGCAGGCCGCGGGCCGCCTCGCGGTCGAACTCGAGGGCGCCGTTGGCTTCATAGAAGTGGAAGTGGGAACCCACCTGCACGGGCCGGTCGCCCCGGTTCGCCACCGACAGGGTGGTGACCGGGCGGCCGACGTTGAGATCGATCGTGCCGGGCTCGGGGATCAGTTCGCCGGGGATCAGGGGGGGCATGGCGGGGTGGGGGATCAGCGGATCGGTTCGTGGAGGGTGACGAGCTTGGTGCCGTCGGGGAACATCGCCTCGATCTGCACCTCGGGAATCAGCTCGGGCACCCCCTCCATCACCTGATCCCGGCTCAGCCAGGTGGTGCCCTCCCGCATCAGCTCCGCCACGCTGCGGCCGTCGCGGGCCCCTTCGATCACCTGGAAGCTGAGCCAGGCCACCGCCTCGGGATGGTTGAGCTTCAGGCCCCGGCCGAGTCGCCGCTCCGCCAGCAGGGCGGCGGTGACGATCAACAGCTTGTCTTTCTCCTGGGGGGTGAGGTTCATGCAGGCTGCGCTGGCCGGCCCCACTCTCGCAGCGCTCCGGCACCGGGTCAGGTTCAGAAGGAACGTTCGCTGCCCCGATCAGCGCCGCTGGAGCACCCCCTGGCCGTTGAGGTTGAGGTTGTCGATCCGCACCGCCGTGGCCCGGCCGTCGGGGCCGACCGTGAAGCTGACAGCGCTGGGGCCGTAGGCGTTCTCGCCGGCGGGCTGGTAGCGGAAGGTGTCGCCGCTCACCGGGGTGAGGGGGAAGGGGGTCAGCCTCGGCCCAAGCTGCAGCTCGAGGCCATCGCCGCGGCGCATCACCGCGGCCGGGCCCACGTAGGCATTGGCGTAGCTGCCGGTGTAGGCGTCGGCGGGGCGGGCGGGCAGGGGCCGGGCCGGGGTGACCACGGCGGGGTAGTCCTGCTGCTCCATGCCCCGGAACAGGGGGCGCAGGGCGGCGAGGTAGTCGCGCTTCACCGTTCCGGTGGTGGCCAGGTCGAGGAAGCTGAGGCTGAGGGCCTCCGGCACCCCCAGGGGCTGGCTGTTGGAGAGCACGATGATGCCGAGGGATTCCGCCGGCAGCAGGTAGACGGCCGTGGCGGCGCCGAGGTCGAAGGCGCCCGAATGGCCCAGCTGCACCGTGCCCCGATCGGTATAGCTCACGTTCCAGCCCAGCCCGTAGAAGCCGGCCCGGTCGGTGGCCGGATCGCGGGGCGGCTGGCTGACGATCTGGGGCCGGTGGGTCTCGGCCAGGGCGGCGCCGTCCACCAGCACACGGCCATCGAGGCGGCCGCCGGCCAGCTGCAGCCGCAGCCACTGGCCCAGATCCCGCACGCTGGAGCTCACGCCGCCGGCCGGGGCCTGGGCATCGGCATCCCGCTGGTAGCGGGCCACCCAGCGGCCCCCCTCCGGCACGTGCAGGGAGGCGCGGTTGGCGGCGCCGGCGAAGTCGGCGTGGCGGGAGCTGGTGCGGCTCATGCCCAGGGGCCCGTAGAGCCGTTCGCTGGAGAGCTGCTCCCAGGGCCGGCCGACGGCGTTGGCGGCGGCCACGGCGCCGGCGGTGAAGCCGAAGTTGGTGTAGGCGTAGTCGGCGCGGAAGCGGTTGCCGGTGGGCAGCAGCCGCAGCCGCTCCAGGATCGTGGCCCGATCGAAGCCCAGGTCCTCGAGGTGATCACCGGCGTGGTCCGGCAGGCCGCTGCGGTGGGACAGCAGGTCGCGGATGGTCACCAAGGGGGCGATGGCCGGCGGACCGATCCGGGCCACCGGCAGGGTGCGCAGCACCGGGTCGTCCCAGCCCACGCGCCCGTCGCCCACCAGGCCGGCCACCACCGTGGAGGCGATCGGCTTCGAGAGCGACGCCAGCTGGAAGACGGTGTCGGCATCCACCGCGCCGGGCTCGCCCACCCGCCGCAGGCCGTAGCCCTTGAGGAACACCACCCGGTCGGCATGCACCACCACGATCGCCAGGCCCGGGACACCGGTGCTGCGCTGCATCTCCGTAGCCAGGGCATCGAGCCGGGGCAGGGCGGCCGCCAGGCTTTCCGCCGTCACCTGGCGCGGCGGCGGCGGCGGGCCGGAGGGGGGCTCGGCGCTGCGGGCGGCCCCCGGGAGCTGGAGCGCCAGACCCAGAACCAGGGCGGCCGCCCCGGGGCGGCGCAGGACGCTTGGGGCCACGGCAACGCCGGCAACTCGGGGAAAGCTAGGCCTGGCGGAGGCCCCCGACCCGGTGCTCAGAAGCCGCCGCCGCCGCCGCCTCCATCGCCGCCGCCGGAGCTGCCTCCACCGGAGCTGCCGCTGGAGCTGCTGGAGCTGCTCGGTGACGACTGCATGGCGCCGGTGGTGGTGCTGAAGCAGTCCTCCAGGCTGGTGCCGAAATCCGTCAGATCGAAGTCACCGCTGCCGACGTACCAGCTGGGGGCCACTTCGAGGATCCCCTGGAACGCAGCTGTCCACTGCCGGGTCAGGCCCGCCACCATCGCGTAGGGCAGGAAGCGCTCGAACAGCTCCGGCGTCAGCACCACCCGCTCCAGCCGCGGCGCCTCCACCCGGCGCAGGAACTCCTGGAAGCCGAGGGTCTGGCGCAGCACCGCCGTGCCCCGGCTGGTGCGGCTGGGCATGATCCAGGCGAACACGCCCACCAGCACCACCGTCAGCGCCAGGGAGCCGAAGGTCAGCCACGGGTGCGCCTCCCCCTGCAGCAGCACGATGTCGTGGGGCAGCAGCACCAGGGCCAGCGCCACCGCCGCACCGGCCAGTCCCAGGCCGCCGAAGAAGGTGAGGGCCCGCACGGTGCCGGGCCAGCGCCGGAAGAACCGCTCCGCCAGCACCGCCTGCTTCACCAGCCGCTCGAAGCCGGGCACATGAACGTAGTAATGGTCGCGAAGCTGATCGGTGCTGACCGTGTCCCCTGCCGTGCCTGAGGGGAACAGGGTGTCGAGGAGGTAGGCCTCATGGGGCAGCAGCGCCGACCTCTGACCCGGCTCGCCCAGCAGGGTGAACACGTAGCGCTTGCCCAGATTCAGGAACAGCAGCTTCCGCTGGTCCTGCTCGATGCGCAGCTGGCCCTTCACCGCCAGCGCCACCAGGGTGGCCGAAAGGGCGGTTCCGCTCACCTGCTCCGCCACCAGGCTGCCCAGCACCGCCGGCGGCAGCCCCTCAGGGGGTTCGTAGGCTACCGGCACCGCGCCCACCGCCGGATCCCGTCCGATCCGCCACCAAAGCGGGCCCAGCACGCCGGCGCACAGCAGGGGCAGCAGCAGGGCCAGCCGACCCTGCCACCAGTCGATCAGCTGGGCCAGGGCCGAGGGCGGCGGCACCAGCCCCTTGGCGAAGCCCACCGCCAGGGTGAAGCCCTCGCCGGGCTCCAGCCGCCGGGTGGTGGTGCTGGACACCGTGTCGGCACCGACCGCCAGGGTGGCGTTCCGGTCACGGGCGCCGCGGGGCCCGGTGTAGATTGAAGCGTGGAGTCCGGACACACCCGGCGGCAGCTGCACCCGGGCCGAGGCCCGCTCGATCGGAACCTCCCAGGCGTTGCCGGTCACGTTCCAGTTGAATTCGTCGTGGTCCGGGTAGAAGCGCAGACCGCGCTTCAGCCGGTAGGTGATCACGGCCGTGCGGCTGGTGTTCTCGGCGCCGGGGATCCAGATCTTCAGTTTCAGGTCGGCACCGGGGTGGCTGCTCTCGTAGCGGAAGGGCCGGCCCTCGGGGTCGGTGACCGCCAGCACCCGCAGCCCGAGGGGTTCGAGCCCACCGGGCCGCCGGGCCAGCAGGGGGATCTGGCGCACCAGGCCGTTCCAGGAGCCATCGAAGCGGGCGGTGAGGGTTTCGCTCACCTGCACGGCACCGGTGGGCTCCACCACCGCCTGCATCTGGAAATCGGTGAGCGTGAGCTGGCGCTCACCGGCACTGAGGGCGGCGCCGGCCCCCCAGGGGGCCAGGAGCAGCAGGGTCAGGGTCAGGCCGAGCAGCCCACCCAGCCCCCAGCGCCAGCGCCGCCACAGTCTCCGGGTGGCCGGAGGGCCCTCAGCCATCGAAGCGGACGGCGGGAACCGCCGCTTCGGCCGGGTTCTCCAGCTCGAAATAGGTGCGCGGGCGGATCGCGAAGCCACCGGCCACCAGGTTGGAGGGGAACTGCACGATCGCCGTGTTCAGGTCCCGCACCACGGCGTTGTAGTAGCGACGGGCGCTCTGGAGGGTTTCTTCGATCTGGCTGAGGTTGGTCTGCAGGGTCTGGAAGCTCTCCACCGCCCGCAGGGCCGGGTAGGCCTCCGCCAGGGCGAACAGCTGGCCGAGCGATGCCCCGAGGGCCTGCTCCGCCTGCTGCTGCTCCCGGGGCCCCCGGGCCGCCATGGCAGCGTTACGGGCTTCGATCACGGTCCGGAAGCTTTCCTTTTCGTGGCTGGCGTAACCCCGCACCGTCTCCACCAGGTTGGGGATCAGGTCGTGACGGCGCTTCAGCTGCACGTCGATGTCGGCCCAGGCGTTATCCGCCAGCACCTGCAGCTGGGCCAGGCGGTTGTAGATCAGGATCAACCCGACGGCGGCGACCGCCACCAGGATCAGCAGCAGCGGCATGGCCCAGCGGTAGGTTAGGGCCCAAGCCTAGGGGCGTTGTCCGGCTGGTCCATCAGGGGGCCTCGGCTCAGGTCTTGAGGAAGTACAGCAGCGCCACCAGCACGCCCACCACCACCACGAGGGTGCGGAGAGTGGCTGGCTGAATCCGGCCGGCCAGCCGGCCGCCCAGCGCTCCGCCGAGGATGGCGCCGATGGCCATCACCGCCGCCAGGGCCCAGGCCACCTGGCCGGAGAAGAGGAAGAAGGCGGCGGCGGTGAGGTTGGTGGCGAACGCCACCGCCTGCTTGAGGCCGTTGAGGCGGGTGAGGGTGTCATCGAGACTGAGGGCCAGCACCGCCAGCACGATCACGCTCAGGCCGCCGCCGAAGAAGCCCCCGTAGATGGCCGCCAGGAACACCGGCGGCACGGCCCAGAGTTCCGAGGGGCGGCGGCCGTGGCGCTCGGAGCGGCGCTGCACCCAGCGGCGCACGGGTTCCTGCACCGCCAGCAGCCCCGAGGCGAACAGGATCAGGAACGGCACCAGCTGGGTGAACAGGCGCTCGCCGGTGTGCAGCAGCAGCAGGCCGCCCACCAGGCCGCCGGCGGCACCCGCCGGCAGCAGCAGCCAGAGGCGTCGCTGCTGGTCCTGCAGGTCCTGGCGCTGGGCCACGGTGGCGCCCAGGTAGCCGGGGGCCAGGGCCACGGTGTTGGTGATGTTGGCCATCACCGCCGGCAGGCCGATGGCCGTGAGGGCGGGAAAGCTGATCAACGACCCGCCGCCGGCCAGGGCGTTGATCCCGCCGGCGGCGATCGCCGCCAGGAACGCCACCAGCGCCTGGATCCCGAAGGGCAGATCGCTGCTCATGGGCGGACGGGGAAACTCAAGGGGGCCCAGGTGACAGGGGCCACCACACTCCCAGGACGGCCGGTCAGGGTTGGAGGATCCCATAGGACTCCCCATCCGCCGGCAGGGTCACCCCCAGCCGCTGGCGCCACTCCGCCACCGGCAGCTCCCAGCCCTCCTCCCAGCGCGCCGTGGCGAAGGGATGGGCGGTGAAGCCGATCGTGGTGCCATGGCTGATGGAGCGGCTGAGGCTCTCGTAGCCGTCGAGCCTGAAGCGGAACCCGGCGATCTGGGCGGCGTGGGTGAGGCTCACATAGGCGGGGAAGCCGATCTGCACGGCGGTGATGGCCAGCACGCCGTTCTCCCCCAACGGCGTCGTGCCGAAACCGCTGACCACATGGTGGATGTCGTGGGTGGTGGCGATCCGCTGGGTGAGCCAGCGGCCCTCCGTGTCGACGGGACGGGGGCGGAAGAATTCAGGGTCGTAGTTGAAGCGTCGGATCAGGGCGGCGTAGGTGCGCCCCAGGCTCCCCTCCGGCAGCGCCTCGAGCCGCTCCAGATCCGGCTGCAGGGGCGGGTAGCGTTCGTCCATCATCGCCGCCCCGCCCGGCAGGGCCCGGAAGCGGGCGATGCAGGCGGCCATCTGGGGGGTGTCCAGGAAGCTGTCGACCAGATCGGCGATCCGGGCGAGATCCCCCTGGCTGCGGCCCACGGCGATCAGGTGGCGCGCCTGGCCCAGGGCCTGCAGGGAGAGCTGGAAGCGATGCATCGGGGGGACGGCGCCTGGGGCGAACCTAGGCCCGTTGTTGCGCCTGGCCGGGGGTCACCAGCTGCGGGCCGTGGTCACCGGCAGCGGGTCCTGGTTCAGGGGCTGCTCCTGGAACGGCCAGACCCGGGGCAGCACCGGAGCCCCCAGGCCCCGCTCGGCCCGGATCCGGGCCCAGATGCGCGTGAACCAGAAGCGGGCCGCCTGGGTGGAGCGGCCCCGGTAGCGGGCCAACAGGCCCCGCTCCAGCCGGCCGCAGGCCATCGCCCCCTCCAGGCCGTGCCGCTCGGCGCGGCAGGCCTCCAGCAGGGACTCGCCCACCGGCGCCGGGGCGGCCCACACCAGGCTGGCGAACACTGGCTGGCCCCCCAGGCCGTGGGGGCTCTCCAGGCTGGCACCGCCCAGTTCCAGCCGGTCCACCAGTTCCCACTGCCCCTCCCGCCGGATCTCCAGCAGGGAGCGCCAGCGGCCGGATCCGAGCGTCTCGCCGTCGGCGCTGCGCCCCAGCCGCACCACCTCCGCCCCCAGCCAGCTCGCCCCTTCAGCCAGCTCCACCCGACAGGTCTGCTGGAACAGGCCGTCCCGGAAGACCACCAGCTCCTGGGGCAGCCACTCCAGGTCGGCCCCGGCGGCGAGGCGGAAGTCGAGGCTCTGGTGGGTCCAGCTGCCGGCGGGGACCCGCCGGGAGCGGCCCACGGTTCCGTAGACCTTCTGGGCCGCCACGCTGGTGATCAGGGCGCGGCTGCCGGCGCCGAGTTCGGCCTCGATGGCCAGCTCATCGCCGCCCACCAGGCCCCCGCCGGTGTGCAGCAAGGGCAGTTCGCAGCGGCCATCGGCGGCGGCGAAGGCCCGCTGGATCTTCAGCGGCGCCGTCGCCCCGCCCTGGTGCCGGGTGGCGCCGTCCACGCCGGTGCCGGTCTCGAAACGAAGCCGGGCCTGGGCTCGCCAGGGGGCAGGGGCGGTGAGCTGCATGGCGCCGATGCTGGGTCCCCAGGGGGCGGGATTCGGTAGCGCCCGACACACGGCCGCCGGCCGGCGGCTGGCCAGGGTGGACGATCCCTCACCCCCGGCCTGCTCCATGCCCGGCCCCACGGTTTCCGACGGCACGGTGTCCGACGCCACGGCTGATGTGACGGTTGCCGCCGCCGCCGGGCCCTTGGTGCTGGTGCGGCACCTGCGCCAGGGCGAGGCGCCAGGTCCGGAAACGGCGGCGGAGCCGGAGGCGAGGTTGCGGTTGCCGCTCCGGGCCGACGAGCGCACCAGCCTGCGGGGCCACCGCCGCAGCGCCTGTGGACGGGACCTGCTGCTGCAGCTGCCCCGCGGCGGGGCCCTGGAACCCGGCGACCGGCTGGCACCGGAGGCCGGTGGACCCCTGGTGGTGGTGGAGGCCGCCGATGAGCCGCTGATGGTGGTGCGTGCCGCCGACCCCCTGGCCCTGCTGCAGGCGGCCTATCACCTGGGCAACCGCCACGTGGCCATGGAACTGCACCGCGACGCGCTGCGCCTGGGGGTCGACAGCGTGCTCGAGGATCTGCTGCGGCACCGCGGTCTGAGCGTGGAGCGGACGATGGGGCCCTTTCAGCCCGAGCCCGGGGCCTACACCCCCTCCGGCCACGGCCACCACCACCCCCATGGCCATCAGGATCATGGTCACCAGGACCATGCCCACCCATGAGCCTCACCCGGCTGCGGCTGTTCCAACTCGTCAGTCCCGCCCTGCCGGTGGGGGCCTTCAGCTACTCCGAGGGCCTGGAGGTGCTCGTGCAGGCCGGCGAGCTGGGCGACGCCGAGGCGGTGGCCCACTGGCTGGAGGCGGAGCTGGCCCGGGGGGCGCTGGCGATCGAGGCCGCCAGCCTGGGCCGACTGATGCAGGGGCTCACCCGCTGGCGTGGGTCCCCGGACGGGCCGGCCCGTGGGGAAGTGCTGGACCTGGACGGCTGGCTGCTGGCCCAGCGGGAGGCGGCCGAGGTGCGGGCCCAGCAGCGCCAGATGGGCCGCTCCCTGCTGCAGCTGCTGGCCGACCTGGACCTGCCCCTGCCCGGGGAGCAGCCAGCTCGGCTGGCCTGGCCGGCGGCCTGGGCCTGGGCCGGGGTGGCCCTGGAGATCGGGCCCGAAGAGGTGGTCGAGGCCTACCTCTACGGCTGGATCGCCACCCAGCTCAGCGCCGCCGTGCGGCTGGTGCCCCTGGGCCCCACCGAAGCCCAGCGGCTGCAGCTGGCCCTGGCGCCCGCCGTCGCTGCCCGGGCGGCGGAGCTGGTGGCGGCCGATCCCGAAGCCCTCTGGAACGGGGGGGTGGGGGCGGGCCTGGCCCAGCTGAGTCATGGTGAGCTGTATTCCCGGTTGTTCCGCAGCTGATGGCCACGACGGCAGGGGCCAGCCGGCGCCAGGCGCTGGGCCTGCTGGGCGGGGCCGCCGCCGCCGGAACCCTCCTGGCCGCCGGCTGCAACGCCCGCCGCCGGCCGCCGGGTCCGCCGCGACTGGGGATCGTCCAATACGTGCGGGGGGCCGGCCCCGATGCCGCCCGCCGCGGCTTCGTGCGGGGCCTGGCCAAGGGCGGCTTCCGGGCACCGGCCGGCGTGACCCTGCTGGAGCGCTTCGCCGCGGGCAGCATGGCCACCTGCCGCGCCCAGGTGGAGGAGCTGCTGGAGGCCGGGGTCGACATGCTCGTGGCCATCGGTACCCCGCCCCTGGCGGCGATCCTGGCGATCGCGCCGGCTCGGGTGCCCGTGGTGTTCTGCTACTGCTCCAACCCGTGGGGGGCCGGGGCCGGCACCAGCTACACCCGCCACCGGCCCAATGTGGTAGGCACGGTCAGCACCAATCCCCTGGCCGAGCAGCTCGATCTCGCCAGCCGGATCAGGCCCGGCCTGGCCAGTGTCGGGCTCGTCTACAACCCCTCCGAGGCCAACGCCAGCTTCGAAGCCGAGCTGCTGCGCCGGGAAGCGGCGCCGCGCTCCCTGGCGGTGATGGTCGAGCCGGTGGCGGGGCCGGCGGAGGTGACCCGGGCGGCCGACGCCCTGGCCGGCCACCGGGTGGGGGCCCTGGTGCGGGTGGGCGACTACGCCACCAGCGTGGGCTTCCCCGCCCTGGCGGCAGCCGGCCTGCGCCATCGCCTGCCGGTCTATTCCGTCGACCCGTCCGACATCACCACGCCGGGGTGCCTGGCGGTGGTGGGCTGGGATCCGGAGGCCGACGGGGCCCAGGCCGGAGCCCTGGCGGTGCAGGTGCTGCGCGGCCGCTCCCCCGCCACGATGGCCTTCGTGCCGGTGACCCGGAAGCTGCTGCTGCTGAATCGCCGCACGGCCCGGGCCATCGGAGTGACATTGCCGCCGCCGCTGCTGCGCCAGGCCGACCGGGTGGAGGGGTGACGCCGCCGGCAGCCGTCGCGGCGCTCAGCGGTCCCGCTCGCGTCGGGGCTCCCCGGTCCGCTCGATCAGTTCGATCACCCAGCTCTCGTTGAGCGTCTTCACCAGGCGGTTGGTGGCGGTGGCCATGGTGGAGAGCTCGCGCAGGGTCTGGAGCAGCAGCGGCCGCGTCTGGGATTCGGTGCTCTCCAGCCGCCGGATCAGGGCGGACAGATCCGCGGCGGTGCCGTCAGCCCGGTCCTCCAGCCGCTCGGCCAGGGCGCGGGTAGCCCCCAGGGTGCGATTCAGTTCGCTGCTGCTGCGGCGGGTGTCCGCCTCCAGGCGCGTCGCCAGGCGACGGCTGGCGACCAGGGTGCGATCGAGCTCGTCGAGGCTGCGGGGCAGGCGGGTCTCCGCCAGGGTCAGGCCGCTGCTGACGGCCCGCTGCAGGGGGATGCGGCTGCTGGCCACCTCGGCGATCAGGTCGTCGATGTCGGGCCGGCTGGTGAAGACGAGCGTCTCGCCGTCGCCGATCGGGGGCTGGCCGATCGCCGCCGGGTCGGGGGTGATGGCGATGTAGTTGTCGCCCAGGAGCCCCAGCTGGGCCAGTTCGGCCCGGCTGCGGCGACCCACCATGGAGCGGTAGGGGTCCCGCAGCTCCAGTTCCACCAGCACCTGGGCATCGGGCTGCAGCACGATCCGGCGCACCTGGCCGACGGCGAACCCCGAGATGCGCACCGCCATGCCCGTCTGCAGGCCGGCGGCGTCGAGGGTGCGGAACTGCAGGCGGACGCTGGGCGCCAGCCAGTTGCCGGAGCGGGCGATCCCGAGCACGAACACCCCCAGCAGGGCCACCGCTCCGGCCAGGAAGACCAGGCTCTGGGGGCCGGGGCGCCGCGGCCTGGCGGAGGTGGACACGGTCAGGTTCCTCCCATGCGCAGGGGATCGACGACGATCGTCCAGAGCACATCGAGGCAGACCATCACCCCGATGCCCAGCCGCAGCGACCGGGCCATGCCCGAGGCCATCCCCACCTCGCCGGAGGCGCTGCGCCGGGCCTGCTGCAGGCAGATGGCGGCGCAGATCCCGCCATAGGCGGCCGCCCTGGCCAGGGCGGCCGCGAAGCGGGCCGGCTCCAGCTGGCCGATCAGGAAGCCCACCTCCGCCACCCCATCCCCCTGGTTGAGCATGAGGCTGGCGGTGATGATCACGGCCGCCATGAAATAGAGCAGCAGCACGACGCTCAGCAGGCCGCTGGCCAGCAGGTCGGGCCCCCAGGAGGCGGGGGGGCGACGGCCGCCCAGGAGCAGCGGGCCATCCCGCAGCAGCAGCAACAGGCTGACCAGCAGGGGAGCCAGAAACAGCAGGGCCCGCACCGCCAGCAGTTCGATCGTCACCCTGGAGAGCTGCTGCAGGGGACTGCGCAGCAGCTCGATGAACCCCAGGCAGACCACCACCCCCGTGCCCATGACGGAGGCGACGAGTCGGGCATCCAGACGCTCGAAGCGACGGATCAGCGTCGGCATCGGTCCGTCACTCACCGCAGCCCTCGGCGCTGGCGTCAGGATGGCACCCATCCTGGACCGGGGCGATGGGCAGCAAACTGAGGGTCGGCGTGGCCGGTCCGGTGGGATCAGGCAAGACGGCCCTGGTCGACGCGCTCTGCCGGCGGCTGCGGCAGCGGCTGCAGCTGGCGGTGGTCACCAACGACATCTACACCCAGGAGGACGCCCAGTTCCTCACCCGTGCCGGCTCCCTGGCCCCCGAGCGGATCCGGGGCGTGGAGACCGGCGGCTGCCCCCACACCGCCATCCGGGAGGACTGCTCGATCAACCGGGCGGCCGTCCAGGAACTGGAGGAGGCCTTCCCGGACCTCGACCTGGTGCTGGTGGAGAGCGGCGGCGACAACCTGGCGGCCAGCTTCAGCCCGGAGCTGGTGGATCTGTGCATCTACGTGATCGACGTGGCCGCCGGGGACAAGATCCCCCGCAAGGGGGGGCCCGGCATCACCCGCTCCGACCTGCTGGTCATCAACAAGATCGACCTGGCCCCCATGGTCGGGGCCAGCCTGGCCGTGATGGAGAGCGACACCGAACGCATGCGCGGCGGTCGCCCCTGGTGCTTCACAAATCTGCGCAGCGGCGAAGGCCTCGATCGGGTCGAAAGCTTCCTGCTGCGGCAGCTGCCTGAACCGGCAGCCGCCTGAGTCGAGCACGCGATCAAGGATTCTGGTATTCGCCTTTCAGGCGTTGATCAGAAAAACCGTAGGTAATGCAACATATCGACAGGTCTGCGACGTTCAAATCCTCACTCCGGCGGGCCCTGGGCGGCTTTCTGTCTCATTGGATACCGGGGGTAACCACGTCCTTCCGTACCTTTCCCTTTGCCGTCGGTTACGGCGACTACAATTCATCTTGAACAGGCATCAATGTCTCTGCATCTTTCAAGGCGACTGGCAGCTGCAATCGCCGCAACTGCCGTGAGCGTAACCCTCGTCTCCTGCGGGGGCGAGTCCGGGTCCGGCGGCAATTTTGACGGTGAAGTGAAGGTCGGCATCCTTCACTCTCTCAGCGGCACCATGGCCATCTCCGAAACGACTTTGAAAGAAGTCGAAGAGATGGCGATCAAGGAAATCAATGACGCCGGCGGCGTCAAAGTCGGCGGCAAGTCCTACAAGATCGTTGCCGTTTCCGAAGATGGCGCCTCCGACTGGCCCACCTTCGCCGAGAAAGCCCAGAAACTGATCGACTCCGACAAGGTCGCCGTCGTCTTCGGTGGTTGGACCTCCGCCAGCCGCAAAGCGATGCTGCCGGTCTTCGAGTCGAAGAACCACATCCTCTTCTACCCGATTCAGTACGAGGGTCAAGAGTGCTCGAAGAACATCTTCTACACCGGCGCTGTTCCGAACCAGCAGGCTGAGCCCGCGGTTCAGTGGCTGATGGATAAGTTCGGAGACAAGCTCGGCAAGAAGGTCTACCTGGTGGGCTCCGACTACGTGTATCCGCGTACGGCCAACACCATCATCAAGGAGCAGATGAAGGCCCTTGGCGGTGAGACCGTCGGCGAGGATTACATCCCCCTCGGCAACACCGAGGTGGCTCCGATCATCGCCAAGATCAAGAAAGCCTTCCCGGATGGCGGGATCATCATCAACACCTTGAACGGTGACTCCAACGTCGCCCTCTTCAAGCAGTTCAAGGCTTCGGGCATCGATCCGGCCAAGTACCCGATCATGTCGTTCTCCATCGCCGAGGAGGAGATCCGCCAGATCGGCCCCGAGTATACCACCGGCACCTACGCCGCGTGGAACTTCTTCATGAGCCTGGACACCCCGGCCTCCAAGAAGTTCACCTCCGACTTCCAGGCCATGTACGGGGCCGACCGCGTCACGGGTGACCCGGCCGAATCCGCCTACAACATGGTGTACCTCTGGAAGAACGCCGTCGAGAAGGCGGGCACCTTCGAGGATCTCGACAAGGTTCGTCAGAACATGATCGGGATCACCTTCGCCGCTCCCCAGGGCGAAATCAAGATGTTCCCCAACCACCACACCTCCGAGCGGGTGCTCATCGGCGAAGCGGAGCCCACCGGCCAGTTCAAGATCCTGTACGACAGCGTCAAGGCCATCCCCCCGATTCCCTGGAACCAGTTCGTTCCCGAGACCAAGGGCTTCACCTGCGACTGGACCCAGGATCGGCCTGACGCCGGCAAGTTCAAGATGTGATCACGGAGCCATCCGTGAGGGAATGAAAGTCGGGTGGTTCCTGCGGGAACCGCCCCCTTTCCGGTCCGCCACACCACCACGTTCGACCCGATCCAGCGTCGCCTCAGCAGCGCTGGATCTAACGTTCAACCTTCATTCCGTTGGAACTTTTCTTTTCTCAGATCCTCGATGGCCTCAGCATCGGGTCCGTGCTGCTGCTGGCAGCGACAGGCCTGGCCATCGTCTTCGGATTGATGGGTGTCATCAACCTCGCCCATGGCGAATTCATGATGCTCGGGGCTTATGTCACCTACGTGGTGCAATCGGCTTTCAAGCCCATGGGTGGTGTGATCTTCGAACTGTATTTCCCGGTCTCGCTGGTGTTGTCCTTCATTGTGACGGCACTGATTGGAGTTCTGCTGGAAAGAACGTTGATCCGGCAGCTCTATGGCCGACCGCTTGAAACTCTCCTGGCCACGTGGGGGGTCAGCCTGATTCTGATTCAGCTGATTCGGAGCGTGTCGACGGCCATGATGCTGGGCATCCTCGTGGGTGTCGGCGTTGGCTTCATTATCTCGAAATTGCTCGCAGCGAAGTTCTCCGCCAAGCCTTTCTTCACCTATCTCAACGGATTGGGCTGGGCGATCGCCATCGGCATCGGCCTGATCGCCGTCAACCTCTTTGACCAGGTCCGTCCGCTCTCCAAGGCCTGGTTCGGTCCGCGCAACATCGATGTCACCGCCCCGAAATGGCTGCAGGGAAGCTGGGGGATGATCGGCACGATCGAACTGCCCGGCCTGCGCATTTTCATCATTCTGCTGTCCGCCCTGTTGCTGCTGGCCACCTACTGGTTCCTCAACAAGAGCGTCTGGGGCCTGCGCATCCGTTCGGTCACCCAGAACCGTCAGATGAGCAACTGCCTGGGCATCCCCACCGACCGCGTCGACAGCATCACCTTCGGCATCGGCTCCGGCCTGGCGGGGGTGGCCGGGTGCGCCATCACCCTGCTCGGTTCGGTGGGTCCGAACCTCGGCGCGGCCTACATCGTCTCCTGCTTCATGGTGATCGTCCTCGGAGGCGTCGGCAACCTGCTGGGCACCGTGCTGGCCTCCCTGTTGCTGGGCATCATCCAGTCGGTGATCGGCTCTGGCACCCTGCTGACGATCTTCCCTGACATGCCACTGGCGGCGAAAGGGGTGATCGAATTCTTCGCCACCACCAGCATGTCCCTGGTGCTGGTGTTCATCTTCATCATCGTCTTCCTGCAGTTCCGCCCCAACGGCATGTTCCCCCAGAAGGGTCGCTCGGTCGATGCCTGACCCGGTCCGTCCCAACCTCTGCAGATTCCCGTTCCATCTCCCCACCAGGAGGCCCTACCTGTGAAAATCTTCCAACGACTCGTCCCCTGGATTCTGCTGGCGATCGCCCTGTTCATCCTGCCGGCAGCGCTGGATGATTTCCGCCTCAACCTCTTCGGCCGCTATTTCTCCCTGGCGATCACGGCCCTGGCCATCGACCTGATCTGGGGATACACCGGTCTGTTGAGTCTGGGGCAGGGCATCTTCTTTGCCCTCGGGGGCTACGCGGTGGCCATGTACCTGATGCTCAACACCAAGAGCCTGGCGGGTGGCAACGGGATTCCCAAGTTCTTCGAGAACTACGGCGTCGACCAGCTGCCATTCTTCTGGCAGCCCTTCTGGTCACCGGTGTTCACCCTGATTGCCCTCTGGGTGATTCCGGCGGTGGTGGCGGGCCTGGTGGGATGGCTGATCTTCCGAAACCGCATCAAGGGGGTGTACTTCTCGATCATCACCCAGGCGGCTCTGATGGTCTTCTTCCACTTCTTCAACGGCCAGCAGAAACTCTTTGACGGCACCAACGGTCTCAAGACCAGCACCAGCGAACTCTTCGGCCAGCTGGTGGGCTCCCCGGACATGCAGGTCTGGTTCTACCGCCTCACGGTGGTGCTGCTGCCCCTGGCCTTTCTGGTCTGCCGCTACTTCACCAGCGGTCGCTTCGGTGATGCCCTGATCGCCATCCGTGACGACGAGAGCCGCCTGCGCTTCGCCGGTTTCAACCCCGTCCCCTTCAAGACCATCGTCTTCCTGGTGGCCGGAGCCCTCTGCGGCATCTCCGGAGCCCTCTACACCGTCCAGTCCGGCATCGTCTCGCCCCAGTACATGTCGATCTCCTTCTCGATCGAGATGGTGATCTGGGTCGCCGTGGGCGGCAGGGGCACCCTGGTGGGTCCGATCATCGGTGCCACCCTGGTGAACTACCTGCGCAGCCTGGTGAGTGAGGCCCTGCCCGAGGCCTGGCTGTTCGTGCAGGGGGCCCTGTTCATCTTCGTGGTGGTCCTGATGCCCGATGGCATCTACGGCTGGATCACCAAGGGTGGCTTCCGCACCTTCCTGGCCGCCTTCGGCATCGCCCAGAAGGCCAAGACCTACCCCCAGATCGACAAGGAGGCCGTTCCTGTGGATTAGTCCCCCAGGAAGACGCTTCCTGGCTCATCTGCTGTGACCGCTCCTTTGATTCCGCACCCTTCCGAAGTCCATGTCAGAACCTCTACTCGAGCTCAATGACGTCAGCGTGAGTTTCGATGGCTTCTATGCCCTCACCGACCTCAGCCTGAAGCTCTACAAGGGTGAGTTGAAGTCCATCATCGGCCCCAACGGTGCCGGCAAGACCACCTTCCTGGATGTCATCACAGGCAAGGTGCGGCCCACGAAAGGAACGGTGAGCTTCAAGGGCAAGTCGCTGCTTGGCGTCTCCGAGCAGCAGATCTCGCGCAGCGGCATCGGCCGCAAATTCCAGACGCCGCGGGTGTTCGAGAACCTCACCGTGCTCCGCAACCTGGAGCTCTCCGCCTCACCGGTCAAGAACGCCTTCAGTCTGCTGGGGTCCGGTCTGCCCCAGTCCTCCAAGGACGAGGTGCACCGGATCATGAACTACGTGGGCCTGACCCCCTTCGCCACCGTCAAGGCCGGCTCCCTGTCCCACGGCCAGAAGCAATGGCTCGCCATTGCCTCCCTGGTGGCCCAGGCCCCGGAGGTTCTCCTGCTGGACGAACCCGTGGCCGGCCTCACCGATGAGGAAACCCTGCGCACGGCCGAGCTGATCAAGTCCCTCGCCGGCGACCACACCGTGGTGGTGATCGAGCACGACATGGAGTTCATCCGCGACCTGGGCTTCGACGTCACCGTGCTCCACCAGGGACAGGTGCTGACCGAAGGACCGCTGGAGAAGGTCAAAGCCGATCCGCGGGTGATCGAGGTCTACCTGGGGCCGCCCGAACACTGATCGTTTCCCGACCATCACCCACCGCGAGCCCATGTCCACCACCAGCGCCCAGCCCCTGCTCCAGGTCTCCGACCTCAATGTGTATTACGGGGAGAGCCACATTCTCCGCAACGTGGATCTGACCATCCACGAAGGCAAGATGGTCTGCCTGATCGGCCGCAATGGCGTCGGCAAGACCACCTTCCTCAAGACCGTCATCGGACTGCTGCAGCAGCGATCCGGGACGATCACCTACCAGGACGGCCAGCTCACCAACCAGCCCCCCTACAAACGGGCCCGGTCCGGCATCGGCTATGTGTCCCAGGGCCGGGACATCATTCCCCAGGTGACCGTCAAGGAGAACCTGCTGCTGGGCATGGAGGCCCTTCCCGGCGGCCTGGAAAAGAACCGCCACATCGATCCGCTGATCTTCGATCTTTTCCCGATCCTCGAGAAGTTTCTCAAGCGCAAGGGCGGTGATCTCAGCGGCGGCCAGCAGCAGCAGCTCGCCATCGCCCGTGCCCTGCTGGGCAAGCCCAAGCTGCTGCTCCTCGATGAACCCACCGAGGGAATCCAGCCCTCCATCATCCTCGACATCGAAAATGCGGTGCAACGGATCATGAAGGAGACCGGCATCAGCGTGCTGCTGGTGGAGCAGCACCTGCACTTCGTGCGCCAGTCCGACTTCTACTACGCCATGCAGCGCGGTGGCATCGTCTCCAGCGGCCAGACCGACCAGCTCTCCGACGACGTGATCAAGGAGTTCCTCACGGTCTGAGGATTCCGGCGCAACAGCAAGTTCCGGGCCGAGGCCACCAGTGGTGGCGCGACCCGGGACTTTTGCTTTGGTGGGGCGCTCAGCAGCCGCGGTTGAGCATCCAGGGACGGGTGCCACTCTCCTTGAGCCGGGGCTTGCCGGTGGCTTCCCTGGTTTCCTTGCGAACCAGACGCGGTTCGGACTGCTCCTGCTTCAGTCGGAAAGGGCCGCTCAGGGACATGACCGGTGTGAACACACGGAGGCCTTCGGCGCTGCAGCTCGGGCAGTTGGTTTCCTTGTGGCGCTCATCGATGCTGCGCCAGACCTCATAGTTGTCGCAGCCGTTGCTGCAGCTGTATTCGTAGACAGGCATCGCAAGACGAGGGGAACGACAGGGAGGAAAGAGAGGGCCGCCAGGAACACAGGCAGGCCCGAACAGTGGCAGACAAGAACAGTGGCAGACAAGAAAAAGGGGCCTGGTATCCAGGCCCCTCCCGCCAGCCTGCTGATCAGCAGGGGAGGATGTCCTTGTCGAAGATCCCCGTGGGGATGGCCAGGGTGCAGCAGGCGTTGGGGATGTCGACGATGCCGCTGATCCTGCCTTCCACCGGCGCACAGCTCAGCAGCAGGTAGGCCTGCTCACCGGTGTAGCCGAACTTCTTGAGGTACTCGATGGCGTTGAGGCAGGCACGCCGGTAGGCGATGTGGACGTCCATGTAGTACTGCTTGCCCTCGAACTCATCCACGGAGATGCCTTCGAACACCAGGTAGTCGGTGTAGTGGGGCTCCACCGGGCTGGTCTTGAACATGGGGTTGACCATGCCGTACTTCGCCATGCCGCCCTTGATGATCTCGACGTGGAGGTCTAGATAGCCGGACATCTCAATGGCGCCGCAGAAGGAGATTTCCCCATCCCCCTGGGAGAAGTGGATGTCGCCCATCGAGAGCTTGGCCCCTTCGACATAGACCGGGAAATAGATCCGGGTGCCCTTGGTGAGGTTCTTGATGTCGCAGTTGCCGCCGTGCTCGCGGGGCGGCACCGTGCGTGCGGCCTCGTTGGCCACCCGCTCGAACTCGCTGCCGGGGAGGGTGCCGAGGATGGCGCTGTTGGGGTTGGGCAGGGCCGCCAGCACGGGCTCGCTGCCGGAGAGGCCGGCGCCGTAGGTGCGGCGGTCGGGGGCGGTCTTCACCAGCTCCGTTTCACGACGGTTCCACTCGTTGAGCAGCTCGTGGGAGGGGGCGCAGCCGATCAGGCCCGGGTGGGTGATGCCGGCGAAACGGACACCGGGAATGTGGCGGGAGGAGGTGTAGATGCCTTCGAGATCCCAGATGGCCTTGGCGGCCTTGGGGTAGTGATCGGTGAGGAATCCGCCACCGTTCTCCTTGGCGAAGATGCCCGTGAAGCCCCACTCATCCCCCTGCAGGGCACCGACATCGAGAATGTCGACCACCAGGATGTCGCCGGGCTGGGCACCGTTGACCCAGATCGGGCCGCTGAGGACGTGAACGACCTCGAGATTCACATCCTCGATGTCCTTGGGGTCGTCATTGTTCTTGATCTGACCATCGGTCCAGTCCTTGCATTCGATCCGGAACACGTCGCCAGGGTTCACCGAGGCCACGGCAGGGATTTCCGGGTGCCAGCGGTTGTGCCCGGGCATGTCCTGTTGATCCATCGGCTTGGTGAGATCAACGGAGAAGAGTGTTTTGGGCATCGAAGAACCGAGGCGCAATTTCCCATCCATCCAAAAGGATGACCTGCGGCCCGAAAGTGTCGATTGCTACAGGACATTGGGGCCCTGTGTCCGCTCCAGGGAACGGGATCAAGAATCATTCTCACATCCAGGAGACCTTTCTCCCTCCCCTCGACCACCGGGGGATCAGGTGTCGTCGAAATCCCCTTTGCGGCAGAGATTATCCTTCAATCGGGCTACCCAGACACTGGGATCCAGCTTGCCGACCTGCTCCGTGCGGCCATCAAAGTGGAACAGAAACTGCCAGCGATCCTTGACCGGAAATGTTCTCTTGGCGTTGAGATCACTGATCGGATCCCCATAGATATTGTCATACGATTGCCAGCCCGGCTCTCCCTTGACGCTGCAGATCGCCGTGGTTTCGTACAGCTGGCCCTTGGCATCGCCGCCACCTGAGGTGACCTTCACCACACCCTTGTGCAGCCCGTTGGCAACGCCCGGCTGGAACGCCCGCACCAGCTCCACCCGGCTCCCGTCCACCTGCACCAGCAGGTCGCCCGGCTTGGCGTCCTGAACGGCCACCTCCTTCGGGGTGGCGCCGCAACCGGCCAGGGCGAGTCCCGTGCCCGCGAGCAAGCCGGCCAGCAGTCCTGCCAGGTGCTTCCGGGACCCCAGGCCCCCCACAGCGTCGAACAACGTGATGGATCGATTCTGGCGCCAACCTATGACGACGCCAGCAGCCGTCTCCAGAGGCCATCAACCCCGGCGGGCAGGGGCAGATCGATGGCCCCGCAGCGCCGGATCGGGCGGCCGCCCAGGCTGTTGACCAGCAGGGCCGCCTCGCTCTCCAGCAGGTCCGCCACTGACAGCCGCTCCTCCCGCAGCAACCCCAGGGCCAGGCCGCGGCCCCGCATCACCCCCGGCAGACAGCCGCTCTCCAGGGGCGGGGTGACCCACGCGCCCCTGCGCCGCACCAGCAGGTTCGCGCTGGTGCCGCAGCACAGGTCGCCGCCGCTGCCGAGCAGCAGGGCGTCATCGGCCCCGGCGGCCCGGGCCTCCCGCAGGGCCTGGATGGCGCCGCCGTAGGCGAAGGTCTTGCAGCGGCTGACCAGGCTGGCGGCGTTGCGCCGCTCCACCCCACTGACGATCACCGCCACCGGCGTGGAGGCGGGCCTCCAGGGGCTCAGCTGCAGCCAGAAGCGGGGGCGGCCCTGGGGTTCGTCCGGCCCCGGCAGCGCCAGGCCCCGGCCGGCGCCGCTGCCCCGGCTCCAGTTGAGCCGCAGGGCCCCGCT
Source organism: Cyanobium sp. Candia 9D4 (assembly GCF_024346155.1). NCBI lineage: Bacteria > Bacillati > Cyanobacteriota > Cyanophyceae > Synechococcales > Prochlorococcaceae > Cyanobium > Cyanobium sp. Candia 9D4. Next base: position 333,284 of record NZ_JAGQCK010000002.1, on the reverse strand, counting down.
GCCGGTGAGGCCACTGCGGGCCACCGCCTCGGCCAGCAGCGGCCGCACCCGGTCGGCCCCGGGGGGTGGCGCCAGGCCCAGGCTGGCGGCCGAGACGCGCCAGCGCTCCAGGTGCTCCGCCAGCAGCCGGGGCGTCCCCCCTTCGATCAGCACCGTTTCAAAGAGACCATCAGCCAGCAGCAGGCCGCGGTCGTTCAGGGGCAGGCAGAGCCGGTCCGGATCGCCCCAGGTTCCCTCCGGCGTCGGCCCGTCGATCCAGGCGATGGCCGTGCCGGCCGGAGCTGGGCCAGCGCTCATGCCAGGGCCTCCAGCAGCGGCTCGATCTTCCAGCCCATCTCCCGGGCCTCCCCCACGGGGTCGGAGTCGGCCACGATGCCGCCGCCGGCATGCAGCCGCAGGCGCCGATCCTTCTGCAGCAGGGTGCGGATCAGGATGCTGCTGTCGAAGCCGCCATCGGCTCCCAGGTGAAACAGGGAGCCGCAGTAGGGCCCCCGCGGCACCGGCTCCAGCTGGCTGAGGCGCCGGCAGGCCCGCACCTTGGGGGCGCCGGTGATCGAGCCCCCCGGCCAGCAGGCCCGCAGCAGGTCGACCAGGCCGCGCCCGGCGGCGAGCTGTCCCATCACCACCGAGGTGAGGTGGTGCACGTGGGCGTAGCTCTCCAGCCCCAGCAGCTGGGGCACATGCACCGAGCCGGGTACGCAGACCCGGCCCAGGTCGTTGCGCAGCAGGTCGACGATCATCACGTTCTCGGCCCGGTCCTTGGGGTCGCAGATCAGCTCGGCGGCGCGGGCGGCATCGGCGTCGGGGTCGGCGTGGCGGGGCCGGGTGCCCTTGATCGGGCGCGTCTCCACCCGGCCGTCGGGGTGCAGGCGCAGGAAGCGCTCCGGCGAGGCCGAGATCACCGCCTCCCCACCGGCGATGGCCAGGCCGGCGAAGGGGGCCGGGCCATGGCCCACCAGACGGAGGAACAGCGCCAGCGGATCGGGCGGCTCCTCCCGCAGGCTCTCGCAGCAGGCGGTGAGGTTGGCCTGGAAGAGGTCGCCGGCGGCGATCCACTCCCGCAGGATCTCCACCTGGGCGGCATAGGTGTCCGGGTCGGTGTGCCAGTGCCAGGCGCCGCGGGCGATGCCGGGCCCCTCGGCCGGGCGCTCCCCGGCCCCGGCCACCGCCGCCGCCAGGGCGGGATCCGCCAGCAGCCCCGCCATGGCCGCGAACCGGGCCGGGTCCTGGCCCTCGAGCCACAGCCGACCCTCCCCCCGGTCGAAGTGGATCAGGGGATCGTGGCGGGCCGCCCAGAGGGTGGCCATGTCGGAGGCCAGCCAGTGCCCGGCCGGCTCCACCCAGGCCCCGGCCTCGTAGCCGAGCCAGCCCAGCCAGGGTCCCCCCTGGCCCTCCAGATCGGCGAAGACGTCAAAGGGATCGGCTGCCCCCGGACTGCCCGGCAGCCCCCGGCAGGTCACGCTGGCCACCGGATCCACCCCGAGCACGCCGCGGCAGCCGAGGGGGCTGCCGTCGCCGTCGAGCAGCACCAGCCCGTCCCGGCCGAAGCGCTCGGCCAGGACCCGCGCCAGGGCCCGGGGCTCCAGCCAGGGGAGCGGATCGCTCCTCAACGGTCGGCTCCGGCGCCGAGGGCGGCTCCGGCGCGCACGGCGGCGCTGGTCAGGTCGGCCCGGCCCGCGGCCACCAGGGCGGCATCACGGATGCGGCAGCTGTCGCAGCGGCCGCAGGGGAGATCCTCGCCGCTGTAGCAGCTCCAGGTGGCCGCGATCGGCACCCCGAGCCGCAGGGCCTCGCGCACGATGGTGGCCTTGTCCCAGGCCACCAGGGGGGCCCAGAGGCGGGCCCCCTGACCCTCCCGTCCCGCCTTGGTGGCCAGGTCGGCCAGGGTCTGGAAGGCGGCCAGGTAGTCGGGGCGGCAGTCGGGATAGCCGGAATAATCCACCGCATTGACCCCGAGCACGAGGCTGGTGGCGCCGCGGGCTTCGGCCAGGCTTAGCCCCAGGGCGATGAACACCGTGTTGCGGCCGGGGACGTAGGTGCTGGGAATCACCCCCGCGACCACGCCGCCGTCGGGGACGGGGATGGCCGGATCGGTGAGGGCCGAGCCGCCCCAGGCCGCCAGGTTCACGGCGATCACGTGGTGCTCCTCCAGCGCCAGGGCGCCGGCCACCGCGGCGGCGGCGTCCAGCTCGCGCCGGTGGCGCTGGCCATAGTCGAAGGAAAGGCCGATGACCCGGTGGCCCGCCTCGATCGCCAGGGCCGCGGCGGTGGCCGAATCCAGGCCGCCGGAGAGCAGGGCGATGGCGAGCGGCGGGGGTGGGGAGGGCGTGGCGGGGGAGCGGGTGATGGGGCGAGCGGTGACGACGGCCCCCCCATTGTGGAAGCGGCGCCGGGGGCGGAGCGACCGGACGCGACGGAGGATGCCATGGTGGTGGCGCCGGTTTCCGGTCCCTTCCGAGGTTCCCCATGGCCCATGCCCTGCGCCGCGCCACGGCGGCCGCGGCCACCGCCAGCGTCATCGTTAGCCTGCCGTCCCTGCTGGCGCTCACGGTGGCGCCGGCCCGGGCCATCCCCCGGCTGGATCTGACGCCCTACCCCAAGCCCACCGCCGCCCAGACCCGCTGGGTGATCCAGCTGCCCGGCGTGTTGCCGCCCACCGCCGATCCCCGCTTGTCGCCCCACCCGAGCGACTGGCGGGTGCAGCTGATCGCCGGCCGGGAGGTGGAGGCCGACTGCAACCAGCGGGCCTTCCGCGGCCGCTTCCGCGCCAGCAAGGTGAAGGGGCTGGGCGTCAGCGTCTACACGGTGAGTGATGTGGGGCCAATGGTCTCGACCCTGATGGCCTGCCCCCCCGGCCAGGCGACCCGCAAGGTGTTCGTGCCGATGGGCAGCAAGCCCTTCGTGGTGCCCTACGACGCCAGCCGGCCGATCGTGGTGTACACCCCGAAGGATCTGCAGCTTCGCTGGCGGCTCTGGAAGGCGGAGAAGGTGCAGCAGCCGGCCCAGGCCCTCTGAGGTTTCAGCGCGGGGGGCCGTTCCAGGGGCTTCAGCGCACCCCCAGCCACTTGTGGCTCTGCAGGCTGAGGCGCCAGTCGGGGTGGGCACGCACGTAGGCCACCGCCAGCTCCCGGCCGGCCGGTTCGTCCCAGGCGGGCTGGAGCAGGAGAGCGGGGCCGGGGGCGGCGGGCGGACGCAGGCGGGCCGCTTCGGCGGCCATGGCTTCGGCGAAGGCCAGGTCGGCCGGGGAGGTCACCACCACCTTGAGCTCATCACAGCGGGCCAGGAGATCGGCGGCCGGGGGGCGGTGGGGCTTCGGCGAGAGGGTGATCCAGTCGAAGCGGCCACTGAGCTGCCCCACGCCGCTGGTTTCCAGGTGCAGCGGCAGGCCCGTTGCCGCCAGGGCCTTGCAGAGGCCGTCCAGGGGCTGCTGCAGGGGCTCGCCGCCGGTGATCACCACGAAGGCGGCACCGGCGACGGCGGCGGCGCTGGCCTCGGCCGCCAGGTCGGCCAGGGGGCGCGTGGGATGGGCCGCCTGCGGCCAGGAGTGCTTGGTGTCGCACCAGGGACAGCCCACATCGCAGCCCGCCAGGCGGATGAAGAAGGCGCTGCGACCGGCGTGAAGCCCCTCCCCCTGCAGGGAGTGGAAGGTTTCCACCACCGCCGGGCCGTCAGCCGTAGATGGGGCTGGCGACACGGTCCACGGCCTCGCTGGGGGAGCCGGGCAGCCGCTGCTGGGCCGCCGCGATCAGCCCCCGGAACAGGGGATGGGGCTTGCCGGGGCGTGAGAGGAACTCCGGGTGGTACTGGCAGGCGGTGAAGAAGGGGTGGTCCTTCAGCTCGATCAGCTCCACCAGGCGGCCGTCGGGGGAGGTGCCGCTGATCTCGTAGCCCGATTCCAGGAACAGGGAGCGGTAGGCGTTGTTGAACTCGTAGCGGTGGCGGTGGCGCTCGTAGACCACCTCCTCGCCGTAGAGGCGCTGGGCCATGGTGCCCGCCGTCAGCCGGCAGGGGTAGACGCCCAGGCGCATGGTGCCGCCCAGGTCCACCACGTCCTGCTGCTCGGGCAGCAGGTGGATGACGGGGTGGGGCGAGGCGGGATCCAGCTCGGCGCTGGTGGCCCCCTCCAGACCCGCCTGGTGGCGGGCCCACGCGATCACGGCGCACTGCATCCCCAGGCACAGGCCCAGGAACGGCACCCGCTGCTCCCGGGCCCAGCGGATCGCCGCCACCTTGCCGTCGACGCCGCGGTGGCCGAAGCCGCCGGGCACCACCACCGCATCCATGCCCCGCAGCAGGGCGTCGGCACCCTGGCTCTCGATCTGCTCGGCGCAGATCCAGCGGAGATCGAGGGAGGCGTCCCGCTCCAGACAGGCATGGCGCAGGGCCTCCACCACCGAGAGGTAGGCGTCGTTGAGCTGGACGTACTTGCCCACCAGGGCCACCTTCACGGCGGGGCCGGGGTGGCGCAGCTTCTCCACCAGTTCCGCCCAGCGCGCCATGTCGCTGTCATGGTCGACCAGGGAGAGGACGTCGAGCACCTGGCGGCAGAGGCCCTCGCTCTCCATCGCCAGGGGCACGGCGTAGATGCTGTCGGCGTCGAGGGCCTGGATCACGGCGCCGGCCGGCACGCCGCAGAAGCCGCCGATCTTGGCCTTGAGGTCGGTGCTGATGGGCCGGTCGCTGCGGCAGACGAGCACATCGGGCTGGATGCCGATGGAACGCAGTTCCTTGACCGAATGCTGGGTGGGCTTGGTCTTGAGTTCGCCGGAGGTGCCGATGTAGGGCAGCAGGGTGACATGGACGTAGGCCAGGTCCTGGCGGCCGACGTCGCCGCGGAACTCGCGGATGGCCTCCAGGAACGGCAGCGACTCGATGTCGCCCACCGTGCCGCCGATCTCGGTGATCACCACGTCGGCGCCGCTGTTGGCCGCCACCCGGTGGATACGCTCGCGGATCTCACCGGTGATGTGGGGAATCACCTGGACGGTGCCGCCGTTGTAGTCGCCGCGGCGTTCCTTGTTGATCACCGCCTGGTAGATGGAGCCGGTGGTCACGCTGTTGAGGCGCGACATGGCCGTGTCGGTGAAGCGCTCGTAGTGGCCCAGATCCAGGTCGGTCTCGGCGCCGTCCTCGGTGACGAACACCTCCCCGTGCTGGTAGGGGCTCATCGTGCCCGGATCCACGTTGAGGTACGGATCCAGCTTCAGGATCGAGACGCTGTAGCCGCGGGACTTGAGCAGCCGCCCGAGGCTGGCCGCGACGATGCCCTTGCCGATGCTGGACACCACCCCGCCGGTGACGAAGACGAACTTCGCGGCATGGCCCCGCGTGGCGGACGGTGCGGACATCGGGCGCTGCGCTGATCCCCCAATCTACCGACCCCTTCCAGTCCGTCCGCGCCCAGAGACCTCCCCTCCCAACGACCCTCCGCCCCGCGCCCCGCGCCTCCTGGGGGGAGCTGAGGGGGCTGGCCGTAGCCGGGCGTTGCCCGCAGCGCGGGCGCGTCCCGGCGCAGGCCAGCCCCCTCAGGATCACCCCTCCAGGAGACTCCGGAGCATCCAGGCGGTCTTCTCGTGGATCTGCAGCCGCTGGGTGAGCAGGTCGGCGGTGGGCTGGTCGCTGGCGTCGTCGGCGGTGGTGAACACCGAGCGGATCGTGCGGGCCACGGCCTCATGGCCCTCCACCAGCTCGCGCACCATGGCCAGGGCGGCGGGGACGCCTTCGGCCTCGGGGATCGAGGAGAGGCCGGCATAGAGGGTGCCGCCATAGGGGGCGGGGAAACCGAGGGCCCGGATGCGCTCGGCGATCAGGTCGAGGGCGGTCCAGAGCTCGGTGTACTGGTCCATGAACATCAGGTGGAGCGTGTTGAACATCGGTCCAGTGACGTTCCAGTGGAAGCCGTGGGTCTTGGCATAGAGCACGGTGCTGTCGGCCAGCACGCGGCCGAGTCCATCCGCGATCTGCTGGCGCTGGTCCGCCGGGATGCCGATGTCGATGGGGGGAGCTGTGATGGCCATGGCCAGGAAGCGGGAAGCGCCAGTCTAAGGCGAAGTGATTCCGCTTAATGACCGCAGCATGGCGGCAACGGCGCGGCAGTGGCTGCCCCTCAGCCCTCCTCGTCGCTCCAGGTGCTGGCCACGTGCAGCTCCTCCAGCTGCTTCGGGGCCACATCGGCCGGGGCCTGGGTCATCAGGCAGCGCGCCTGCTGGGTTTTCGGGAAGGCGATCGTGTCGCGGATCGACTCCTCGCCTGCCAGCAGCATCACCAGCCGGTCCATGCCGAAGGCGATGCCGCCGTGGGGCGGGGCGCCCATGTCGAGGGCCTCCATCAGGAAGCCGAACTGGCGCTCCGCCTCCTCCAGGGGCAGGCCGATGGTCTGCAGCACCTGGCGCTGCAGGGCCGCATCGTGGATGCGCAGGGAGCCGCCGCCCAGCTCCAGGCCGTTGAGCACCAGGTCGTAGGCCTGGGCGCGGGCGGTGGGCAGGGTGGCCGCCCAGGCGGCCGGGTCGCCTCCCAGATCCTCGGCGTTGGGGGCGCAGAAGGGGTGATGCAGCGCCTCAAGTCGGTTCTCGCCGGCGTTGAACTCGAACATCGGGAAGTCCACCACCCAGAGGAAGTTCCACTGGTCGTTGTCCCGCTCGGCCGGCACCAGGCCCAGTTCGCGGGCCAGGTACTGGCGCACCCGGTCGAGGGCCTTGTTGACGGTGGCGGTGTCGCCGGCGCCGAACAGCAGCAGGGTGCCTTCCGTGGCGCCGGTGCGCTCCAGCAGTTCCGCCTTCCTCTCGGCCGTGAGGTTGTCCTTGATGGCGCCGATCGTGTCGATCTCGCCGCCGGCCCGCACCCGGATGAAGGCCAGGCCGCCGGCCCCCGCCTTCTGGGCCTCGCTGAACACATCACCGCCGGGCTTGATGCGCACGTTGCTGACGGCCTCATTGCCGCCGGCCACGGCGATGCACTTCACCGAGCCCCCGGCCGCCACGGCGCCGGAGAACACCTTGAAGCCCATGTCCCGGACGATGTCCGAGACGTCGGTGAGCTCCATGCCGTAGCGGGTGTCGGGCCGGTCGGTGCCGTAGCGGGCCATCGCCTCGTGCCAGGTGAGGCGGGGGAACGGCCGCGGCAGCTCGATGCCCTTCACCTGCTTCCAGATGGCGGCGATCAGGCCCTCGTTCAGCGCCAGGATCTCCTCCTGGTCCATGAAGCTCATCTCCATGTCCAGCTGGGTGAACTCCGGCTGGCGGTCGGCCCGCAGGTCCTCGTCACGGAAGCAGCGGGCCACCTGGTAGTACCGCTCGATGCCCCCCACCATCAGCAACTGCTTAAACAGCTGGGGCGACTGGGGCAGGGCGAACCACTCACCGCCGCAGACCCTGGAGGGCACCAGGTAGTCGCGGGCACCCTCGGGGGTGGAGCGGGTGAGCACCGGGGTCTCCACCTCGATGAAGCCCTCCGCCTCCAGATAGCCGCGGGCGGCCTTCACGGTGGCGTGGCGCAGCCGCAGGTTGCGGCCCATGCGCTCGCGGCGCAGGTCGAGGTAGCGGTGGCGCAGGCGCAGTTCCTCGCGGGTGTTCTCCTCGTCGTGCACCGACACCGGGAACGGCAGGTTGCCGCGCACCTCGTTGAGCACCGTGATGCCGGCGGCCAGCACCTCGATGGCGCCGGTGGCCAGCCGTTCGTTGAGGGACTCGGCCGGCCGGGCCCGCACCTTGCCCTCCACCCGCAGGACGGTCTCGTTGCGCAGCCGTTCGGCCACGGCGAAGGCGGCGGGGGCCAGGTCGGGATCCACCGTGATCTGCACGGTGCCGCTGCGGTCGCGCAGGTCGATGAAGATCACGCCGCCGTGGTCGCGGCGCCGGTCGACCCAGCCGCCCAGCTGAACGGCCTCGCCGATGGCGTCGATGCGCAGATCGCCGCACCCGTGGCTGCGCATGGTGGCAAGCAGAACGAATCCGCGAGTTTCCCACAGGGCAGCGGCGGGCCGTTCTTAAGGGGCCGGGACAGCGCCGGAAGGGCGCTCAGCCGCGCCGGTAGAAGGGCCGCCTGACCACCACGGCCGGCTCGGCGCGCCCGCGGATCTCCACCGCCAGTGCGGTGCCGGGCTTCGCCGCCGCCGCCGGCACGTAGGCCAGGGCCACCGCCTCCCCCAGGGTGGGGGACCAGGTGCCGCTGGTGACCTCGCCCACCGGCTCGCCATCGAGGAGCACCGGATAGCCGTGGCGGGCGATGGCCCGGCCCTGCAGCTTGAGGCCCACCAGCTTGCGGGCCACCCCCTCGGCGGTCTGGCGCTCCAGGGCGGCCCGACCGATGAAGTCCGCGGGCATCTCCAGGTGCACCAGCCAGCCCAGGCCCGCCTCCAAAGGCGTGGTGGCCGCATCCATCTCGTTGCCGTAGAGGTGCATCGCCGCCTCCAGCCGCAGGGTGTCGCGGGCGCCGAGGCCGCAGGGGGTGACCCCCTCGGCCAGCAGCCGCTGCCACAACGCCACGCCGGCCTCGCGGCCCAGCAGCAGCTCGAAGCCGTCCTCACCGGTGTAGCCCGTGCGGCCCACGAACACCGGCGCCCCCTCGATGGCCAGCTCCCGGTGGCCGAAGCGGGGCAAACCCGCCAGGCTCGTGCCCACCAGGGCCTCGAGCCGGGCGGGGGCCTCCGGGCCCTGCAGGGCCAGCAGCACCCCGTCGCCCTTGCGATCGCTGATGGAGAGGCCCTCGGGCTCCAGCTGGCTGGCGATCCAGGCGGTGTCGGCCTCGGCGCAGGCGGCGTTGATCACCAGCACCAGCTCATCGCACTCCCCCTCGGGGCCAGCGACACGGCCGCGGTCGTAGACGATCAGGTCGTCAAGGATGCCGCCGGCCTCGTTGAGCAGCACCGTGTAGCAGGCCTCGCCGGGGCCGATGCGGAACAGGTCGGTGGGCACCAGCCGCTGCAGGGCGTCCTTGGTGCCCTGGCCCCGCAGGGTGAGCACCCCCATGTGGGAGATGTCGAAGACGCCGCAGTGCTGCCGCACGGCGTTGTGCTCCTGCACCAGGCCGGAGAACTGGATCGCCATCTGCCAGCCGGCGAAGGGCACCATGCGGCCCCCGGCGGCGATGGCGGCGGCATCCAGGGGTGTGCGGCGCAGGGGGGTGGAGTCCATCGGAGGCGGCCGGCCGGCCAGGGGGACGCCGGAGCTCGGTGGCGCGATCCTATGGAGCGGCTGCGGCGAATACCGAAGAAAGCCTGTGATTCGGCTTCCACCCCTATCACACCGTCAAGGAAATGCGTACCTTGAATGGCCCAATGGGTCAAGAGGATGGGCAACCGTCCCAACTGCCGCAGCTGCCGCCACTGCACCCCGCCCGCCGGGGTGGAGCTGGGATGGTGCCAGCTGCGGCAGCTCCCCATCCACCCCGAGCTGGTGGCCGATCTCTGGTGCCACCACTGGACGGCGCGTCCGCCCCGGCTGCCGGTGGTGTCCCCTGAAGCCCTGCTGAAGCAGGCCCGCCTTCCCGTGGCCAGTCAGCAGCTGAGCCTGGCCACCGGCCTGCCCTGAAAGCTGATCAAAAGCTGAAAAGCGTGACGGATGCTTCCGTTTCGCCCTTCTTCTCCCTAATCTCCATCCCTTCCAGTAGCGGAACGGTCCGTTTGGCCCTAGGAAGGCAGGACCCTGTCCACCACGACCACGGAGGTCCCCTGCATTGATCAGAACCGCCACATCCCCATCGCCCATCGAACTGATGGCCGTTCATGTGGATTGTGAAACCTTCACCCTCCCCACCGGAGCCCACGTCTTCTGCCGCGGCGCCAGCGCCAACGCCATCTACGCGGTGCGCCGCGGCATCGTCGAGCTGGTGGGCGAGCAGGGGGAGAAGACCTGCTACCGCCCCGGCGAGCTGTTCAGCTATCAGGACATCACCTGGCGCGAACTGAGCCACCGCAGCGACGCCTTCGCCCGTACGCCCGTGGAGGTGCTGCGGCTGGACCGGCTCCGCTTCCTCAACCTGCTGCACAACCACCCCACCATGGCCGTGCAGCTGATCGGGCAGCAGCACAGCCGCCTGCGGGAGCAGCGGGCCAGCGGCACCTGCTGCTACTGAGCCGGGGCGCCTGAGGGAACCGGCCGCCCGAGCAGCAGCAGCAGGCTGCGGGTCACCTTGGCCGCCAGCACGGCGCTGACGCCGCTGGCATCGAGCTGGGGTGCCAGCTCCACCACGTCGGCGGCCACCAGCCGGTGGTGGCGCAGTTCCTCCACCAGGGCCGCAAAGTGGGGCCAGTGGAAGCCGCCGGGTTCGGGCGTGCCCGTGCCCGGCAGCACGGCGGGATCGAACCAGTCGAGGTCGACGGTGAGATAGAGGGGCCGGCCCCGCAGGGGCGCCAGCGCCGCCGCCATGGCGTCGATCGGCACCAGCCGTCCGGTGGCGTGCAGCTCCTGGAACTCCTCGCGGGTGCCGCTGCGGATGGCGATCTGGCGCAGCTCGCCGCTGGGCAGCGCCTCCAGGCAGCGGCGCATGGCGCAGGCGTGGCTGTGGCGGGCGCCGAGCCACTCCTGCCGCAGGTCGGCGTGGGCATCGAGCTGCACCAGCACCAGATCGGGATGACGCCGCGCCACCGCCGCCACCGCGCCGCTGCTGATCGAGTGCTCGCCCCCCAGCATCAGCGGCGCCAGACCCAGCTCCAGCACCGCCTCCGTGGCCCTGCCCACGGCCGCCACCACCGGCTCCGGGGCCCCGAAGGGGATGGCCACGGCCCCGAGGTCGGCGAAGGCCAGGTCGTCGAGGTCCAGATCGAGCTGGGGGTCATAGCTTTCCAGGCCGCTGCTCACCTCCCGGATCGCCGCCGGGCCGAAGCGGGCGCCGGGGCGGAAGGAGGTGGTGCCGTCGTAGGGAACGCCGAAGAGCCCCACGGTGCAGCCCGCGGGCTCGCGGCGGGCGCCCATGTAGATCGCCCCTTCGGTGTCGAACAGCTCCGGGGTCATGGCTGGCCTGCCGCGTCGGCCAGCGCGCGCTCCACGAAGGCCGGCACCGCCTCGAAGGCCCCCCGCTGCCAGCGGGGCGACCAGATGCTGCAGCCCGGCGCCACCGCCGCGGCCCGCTCCGGCAGCGGCTCCCGGTAGCGGGGGCCGTCGGGGCAGGCGAAGGTCCAGCTCCACCAGCCGCTGGGATACATGGGAACCCAGCCGTAGAGCGGATCGGCGTGGCCGAACACCTCACGCAGCAGCCGGACGGTGTCGATGTGGACCTGGCGGAAGGCCTCGGGGGATTCGCTCTGGGTGGCGAACACACCGCCGGGGCGCAGCAGGCGGCGGCAGTTTTCGAAGAACGCCCGGTTGAACAGGCCCTCGGCCGGTCCGGCGGGATCGGAGCCGTCCACCAGCACCACATCGTAGCTGGCGGCGGGGGCGTTGGCCGCCCAGGCGATGCCATCGCCGACGGTGAGGTGGAAGCGGGGGTCGCTCCAGGCGTCGCCGCCCAGGCCGGGCAGGTGCCGGCGGGAGAGCTCCACCACCAGCCCGTCGATCTCCACCATGTCGAGGTGGGCGACGCCGGGATGGCGCAGGCACTCACGGGCGGTGCCGCCGTCGCCGCCGCCGATCACCAGCACCCGCTCGATGGCAGCGGCGGCGCAGAGGGCCGGATGAACCAGGGGTTCGTGGTAGTGCCGCTCCTGGCGTTCCGCCGTCATCCAGCAGCCGTCGAGCAGCAGCCCCTTGCCGTAGGTCTGGCTGTCGATGATCGTGATCCGCTGGTAGGGGCTGGTGTGCTCCTCCACCACGGTGGCGGCCAGGCCGTAGCGCACCCCGCCCAGCTCCTCGTCCACCCAGGCGCCCGGGGGGCAGGCGTCGGCCGGTGGCTGTTGCGGTCCCATGCGGTTGGCTCGTGGGTTTCCAGCTAAACCTTCGGCAGGACCCCTTGTCACGGCGCCATGGCACATTCCAGACGCCACCTGCTGAGGATCCTCGCCCTGGCAGGCGCTGGGGTCGCCCTGGACACCCTGGGACCCCGGCCGGCGGCGGCCGCGGAGGGGGTGGCGGAGGCAGCGGCGGAGGCGGAGGGCACCCTGGTGGAGCGGCTCTCGGTGTGCCGCCCCGGCGGCGATCCGCTCCAGGAGCTGCTGCGCCGCAACCGGGACTTCTGCCGCACCTGGCAGGCGGCCGAGCGCAGCGAGAATCCCCTGGACCGGGCGACCCTGCTGCACGACAGCTGGCCGCTGCACTGCCAGGTGCGGCCCGATGCCCTGGCGGCCGGCCAGCGGCCCTGGGCCTCGGTGCTCTGCTGCGCCGATTCGCGGGTGGCACCGGAGTGGATCTTCGCCTGCGGTGCCGGGGAGCTGTTCGAGGTGCGCAGCGCCGGCAACACGGCCTTCGATGCGGGCGTCGCCTCGCTGGAGTACGCCGTGGCGGAGCTGGCGGTGCCGCTGATCCTGGTGATGGGCCACAGCGGCTGCGGCGCGGTGACGGCCGCCATGGCCAGCACCCCGCTCACCCCCCTGCTGGAGGAGCTGGTGGCACCGATCCGGGCGAACCTGCAGCCGGGAGCCGACCTGGCCCAGGCGGTGCGCCGCAACGCCGCCGCCGCCGCCGCCGCCCTGCCCCGGCGCAGCGCCCTGCTGGGCCAGGCGGTGGCGGAGGGGCGGCTGGCCATCCAGGCCGCCTACTTCGACATCGGCAGCGGCGAAGTGAGCCTGGTGTGAGCGGCGATCTGCCCCTGGGGAACGGCCTGGTGATCCCGGCGGCGGAGCTGGGCTGGCGCTTCTCGCGCGCCTCCGGCCCCGGGGGCCAGGGGGTGAACACCACCGACTCCCGGGTGGAGCTGGTGTACGACCTGGCCGCCAGCGGCGCCCTGCCCCCCGCGCTGCGGGCGCGGGCCCTGCGGCGGCTGGCGGCCCGGCTCACCCCGGCCGGGGTGGTGGTCGTGGCGGCGGAACACCGCTCCCAGTGGCAGAACCGTCAGGCGGCGCAGAAGCGTCTGGTGGAGCTGGTCCAGGCGGCGATCGCGCCACCGCCGCCGCCGCGGCGTCCCACCAAACCCAGCCGGGGCTCGGTGGAGCGGCGGCTGAAGGCCAAACGGCAGCGGGGATCGATCAAGAGCAACCGGCGGCTGGGCCCTCCTGAGGAGGTCTAGGGCCGGGATCCTGCTCGGCACGGATCTGGGCCTTGGCGGCCCGCCAGTGGCCCTCCAGTTCGGCGATGCCGCGGCCGCCGAGATCGCCGCCCAGGGCGGCCTCCACCCGGGAGAAGCGGTCGAGGAAGCGGCGGTTGGTGCCGGCCAGACCCTCCTCCGGGTCGAGGCCGCACCAGCGGGCCACGTTCACCAGGGTGAAGAGCACATCGCCCAGCTCCTCCTGGGCATGGGCCCGGTCGCCGCTGGCCACGGCCTCCCGCAGCTCGTCCCATTCCTCCTGCACCTTGGCCCACACCCCCTCGATGTCGTCCCACTCGAAACCGGCGGCAGCGGCCTTGCGGGAGATGGTCATGGCACCGGCCAGGGCAGGCTGGCCGCGCACCTTCTCCGCCAGGCGGTCGCTGAGGGGGCTGGCGGCCTCTGGAGGCGCGTCAGGGCCGGCGGCGGTCCGCTGGCGCTCCTGGCGCTCGGCGGCCTTGATCGCCTCCCAGCTGCGGCGCAGGGCCTCGGGATCGGCGGCGCGCTCCGCCGCCGGATCGAACACATGGGGATGACGGCGCACCAGCTTGGCGGCGATGGTGCGGGCGACGGTGGCCAGATCGAAGCGACCCGCTTCGCTGGCGATGCGGGCGTGCAGCACCACCTGCAGCAGCAGGTCCCCCAGTTCGTCGGCCAGGTGATCGTCGTCGCCGCGGCGGATCGCATCGGCCACCTCATGGGCCTCCTCGAGCACGTAGGGAATGAGGGAGGCGTGGGTCTGGGCCAGATCCCAGGGGCAGCCACCCTCCGGGTCCCGCAGCCGGTCGACGATCGCCACCAGCTCCGCCAGGGCCTCCGGCGCGGCCCCATCGGCCAGAGATGCGGAAAGAGGGCGGGAACTGGACATCGCAGGGAGAGAAGGACCAGGGGCACCATCCTTGGCGATGGAGGCATGGGCGTGGACGGGAGGGACCGGGTGGACTGCTTCGGTGGCTGCGGATACCCATGGGGGTGGCTGTGAATACTGTGGGAATGGGATCAGCGATGACCCGATCTTCACGTCCGCCCCAGCCTGAGAGCGACACCGACCCCTTCCACCACCCCCTGGCGCCGCCGACGGGTATCGCCATGCCGGTGGTGGCTGGGAACACCAGGGCTGGCATCGGCGACCACAGGACAAGATTCCGGCGCGATCGATCGCGCCGTAAAGCCATGACCCATCGGGCCACAGTTGCACCGAACGCGACCACTCCAACCGGCGGCATCAGATCATCTGGCCATGATCCGACCACCGCCTGAGGCCTTGCAGGGCAATGGGTAAGGGCGACAGAGGCTTCATGGGCCTGGCGCGGGACGATCCATTCACGAACGCAAACACTGCCCTGCTTCAGACACAGAAAAGAGCGATCCTGGAATCACGGAAAGGCTGCTGTTTCAAGATCCCTGAATGACCGTGGCGGCACGGACTTTGCCAAAATCCTGCTCCATTTACCGTCGCCGTCTTCCGACACAGCAGAAACTCACAGCCAGGCAAGGACCATCCGCAAGGCGTGCTCTTCACACTTTGTTACTTTCGGCAGGCAAGCTGTGGCGGCTGCTACCTTTCACGGCCACTCAACCGAAGAGAACTCCGACACCACGTGGCATTCTTCTCCGACTTCCTCCCGCTCTTCCTGGAGCAGGTTCAGTCCCCGACCCTGGGATTCCTGATCGGCGGGATCATCGTTGCCGCCCTTGGCAGCCAGCTGGCGATCCCGGATTCGATCTACAAGTTCATCAGCTTCTTCCTGCTGATGAAGATCGGCCTGACGGGCGGGATCGCGATTCGGAATTCCAACCCTACGGAGATCTTTCTGCCGGCACTGGCGGCCGTGGGACTGGGCATCGTGATCGTCTTCATCGCCCGCTGGACCCTCGGCAAGCTGCCCGGCATCAGCGTGCCTGACGCTGTGGCCACCGGCGGTCTGTTCGGGGCGGTGAGTGGCTCCACCCTGGCAGCGGTGCTGCCGCAGCTGGATTCCGCCAAGATCCCCTATGAGGCCTGGACAGCGGCCCTCTATCCCTTCATGGACATTCCGGCGCTGGTGACCGCCATCGTGGTGGCCAGCGTCTACCTCTCCAAAAAGACCGGTAACACCGCCGAGAAAGTTGAGGTCTGGCCGATCATCAAGGAAAGCATCCAGAGTTCGGCCGTGACGTCGCTGCTCCTTGGCGTGGCCCTTGGCATCCTCACCAAGCCCGAACCCGTCTACGAAAGCTTCTTCAACCCCCTGTTCCGCGGCTTCCTTGCGGTGCTGATGATCATCATGGGGATGGAAGCGGCCCAGCG
Organism: Cyanobium sp. Candia 9D4; assembly: GCF_024346155.1. Lineage (NCBI taxonomy): Bacteria > Bacillati > Cyanobacteriota > Cyanophyceae > Synechococcales > Prochlorococcaceae > Cyanobium > Cyanobium sp. Candia 9D4. The sequence continues at coordinate 317,881 of NZ_JAGQCK010000002.1, read as the reverse complement.
CATGAACGAACTGCGCAAGGTCGCCCAGTGGTTTGCCATCTACGCCTTCATCTCCCCGATCGTCCATGGCTTCCTGGCCTTCGGTGTCGGCCTGATCATTCACAAGATCACCGGCTTCACCATCGGCGGCGCTGTCGTGCTGGCGGTGATCGCCGCCTCCAGCTCCGATATCTCGGGCCCGCCCACCCTGCGTGCCGGCATTCCCTCCGCGAATCCCTCGGCCTACATCGGCGCTTCGACCGCCATCGGCACGCCCGTGGCAATCGCCATCTGCATCCCCCTGTTCATTGGGATTGCAGAGGTCATGCTCGGTCGATAAGCTCTCACCCACCTATCCATTTCCTGCCTTCAACCCTTTAGGTCAAACCCATGAGTCAACAGGTCTGGAAGCTTGTCATCGTTGCGGAGGAGGTTCTCTCCAAGAAGCTCGTCAAGCTCATCAAGGCGGCAGGTGCCACCGGCTACACCGTCAATGCCGCCGGTGGAGAAGGCAGCCGCAATGTGCGCTCCACGGGCGAGCCCAGTGTGTCCCACACCCTCTCGAATGTGAAGATCGAAGTGCTCACCGGCACCCGTGAGCTGGCCGACACCATCACCCGTGAGATCGAAGCCAAGTTTTACGCGGACTTCTCGATCATCACCTACATTTACCCCGTGGAAGCCCTGCGCGACCACAAGTTCTGAACGCTCTCGGTTCCACGTTGCCCTCCCGTTCCTGCCTGGTCGGGAGGGTTTCTTCCAGGGCACCGGATGGAGGGCGGTACCGTCCTCTACCGGGCCCGCCCTGCACTCGACGGTCCACCGATCACCAGCGCTGATCGGACCCATCACGGCATCCATTCGTTTCTGGTGTCGTCCAGACAACAGCGCGAGCCACCTTCCTTCTAAAACTGCACCAACCCGTACCCCACCTGATGGATCTGCTGCCCACCTTGCTGATGGAAGTCGGCAGCCACCAGGTTGAAGTGACGGAAACCCTGATCGGGGTCGGCCGTTTTCTCGTCATTTTCGTGGCGGCCCGCATCATGGCCGAGCTGATGGTGCGGCTGCAGCTGCCCACCATTCTCGGCGAGCTGGTCGCAGGGGTGATCATCGGTGCCTCCGGTCTGCATCTGGTGGTGCCCCCCGAGGCCCAGGCCCAGCTGAGCGGTGCTCTGCTCGGGTTGCTGAGCTCCCTTGGAGGCCTCACCCCGGAGTCCATCAGCTCCCTCTACACCGAGACCTTCTCCAGCCTGAAGGTGGTCGCCGAGATCGGCCTCTTTTCCCTGCTGTTCCTCACGGGCCTGGAAAGCGAACTGGATGAGCTGGTGGCCGTCGGCGTCCAGGCGGGCACCGTGGCCTTCACCGGCGTGGTGCTGCCCTTCGCCGCCGGCACCGCCGGCCTCTACTACCTGTTCCATGTGCCGTTCATCCCGGCCGTCTTCGCCGGCGCCGCCATGACGGCCACCTCGATCGGCATCACGGCGAGCGTGTTCGGTGAGCTGCAGTGGCTGAAGCGCAAGGAGGGCCAGATCGTCATCGGTGCCGCCGTGCTCGACGACATCCTCGGCATCGTCATCCTGGCGGTGGTGGTCTCCCTGGCCGGCGGCGGTTCCTTCACCCTCGGTCCTGTCATCCAGCTGTGCGTCGCGGCGGTGATCTTCGTGGCCGTCGCCCTGGTGCTCAGCCGCTTCGCCGCCCCCGCCTTCGACTGGGTCGTCGACCATCTCAAGGCCCCCGGTGATGTGGCGGTGGCCAGCTTCGTGGTGCTCACCCTCTGCTGTTTCGCCGCCCAGGCGATCGGCCTGGAGGCCGCCCTGGGGGCCTTCGCCGCCGGCCTGATCCTCAGCGCCTCCAGGCACACCCACGACATCGAAGCCGCCGTCAAACCCCTGGTGGCCCTGTTCGCCACCGTGTTCTTCGTGCTGATCGGCACCGGCATGGATCTCTCGGTGCTCAACCCCTTCGATCCCGCCAACCGCGAAGGGCTGGTGGTGGCCCTGTTCCTGCTGGTGGTGGCCGTGGCCGGCAAGGTGGCCGCAGGCTGGACCTACACCAGCAAAGACCCCACCAACCGCCTGGTGGTGGGCCTGGGGATGATGCCCCGCGGCGAGGTGGGTCTGATCTTCCTGGGACTCGGCACCCAGGCCGGCATCCTCACCCCGGCCCTGGAAGCCGCCATCCTGTTGATGGTGATCGGCACCACCTTCCTGGCCCCGGTTCTGCTGAGGCTCGTGATCGGTGGTCAGAAGGAGACGGCGCCTCAGCCCAGCTGAGCCACCTCACCCGCCATCCGTATCGCCGCCCCCGGCCGGTACCTCCGGCATCCATCCCCCTGATCCATGGGCGTCGCCGATCTGACCGGCTCCACCACCACCCTGGCCCCCCCGTTCCCAGCCCTGCGCCGCGGCCGCCTTGACACCCTGCAGGTGAACCTGGGCTACCGCTGCAACCAGAGCTGCAGCCACTGCCATGTGAACGCCGGCCCCAGCCGCACCGAAATGATGGGGTCCGACACCATCGCCCTGGTGCCGGCGGTGCTGGAGGCTCGCGGGATCGCCACCCTCGATCTCACCGGTGGCGCGCCGGAGCTGCACCCCGGCTTCCGGGACCTGGTGCGCCAGGCCCGTGCCCTGGGGGTGGCGGTGATCGACCGCTGCAACCTCACGATTCTCAGCGAACCCGGCCAGGAGGACCTGGCCGCCTTCCTGGCCCAGCAGGGGGTGAAGGTGGTGGCCTCCCTGCCCTGCTACCTCGCCGACAACGTCGACCGGCAGCGCGGTGATGGCGTGTTCGAGCGCAGCCTGGCGGGTCTGCGCCAGCTCAACGCCCTCGGCTACGGCGAAGCCGGCTCGGGCCTGGAACTGGATCTGGTGTACAACCCCCAGGGCCCCAGCCTGCCGCCCCCCCAGGCGGCCCTCGAGGCTGACTACCGGCGCGAACTGGCCGATCGCTTCGGACTGCGCTTCAACCGCCTGTTCACGATCACCAACATGCCCATCCAGCGCTTCGCGGCGGTGCTGCGCCAGCAGGGGCAGCTGGAGGACTACATGACGCTGCTGCACCAGCACCACAACCCGGCCAACCTGGCCCAGGTGATGTGCCGCTCCACGGTCAGCGTCGACTGGCAGGGCTTCCTCTACGACTGCGACTTCAACCAGATGCTCGCCCTCCCGGCCGGCAGCGGCCTCCCCCGGGCCCACCTGCGCCAGCTGCTGGACCAGGATCTCGAGGGGTCGCCGATCGCCGTGGCCGAGCACTGCTTCGGCTGCACCGCCGGCGCCGGCTCCAGCTGCGGCGGCGCCCTGAGCTGAAGCCCCGCCCGTCCCAGCCCCACGCCGCCCCAGCCCCCGCGAGCCCTCCCCGATGACCAGCGCCACCGATCTGCACCGCAGCGTGCAGGAGTACTACGGCTCCACCCTCAGCAGCAGCGCCGACCTGCGCACCAGCGCCTGCTGTGATGCCAGCAGCGTGCCGCCGGCGCTGCGGCCCCTGCTGGCCCGGATCCACCCCGAGGTGCTGAGCCGCTACTACGGCTGCGGCCTGGTGGTGCCGCCGCTGCTGGAGGGCCTGCGGGTGCTGGATCTGGGCTGCGGCAGCGGCCGCGACGTGTACCTGCTCTCCCAGCTGGTGGGGGCGGGCGGCGCGGTGGTGGGCATCGACATGACGCCGGAGCAGCTGGCGGTGGCCCGGCGCCACGCCGACCACCACGCCGAGGTGTTCGGTTTCGGCAATGTGCAATTCCTGGAGGGGCGCATCGAGCAGCTGGAGGCCCTGCCCCTGGAGCCCGGCAGCTTCGATCTGGTGATCTCCAACTGCGTGGTGAACCTCTCGGCCGACAAGCTGGCGGTGCTGAACGGGGTGCGGCGGCTGCTGAAGCCCGGCGGTGAGTTCTTCTTCGCCGATGTCTATGCGGATCGGCGCGTGCCCGAGGCCCTGCGCCACGACCCGGTGCTGCACGGCGAATGCCTCAGCGGCGCCCTCTACTGGAACGACTTCCTGCGGCTGGCGCGCCAGGCCGGCTTCGCCGATCCGCGCCTGGTGGGCGACCGGCCCCTGGAGATCACCGACCCGGAGCTGGCCGCCCGCACCGGAGCGATCCGCTTCTTCTCCGCCACCTACCGGCTGTTCCAGATCGAGGCCCTGGAGGACGCCTGCGAGGACCACGGCCAGGCGGTGGTCTACCGCGGCAGCATCGCCGGCCACCCCGACGCCCTGCCCTTCGACAAGCACCACCACATCGAGGCCGGCCGGGTGTTTCCGGTCTGCGGCAACACCTTCCGCATGCTGGCGGAGAGCCGGTTGGCGCCCCACTTCGACTTCATCGGGGATTTCAGCCGCCACTACGGCCTGTTCGAGGGCTGCGGCAGCGCCATTCCCTTCGACGGGGGGGTCGCCCCTAACGCCGACGCCCCCGCCGCCGCGCCGGCCCCCGCCAGCGGCGGCTCCTGCTGCTGAGGCGGCTGAGCAGACGCCCCAGGGCGCGCAGGGGCCGCGGCAACCGCGGGATCGGATCGCCGTCCTGGAGCAGGTGCAGCCAGCTGCTGGCCTCCAGGCCCACGAACGCCGCGATCAGCAGGGGCCTCTGGGAGCCCCAGAGCTCCCGGCCCCGCTGCAGCAGCTCACCGGGTGGCGGGGCGCCCAGGGGCCCGAGGGCGACGCAGGCGGCCAGCACCAGCGCCGCCAGCCAGAGGAGCCGCAGGCTGGTGCCCAGCAGGGGGCTGTGGGAGAGCAGGGAGCGGTGGCTGAGCAGGCGCCGGTAGGGCCACCACAGCAGCCGCAGGGGACCCCAGCGGCGGGTGGCATTGGAGCGGGTGTCGAGGTCGGGGGAGAGCCAGAGGCCGCCGACCAGGAAGGCACCGGTGGCGACCGCCACCCCCGCCGGCCCCAGGGCCGGGCCCCAGAGCAGCCCGAAGGGCAGGGCCAGCCAGCCGGTGGTGCGATCGTGGCGGCGGCCGCTGGCCATGGCCGGGCTCCGGACGCTGCCGGCAAGGTACCGGCCGCCGGCCGCCGATGTCTGGTCCGCGTCGCCCCCTCCGACAGAATGGGCCCACCGCCCGATTAGCTCAGTGGTAGAGCGCCTGCCTTACAAGCAGGATGTCGCTGGTTCGAAACCGGCATCGGGCATCGCTCAGATCCCAGCAAAGGCGGGGATCCCTGTCACTACGGCCACCAGGAAGGTTGACGATCAGGGCTAGTGTCAATCCACTTGAACCTGAGCTACAGCCGTGGCTACCGATGCCTCCCCGATCTGGAAGAGCAAGGTTGCCGGTCAGAGCAGCGTGCCCTCTGTTGAGCCTCCCCGGCCAGGCGCTCTCCCGCCCCTGACGACGCGGAATGGAGTGCGCCCGGAACTCATCGATGACGCTCTGGCGTTCATGGATGAGTACGACGACGTGTTCCGTTCGCTGGCTCAGTGAGGATTGCGCCTGGGACCCTGATCCTCCCAGGCCCTTTTGAGATTGCACGGGTCCATGCGGCGACGATCAACAGGCATGGTGGTCTCCAGGTAACGCCGGACCTACGCAAGATCGAAACCGCTCTGGCGGAAGTCCTGGCATTCCACACCTTCAGGCCTGAGGCGGACATCGCTCTTCTGGCTGCTGTTGTGGCCTACGCCTTCGCCAAGGGCCACCCCTTACCCGATGGCAACAAGCGGGTGGCGTTTTTCTCTGTGAAGATGGTGCTGCGGGCGAATGGGTTTGAGTGGAAGCCCCGCCATGAAGAGGCGGAGCAGCGCCTGTGGCGGCTCGCAGAAACCTCCCCTGCACAGCGTGATCAGGTGCTTGAAGAACTCTCGATCTGGATACGGCAAAGCTGCACGCCGCTGTCCAGCTGATCTCGCCATTTTTTTCGCTGGCAGAGGCAAGGGCAGCATCTCCTCTCCGACCCTGCCGCTCGCGCGGCTGGTGGCCTGAGGGGGCATAAACAGACGGCGCACGTTGGCCACTTCTGCCGGGGCGCCGTCCCACGGACCCGCCCTAATGTTGGTCATCTCGATGACCAACACCATGCGACAGGTCACGGTGGCGGAGGCCAAAGCCCAGCTGTCGAGCCTGCTCGACGCGGTGGAGCAAGGCCAGCCTGTGGTGATCACCCGCCGCGGCAAAGCCATCGCTGAGCTGGTTCCGCGGCAGGCCGTGCGCGATCTCCTGCCCCAGCTCCAGGCTCTGCGGGACTCCCTGCCCCATCAGGCCACCAGCGGCGTGGAGACGATGCGCGCCCTGCGGGATGACGTCGGCTCCTGATGCTGTACCTGGACACCTGCGTGCTGCTGGCGGCCCTCACACCAGAAGCCCACTCCGGCGCCGCCGCGGCCTTTCTCGAACAGGCCCCTGCGCCACTGGCGATCAGCCCCTGGAGTGCCACTGAGCTCCATTCCGCTCTCGGAATGAAGGTGCGCACCGGGGCCCGGAGTCCCGCGCAGGCCGAGGCGGTGCTCGAAGGCTTCGAACGCAGCCTGGCCCCAGGGTTCCTGATGCTGGAGGTGCAACCGCAGGACTTCCGCAATGCCAGCGCCTGTCTGCGCGGCTGGACCACGGCCCTGCGGGCGGCCGATGCCCTGCACCTGGCGATCGCCGCCGGACGGGGCGCCATCCTCTGCAGCCTGGATGGGCCCTTTGTGATGGCCGCCCGGCAACTCGGACTCGAGGCCCAGCTGATCGGGGCTGCCTGACGCCTATCGGGCGGCACACCCCGCCGCGAAGGACCTGCAGGCCCAGACGGACCCAGTGCCAGCCATCATGGGCGCCGGACGCTCCTCAAGCCGTGGACCTCACGGATCTCATCCCGGGGATCCCCGCCCTGCTGGTGGAGCTCGAGGACATCCTCGCCGGACTGACCACCGTGGCCTGCCTGGAGCACATGAAATGGCTGGGGGCCTTCATGTGCATCAGCCCGATCCAGAGGAGCCTGGTGGGGGCCGCCACCACGGAGGAGGAGGGCTTCCGGCTGGTGGAGGGGCAGCGGCCGTCGCTGCTGGTGGTGAGCCAACGGCTGCAGGAGGGCACCGGCCTCTCGCTGGTGGAGCGCACGGAAGCGCTTGACCCCGCCATCCGCACCCTGCTGATCGCCGACGATGCCAATGAGGACCTGGTGCGGGAGGCCCTGGCCCGGGGCTGCAACGGCATCTGCTTCGAGTCGGGCCTGTTCATGCCGGCGCTGCGGGTGGTGGCCGGCGGCGGCATCTACTACCCCGAACCGGTGGCGGCGGTGCTGCGCCAACAGCCGCCCGTGGCCCTGATCGAGCCGCTGACCGAGCGCGAACGGGTGGTGCTCAACCATCTGATGCTGGGCCTGACCGACCAGCGGATCAGCCAGGAGCTGGTGGTCAGCCCCGAGACCGTGCGGACCCACGTGAAGCACATCTTCCAGAAGCTCCAGGTCGACAACCGCACCAAGGCGGTCGTCAAGTCGATCGCCGCCGGCCTGATCAACCTGGAATCGGCCCTGGAGGGTCGCACCCCCGTCACCAGCTGAGCCGGCCAGCTCTGCGGCAATCCCCCGTTCTGGGGATGCGGGCCGAGGGTGCTCCAGGGGAAGGTGGTCAGGTCCGGGGATGACCCGAGCAGCCTCCCGATGCCAAGCCGGGATGTCGCCAGCCGTGTTCCCCGGCAACCCGCTCGACCTCAGCAGCTCTGCGCACCATGGCCGTCCACCTCAGCTTCGCCGCGGCCGGACATTCCCGCGTGTCCGAGGTCATCCTGGCCGGCCGCACCGGCTACTGGCTGTGCGACCCGGACCGGGTCCTGGCCCATGGCGTCGTCAAGCTGTACGAGCGTCACCCCGAGGGTGGCGACTTCGATCTCAACGACAACGTCGTGGGCCCCTGGGTGGCCACCCTGACGGTCACCGGCGCCGACCGGGTGCAATGGCTCGACCGGACCCGGACGATCATCACCTTCGACCCCGCCAGCCTGACGACGGAGTACGTCACCAGCATGCCCCCGTTCAACGCCTCCGGCGTCTACTACGACCCGGAGCCGGGCGCCTGAGGGCGGATCAGACTGCGGCCTGCACATGCTCTCCGTAGGCCACGAGGGTGCGATCGGCGCTGAGGAGCCGCAGGCCCTCCAGCTGGGCCTGAACCACCAGCAGGCGGTCAAAGACGAAGTCTTCCGCGCAGCGGTAGGGGTCGCGGTGGATCCAGGGCAGGTGCTGCACTGCCAGCGCATGTTCGGCGCGGACGGGGAGTTCGCGGAATCCCTGCCCCAGCAGGCCCAGGCGCAGGGCGGTGGCCTCGACCGAGAAATCGGCCCGGCCCTGGGAGGATTTGATCGCCACCTCCCACAGACTCACGACGCTGAACACCAGGGGCTGGGCCGGATCCGCCAGCAGGCTTGCGGTCCCGGCCGGCAGCCGACGCGGTTCGATGGCCCACCAGAGCAGCAGCTGGGTGTCGAGCAGCAGCGGCGTGGGTTCGCTACGGCTCATGGTGTACGAATCAGCCGAACAGGCTGTCGATCTCGGCGGCGAAATCGGCCTTGAGATCGGCTCCCAGCACTGCGGAGCTGCTCAGGAAGCCGCCCCGGCGGGGTTCGCCGCTTGCGGCTAAGTCCAGTTCCGCCACGAACTCCCCACTGCTGATCTGCGCGCCGTAGCCGGCGAAGCAGGCCAGGGCGGCGGTGTGGCGCTCCGGGGTCACCGCCTGGCAGGCGTCGTGGACGCACACCACCCGGTAGCCGCGATCGGCGGCGTCCTTGACGGTGTGGTCGATGCACTGGTCGGTGAGCAGGCCGATCACCACCAGGGTGCGGACGCCCAGGTTGCGCAGCAGGTAGTCGAGGCTGGTGGAGCTGAAGGGCGAGGAGGAGCTCTTGGGGAGCACCAGCTCGTCGGCCAGCGGCGCCAGCTCGGCGATCACCTCGGCGGCGCGGCTGCCGGGCGGGAAACCCATGCCGCAGCGCTTGTAGTCAAAGCTGCGGTCGCGGCCGTCGGCGGTGAGGTTGGCGATCACGGTGTGGATCACCTCCAGCCCGCCGCGGCGTGCCGCCGCGAGCACCCGCTCGGCGTTCGGCAGGGTGGTGGCGCGGAAGCGGCGATCGAAGTCCGCATCCGGGCGGGGCTGGGCGTCGCCGCAGGTGCCCTGCTGCAGATCCACCAGCAGCAGGGCGGTGCCGCCCGGGTGGAGCCACTCCGCGGGTGGGCACGACGGCATGCAGGCGGCGGCGATCCGTCCAATCATGGCGGCAGACGCTTGCCGGGCCCGTGTCCATTCCCCACGACACCATGGCCGCGACCCTGGCCGCCCAGGGGATCCGCTGGGTGGCGATCACCTGGGTGAACCACGCCGGGGCGCCGCTGGTGAAGGTGGTGCCCCTGGCCGGTTTCGAGGCGGCGGTGGCGGTGGGGGTGGGCTTCTCGCCGGTGTCCGATGCCTTCAGCGCAGGCGGCGGCATCGCTGCCGGCCATCGCCTGGCCCGGCCCGACGGCGACCTGCGCCTGCGGGCGGACGCCGCGGCCCTGGCGCCGCTGGAGCCGGCCAGCGGCTGGGCCTGGGCGCCGGGGGAGCGCTACGAACGCAGCGGCGCCCCCTACGCCGGCGACCAGCGCCACCTGTGCCGCCGCCAGATGGAGCAGCTGCGGCGGGCCGGGGTGGAGCTGCGGGCCGGCTTCGAGCTGGAGTGGCTGGTGGCCAGCCCCGCGGCCGACGGCACGCCGGCACCGACGATTCCCGGGGGGCCCTACGGGGCCGATCGGCTGGTGGAGGGGCTGGATTACGCCACGGCCCTGCTCGACGCCCTGGAGGCGGCCGGCCTGCCCTGGCTGCAGTTCCACCCGGAGTACGGCGCCAGCCAGTTCGAGCTGTCGCTGGCGCCGGGCACGCCTCTGGAGGCCGCCGACCGGCTGGTGCACGCCAAGCTGCTGATCCAGCGGCTGACGCGCCGCTTCGGCTGGCACTGCAGCTTCAGCCCCAAGCCCAGCCTGGAGCGGGTGGGCAACGGCGGCCACCTGCACCTGAGCCTGTGCCGCGACGGGATGCCGCTGCTGGAGGGAGGCGACGGCGAGGCCGGCCTCAGCGACGCGGGCGCCGGGGTGCTGGCGGCCCTGCTGGCGGAGCTGCCGGCCCTGCTGGCCCTGGCCTGCCCCCTGGCGGTGTCCTACCGGCGGCTGGCCCCGGGCTCCTGGTCGGCCCCCTTCCAGGTGTGGGGGGTGGAGAACCGGGAGGCGGCCCTGCGGCTGGTGCCCGCCGCGGCCGATGGCGCCCCGGCCCACCTGGAGCTGAAGGTGGCGGATCTGGCCGCCAATCCCTACCTGCTGCTGGGGGCCGTTCAGGCGGTGGTGGCCGATGGCCTGGCACGGGCCCGGCCCCTGCCGCCGCCGGTGGTTGGTGATCCGGCCGGCCTGCCCGCCGGCACGGCTGAACGCCTCCCCGCCAGCCTGGCGGAGGCGTCGGCCGCCTTCGCCGCCAGCGATCTGCTGCGCCAGGCCCTGGGGGAAGCGCTGCACGGCTCCCTGTGCGACAGCCAGGCGGCGGAGGTGCGGCGCGCGGCGGGCTGCAGTGAGGCGGAGCTGGTGGCGGCGGACGCCTGGTGGCCGGTGGTGGGGGGGATCGGCTGAGGGGCGGCCAGGCAGGGGCTCCTCAGCCCGCCACCATCACCCGGTTGCGCCCGGCGGCCTTGGCGGCGTAGAGGGCGCCGTCGGCGTTGCGCAGGCCGGTCTCCAGCGCCTCCAGGCCCGTGCCCTCGACCACCGCAACGCCGGCCGAAAGGGTGATGCGCTGCCCCGGTGCCCCTGGATGGGGCACGGCCGCAGCGGCTGCCCGCAGCCGCTCCAGCAGGGGACCCGCCCCCCTCGCATCGACCCCGGGCAGCAGCAACGCGAATTCCTCGCCGCCGACGCGGGCCAGCACATCGCCCGGGCGCAGCACGGCCCGCATGGCGCCGGCGACGTCGCGCAGGACGGCATCGCCGGCGCCATGGCCCCAGCCATCGTTGATGGCCTTGAAGAAGTCGATGTCGAGCATGGCCCCCGCCACCGGCCGGCCGTCGCGGGCGGCGGCGGCGAGGGCCACCGTGGCCGCCTCGGCGAAGCCTGTCCGGTTAGGCAGGCGGGTCAGCGGATCGCTCCGCACCGCAGCAGCCAGCTCGGCTTCCAGGCGGTCGCGCTCACGCAGGGTGCTCAGCACCGCCAGCACCTGGGCGGGGATGGAGAGATCGAGAATCACCCACACCCAGCTGCGCCAGCGCAACGGCTCGCCCGGCCGGCCAAGGGCCTCCCCCACCCCGTCCTCAAGGGCGAACACCCCAAGGGCCAGCAGGACGGCCGCCCCGCATCGGGCCCGCCAGCGCCGCTGCCGCGGCTGCCCCGGCAGGCGGGCGCGCTCCCAGGCCTCCCGCGCCGCCACCCCGCACAGCACCGCCGTGGCGGCCCGCAGCAGGAGGAAGAGGAGATCGGCGGTGTTCACGGGCTGGAGGAATGTCCGGGGAAAAGTAGGCGGGAACGGAGGACACCAGGTGTCCATCACGCCACCCCGCCCCCGCCAGAATCCCCACGACCGGCCGCACCGCCCCATGGACCGCCCCCACCCATGACCTTTGCGGTGGCGCTGGCGATGCTGGAGCGCGAGGGGCGCTGGCTGCTGCAGCTGCGGGACGACATTGAGGGGATCGTCCATCCGGGCTGCTGGGGCCTGTTCGGCGGCCACCTCGACCCCGGCGAGCGGCCGGAGCAGGCGATCCTGCGGGAGCTGCGCGAGGAGATCGGCTGGGGGGCGCCCGCGCTGCCGCTCTGGTTCGAGCACCACGACGACCAGCTCAGTGCCTACTACTTCCGAGGACCCCTCACCGTGCCGCTGACGGCGCTGCAGCTGAACGAAGGCCAGGACATGGCGCTGGCCGGCCTGGAGGAGCTGCGCAGCGGCCGGATCTGGAGCCCGAGGCTGCAGCAGCGGCGTGGCCTGGCCCCGTCCCTGGAGCGGGCCGTGCGCCGCCTCGAGCCAAGGCTCGACCCGAAGAACTAAAGAATGGTGAATGATGGCTTAAGCTTGGAGGTATCAGACCGTTCTCCTGCGTCTCAGGGTTGATGAGGATGCGCTTCCCGGCAAGATTCGCGACAATCTCAGGGATCTTCCATTCGGAAGCTGTAGGCGCCGTCACCCCCTCCATGGCGCCCGCAGGCCTGCCCCCCCGACCCGCGTCCCTTCGATGACCAACGTCTGGTGCGTTCGGGCGGGCGGCGGCATCTACGCGGACAACTTCCTCAGCGGCGGTTTCGTCGGCATCGGCTGGCGGGAGATCACCGAGGACCTCGGTCCGGTCCGGAACCGGGAGCAGCTCTTCTCGGTGGTGCGCCGCTACTTCCCGGACATCCAGAGCGCGATCCTGCTCTCCAACTACGTCAACGAGATCCACCGCTTCCTGTTCGAGATCCGTCCCGGCGACCACGTGATCATTCCGGCGGCGGAAGCCGACCTGCTGCGCTTCGGAGTCGTCGATGAGGGCCGCGCCTACTACGACCCCACCGGCGACGACGGCTGTCCCCTGCGCCATCGGCGTCCCGTCACCTGGTCACCCGAACCGCTCCGGCTCGACCACTTCTCGGCGCCGTTCCGCAATTCCATCCGCACCCTGCTCACCGTCCCGTCCCACACCCGGATGCGTTCCCTGCTGACGGTGTTCCTGGTGGAGCACCAGGCCGAATTCATCCGCGCCATCGGCCGTCAGGAGACAACGACCCCGGCCCGGTCGACGACCAGGAAGGAGGAGTCCCACCGCAGCGTGCTCGAGCAGCTCCTGCAGCTGGATCCCGGCGAATTCGAGCGGCTGGTGGTCCATCTGCTGGATGCCCTCGGCTTCCAGGACTGGGAGCGGACCGAGCACCACGGGGTGCTGCGCGACGTGTTCGATGCCTGCGGCGACATCAGCCTGTCGCTGCCGGCCCGCATCCGCATCCACGCCCGTTTCCACCGCGGCAACCTCGGCGCCCGGATCGGCGCCGATGCGGTGCGGGAACTGCGCCAGTTCATTCCTTTCGGCGGCCATGGGATCTTCATCACCACCGCCGATTTCCAGCCGGCGGCGACCACGGCGGCCGGTGAGGAGGGCTTCGCCAGGATCAGCCTCGTCAACGGCCAGCAGCTGGCCGAGCTGATCGCCCGCCACTGGACCCATCTGCCCCGTGACATCCGTGATCATCTGTCGCTGGAGCAGGTGCTGGTGAAGAATTGAGGCCCCTCCCCCTCGCCTCCATGGCTTCGCGATCACGCCGACGCACGCCCGGCCACGGCAGAGGGACGCCCCCACGGCAGGACGTCGCCGGGGCCGCCCCGGAAGCCACCGGCCTGCGGCCGCGGCTGCAGATCCTGGCGGGATTCCTGCTGCCGCTCCTGGTGCTGGGGCTGTGGCTCAACTCCCGCGGCTTCTGGAGCCCCTGACGGAGCCCGCCAGCCCAGGGGGCCCTCAGGCGCCTGTTCCCGGGAAGCTGGGTCCGCAGCCCAGCAGCTCCACCTCCGGATCGTCGCCGAGGATTGCGAGCAGTTCCCCGTGCAGGGCCTCGGCCCAGGGGGCCGTGTCGATGAAGCGGAAGCGGCGCCAGTCCCAGATCCGCTCGGCGACGGCCCCGTCGGTGCAGCAGAAGGCCATCCCCACCCCCTCCGTCGCCGCGTCCGCATCGGCGTCCGCTTCCGCCTCTGGCGGCAGGCTGTAGATGCAGACGCCGAAGCGAAACGGGGCATCGGCCAGCTCCACCCACCAGCCCCAGTCCTCGCAGCAGAGGAAGGGAGCCCGTCGGCCCATGGCCTGGAGCCGCTGCTGCAGGTGGAGCGCCAGGGCCTTGCCGACCGTGCCCGGATTCACCATCTCCCCGGCCTCGCCGGGCAGCTCGGGGAACCGGGCGGATCTCAGGTGGATGAACGCCTTCATGGCCCTGGCGAGCGGATCCCGGCGTGCGCTCTGCGGACGGTAGGTGCTGCTACCGGCGTTGTCGCGCCTCCGCCCCCAGAGTGCGCCGGCAACGACAGGCGACAGGCGTGCAGGATCTGGTGGGAACGGTGCAGACGCTCTGGCGCTACCCGGTGAAATCGATGCTCGGGGACTCCCCCAGCCAGCTGGCGGTGGATCCCCGCGGCATCCGGGGCGACCGGGCCTACGCCCTCTGGGACCACGCCAGCGGCCGGGTGGCCAGCGCCAAGAACCCGCGGCTCTGGCAGGGCCTGCTCGGCTACCGGGCCCGTTTCCGGGAGGAGCCCGCGGAGGCGGCGCCCCTGCCACCGGTGCTGATCAGCCCCCGTGAGGACGACGGCAGCGCCGGGCTCTGCAGCGCCGAGGACGACGTGGGCGCCGTCTTCAGTGAGCGCTTCGGCCGCCGGGTGAGCCTGATGGACACCCCGCCGGATGGCGCCAGCCTCGACCAGTACTGGCCGCCGGTGGAGGGGCGCGCCTTCCAGAACGTGACCAACGCCCTGGAGCTGCCCGAAGGCACCTTCTTCGACGCCTGCCCCATCCACGCCATCACCACCGCCACCCTGGAGCGGCTGCGGCAGCTCGAGCCCGAGCTGGATTTCGCCGTCGAGCGCTTCCGCCCCAACCTGCTGATCGCCACGCCGCCAGAGGCCTCCGGCTTCGTGGAGGAGGCCTGGAGCGGCGCCTGCCTGCAGATCGGCGAGCAGCTGGTGCTGCGGGTCGACGGTGGCTGCCCCCGCTGCGTCGTCACCACCCTGGCCCAGGGCGCCCTGGAGGAGAACCTGGAGATCCTGCGGGCCACCGCCCGCCACAACGGCGTCGTGGCCGGCATCCGCCTCAGCGTGGTCACCCCCGGCCCGATGGCGGTGGGGGACCCGGTGCGGCTGCTGCCCTGAGCAGCTCCCAGCTGGCTAGGGCCCCGAGGCCAGTCCGGCCGCCAGGCGCTCGAGGGCCTCGGCCAGCAGGGCCTCGGAGGTGGCGTAGCTCAGCCGCAGGTGGCCCGCCGCCCCGGGGCCGAACCAGCGGGGACTCCCCGGCACCACCGCGACCCCGTGGTCCCGCCGCAGCCGCTCCACCAGCGCCTCGACGCTCTCCTGGAGCGGCGGCAGGCCGACAAACAGCACGAAGGTGGCCGCGGGGGGCCGCACCCGCAGGCCGGGGATCGCCGCCAGCCGGCTGACGGCCTGGTCGCGGCGGGCCTGGAGGTGGCGCAGGAAGGCCTCCAGCCAGGCCAGGCCGTCGGGGCTGTAGGCCGCCGTGGCCGCCACCTGGCTGAGGGTGGCGACGCCATCGACGGTGGAGGGCAGCTCGCTGGCGGCCAGCAGCCGGGCGGCCGCCTCCGGATCCGCCATCGCCACGTAGCCCACCCGCAGGCCGGCCAGACCGAAGGACTTGGAGAAGCCATGCACCACCGCCCCGAGGCCGGCCAGTTCCGGTTCCAGGGCCAGCCAGCTGGTGAAGGTGGCCGGCGGGTAGACCACATCGCTCCACACCTCGTCGCTCAGCACCCGCAGGCCCCGCTCCAGGCAGAAGCGACCCAGGGCCTCCAGTTCGTCGCGGCGGAAGCAGCGGCCCAGGGGGTTGTGGGGATTGCAGAGGCACAGCAGCCGGGTGCGGGGGGTCACCAGGGCCTCCAGGGCCGCCAGATCCAGGGGGGCTTGGGGATCGATGCGCCACAGCACCGGCACCCCGCCGGCGCTCCGGACGGTGTGGGCGAACAGGAAGTCGACCGGATCCCAGATGATCGCCTCGTCGCCGGGCGAGAGCCAGTGGCGCGTCAGCAGGGCCAGACCGGCGGCGGCACTGTTCACCGCCAGCACCGCTTCGGGGGGCACGGACGCCCCCCGCTGCCGCAGGTAGCCCGCCACCGCCTGCCGGAAGGAGGGCAGCCCGCCGGCGGGGCCGTAGCTGAACACCCCGGAGCGGGCGTAGTCGGCGATGGCGTCGCGGATGACCGGCGCCGCCGGGAAATCGGGATCGGCGGCGGTGAGCGGGATCACCCCGGGGGGCTGCTCGGCCCAGCGCAGGTTGTGGGCCCGCTGGCGCAGCAGCTCGAGCGGCACCGCGCCGTCACGGAAGCTGTCGGTGAAGCGATCGCTCATGCCATCAGCGGCAGCTGGAGCCGGGTGGGCGACGGCTGGACGAAGTCCCGTGCCATCTGGCGACCAGCCTCCACACAGCCCAGCAGCGCCGGCCGCCGCTGGCGTTCGTAGGCGCAGAACAGCTCAGGAACCTCGTCGGGGTCGCGGCAGCCGACCAGCAGGTCGCTGAGGAGCACCGCATCCTCCAGGGCCGAGTTGACCCCCTGGCTGGTGAACGGCAGCAGCGGGTGGGCCGCGTCCCCCGCCAGGGCCACGTTGCCCTTGCTCCAGCGGGTGGCCGGGTCCTCGTCCACGGTGTGCCACACATGGGCGCGGGCCGGATCGGTGGCGCCCAGCACGTGGCGCACCACAACGGGGAATCCCCGGAAGTGGTCCTGGAGGAAGGCCCCCACCTCGGAGGGCTGGGGGGCGGTGAAACGCTGGCTGTCGAACTGAACGAACCAGACCAGCCGGTCATCCCCCAGGGGCACCAGGCCGACCGCCAGCCCTCCGGAGGGGTCGAGCACCTTGAGGAAGCGATGGCCCAGTTCGGCGGCCACCAGGGGCTGGCGCACATGGGCCACGATCTCCTTGACCCGGCCGGGATTGGTCATCGCCCCGCATCCCAGGGACAGGCGGCAGCTGGAGCGCACCCCATCGGCCGCGACGAAGGCATCGGCGGGTTGGGAGCGGCCGTTCTGGAAACACACCGCCCGGGCACGCTCCCGGTCCCAGTCGAAGCGCTCGAACGGGTGGTTGTACTGGACCAGCGCGTCGGGGGCGCCGTGCAGCAGCACATTGAGCAGATCGTGGCGCAGCATCGCCACCGCCCCCTCGAGTGGGTGCTCCACCAGCACCTGCCCGGAAGCGCAGAGAATCCTCACCGATGTGATCGGATGGCCCAGGGTGCCGTCCGGGTCGCAGCCGAGTCGCCGCAGGGCGGCGAGCCCATTGGCCAGCAAGAGAAACCCATGGCCATGGAGATGGGAGGCCATGGCCCGTTCGTAGACACGCACGGGTCGTCCCTGCTGCCACAGCCCCCTGGCCAGGGCCAGCCCGCAGGCGCCTCCTCCGACGACAGCTGTATGGATCACCGCTGAAGATCCAACGCTGAGGAGAAAACAGGCCCGCAGATCAGGAACGGATGGTCTGACACAACCACCGACAGAACGGCTGGCGTCACCGCCCGCAAAACCACTGAACTCGTGATCCGTGCGGCGCCCACGGCCTGAAAGGATGCATGCCCGTGAATGTTAGGGGCGTGGGCAAACCGATCGACGTCGCCGTCGTCACCTTCGAGGGCTCAGAAAGGAAGCCTGAGTTTTTCCCTGAGCAAGGGTGAAGGCGCCGAGGGAATCGGGCGCTGGGCCACATCATCAAACCGCTGCGCCGGGCAGGGAAGCGGCGTCGGCCCGGGGCTCCACACGGCAGCTGAGGCTAAGGTGAGGCCGGAGAGGGAGGAACATGCGCCGACGCACCACATTGATGATCATCAGTGGAGCGCTTCTTTCGGGCACCTCTCTCCTGATCTTCACCCATCTGCTGGATCAGCGCAGTTTCAACGACTTACGCCGCCAGAATGATCGGATTGCCGGGCGGCTGTGCACCACCCTGCAGGACGTCGAGCGTTTTTTCGCCACGCCATCGGCGCCGGGGTCCGCCGGCGCGGAGGCCAAAGGGCCGTCCATGTCCCCCCCCGGTCTGCAGTCCGTCAGCGCGGCGGAGCTGGTGCCCCCCCCCGTTGCGGCGGTGATGGCGACCGGATCCTCCTCCCTGAAGGGCAGACTGCTGATCTGCCCCCGCCGCTTTTCCCGGCTGGATCTGGTGATGGCGGGCGAACCGGGGCAAGGAAATGGCCTGCTGCTCAGCACGGCCCCCGGTCGCCGCCGGGCCCCCGAATGGATCAGGGTCAGCGGCAGCAGCCTGATCCAGCGCGATCAGGATGGCGACAGGCAGATCCGGCTGGCCCCATGGACCGCCCTGGAGGCGAAGGGGATGGCGAAGGGGGCGCCGGCCGGTGCGCTCTACCGGGTCGGCTTCGGAGATCTGGCGGTGGGGCTGACCCTGGCACCGGCCCTGCCGACACAGGCGGATCGCGTCCGCAGCCTCGCCCTGGCCCTGGGGCTGCTGGGCATCGGGCTGAGCGTGGTGATCGCCTGGCGTTCCAGCCATAACCGCCGGAAGGATCAACCGGCGACCGGAAGCTTCCGCAGGGAAGGCCACACGTCCTTCCTGACCCACTATGCCCTGGTGAAGGATCTGGAGCCTTCGGCCCTCAGGAAGCACGCCGAGCGCGGCGAGGATGGCTTCCTCGTGACCATCGACTTTCGCTATCTCGAACGGCAACGCGGCTATCTCAGTGAGGTGGAGATCAACAAGATCCTCACAAAGGCCTGTCGTGCCATCGACAAGGGATGGGCCGTACACCCCGGCTTCAATTTCTACCATGTGTCGAAGAACAAGATTGCTCTGATCGTCCGGTCCTCCGGCAACATCCCTATCGATGACAATGGCGCCTGCGAGGCGCTCCTGGCCCGTCTGCTCGGCATTGTCTCCGGGTCCATTCAGATTTCCAGCGATTCGGTGCTGGCCTGGGATGATGTGATCATCACCGGGCAACGGTTTCCGCTGGTTGAGCCGCCCGACTCCCTGCTGACGATGCAGGCTTTCGGGGAGATTCTGGCCGCCGAAGACAGACGTTCGTACCGCCTGGTGAAGAGCGGTGATGATCTGCTGGTCAAGGATAAAGGAGAAATCAGAAGTCAACTCACGTCCCTGAAGGCGAGTGATCTTGAGCTGCGCTTCCAACCGATTCTGCAGCTCAGCAATCCAGGCCACTTCGGCCTCGAGCTGCTGATCCGCTTCCTGCCCCCGGCCCTGAGCAAGCTCGGCACGGGACATGTGATTCAGCTGGCCCATGACATCGGCATCACCCACAAGATCGATGCGCTGGTTGTCAGCCGGCTCGCTGACGTGCAACAGCAGCTCAAGGCATCGGAGTTTCTTCGCCATCGCATTGAGTATATCTCCGTCAATGTCAGTTCCGATTCCGTGTCCACCGATCAGCGTCTCAATCAGCTGATCAGCCTGTTCAAGCAGCACAGCATCGACAGCTCCATCTTCTGCATCGAGATCACCGAGATGGCCGCAACGGACATCCTGGCGGGCTCGGAAGGCGTGACGACGGCATCGGAGCGATTGATGCGGGAGCTGAACTTCAGAATCTTCATCGATGATTTCGGATCCGGACTGTCGAACTATCGGCGCATCAGTGAAGCCTGGTACGACGCCATCAAGCTCGACATCGATCTGATCAAGGGGATCGATCGATCCTTCCGGCTGCAGCGCTATGTCGGCTCCTTCATCGAAACGGTCCATGCGCTGGGCAAAACGGTCGTCTGCGAAGGCGTCGAAACCCACAACGAACTGACCGCCGTCATCCGATTGGGCGCCGATGCCCTGCAGGGGTTCCTCGTCTCGCCTCCCCTTTCCCTGGAGGACGTGGAGTCGTTCATTCAATCCTCCGACTGGGCGGACCGCGATTCCCTGCAGCAGACGCTGGAGCAGATCCGTGCCACGTCGCGGCTGCGTGACTCCGGGCATGGCGAAGGCTACCAGACCTCCGACAGGAAGATTCCGCTGGAGCGCTACATCATCGACAACTGGTCGAGACTGCGCAGCTTCGAGGAGTTCGTGCTTCTGTTTGTCAATGAGCTGAAATCCTGGGGCCTGGAGATCTATCGCTTCTCCCTGGCCTTTCTGCCCGATCAGGATGACATCGACTGCAGCCAGTATGTCTGGGTCAGCTCCAGACCGGGCCTTGTCAGCACCCTGCGCATGGAGCGGGACTTCTTGGAGCAGGATGAGCACCTGCGCAGCCCCCTGCATTTCATTGCCACAAGAAGCAAGCTGTTTCGGCAGCAGCTATTCACCACCAAGGACAACGGCTTCCCCTTTCTGGACTCCCTCAAGGATGTGGGCTGCAGCGATTACCTCGGCATCCGGCTGGACTCACGTGGTGTTTCCATACCGGTTCTCACGATTGCCCTGCATGAAGGCAGTGTCTTCAGCGACCAGGAGGTGCAGCGCATCGAAGCGATGAGCAGCTTGCTGAGCCTGCTGTTCTATGCCTTCGAGAGTGAACGCTCGAAGCGGCTGGCGATGCTGGATCCCCTCACCCAGCTCGCCAATCGCCGCAGCTTCGATTCCTTCCTCAAGGGGAATGTCTCCGCCTCCAGAGCCGCCCAGGTCAACCTGTCCCTGGCGTTGATCGACATCGATCAGTTCAAGGTGGTCAATGATGTTCTCGGCCACGCCTACGGCGACCGATGCCTCAAGGAGATTGCCGATGCCCTCCGGACCGGCCTGAGTCGCAAAAGCGACTTCGTGGCCCGGCTGGGGGGCGAGGAATTCGCCATCATCCTGCCCAAGACCGATGCCGCGGCCTCCCTGCGCCTGTGCGAGAAGCTGCGCGAGTCCATCCAGGACAAGGGCATCTACCATCCCGGCGTTGCCACGGGCAACGTCCTCACCGTCAGCATCGGCATCGCGTCCTGGGATCCGCTGTCGATGGCCGAGTGCGACGCCGACCGGATGCTGCAGCTGGCCGACGACTGCCTCTACGAAGCCAAGCGCCATGGTCGCAACCGGGTGGTCTGCCGGTCCCTGCACAGCCAGGTCGGTCTTTCCGCCTGAGGCGCATCGGAGCCGCCACCATGGCCATGGCCCAGCCCAGGCAGACCCCATGACCCAGCCGAGCGTCCCCAGCGTGCGCGTGCGCCTGTTCGCCGGCCTGCGCGAGCGGGCCGGCTGGGGCGAACGGCTCATCCCCCTCGCCCCCCGCCCCGACGCCCGGTGCACCACCGCGGCGGACCTCTGGCGGCAGCTGGCCCTGGGCACCGGCCCCGGAGCGGACAGCACCGAGCTGCCGGCCACGGTGCGGGTGGCCATCAACCAGGCGTTCGCCGCCCCGGGCAGCCCCCTCGCCCCGGGCGACGAGGTGGCCTTCCTGCCCCCGATCACCGGAGGCTGAACCATGGCCACCACCAGCCCCTTGCGCCCGGCCCCTCCGATCGTGGTGCAGATCCTGGAGACCCCCTTCCAGCCGCTGGAGCGGCTGGCCGCCTGGCAGCGGAGCCTGGCGGCCGATGGGCCCGGCGCCACGGACGCAGCCGCCGAAAGCCACTTCATCGGCCGCGTGCGCCCCACCACCGCCACCGGCGATCCCCTCGAGGCCCTGGAACTCGAGCACTACCCGGGCATGACCGAGGCCCAGCTGGTCCTCCTCGCCGAGGCCTGCGCGGCGCGCCACGGGGCGGACGCGGTGCTGGTGGCGCACCGGGTGGGGCGGGTGCGGCCGGGGGAGGCCATCGTGCTGGTGGCTGTCCGGGCCGACCGCCGCGGTCCCGCCCTGCGCTGCGTTCAGGAGCTGCTGGAAGATCTCAAGCACCACGCCCCCTTCTGGAAACGGGAGTGGAGCGGCGGCCGCGGCACCTGGGTGGCCGGCAACACACCGCTGTGACGTCCCCACCTCCCCACGCCCCCTTCCCTTCGCACCCCGTTCCATGGGCCAGTCCAGCGACGCCCTCACCGCCGACCAGATCACCTTCATCGGCGCCCAGAAGCTCTTCTTCGTCGGCACCGCCACCGCCGACAGCACGGTGAACGTGTCCCCCAAGGGGCGCGATGCCCTGCGGGTGCTCGACGAGCGCCGCGTCATCTGGCTCAACCTCACCGGCAGCGGCAACGAGACCGCCGCCCACGTTCAGGCGTGCCCGCGCATGACCCTGATGTTCTGCGCCTTCGAGGGCCCGCCCCAGATCCTGCGGCTCTATGGCACCGCCCGCACCACCCAGCGGGGTGAGGCCGACTGGGAGGCCCTGTTCGGCCACTTCGAGCCCCTGGCCGGTGCCCGCCAGATCTTCGACCTGGCCATCGAACGGGTCCAGACCTCCTGCGGCATGGCGGTGCCCCGCTACAGCTACGGGGGCGACCGCACCGAGCTCGACAGCTGGGCGCGCCGCAAGGGCAACGACGGCCTGGAGCGCTACTGGAAGCGCAAGAACCGCCGCAGCATCGACGGCCTCCCCGCCCCGATCCCGGCACCGATCGCCGCCCCCGGAGCGCCGGACGTCGTCGGCGACTGACTCAGAGCAGCGGCAGCCGCAGCAGCTGGGCCCACAGCTCCGTGCCGGCCGCCAGGGATCCGGCCTCGGCGGGGATCTCCAGCAGCAGGTCGGCCCCCTGCAGCGAGCCGATGCGGGAGGAGGCCTGGCTGCCCTCCACCTGCGCCAGCAGGGCGCCGTCCCCATCCACCACCAAGCGGGCCCGGGCCAGCTCGGGCCGGCCGGCGCCCCGCTTCAGGGGCGAGGCCAGGCGCACCTTCAGCCGGGGCAGCGGCACCACCTCGCCCCCCTCCAGCTGCTGCAGGGCCGGCCACAGCAGCTGCAGGGCCGTGACCGCCGCGGCCACCGGGTTGCCGGGCAGGCCGAAGAAGGGCCGCGGCCCCAGCCGGCCGAAGGCGAAGGGCCGGCCGGGCTTGAGGAACAGCTTCCAGAAACCCACCTCCCCCAGCTCGGCCAGCAGGGGCCGGATCCAGTCGCTGTCGCCGGCCGAGACGCCGCCGGTGCTCACCACCACGTCGCAGCCGGCGGCCAGCTCCAGCAACGCCTGGCGCAGGGCGGCGGGATCGTCGGCCACCACCCGCTGCTCGCTGACGGGGTAGCCCAGCCGCTCCAGCAGGGCCCGCAGCAGGGTGCCGTTGCTCTCCCAGATCTGGCCCGGCCCCCGGGCCGCACCGGCCGCCACCAGTTCATCGCCGCTGATCAGCAGACCCACCCGCGGCTGGACGCTCACCGCCAGCGCCGCCACGCCGCAGCTGGCCAGGCGCCCCAGGGCGGCGGCCCCGAGGCGGACCCCGGCCGGCAGCAGCTCGTCGCCGGCGGCGGCCTCCTCCTCGGGGGCGCGGATCCAGGGGTTGGGGCCCGCCTCTCCGGTCATCCGCAGGCACTCGGCCCCACCGCCGGCGCCGGGGCTCTCGGGGCTCACCAGCTCCTGGGGCAGCACCCGCTGGGCCCCCTCCGGCAGGGGGGCGCCGGTGAGGATCCGGATCGCCTCCCCCTCAGCCAGCACCCCCCCGTAGGGATCTCCGGGGGCGGAACGGCCCACCAGGCGCCAGCGGCGGCCAGGGCTGGGAGCCTCGGCGTCGGCGATGGCGTAGCCATCCATGATCGAAGCCCGGAAACCCGGCACGGCCTCGGGGGCCCGCACCGGTTCGGCACTCACCCGGCCCAGGCAGCGCGCCAGCGGCAGCCGCTCACGTCCCGCCAGCGGCGTGATCGCCGCCAGCACGCGTCGCCGGGCCTCCTCCACGGGCAGGCCCTCGCGGGGGAACGGCTCAGCCATCGCTCGCCTCCGCCAGGCCCCGCACGGCGGGGTGCTCCCAGGGGCCCCGGCGCCCCCCCTCCTTGCGCAGCAGCCGCACCGGGCCGATGGTCATGGCCGGATCGGCCGACTTGACCATGTCGTAGAGGGTGAGCAGGCCCACCTGCACCGCCGTCAGCGCCTCCATCTCCACGCCCGTGGCGCCTGTGGTGCGGGCGCTGGCCTCCAGCCGCAGCCCGCGGCCGTCGGCCATCGGCTCGATCCGCACCTCCAGCCCGGTGAGGGCGATGGGATGGCACAGGGGGATCAGCTCCCAGGTGCGCTTGGCGCCCTGGATCGCCGCCACCCGGGCCACCGCCAGCACGTCCCCCTTGGCCGCCCGGCCCTCCAGCACCAGGGCCAGCACCTCGGGCGCCATGGTGATGCAGCCCTCGGCCACGGCGCGGCGGTCGCTGGCGGGGCGGTCGCCCACCTCCACCATGTGCACCTGGCCGGCGGCGTTGAGGTGGGAAAGGCCGGGCTGGCTCATGCCGGGTCGGAGGCGTCGGGATGGTGCACACAGCATGGCGCTCATCGCAGCGGCAGCAGCCCGCCCGCGGGCAGGCAGAGCACCAGGGGGCCAGCAGCGGCGGCCGATCCCAGGGCCTCCCAGGCCCGACGGGACAGCTCCACCAGGATCGGTTCGATCGGCCCGCGCCCCGGGAGATCCGCCCCCGCGGGGCTGGCCAGCGGCACCACCGAGACGGTGACGTGCCGCGGCCCCTCGCTCACCCCCACCACCCGGCAGGGCCAGTGGTGGGCGGCCCCGGGCACGGGGGCGGCGGCGAGCTCCAGCTGGTGGGCCCGCAGCCCCACGTGGCTGACGGCCGTCTCCAGGGGCTCCGGCAGTTCCAGGTCCAGGCCCCAGGTCGGGGCCCGCAGCCGGGTGGGCCCGAGACGCCGCACCGCCGCGATGTTCCGGCAGCCCGTGAGCCGCGCCACCGTCACGGCCCCGGGCCGCTCGAACACCTCCGCGCGGGGGCCGTGGCGCAGCAGCACCCCCCGGTCGATCACCAGCAGCTCCTCACCGAGGCGGTAGGCCTCCTCCATGTCGTGGGTCACCAGCAGGGTGGGCACCCCGGAGCGGGCCGTCAGGTCCTCCATCAGCTGTTGCAGGTGCCGGCGACGGTGGGTGTCCTGGGAGGAGAGGGGCTCATCCAGCAGCAGCAGGTCCGGATCGGTCACCAGGGCCCGGGCCAGGGCCGTGCGTTGCTGCTGGCCGCCCGAGAGCTGGGCGGGGAACAGCCGCGCCTGCTCCTGCAGCCCCACCGCCGCCAGCTGGGCGGCCACCCGGGCGTGGCGTTCGGCCAGCGGCAGGTGGGCCAGGCCGAAGCCCACGTTGGCGGCCACGGTCAGGTGGGGGAAAAGGGAATCGTTCTGGAGCATCACGGCGATGCGGCGCCGCTCCGGCGGCAGATCGAGCCCCCGCTCCGCATCGAACAGCACCCGGCCGTTGAGTTCGATCCGGCCGGTCCGGGGGCGCTCCAGCCCGGCCAGCAGACGCAGCAGCAGGCTCTTGCCCGCGCCGGACGGCCCCAGGATCGCCAGCCGACGGCAGGAGGTGTCGAGGGCCAGCTCGAAGCGGAAGTCAGCGTGGCGCTGCTGCAGCGCGAAGGAGAGAGCGAAGGGGCGGCCGGGTGCCAGCGAGGACACCGGAGGCCTCGGGGACGACGGAGGGCTGAGCAGAGGCGGCTGGGGCAGGGCCGTGGGGGACGCCGCGGCCACGGTGCCGGGCCGGCGGGAGCGGCGGGAGCGGCTCAGGAACAGCTGGACCAGCCCCAGGCAGAGCCCGTTGAGCAGCAGCACCTGGCCGGTCCACGCCCAGGCCCGGGCCAGGTCGCCGGCATCGACGGCCGCGTAGATCGCCAGGGGCAGGGTCTGGGTGCGGCCCGGGATGTTGCCCGCCAGCATCAGGGTGGTGCCGAACTCCCCCAGGGCCCGGGCGTAGCTCAGGCTCAGGCCTGCCCCCAACCCCGGCAGCACCAGGGGCAGGGTGATCCGCCGCCACACCCGCCAGGGCCCCGCTCCGAGGCTGCGCGCCACCCCCTCCAGGCCGGGATCCAGCTGCTCCAGCGACGCCAGCAGGGTGCGATACATCAGGGGGAAGGCCACCACCGCCGCGCTCAGCACCGTGGCGGGCCAGCTGAACACCAGCTCCAGGCCCAGCCGCGCCAGGGGCTCCCCAAGGGGGCCGTAGCGGCCCAGCAGCTGCAGCAGCACGAACCCCAGCACCGTGGGCGGCAGCACCAGGGGCGAGAGCAGCAGCAGGTCGGCCGTGGCGCGCCGCACACCCCGCCAGCGCCGCACCCGGTCGGCGGCGAGGAATCCGGCCGGAGCCACCAGCAGCACCGCCAGGGTGGCGCTGCGCAGCGACAGCACCAGGGGCGACAGGCCGGGGTCGGCCTCCATCAGGGGGCCCGACCGGGCAGGACCTCGAAGCCCTCGCGACGGAACAGCGCCCCGGCGGCGGGGCTGCCCAGGGATCGCAGGTAGGCGCGGGCCAGCTGGGGCTGGCGGCTGCTGCGCAGCACCGCGCCGCTGTAGCGGATCGGGGCATGGCTGGCGAGCGGGGCGGTGACCACCACCCGCAGTCCCCCCAGCTGCACCGCATCGCTGCGGTAGACGAAGCCGGCGTCCACGTTGCCCTCTGCCACCGCCCGGGCCACGGCCCGCACCGATCCCAGGGGCACCAGCTTCCGGGCCACGGCCGCCGTGAGTCCGTAGTGGGCCAGCACCTGGCGGGCGTAGTCGCCGGCCGGCACGGTGCCGTCACCGATGGCAATGCGCCGCACCCTGGGGCCCGCCAGTCCCGCGATGTCCAGAGGGCGCCGTGGCGATCGGGCCGGCACGACCAGCACCAGCCGGTTGCCGAGCACATCCCGCCGGCTGCCGGCCAGCAGCAGGCCCGCCCGC
Organism: Cyanobium sp. Candia 9D4; assembly: GCF_024346155.1. Classification (NCBI taxonomy): domain Bacteria; kingdom Bacillati; phylum Cyanobacteriota; class Cyanophyceae; order Synechococcales; family Prochlorococcaceae; genus Cyanobium; species Cyanobium sp. Candia 9D4. The sequence continues at coordinate 291,585 of NZ_JAGQCK010000002.1, read as the reverse complement.
TCCAGGCTGTCCATCGGCCGGACGCCGGCGGAGAGGAACACGTCCGCCGGCGCCCCCTGCTGGATCTGCTGTTGCAACAGCCCGGAGGCGCCGAAGTTGAACTGGGGCGGCGCCGCCCCCTGGCCCCTGGCGAAGGGAACGGCCAGGGCCTGCAGCGGCCCCGAAAGGCTGGCCGCCGCACTCACCAGGAGCGGCGGTGCCGCGGCCCTGGCCTCGTCCTGGCGGCCGCCCGCCGCGGCCACCAGGGCACCGACGAGCAGGGGTCCGGCCAGCAGGGCCGCGACCGCTGCACGCCGGGGCAGGGGGGTGGCCATCAGCGGCACAGTCAGGGGCAGAAGGGTATCAGAAGGGTATCGGCATCGCCACATCGGCGGGCGACGGGGCGCAGGACGGCACCCGCTCCTGGACCACCGCGCCGACGACGACGATCGAGGGGGAGGCGAAGGCCTCGGCCTCCACCCGGTCGGCCAGCACCTCCAGGGTGGCCACCAGCTGGCGCTGGCCCCGCACGGTGCCCTGCTGGATCACGGCGGCGGGGGTGGTGGGGGCCAGTCCGCCCGCCACCAGCTCCGCGACGATGTGGCGCAGGTTGTGCAGGCCCATGTAGATCACCAGCCCGTCGCTGCTGCGGGCCAGGCCGCGCCAGTCGACGCCGGGGCGGCGCTTGTCGATCTCCTCATGGCCGGTCACGAAGGTGACGCTCGATCCGGCCCGGCGGTGGGTGACGGGAATGCCGGCATAGGCGGGGGCGGCGATGCCGGCCGTGACCCCCGGCACCACCTGCACCGGGATTCCGTGGGCCGCCAGGTGGGCCGCCTCCTCCCCACCGCGGCCGAACAGGAACGGATCGCCGCCCTTGAGGCGCACGATCAGCCGCCGGCGCCCGGCCAGCTCCCGCAGCACGGCGTTGGTGCTGGGCTGGGGCACCGAATGGTGGCCGCGGCGCTTGCCCACGAAGTGCCGCTCACAGCCCTGGGGCACCAGATCCAGCAGGGCGGTGGGCACCAGGGAGTCGTAGACGAGGGCATCGCACTGCTGCAGCAGCCGGTGGGCCCGCAGGGTGAGCAGGTCCGGATCCCCCGGGCCCGCCCCCACCAGGTACACGGTCCCGGGGCCGTCCTCGATGGGGGGGGCCGGGGTCTCGTCGGTCATGGCTCCGTCATGGCAGTGCCATCAGGGCCTCCAGCACCACGGCCCGGAACCGGGGCCGCTGCAGCAGCGGCAGGCCCAGCGATGGTGGCAGGGCGTCGGTGAGCCGGTTGGCCGCCAGGGCCAGGGGCAGGGCGGGACGAGGCAGGGACAGCGGAGCGTCCTCGGAATTGGGGGCACTGTATGGAGTGGCGTGGCAGCGGGCACCGGTGGCCGCCTCCAGGTGGGCCAGGAAAGCCACCCCCAGCGGACCCTCCAGCGGGTGATGCAGCAGCCAGGGTGCTGCCGGGGCAGAGGATCCGGCCACCTCGGCCGGGACCGGCAGCGCCGCCAGCTCGGCGGCCAGGGCCCGCTGCCAGGTGGGCCAGGCCCCCAGGAACGGCAGGCGCCGCACCGGCCCGCGCCGGCGGCAGCGCTCGGCGATCCGCGGCACGTCCCGGCGCACATGGCTGCCGGGCAGGAGAAACAGGGGCACCAGCACCAGGGGGGCGCCGGCGCTGCCGCAGGGAACCGCCGGCGGCTCCCCCGCCGTCAGCGCCTCCAGCCCCACCGCAGCGCCGCGCACCGCCTCCAGCTCCCTGGCCAGGGCCTGCAGTTCGGCGGGGATGGCGCCACCGGCACGGCCATGCACCACCAGCAGCAGGGGGCTTGCGATGATCCCGGGCATGCCCCTCACCCTAGGGATCACCGTAAGGAGGTCGCCGCGCATGTCGACGCCGAGCCCCGGGGGGGAATGGACGGCGCAGCGGCGGCTGGAGCGGGCGGAGGCGCTGGGGGCCGACCCGCGCCGCTTCCGCGAACTGATCGCCGCCCTGGGCAGCGGCGAACGCAGCGGCCGGGCCCTGAGCCGGGCCGAAGCCGGCGAAGCCCTCGATCTGCTGCTCGACGGGTGCTGCACGGAAGCCCAGGCCGGCGCCTTCCTGATCGCCCATCGCCTGCGGCGCCCGGAGCCCCAGGAGCTGGCCGGCATGCTCGACAGCTACGCACGCCGCGGACCGCGGCTGGCGGCGAGCCCGCGGCGGGTGCTGAGTTTCGGGGTGCCCTTCGATGGCCGCAGCCGCTCGGCGCCGCTGCTGCCGCTGGTGGCCCTGCTGCTCCTGGCGGCGGGGGCCGGGGTGGTGCTGCACGGCGGCGATCCGATGCCGGTGAAGTACGGCCTCACCACGGCCGAAGCCCTGGCCGCCCTCGACCTCGACCGCCGCGGCCTCCCCTGGGACGCGGTGAACCGCCATTTCGCCGCCGAGGGGCTGGCCCTGCTCCACCAGCCGACCCACTTCCCGGCGGCGGAGCGGCTGGTGCCGCTGCGGGAGCAGATCGGCAAGCGCCCGCCGGTCGCCACCCTGGAACTGCTCTGGAGCTGCCACCCCGGACCCCACCTGCAGGTCAGCGGCTTCGTCCACGCCCCGACCGAGCGGCTGGCCGGCGAGGCCCTGGCTGCCACCGGCCAGGACGACCTGCTACTGATCAAGGGGCTGGAGGGGGGCGTGGAGCTGCCCACCAACCGGGTGGCGATCGCCTCCCACCGGGTGGGGGGAGCGGCCGGTGGGGCGGAACGCCTGATCCTGCGGGCCCGCGACCACGGCCTCGGGGCTCCCGAGGTGCCGCTCGAAAGCCTGGCCCAGTGGCGGGACCAGGCCCGGGAGGCCCTGGCCGGCTCCGGACCGCTGCGGCCTGGACTGATCTGGAACGGCGGCTTCCTGCTCTGGCGCGCCGGGATCAGCGACAGCCTCCCGGCGGGGCTGACCCGGGCGGAACGGCTGCTGGAGGACGGGGCGGTGGAGCAGGGCCGCCGCCAGCTGGCCGACGGGCTGACGGCGCGCTGACCATGGCACCGGCCCTCAGAGCAGGGGATACCCCCCGAGCAGGGCGCCGATCCGATCCAGCAGGTTGTTGATCAGCCGGCGCCCCTGGCGCTCCCCCTTCTCCCCCCAGCGCTCCCGACCGGCCCGCAGCTGCTCCACCCCGTCCGGGCCCAGGGCGAGGCGCACGTAGTCACCGTCCTCCTCGAGCCAGGTCTCCAGGGCGGCGTCCGTCACCTCCACGTGGAACTGGAGCCCGTGGGCGTGGTGCCCGATGCGGAACATCTGTTCGGTGCAGAGGGGCGTCGACCCCAGCAGGACGGCGGCGGCTGGGAGCCGGATCCGGTCCCCGTGCCAGTGCAGGGCCGGCAGGGCGGCGCCGAGCCCCGCCAGCACAGGCTCCTGATCCTCGGGCCGTGTCCAGGCCACCGGCTCCCAGCCCACTTCGTACGCCCGCACGGGCGGGTCCCCCGCCGTCAGTGGCACCACCTGCCCACCGGCGGCGAAGGCCAGCAGCTGGGCCCCCAGGCACAGCCCCACCACCGGGCGCTCGCACTCCAGGCACTCCCGCAGCAGGGCCACCTCCGCCTCCAGCCAGGGAAACGACGGCGATCCGATGTCACCCACCCCCATCGGTCCCCCCAGCACCAACAGGGCCTGGCCGGGCCCGAGCCGGGGCATCGGCTCCCCCCGGTCGGGCCGGCACACCGTCACGTCCCAGCCCCGGCGTCGGGCCTCCTCGCCGAAACGACCCGGACCTTCGCGCTCCAGGTGCTGGAGCACCACCAGATGGGACATGGGTGGGCAGGACGGCGATGGGAGCCCCAGCATGGGGGCGTCCGCCGCTCCGGGCCAGGTTCCATGGGCAGCGATCCCAGCCTCCGCCAGCTGCTGACGCTGGTGATCGGGTCGATCGGGCTGGGCTACCTGCTCTACGGCCGGAAGCAGGCCCATGCGGTGGCCCTGGGCTGCGGCGTGCTGCTGATGGTGGTTCCCTACGGCATCAGCCACCTGCCGGCCCTGGTGGCCATCGCCCTGCTGCTGATGGTGCTTCCATTTCTTCTGCACCGATTCCTCGTCTGAACCATGCCGACCCCGCAGGAGGTTCTGCGCTTCTGGTTCGAGGAGACGCCCCCCTCCGCCTGGTTCCGACCCGGTCCCGACCGCGACCGGACCGTGCGGGAACGGTTCGGGGCCCTCACCGACCAGGCCCTGGACGGCGGCCTGGCCCCCTGGGGGGAACGCCCCGCCGAGGCCCTGGCCCTGCTGCTGGTGCTCGACCAGTTCCCGCGGCAGATCTGGCGCGACCAGGCCCGCGCCTTCGCCGGCGATGGTCAGGCCCTGGCCCTGACGCTGCGGGCCGTCGAGGCCGGCTGGGTGGCGGCGGAGCCGGCACCGGAACGGCGGCCGTTCTGGCTGATGCCCCTGATGCACAGCGAGGATCCGGCGGTGCAGGAGCTGGGCCTGCCCCTGTTCGAGCGCCACACCGACGCCCGCACAGCGGAGTTCGCCCGCCGCCACCAGGCGGTGATCGCCCGCTTCGGCCGCTTCCCCCACCGCAACCGGATCCTCGGGCGGCCGAGCCTCCCTGAGGAGGAGGCGTTCCTGCAGCAGCCCGGCTCCCGCTTCTGAGTCCCCGATGACCGATCCCTTCGATCCCGGCGACGCCCCGGCCGCCGGCACCACGGCCGACGCCGCAGAAACCGCCGACGACGCCGCGAGCCTGCGGGCCGCCGAGGCCACCGCCCACCGGCTGGCCGGCGAGCTGTTTCCCTGGGACCTCACCCGGGCCCTGGAGCTGGCCCTGCTCAAGACCTTCTGTGTGCCCACCATCTCCGGCCTGCTGGCCCGCACCGGGGAATTCGAGCGCCGGCCCCGCAAGCGCTATGACGACACCGGTCTGATGGTGGCCGAACTGCTGCGCCATGGGCTGGACAGCCCGGCCGGGGCGGCGGTGATCGAGCGCATGAACCGCATCCACGGTCATTACGCGATCGGCAACGACGATTTCCTCTACGTGCTCTCCACCTTCGTGGCCGAGCCGATCCGCTGGCTGGCGCGCTACGGCTGGCGGCCCCTGACCCCCCTGGAGCAGGAGCACCTGTTCCGGTTCTGGCGCGGGGTGGGCGAGCGCATGGGGATCGTGGACCTGCCGGACACCCTGGCCGACCTGCTGGCCCTGAACGAACGGGTGGAGCGGGAGGCCTTCGCCCCGGCGGCCACCAACCGGCGCATCGCCGACGCCACCCTGGCCATGCTCCTGGCCGACTGGCCCGCCCCCCTGCGCCCCGCCCTGCGCTGGGCACTGATGGGCCTGCTCGACCACCAGACCTGCACGGCCCTGGGCTGGAGCAGGGCGCCCGAGGGGCTGCAGGCGCTGGTGCTGCAGGCCCTGCGGGCCCGCAGCCGGGCCGCCGCCCTGGTGGCCGGAGTCCGTGCCGGGCTGGGTAGGCCGACCCCCGCCCGCTTCTATTCCCAGCGCCCCACCCCGAGCTACGGCGCCACCTTCCACCTCGAGCAGCTGGGGCCGCCGCCGCTGCTGGACCAGCTGGCACCGCCCCCCTCCGAGGGTCCCTGAGCTCCCCGGCGCTGCCCGCCCCGCCGGCCCTGGCTAAGCAGGAGGTACCGCTGCCTTCCCGCCAGCCATGGCCGCCCCCTTCCAGTCCCCCCACTTCGCCGTCGTGCGCACGGAGGATGGCTGGATCCTCGAGGCCCGCGTCACCAAGGATCTCGACGGCGACTGGCTGCTGAGCCGCCACGAGCTGGAGGAGCTGCACGGGCTGCTGGAACGGGTGATCGCCCCCTGACCCGCCCCGCTCCCCCCGATCCGATGGTCCCAGACCAGGCGTCGACCGCCCAGGCCCCGGGCCGCCTGCTCAGCGTGCTGGGGGTGAGCTTCGGCATCGCCGGGGCGGTGGGGGGCACCATCGGCGCCGGCATCCTGCGCACGCCTGGCCTGGTGGCGGCCCAGCTGGGCAGCGGCCCCTGGGTGATGGCGGCCTGGCTGGCCGGCGGCCTCTACGCCCTGCTCGGCGCCAACGCCGTGGCGGAACTGGGGGCCACCCTGCCCCTGGCCGGCGGCTGGTACGTCTACGCCCGGCGCTGCTTCGGCGATGCCGCCGGCTTCACCGTGGGCTGGATGGACTGGATCGGCCACTGCACCGGCATCGCCTGGGTGGCGGTCACGATCGGCGAGTACGCGGCGTTCCTGCTGCCGGGACTGGCGCCGCACGGAAAGCTGGTGGGGCTGGCGGTGCTGCTGCTCTTCACCCTGATCCAGCTGCTGGGGGTGGAGGCCGGCAGCGGCAGCCAGAAGCTGCTGAGCCTGGCCAAGGCGGTCGCCTTCCTGGCGGTGGTGGCGGCCTGTTTCCTGCTGGGCGGCCCCGCCACCCGGGCCACGGCCGCCGCCGCGATCCCCACCACCGCGGCGGTGTTGGCCACCCCGGTGGGCTGGACGGGCCTGGCCGTGGCGCTGGTGTTCTCCCTGCAGGCGATCGTCACCACCTACGACGGCTGGCACAGCCCCATCTATTTCTCCGAGGAGTTCAGCGAACCCCAGGAGGACCTGCCCCGCTCCCTGATCGGCGGCGTGCTGGCGGTGATCGTCCTCTACACCCTGTTCAACCTGGCCCTGCTGCGGGTGCTGCCGCTGCCGGCGATCGCCGTCTCCAGCCTGCCGGTGGCGGACGCGGCCGCCCTGCTGTTCGGCGCCTTCGGCGGCCAGGCGATCACCGTGCTGGCGCTGCTGTCCCTGGCAGGGCTGATCAACGCCTCGATCATGGGCGCCCCGCGCATCCTCTACGGCCTCAGCCGCGACCGCCTGTTCAGCCCCCTGGTCGACCGCGTGAACCGGGGCGGCACCCCCACCGTGGCCCTGGTGCTCACCAGCCTGGCGTCGGCCCTGCTGGTGCTCGGCGGCGACTTCACCATCCTGCTGGGGCTGGCGGCCTTCCTGTACGTGAGCCTCTACCTGGTGGGGATCGTCTGCCTGTTCGTGCTGCGGGCGCGGGAGCCGGAACGGCCGCGGCCCTACCGGGCCTGGGGCCACCCGTGGAGCACCGCCATCGTGCTGATCGGATCGGTGGCGTTCCTGGTCGGCGCCCTGCGCAACGACACCGCCAACAGCGGCTGGGCCCTGCTGCTGATCGGGGTGGCCGTGCCGGTGTTCCAGGCCACCCGGGCCCTGACGCCGGCCGAGGCGCCATGACCTCCCGGTGGCCGCCGGCCTGGTGGGACGGCGCCCTGGCGGGGGAGATCCTGCAGCGCAGCGGTGAGCACCTGCTGCTGGTGGGCAGCGCCATCGGCCTGGCCCTGGCGATCAGCCTGCCGCTGGGGCTCTGGATCAGCCGCCGGCCCCGCTGGGCCGGGCCGGTGCTGGCGCTGGCCAGCACGGTGCAGACGGTGCCGAGCCTGGCGATCTTCGGCCTGCTGCTGACCGTGCCGCTGCTCGGGGGCATCGGCACCACCCCGGCGATCGTGGCCCTCACCCTCTACGCCCTGCTGCCCCTGCTGCGGGGGCTGGTCACGGGCCTGGCCCAGGTGCCCCCGGGGCTGAAACAGGCGGGCAGTGCCCTGGGGCTCAGCGACCGCCAGGTGCTGCTGCGGGTGGAGCTGCCCCTGGCCCTGCCCACCCTGATGGCGGGCCTCCGCGTGGCCACGGTGATCGGCGTGGGGGTGGCCACCATCGCCGCCGCCATCGGCGCCGGTGGCCTGGGGGTGTTCATCTTCCGGGGCATCGCCACGGTGAATAACGGCCTGATCCTGGCGGGGGCCCTGCCGGCCGCCGCCATCGCCCTGCTCGCCGATGGCGGCCTGGGGCTGCTGGAGCGGCGGCTGGCCCGGCGCCCCAGCGGCGGCACCAACGCCCCCGGCCGGCGACGGGTGCTGCGGCTCGCCTGGGGCCTGGCGGGCCTTGCCCTGGGGGCCGTGCTGGCCCTGAAACTGCTGCCGCCCGCCGGCGGCGGCACGGTGCGGATCGGCAGCAAGAGCTTCACCGAGCAGCTGATCCTGGGGGAACTGCTGGCCCAGCAGATCGAGGCCACCACGCCACTGACGGTGCGGCGCGACTTCGGCCTGGGGGGCACCGGCCTCATCCACGCCGCCGTGCGCAGCGGCCGCATCGACGGCTACGTGGAGTACACCGGCACCGCCTGGACCACGCTTCTTGACCAGCCGCCGCCGCCACCGGAGACGCCCGATCCGGCGGAGCGGGTGTTCGAGCAGACGCGCCGGCTGTACGCCGAGCGCTTCGGGCTCACCGTGTTCCCCTCCCTGGGCTTCGAGAACAGCTTCGCGATCCTGGTGCGCCGCGCCGAGGCCAGGCGGCTGGGGATCGCCACGATCAGCGAGGCGGCCCCCCACACCCCCGGCTGGCGGGCGGGCTTCGGCTACGAATTCCTCAACCGGCCCGATGGCTTCGCCGGCCTGGCGCGGCGCTACGGGCTGCGCTTCGCCCGGCCCCCCGAGGCCATGGATCTGGGCCTCACCTACCGGGCCCTGGCCGAGGGCCGCGTCGACCTGATCGCCGGTGACACCACCAACGGACTGATCCCCGCCCTCGACCTGCAGCAGCTGCGGGACGACCGGCATTACTTCCCCCCCTACGACGCGGTGCCCGTGTTCCACACCGCGACCCTGCAACGGCGCCCGGAGCTGGTGCCCGTGATCCAGGGGCTGGCCGGCCGGATCTCCGCCGCCACCATGCAGCGCCTCAATGCCCAGGTCGACCTCGACGGCCTGGACGTGGCCGAGGTGGTGCGCCGCTGGCGGCTTCAGGAGGCGGGGGCCGAGGGCGCTTCCTGACCATGGCCGGCGGCGGGCCCTGGGCGCCGGAACACCAGCACCGGCAGCTCGGTGTGGGTCAGCACCCGCTGGGTCTCGCTGCCCAGCAGCAGCCCGGCGAGGCCGCGGCGGCCGTGGGAGGCCATGAAGATCAGGTCGCAGCCGTGGTGGCTGGCGGCCTCGATGATCGCCTCGTAGACGACCGGATGCTCACCGACGGCGGTGTCGCAGGGGACCCCGGCCTCCTCGGCCAGGGCCCTGGCCCGCCCCAGCAGCTCGTCGGCATAGCTTCGCTCCGCCTGGCTGAACTGCTCCACCACGGCCGGGTCCAGCAGCACCGGATCGCCGTAGAGGGAGCCCTGGGGTGGCATCGCCAGGTTGGCGAGCACGTGCAGGAAGGTGATGGTCGCCCCGGAGTCGCGGGCGAAGCTCACCGCCCGGCGGATCGTGCCGTCGGAGAGATCGGAGCCATCGGTGGGCACCAGCAGGTGACGGAACATCGGCCTCGCCTCAAGCGCGCTGGGGTGCGGTCATGATCGCCCGGCCGCCAGCCGCCGCTCCACCCGCCGCGCCAGCTCGGGGGCCAGGCGGCAGCGATCCAGGGCGGACAGGTCCTGGCCTCCCCCGGGCAGACGGGCCAGCAGGTCCACGGCCGTGGCGGCCAGGGTCGGGTCCAGATCCTCCACCAGAGCGATGAGCACCTGCCGCAGGGAGAGCAGCGGCCAGGCCCCGAGCCCCACGGCCAGGCCCTCCAGGGCGGCCCGCCGCTGCTGATGCGGCAACGGCGCCAGCACCCGTTCCCGCAGCAGCGGGAAATCGTCCGGGTGCCGCTGGTGGCCCAGCAGGGGCAGCAGCAGCGCGGCCGGCGCCCCTGCGGCGGAGCCCTTGCCGGGGACGTCGGCGATCGGTGCCAGGGCCTGCCGCAGCAGGGTCCGGCAGCGGGGGTGGCGGTGGCGGCCGATCACCGCCAGCAGGGCCGGGTCGGCGGCGGGCTCGGCCAGCCACCAGGCCAGCAGCCGCGCCGCCGCCGGGCCGTCGAGCCGCTCCGCCAGGGCGGCGAGCAGGTCGGCGTCGGGCCGCAGCGATCCCGCCTCTACCGCCTGGAGCCAGGGCTCCAGGTCGAGGTCCCGGGCCCGCCGCAGGCCCTGCAGCCAGGGCCAGCGCTCGGGGCTGCCGCCGGCCGGCAGCTGCCGGGGATCCCACGGGCCGCAAGCGGCCGTCATGGGGCACTCACGGCGCCGCCCGCCGCCGGGCACCGAAGCGCTCCACCAGCAACCCCTCCAGCACGTCCGGGAGCTCGGAGAGGGGCACGGCCTTCCCGTGCAGCTCGGCCAGCTGCGGGTCGCTGTCCAGGCGGCCCCCCAGGAAGATCTTGGCCGCCTCCACCATCTGGCCGTCCTGGCGGGCCTTGGCCCCCATCAGGCCGATCTGGCCCATGTAGGGCTGGCCGCAGGCGTTGGGGCAACCGGTCCAGTGGCTGCGCACGGCCTCGGGCAGCTCCAGCCGGCGCTCCAGTTCGTCGATCACCGTCTGGGCGGTGCGCTTGGTGGGGATCAGGGCAAAGCTGCAGTACCGGCTGCCGGTGCAGCTGACCGCTTCAGCCTGGAGGGCACCGGGCTCCAACCGGAACCGTGCCAGCAGGGGTTCGGCCCCCAGGGCCGCCAGGCGATCGGCCGGCACATTCACGATCAGCACGTTCTGGGCCTCGGTGAGGCGCAGCTCACCGCTGCCGTAGGCGCGGGCCAGGCGGGCCAGCTCCAGCATCGAAGCGGCATCGAGCCGCCCCATCGGCACGTGCAGCCCCGCCCAGTGGAGGCCCGCCTGCTTCTGGGGCTGGAATCCCAGCCCGTCGCGGGGGGGCCGCACCACCAGATGGCGGCCGTCATGGGGCAGGGGTGCCTGCGCCGACGCCCCGGCCAGCTCCCGGTAGGCCGCCACCACGGCATCGCGATAGGCCGCCAGCCCCAGCCCATCGATCAGATACATCAGCCGGCTTTTGTTGCGCTGGACCCGGTTGCCGTGGGCGTCGTAGTGCCGCAGCAGGGCCAGGGTGAAGTCGGGCAGCTGGTCGGGCCGCAGCCACAGGCCGAGAGGCACGGCCAGTTCGTTGCGCTGGGCCGAGAAGAAGCCGCCCACCATCACCGTGAAGCCCAGCGGCGCGGCCGGATCCTGGGGATGGGGCGCCGGCAGGAAGGCGAGGTCGTTGTGGAGCAGGAAGCTGTCGGGGGCCCCGCCCACCGCCACGTTGAACTTGCGGGGCAGGTTGCGGGGGCCGTCATCAGCCAGGAGGCGGGCCTGGATCGCCGCCACCAGCGGCCGGGTGTCGATCAGCTCCTCCGGGTCGAGGCCCGCCAGGGGGTTGCCGGTGATGTTGCGGGGGTTGTCGTGGCCCGACTGGCGGCTGGTGAGGCCGACCCGCTCCATCCCCTCCAGCAGGGGAGGCATGTCCTCCAGCAGCAGGCCGCGCAGCTGCAGGTTCTGGCGGGTGGTGATGTCGGCGCTGCCGTGTTCGCCGCAGCGGTCGACGGCGTCGGCCAGCAGCTCCAGCTGGTCGGCAAGGAGGACGCCGTTGGGCAGCCGCAGCCGCACCATGAAGCGGCCGGGGGTGACGGGACGGAAGAAGATCCCCAGCCACTTGAGGCGGATCGTCAGGGTGGCCTCATCGAGGGACTCCCAGCCCGCCGCGGCCAGTTCCGCCAGCCTGGGGGCCAGGTCGAGGCCGCAGAGCTCCGCTTTGGCCCGTTCGACCTTGCTGAGGCCCTCCGGCGGCAGGGCGGAACCGTCGCTGGAAGAGCGGTCGGGGGTGGGGCTGGCGGTGTCGTTGACGACGCTGGTGTCGGTGCTGTTCATGCGAAAGCGGCGGTCCGCATGGCCGGCCATGCGGAGGAGTCCTGCCAGGCAGGTGGGCGGAAGCGGGGCTTGGGGAGCACGTCTCAAGCCGGTCAGGCGAGACGGGAACCCGGGACGCCGATGAGAGCTGCGTCGTCCGGAAGGATCGTTGTGTCGGGGAGCGCCGGAGAAAGCTGCGCGAACCCACCGATCAGGAAGGCTTTAGTTTCCGGCATGGAACCGTCCACCCATGTCGTCACTGTTACCAGAACCGGCAGGTCCGGGACCTGACGCCTCCCCGCCGGGGACGGCCCAGCCGCTGCACGGTGCGGAGGATCGCCGTCAGGTGCGCCTGCGGGCGCTCGGCCCCGAGCGGTCCCGGTTCCGCGAGCTGATCGGCAAGGTGGGCAGCGGCGAGCACACCAGCACCGGTCTGGACCGCCAGGAGGCGGCGGAGGCCATGGACCTGATGCTCCAGGGGCTGGTCGATGACGCCCAGATGGGGGCCTTCCTGATCGCCCACCGGATCCGCCGCCCCCACCCCACCGAACTCTCCGGCATGCTCGACAGCTACCGGCGCAGCGGGCCGGTGCTGGAAACCCCCGGCCGGCGGCCGCTGTGCTTCGGGGTGCCCTACGACGGCCGCAGCCGCACCGCACCCCTTCTGCCGCTGGTGGCCCTGGTGCTGGCCAGCGACGCGGTGCCGGTGGTGCTGCACGGCGGCGATCCGATGCCGGTGAAGTTCGGCGTCACCCTGGCGGAGCTGTTCAGCGCCATCGGCATCACCTGGACCGGCCTGCCGCTGGACGCGGTGCAGCGGCGCCTTGACCGGCATGGGCTGGCCCTCACCCACCAGCCCGACCATTTCGTCTGGGCGGAACGACTGGTGCCGGTGCGGGACGCCATCGGCAAACGCCCCCCGGTGGCCAGCCTGGAGCTGCTCTGGACACCGCACCGCGGGGAGCACCTGCTGGTGAGCGGCTTCGTCCATCCCCCCACCGAGACCCGCGCCTGGCAGGCCCTGCAGGACTGCGGCGAGACCGACCTGCTGACGGTGAAGGGTCTGGAGGGCTCCACCGACCTGCCCACCTCCCGCGCCGGCATCACCGCCCGGGTGCGTCGGGGAGCCACCGAGCGGATCCTGCTCCACCCCCGCGACCACGGCATCACCAGCGCGGAGGTGCCGTGGCAGGGACTGGAGGTCTGGCGGACCCAGGCCCTGGAGGCCCTCCGGGGCGAAGGGGCCCTGGTGCCGGCGCTGCGCTGGAACGTGGCGGCCTACCTCTGGTTCGCCGGACGCTTCGAGCACCTCGAGGACGCCCTTGAGCAGGCCACGGCGCTGCTGATGGCCCGCAGCGGCGAACGGCTGCGCCGCCAGCTGGCGGCACCCGAGAACGGAGACCCGCCGCTCGAAGATCCGAATCGGTAACCGACGCGACCCTGGTGGGGGCCGCCGGCGTGGTCTTTTGAGAGCTGACTGGTCAGCCTGCGCGCCAGCCACCCCACTTTTCGCCAGCACGGTGCGCTTCGTTGTGGAGCCCGTCCTGAGAACCCATGCACCTCACGGTGCATCCCTCCGGTCCTTCCTGGCTCCCCTTCAGGCTTCATGTCCAACCTTTCCCGTCGCAAGTTCCTGATCACCGCTGCCGGCACCACGGCAGGCGCCATCTGGCTGAGTGCCTGTGGCGGCAAGAAGGAGGTCGCCACCCCCGCCGCCGCTCCAGCCGCCGGTGGTGCCGATGCGCCCGAGGTCACCGGTGTGTCCCTCGGCTTCATCGCCCTCACCGATGCCGCCCCGCTGATCATCGCCAAGGAGAAGGGCTTCTTCGCCAAGCACGGCATGCCGGAGGTGAAGGTGATGAAGCAGACCTCCTGGGCCGTCACCCGCGACAACCTGGAACTGGGCGGCGGCGGCGGCGGCATCGATGGCGCCCACATCCTCACGCCGATGCCCCTGCTGCTGGCGGCGGGCAAGATCACCAAGAGCCAGCAGCCGCTGCCGATGGCCACCCTGGCCCGGCTGAATCTGCAGGGCCAGGGTCTGTCGGTCTCCAAGGACTTCCTGGCCAACAAGCTCACCATCGACAACAAGGCCGGCCTCGCCGACGCCGTGGCCGCCACGGCCAAGACCGGCCGGAAGTTCAAGGCGGCCGTTACCTTCCCCGGCGGCACCCACGACCTGTGGATGCGGTACTGGCTGGCCGCCAACGGCATCGACCCCAACAAGGACGCCGACCTGGTGGTGGTGCCCCCGCCCCAGATGGTGGCCAACATGCAGACCGGCACCATGGACACCTTCTGCGTCGGCGAGCCCTGGAACCAGCGGCTGGTCAACAAGAAGCTGGGCTACACGGCGGCGGAAACGGGTGAACTCTGGAAGTTCCACCCGGAGAAGTCCTTCTCGATGCGCGCCGACTGGGTCGCCAAGAATCCCAAGGCCACCAAGGCCCTGCTGATGGCGGTGCTGGAAGCGCAGATGTGGTGCGAGGACCCCGCCAACCTCGACGAGCTCTGTGAGATCACCTCGAAGGACAGGTATTTCAAGGCGTCGGTGGCCGACATCAAACCCCGCCTCGCCGGCACCTTCGATGCCGGCGACGGTCGCACGGTGACCGACAGCCCCTACCGGATGCGCTTCTGGAGCGAGAACGCCTCCTTCCCGTTCAAGAGCCACGACCAGTGGTTCGTGATCGAGGACATGCGCTGGGGCTACCTCCCCGCCAGCACCGACGTCGACGCCCTCGTGAACCAGGTGAACCGGGCCGATCTCTGGAAGGAGGCGGCCAAGGCGATCGGCCAGGAGAAGGCGATTCCCGCCAGTGATTCCCGTGGCAAGGAAACCTTCTTCGACGGTGTCGTCTTCGACCCGGAAAATCCGAAGGCCTACCTGGACGCCCTGAAGATCAAGGCCATGTCCTGACGCGGAAGCTCCTGCTTCCCTTGCCCCCGTTGCCATTCCCCACCCATTCCCCATGGCCCTCAGCGCAGCAGTACCCCACCAACGTTCCCGAAGGATCACGCCGATCTGGGTGTCCCGGGTGTCTCCCTATCTGATCTGCATCGGCGCCTTTCTGGTGCTGTGGCAGCTGCTGTCGCTGATCCTGGGAGTCGCCCGCCTGCCGGGGCCCATCAATGTCGTCGTCGACACGTGGGACCCCTACATCATCCATCCCTTCTTCGATGATGGGGGCACCAGCAAAGGCCTGGCCTGGCAGATCCTGATCTCGCTGCAGCGGGTGGCGATGGGCTACGGGCTGGCCGCGGTGGTGGGAATCACCATCGGTGGCCTCCTGGGAATGAGCCGCTTCCTCGGCAAGGGCTTTGATCCCGTGATCCAGGTGCTGCGCACCGTGCCGCCCCTGGCCTGGTTCCCGATCGCCCTGATGGTGTTCCAGGATTCCACCGTCTCCGCCGTCTTCGTGATCTTCATCACGGCCATCTGGCCGATCATCATCAACACGGCCATCGGCATCCGTGAGATCCCCGAGGACTACATCAACGTCGCCCGGGTGCTGAAGCTGCGGAAAGGCGCCTACATCAGGGACATCGTCATCCCGGCCACCGTACCCTTCGTGTTTGCGGGCCTGCGCATCGCCGTCGGTCTGGCCTGGCTGGCGATCGTGGCCGCCGAAATGCTCAAGGCCGACGGCGGCATCGGCTATTTCATCTGGGATGCCTACAACTCAGGGGGAGATGGCAGCTCCAGTGAGATCGTGCTGGCCATCATCTATGTGGGTCTTGTCGGCCTGCTGCTCGATCGCCTGGTGGCCTTCGCCGGGCGCAAGCTCAGCAAGGGAGCCGCCTGACCATGGCCGCCCTGTTCACCGTCGACCACGTCACCCAGGCCTTCCCCCTGCCCGGCGGGGGGGAGTACGTGGCCCTCAGGGACATCTTCCTGGATATCGCCGAGGGCGAGTTCATCTCCCTCATCGGCCACTCCGGCTGCGGCAAGTCCACCCTGCTCAACCTGCTGGCCGGCCTCACCACCGCCACCCAGGGCGGCATCCTGATGAGCGGCCGGCAGGTCACCGATCCGGGGCCCGACCGGATGGTGGTGTTCCAGAACTACTCGCTGCTGCCCTGGCTCACGGTGCGCCAGAACATCGCCCTGGGTGTGGACAACGTGATCACCGCCAGCGACCGCCGGGAGCGGGACGCCCTCATCGAGCACCACATCCAGCTGGTGGGCCTGAAGGCCGCCGCCGACAAGTACCCCCGGGAGATCTCCGGCGGAATGAAGCAGCGGGTTGCCATCGCCCGCGCCCTGGCCCTGCGCCCGAAACTCCTCCTCCTCGACGAACCCTTCGGGGCCCTCGACGCGCTCACCCGGGGCAACCTGCAGGAGCAGCTGATGCGGATCTGCCAGGAGGCGAAGGTCACCGCCCTGATGGTCACCCACGACGTCGACGAGGCCCTGCTGCTCTCCGACCGGGTGGTGCTGATGACCAACGGCCCCGAGGCCCACATCGATCAGATCCTCGAAGTGCCCCTGCCCCGGCCCCGCACCCAGCTGGGCACGGTGGAGCACCCGCGCTACTACGGGCTGCGGGCCGAGATCGTCGGCTTCCTCTCAGACCAGCGTCGGGCCCGGCAGCAGCGGCTCAAGCCCGCCGGGGCCATCGCCGCCGACGGACTCGAGAAGGTGAACCTGGAGCTGGGCTTCATTCCCCTCACCGACTGCCTGCCCCTGGTGGTGGCCCAGGAGAAGGGGTTCTTCGCCCGGCACGGCCTGACCCAGGTGCAGCTGCGGCGGGAGAGCAACTGGAAAACCCTCGAGACCCACGTGCGCCAGGGCGTTCTGGACGGTGCCCTGATGGTGGCGGGGATGCCGATCGCCATGACCCTCGGCTGCGGTGGCCAACCGCCACTGGCGATGGTGAGTGCCCTCACCCTCAGCTGCAACGGCAATGCCATCACCCTGCACCGCCGCTTCCACGACGCCGGGGTGAACACCCTGGCCGACTTCAAGGCCTGGATCGGCGCCCACCCCGAGTCCAGGCCGGTGCTGGCCGTGGTGCACCCGGCCTCGATGCACAACCTGATGCTGCGGGCCTGGCTGGCCTCGGCGGGGATCCACCCCGACCGTGACGTGGAACTGCTGGTGATCCCGCCGCCCCAGATGGTGGCCGCCCTCAAGGCGGGCACCATCGATGGCTACTGCGTCGGCGAACCCTGGAACTCCCGCGCCGTCCAGGAGGGCCTCGGCACGGTGATCGCCACGGATGTGGAGCTGTGGAACGGCCACGGTGAGAAGGTGCTGGGGGTGAAGGAGGCCTGGGCGGCCGCCTACCCCCGCACCCACCGGGCCCTGGTGCAGGCCCTGCTGGAGGCCTGCCGTTACTGCGAGGACCCGGCCCACCGCGGCGAACTGGTGGAGCTGCTCTCCCAGAGCCAGTACGTGGGCACGGATGGGGCCATGCTCCGGCCTGGTCTCGTCGACGCCTACGACCGCGGCACCGGCGCGCCCGCCGCCATGCCGTCCTTCAACCGCTTCTACGGCCCCGAGGTCAACGAGCCCAACCCGGCGGAGGCGGTCTGGATCCTCTGCCAGCTCGGCCGCTGGGGCCTGGCCAGCTTCCCCAGCAACTGGCAGGAGGTGACCGAGCGCGTGCAGGATCGGGCCCTGTTCCGGAGCGCGGCCGCCGCCCTGGGGCTGCCGGCCGCCGAGCGCCCCCTGTCACCGGTGGCGGTGGTGTCGGCGTTCGATGGTGATCCTCTCGACCCGCTCAATCCCCTCGCCTACCTCGAACGCCTGCGCGTCAAGGGTCCGGTGACGGTGGCCCCGGCGCCCCTGCCCCCAGCGCCGGTGCGGGTCCCTGACCCCCCGCTGCCCACCCCGGCCCGCCGCTGACGCCCCTTCCCCTCCTGTCCCTCCCCACGCTCCGATCGCATGCAGACCCAGACGTTGCCCCAGCCCAGCACCGCCGGCGTCGCTGAACCGTTCCTGGTGATCGATGGGGTCAGCAAGGTGTATCCCACCCCCAACGGGCCCTACACCGTGCTCGACAACATCAGCCTGGAGGTGGCCGAAGGGGAGTTCGTCTGTGTGATCGGCCATTCCGGCTGCGGCAAATCCACCCTGCTCGACCTGGTCTCCGGCTTCGGCCAGCCCACCAGCGGTGAGGTGCGCCTCCAGTCGGTGCCGATCCGGGAGCCGGGGCCGGACCGGATGGTGGTGTTCCAGAACTACTCGCTGCTGCCCTGGATGTCGGCCGCCGAGAACGTGGCCCTGGCGGTGAACAACGTTTTCCCCCATCTGCGGCGCAGCGGCGACACCGACCGGATCGTGGAGAGCCATCTGGCGATGGTGGGGCTGAGCGAGGCCGCCGACAAGCGTCCCGCCAGCCTGTCGGGGGGGATGAAGCAGCGGGTCTCGATCGCCAGGGCCCTGGCGCTGCAGCCCAAGGTGCTGATCCTCGATGAACCCTTCGGAGCCCTCGATCCGATCACCAAGGAGGAGCTGCAGGAGGAGCTGCTGCGGATCTGGAGGGAGCACCGGGTGACCGTCCTGATGATCACCCACTCGATCGATGAGGCCCTGTTCATGGCCGACCGCGTGGTGATGATGACCAACGGCCCGGCGGCGACCATCGGCGAGATCCTCGAGCTGCCCTTCCCCCGACCCCGCCAGCGGGCCCAGCTGATGGAGATGCCGGAGTACTACGACTACCGCAACCACGCCCTGGACTTCCTCTACCGCCGCTTCGCCCACGACGACCAGTGATCCACCGCTGAGCCACCCCCCGCAGGGGCTCAGTCCCCCGGAGCCTGCTCGCAGGGACGCACGGTCACCGCGGCGGCCTTGAGCTCCGGCTGCTGGGAGATGGGGCAGCCGAGGGCATGCATCAGCCGGTTGGCCTCGCAGGCCCGCTCCTGGGCCGCCCCCCAGTGCATGGGCAGGAACAGCGTGCCCTGGCGGATGCGGTCGGTGACGCACACCCGGGCCGTCACGGCGCCCCTTCGGGAGCGCACCTCAGCCCGGCCGCCATCGACCAGTCCGTGGGCTCGAGCGTCGGCGGGATGGATCTCCAGCAAAGGCTCGGCGTGGGGCCGCAGCAACCGCTCGACCTGGCCCGTGCGGGTCATGGTGTGCCACTGCTCCAGATAGCGGCCCACGGTGAGCACCAGGGGGTAGGCGCCATCGGTGGGTTCGCCCAGGCCCATCGGCTGCTCGCTGATCAGCCGAGCCCTGCCGGAGGGGGTGGGGAAACGGCCGGAGGTGTGCAGACGCGGGGCACCGCCTCCGGGCGCCGTGCCGGCGGGGAAGGGCCATTGCTGGGGACCGTGCTCCCGCAGCAGCCCATGGCTGAGGCCGCTCAGATCGCACACCCGGCCCGCCGTGATGGCCGCGAACTCGGCGAACACCTCGGCCGAGGAGCTGTAGCGGAACTGCTGCTCGAAGCCGAGGCGACGGCCCAGTTCGGCGAAGATCGCCCAGTCGGGACGGGCCTGCCCCGGGGGGGTGCGGAAGGCCGGGCAGAGGGTGACGCGGCGCTCGGAATTGGTCATCACCCCGGCCTTTTCGCTCCACTGCGCCGCCGGCAGCACCAGGTGGGCGATGGCGGCGGTTTCGGTGCCGGCGTAAGCCTCGCTGAGCACCACCAGCGGGCAGCGGGCCACGGCGGCCCGCACCCGATCGAGCCAGGGCAGGCTCACCAGCGGATTGGTGGCCGCCACCCACCAGAGCCCCAGGTCCCCCCGCTCCATCGCCTCGATCTGCTCCCACACGGTGAGGCCCGAGGCCGGCGCGATGCTCCCCGGCGCCAGGCCCCAGTGCTGCTCGATCTCGCTGCGGTGGCCGGCGTCGGTGACGGAGCGGTAGCCCGGCAGCAGCCGGGCCAGGCCGCCGGCCTCCCGGCCCCCCATCGCATTGGGCTGGCCGGTGAGGGAGAAGGGCCCCGCCCCGGGCCGGCCGATCTGGCCGCTCACCAGGTGCAGGTTGATGATCCCCGCCACGGTGGCGGTGCCCTCCACGCTCTGGTTCACCCCCATCGACCAGAGGCTCATCACGCCGCTGCTGGCGGCCCAGCGGTCGGCCAGCTGGTGCAGCAGCTGCTCCTCGATGCCGCAGAACCGGCTCACCGCCTCGGGCGTCCAGCCCGCCCAGAGCTCCGCGAGCGCCTCGAAACCCTCGGTGGACGCCGCCAAATAGGCCCGGTCCACCGCCCCCCGCTCCAGCAGCAGATGGCCGAGGCCATGCAGCAGGGCCAGGTCGGTGCCGGGGCGGATCGCCAGGTGCAGGTCGGCGGCATCGCTGGTGGCGGTGGCGCGCGGATCCACCACCACGATCTGCAGGTCCTGCTGCTGCTTGCGCCTGCGCTTCAGCAGCCGCTGGAACAGCACCGGATGGCACGCGGCCGTGTTGGTGCCGATCAGCAGCACGAGGCCGGCCTGGTCGAGATCGTCGTAGCAGCAGGGGGGGCCGTCGCTGCCGAAGCTGCGCACGTAGCCGGACACGGCCGAACTCATGCACAGGCGCGAGTTGGCATCGAAGTTGTTGCTGCCCAGCGCCCCCTTGATCAGCTTGTTGGCGACGTAGTAGTCCTCGGTGAGGAACTGCCCCGAGCCGTACATGGCGATCCCTCCGGGGCCCTTCTCGGCCAGGGTGCGGCGCACCTGGGCCTCGATCAGGTCGAAGGCCCGGTCCCAGCCGATCGGCGCGAAGGGCTGGTCGGTGTGCGGCCGGAAGAGCGGGGTGGTGAGGCGATTGCGGTGCAGGGTCTCCCCCACGGTGGCCCCCTTGACGCAGACCTGCCCAAGGGAGGAGGGGTGGTGGCGGTCACCGCGGGCCGTCCAGATCGCCGCACCGGCGTCGCTGGCCGCGGGGGGCTTCATCTCCAGGCCGCAGCCCACACCGCAGTAGGGACACTGGGCGCGGGCCGGGCCGTCGGAGGGGGAAGGAGGCGTGGCGGGGAGGCTCAAGATGGCGTTCGGGTGTCAGCGGCGGCCACCCTCATCACCTCTCCGTCCGGGGTGTCGAGCTTAAGTGAGCGTCACGACGTCATCCCGCGGGAGCCCTTCCGTGACAACGATTCAGAACGGCCCAGCCGCCTCTCCCACCGGCCCCGTCGAGGTGGTCCTGATCCGCCATGGCGAGACGGCATGGAGCCTCTCGGGTCAGCACACCGGCAGCACCGACATCTCCCTCACCGCGCGGGGGGAGGAGGCGGCCCGCAGCCTGGCGCCGCTGCTGGCGGCCAGCCCCTTCTCCCTGGTGCTGTGCAGCCCCCTGCAGCGGGCCCGGCGCACCTGCGAACTGGCGGGCCTGGCCGCCCAGGCCTGCCTCGAGCCCGATCTGGTCGAGTGGGACTACGGCGCCTACGAAGGTCTGACGACCGCGGAGATCCAGGCGCGGCGTCCCGGCTGGATGGTGTTCCGCGACGGCTGTCCGGACGGGGAGAGCCCGGCCCAGGTGGGGGAGCGGGTCGACCGGGTGATCGGCCGGCTGCGGCAGGAGGGCGGCCGGGTGGCCCTGGTCGCCCATGGCCATCTGCTGCGGGTGTTCATGGCCCGCTGGATCGGGCTGACGCCCAGCCACGGCGCCCATTTCCTGCTCGACACCGCCACCCTCTCGGTGCTCTCCGATTACCGCGGCCTGCCGGCCGTGAAGTGCTGGAACGCCCCCCTGGCCCCGACCCCCTGAGGGCGGTCCATGTCGGATTCCTGACCCCTCCAAAGGAGAGCGGTTGATTTACCTGCTTTTTTACGAAGGCAGGCGAAAGTTGAGGTCACAGCCCCCTGCATGCGACGGCCATGACCATCTCGACGATGGCCCCCTTCGAGGCCCAGGCCATGACGCCGGAACTGGAGCAGGAGCTGTCCCTGATCGATGCCTGGTGGCGCGCCGCCAACTATCTGGCCGTCGGGATGATCTATCTGCGCGACAACCCGTTACTGGCCCAGCCGCTGCGCCATGAGCACGTCAAGGCCCGGTTGCTGGGCCACTGGGGCTCCTCCCCCGGCCAGGCCTTCCTCTGGGCCCATGCCAACCGGGTGATCCGCCGCCACGACCTCGACATGATCTACCTGTCGGGGCCCGGTCACGGCGCCCCCGGCGTGCTGGGCCCCACCTACCTCGACGGCAGCTACAGCGAGGTGTATCCGGACAAGAGCCAGGACACCGAAGGGATGCGCCGCTTCTTCAAGCAGTTCTCCTTCCCCGGCCACATCGGCAGCCACTGCACCCCGGAAACCCCCGGTTCGATCCACGAGGGCGGCGAACTCGGCTACGTGCTCTCGCACGCCTGCGGAGCGGTGTTCGACAACCCCGACCTGATCGCCCTGGCCTGCGTGGGTGATGGCGAAGCGGAGACCGGCCCCCTGGCCACCTCCTGGCACATCAACAAATTCCTCAATCCCATCGACGATGGTGCGGTGCTGCCGGTGCTGCACCTCAACGGCTACAAGATCGCCAACCCCACCCTGCTGGCCCGGATTCCGCGCGAGGAGCTGGCCAGCCTGATGCGCGGCTACGGCTGGGAGCCGATCTTCGTCGAAGGCCACGAACCGATGGCGATGCACCAGGCCATGGCGGCCGCTATGGACCGGGCGATCGGGCGCATCCTCGAGATCCGCGCCGAGGCCCGCAGCAGCGGCGAGGCCGTCCGCCCGGCCTGGCCGATGATCGTGCTGCGCTCGCCCAAGGGCTGGACCGGGCCGGCCTCCCTGCACGGCAAGAAACTGGAGGGGTTCTGGCGCTCCCACCAGGTGCCCCTGGCCTGCCCGAACACCGATCCGGAGGAGCTGCAGCTGCTCGAGCAGTGGCTGAAGAGCTACCGGCCCTTGGAGCTGTTCGACGGGAACGGCACCCTGCGGCCGGAGCTGCAGGCGCTGTCACCCCAGGGGCACCGGCGCATGGGCTCCAACCCCCACGCCAACGGCGGCCTGCTGCGCCGCAAGCTGCAGTTCCCCCCCCTGGAGGACTACGCCGTGGAGGTGGCGGCCCCCGGCACCACCCAGGTGGAGAACACCCATCCCCTCGGCGAGCTGCTGCGCGACATCATCGGCTCCAATCCCGATTCGATGCGGGTGTTCGGCCCTGACGAAACGGCCTCCAACCGGCTGCAGGCCATCTACGAAGTGAGCAAGAAGGTCTGGATGGAGGAATTCCTGCCGGAGGACCTCAACGGCAGTGAACTGGCCCGCAGCGGGCGGGTGGTGGAGATGCTCAGCGAGCACACCCTGGTGGGGATGATGGAGGGGTACCTGCTCACCGGGCGCTACGGCTTCTTCCACACCTACGAGGCCTTCGCCCATGTGATCGCCTCGATGTTCAACCAGCACGCCAAGTGGCTGGAGTCCTGCCTCCTGCATGCCCCCTGGCGGGCCCCGATCGGCCCCTGGAACTGCCTGATCTCCTCCACGGTGTGGCGCCAGGACCACAACGGCTTCACCCACCAGGATCCCGGCTTCATCGACCTGGCCGGCAACAAGAGCGGCGACGTGGTGCGGGTGTACCTCCCGGCCGACGCCAACTGCCTGCTGGCGGTGGCGGAGGAGGCCCTGCAGGAGACGAACGTCTGCAACATCATCGTCTCCGACAAGCAGAAGCACCTGCAGTACTTCACCCTGGAACAGGCCCGGCGCCATGTGGCCAAGGGGGTGAGCATCGTCGGCTGGGCCAGCAACGACGACTGCGGCGCCGAGCTGGATGAACCGGACGTGGTCATGGCCTGCGCCGGCGACATCCCCACCAAGGAGACGCTGGCGGCGGTGGAGATCCTGCGCAGGGAGATCCCGAAGCTGCGCATCCGGGTGATCAACGTGGTCAAGCTGTTTGCCCTCACCGAGCCGAACGAGCATCCCCATGGTCTGAGCGACCGGGACTTCGACACCCTGTTCACCACCGACCGTCCGGTGATCTTCAACTTCCACGGCTACCCCTGGCTGATCCACCGGCTCACCTATCGCCGCACCAACCACGCCAACATCCACGTGCGCGGATACAAGGAGAAGGGCAACATCAACACGCCCCTTGAACTGGCGATGAACAACCAGATCGATCGTTTCAACCTGGTCATCGACGTGGTCAACCGTGTGCCCTTCCTGCGCTCCCGCGCCGCCCACGTGAAGGAACGGATGCAGGACGCGATCCTCTCCCACCGGGCCTACGCCCACACCCACGGCACCGATGCCCCGGAGGTGACCGACTGGCGCTGGGCGCCACCGGCTGCCGCGCAGGGATGACGGAGCCGGCGACGGCGGCGGTGGCTGACGCCGCGACCGGCGTGGTGCTGGTGCTCAACGCCGGCAGCTCCAGCCTCAAGGTCTCCGTGCACAGCCGCTCCGGGGACAGCCTCTGGCGGGACCAGCGCAGCTGGAGCGTCGGCGCCGCGGAAGGGGCGGCCCCTGAGGAGCGCCTGGAGGCCGTGCTGGACGCCTGGCTGCCCGGCGCCCTGGCCGGCCGCGTCGCCGGGCTGACCGTCGCCGGCCACCGGGTCGTCCACGGCGGTGAGCGGTTCACGGCCCCGGTCAAGCTCGACGCCGCGGTGCTCGCGGTCCTGGAGGAGCTGGTGCCGCTGGCGCCGCTGCACAACGGTCCGGCCCTGCGGGTGATGCGCTGGCTGAGCCGCTGGCAGCCCGGGCTCACCCAGTGGGCCTGCTTCGACACGGCCTTCCACGGCACCCTGCCGGCGGCCGCCCGCACCTACGCGATTCCGGCCCGCTGGCGCGCCGAGGGCCTGCGGCGCTTCGGCTTCCACGGCCTCAACCACCAGCATGTGGCCGAAACCGTGGCCCGCCGGGGTGAAGACCTGCGGCTGATCAGCTGCCACCTCGGGGCCGGCTGTTCCCTCTGCGCCATCCGGGGGGGCCGCAGCATCGCCACCACCATGGGTTACACGCCCCTGGAGGGACTGGTGATGGCCACCCGCAGCGGCTCCATCGATCCCGGCCTGCTGCTGCACCAGCTGCGCCGGGGCGTCACGGCCGAGGAACTCGACCGTGCGCTGCAGCAGGAGAGCGGGCTGCTGGGTCTGTCGGGGCTCAGCGCCAGCATGAAGGACCTGCGCCGGGCCGCCGCCGAAGGCCACGCCGGTGCCGAGCTGGCGATCGCGGTGTTCCGCCACCAGCTGCTGCAGGGCATCGGGGCCATGGCCGCCAGCCTCGGCGGGGTCGATGTGATCGCCCTCACCGGCGGCATCGGCGAGCACGATGGGGCCCTGAAGCGGGAGCTGGAGGAAGCGCTGGGCTGGCTGGGGCCGTTCGAGCTGCTGCGGATCCCGGCCGATGAGGAGGGAGTGATCGCCCGGCACTGCGGCGCGGCCGGGGTGTGAGCGCTCAGGGGCGCCGCCAGGCTTCGCGGTGCATCCAGCTGATCCAGTCGGCGGAGATCTGCTTGGGGCAGGCGGCCTCGCATTCCAAGTGGCTGCTGCAGCTGCCGAAGCCCTCAATGACCATCCGGTCCTGCATGGCACGGGCACGGTCCCTGCGCTCCGGCTGGCCCTGGGGCAGCTGGCCCAGGTGCGCCAGCTTGGCCGCCACGAAGAGGCTGGCGGAGGCGTTGCGGCAGCTGGCCACGCAGGCGCCGCAGCCGATGCAGGTGGCGGTGTCGAAGGCCTGGGACGCCTGTTCCCGGCCGATCAGCAGGGCATTGGCCTCCGGCGCGCTGCCGGTGTTGATCGAGCAGTAGCCGCCGCTGGCGATGATCCGGTCAAAGGCGGAACGGTCCACCGCCAGGTCCTGCAGCACGGGGAAGGCCCGGGCGCGGAACGGCTCCAGCGTCAGCACGGCGCCGTCGCGGAACTGGCGCAGGTAGAGCTGGCAGACGCTCGTCGCCCGCAGGGGCCCCTGGGCCTGGCCGTTGACGAGAAAGCCGCAGGACCCGCAGATGCCCTCGCGACAGTCGTGCTCGAAGCCCACCGGTCGTGCGCCGGCGGCGATCAGCCGTTCGTTGAGCAGGTCGAGGGCTTCCAGCAGGGAGAGGTCGGTGGACACCGCCTCGAGCGCATGGACCTCGAAGCCACCGGGCTGGTCGGGACCGGCCTGGCGCCAGATCCTCAGGGTGAGGGAAACGGTCGGCATGGGAACGGCGGTGTCGGGGACAGCCGTGGCGTGGGGGCTGCCGTCGGCGAGCCCCGGCAGGCACCGGGGGTCGACCCTGATTCTGCTGCTCGGGCGGCGGGGATGTTGTCGTTCCGCTTCATCCGTGCGGCCAGGGCCCCAGTGGCGGGGCGAAAGATGCAAGACTCAGTCAATTTTCAGAAATAGGGGTCCGGCCCCCACCCCCCATCGGGTCCCTGCTGCCCCCTGAGCGTCCCGTGTGAACGACCCGAGAACGACCGCCCCGTGAACGACCACCGAAAACTTGTCGTGGAACTTCGCCGGTCGATGGGCCGTCTTGAGGCGGCCCTCGGCACGATCAGCGATGCCCTGGTGATCACCAGTTGCGAGGGGCGGGTGCTGTGGTGCAACGCCAGCTACGCCCGGCTGGTGGACCGCACCCCCCCGGCGGTCCTGGGCGAGTCGATCTACGACCAGCTGCCCCGCGACTGCGACAGCGCCCCCCTGCTCAACCCGGAGCTGGTGCTTGCCGGCGGTGACCTCGGGGGCCACTTCACCCGGGTGCTGGACCGCAGCAAGCTGCGGGCCATCGAGATCGAGTGGAAGCCGATCCGCAGCGAGCGGCTGCGGCCGCTGATCTTCTGCTTCCGGGACGTCAGCGCCCTGCTCTCCTACGAGCAGCTGCGGGTCGAGGTGGAGCGGATCGAGCGGCGGCGCCAGCAGACCGAGAACCTGAACCGGGCCCTGGAACTGGAACGCCTCGCCCTGGCCACCAAGGTGATGGAGTGTCCGGTCACCGGCCTTCCCAACCGCCGCGGGCTCCACGTCAGCATCCGCGCCGCCCTCAAGACCCAGCGCCAGAGTGGCGGCCGGATCAGCATCCTCTTCTGCGATCTCAACAATTTCAAGGAGATCAACGACCTGCACGGCCATCAGATCGGCGATGACCTGCTGATCGAGATCGGCCGCCGGCTGCAGCGCTCGCTGCGCTTCGGCGACATTCTCTCCCGCCTCGGTGGTGATGAGTTCGTTGTCCTGACGATGGGCATCTTCAATGAGGCCGATGCCCTGCAGCTGGCGATGCGCCTCAACGACGCCGTCGGCCAGGCGTGGTCGGTGGAAGATCACACGATCCGCCCGTCGATGAGCATCGGCATCACCATCTCGGATGATCCGGACATCTCCGTCGATGAGTTGATCCGGCGTGCGGATCTCGCCATGTACGAAGCCAAGAGCAACGACCAGCACATCGCTTTCTACCATTCCTCCATCGACAAGAAAGTCAGGAAGAACATCCATCTGCGCCATCAACTGGAAGGCGCGATCCAGCACGAGGCCATGTTTCTCGCCTATCAGCCGATCGTCGGGCTGGAGGATCGGACGGTGGTGGGGATGGAGGCGCTGCTGCGCCTCGGGGACATCACGGCACCGATCGCCACCCCCTCGGAATTCATCCCCCTTGCCGAGCGCACGGCCCTGATCCTCCCCATCGGCCGCTGGGTGATCAGCGAAGCCCTCCGGCACCTCGCCGATCTCCGCGCCAGGGGCTCGGAGATCACCATGGCGATCAATGTGAGTCCCCTGCAGCTGAAGGAAAGCGGCCTCAGCGATTACTTCCTCACCCAGGCGGAGCGGGTGGGAGTGGATCCCAGCTGGACCGTGATCGAGGTGACCGAAAGCATCCTGATCGAACACCCCGAACTGGCCACCTGCGAGCTGAGCCGCCTGCGGGAGG
Organism: Cyanobium sp. Candia 9D4; assembly: GCF_024346155.1. NCBI lineage: Bacteria > Bacillati > Cyanobacteriota > Cyanophyceae > Synechococcales > Prochlorococcaceae > Cyanobium > Cyanobium sp. Candia 9D4. Next base: position 264,291 of record NZ_JAGQCK010000002.1, on the reverse strand, counting down.
CCGGCGTCAAGGTGCATCTCGATGACTTCGGCACGGGATACTCGAGCATGTCGTGGCTGGCGCGGCTGCCGATCGACTCGATCAAGGTCGACCGCAGTTTCATCGCCGACTTTCTCAACGACCACCGCAAGGCCGTGGTGCTCGATGCCATGATCCGCCTCTCCCACGACCTGGGGCTGGGCCTGATCGCCGAGGGCATCGAAACCGCCGAGCAGCACGAGGGGCTGCTTGCCATGGGATGCGACCAGGGCCAGGGGTTCTTCTTCGGCCGGCCCGAGCCGCTCAGCCGTAGCTTCGCGGTCCCGGCACAACGGATCGGTAGGTGAGGGGCTCGCAGTGGCGCAGGGGAGGCTGCCCGGGCCGGTGCTCCCAGGCCGCGATGTGGGCGAAGCGCTCGTCGTCCCGCCGGGCTTCCCCGTCCGGGGTCTGATGGTCCTCGCGGAAGTGGGCGCCGCAGGATTCCTGCCGCGCCAGGGCATCCCGCAGCATCAGATCCGCCAGCCCGAAGAAGTCCTCCAACCGCAGGGCCTTCTCCAGCTCGCCGTCGAGGACACCGTCCTGCTCCGGGAGGCGCAGATCCCCGAGGAAGTCCTGGCGCAGGGCCTCCAGCTCAGCCAGCGCCGCCGTGAGGCGATCGGCCCGGCGGCTGATGCCGCAGGCGTCGATCATCAGGTGGCCCAGCCGGCGGTGGAAGACATCCACGGGCTGGGTTCCCCCGGTGCTTCGCAGGGCGCCGATACGCGCCTCCACGGCCGCCACCGCCTCGCGGCAGGCCGGGTGGTCGTCCGCCAGGGCGCCGGCCCCGGCGCCGGCCAGCCAACCCGTCACCGTCGCCGGGGCAATGAAGTACCCGTCAGCCAGGGCCTGCATCAGGGCACTGGCCCCGAGCCGGTTGGCGCCGTGTTCGGAGAAGTTGGCCTCCCCGAGCACGAACAGGCCGCCCACCGTGCTCATCAGGTGGTAATCGACCCACAGGCCCCCCATCGTGTAGTGGGGGGCGGGATAGATCCGCATCGGCGTGACCCTGGGGTCCTCGCCGGTGATCCGCTCGTACATCTCCAGCAGATTCCCGTAGCGGGCGTCGATCGCCTCGGTGCCGTCCCGGTCGATGGCCCCGGCCAGATCGAGGTAGACCGACCGGCCGCCGGGCCCCACGCCCCGGCCCTCCAGGCAGAGCTCGCGGGCGCGGCGTGAGGCCAGATCCCGCGGCACCAGATTGCCGTAGCTGGGGTACTGGCGCTCAAGGAAGTAATCCCGCTCCGCCTCCGGAATCGCCGCCGGCGGCCGGTCGTCGCCGGGGCGCAGCGGCAGCCAGATCCGGCCGTCGTTGCGCAGGCTCTCGCTCATCAGGGTGAGCTTGCTCTGGTGGACGTCGCCGCTGGGGATGCAGGTGGGGTGGATCTGGGTGAAGCAGGGGTTGGCGAACCAGGCGCCGCGCCGGTGGGCCTGCCAGATCGCCGTGGCGTTCGACTTCAGGGCATTGGTGGAGAGGTAGTAGACGTTCGAATAGCCACCGGTGGCCAGCAGCACCGCATCGGCACCGAGCACCTCAAGGGCGCCGGTGCGCTGGTGGCGGCAGACCACCCCCCTGGCCCTGCCGTCATGGACGATCAGGTCGAGCATGTCGCGGCGGCAGAGCAGCTCCACCCGCCCGGCGGCCACCTGGCGCAGCATCGCCTGGTAGGCGCCGTAGAGCAGCTGCTGGCCCGTCTGGCCGCGGGCATAGAAGGTGCGGCTCACCAGGGCGCCGCCGAAGCTGCGGTTGGCGAGGGTGCCGCCGTACTCCCGGGCGAAGGGCACCCCCTGGGCCACACACTGGTCGATGATCGCGCCGCTGATCTCGGCCAGCCGGTGGCAGCCGGCTTCCCGGGCGCGGAAATCGCCGCCCTTCACTGTGTCGCGGAACAGGCGCTCGACGCTGTCGCCGTCGTTGGCGTAGTTGCGGGCGGCGTTGATGCCCCCCTGGGCCGCCACCGAGTGGGCCCGGCGGGGGCTGTCGTGGTAGGTGAGCACCTGCACCCGATAGCCCTGCTCAGCCAGGCTCGCGGCCGCCGAAGCCCCCGCCAGGCCACTGCCCACCACCAGGATCCGCAGCCGCTGCTTGCGGTTGGGGCTGATCAGCGGCAGGCTCTCGCGGCACCGCTGCCAGGCGGTGGCGACGGGGCCGTCGGGCAGGCGCGGATCCGGCCGCATCGGCGTGCTCATCCGCCGGCCAGCAGCGGGGCCGCGGGCCGCAGCACCAGGGCGATGGGGACCAGGGTGAACCCCGCCCCGAGCAGCAGGGCCAGGCCCCGGCCCCCCAGCCGCAGGGCGGCCGCATGGGCGGGCTCCAGCAGCCCCAGCCGGCGCACGGCGCTCTCGGTGCCGTGGACCAGGTGCAGACCCGCCGCGATTCCGGCGGCCCCATACAGGGCCAGGCACCAGGGCGTTCGCAGCACCTCCATCAGGGCGGCCAGCTCAGCCCCGGCCGCAGGCCGCGGCCAGCGCAGCTGGGTGAGATGCAGGAGGAGAAACAGCAGCAGCAGCGAACCGCTCCAGGGAATCGCCCGGCCCGCCCAGGCCGCAACGGGCTCCCAGCCCCCCTGGCGGCGGCTGCGCAGGGGGCCGGCCACCGGCCCGCGGGCCCGGCGATTGACGTGGGCCCGGTGCAGCGAGAGCAGGGGGTGGGCCAGGCCGGCCGCCAGCAGCGCCACCTCCAGCCAGGGGAGCCAGCCCTGCTGGTGCAGGGAGGCGGCATAGGTTTCAAACGACGACGGATCCAGCACGGCCAGGAGCACGCCGCCGAGATGGACGGCGAGGAACAGGACAAGCACCAGGCCGGTGACGGCGATCCAGAATCCGGTGATCATTCAGCTGGCGGTCAGCGCCCCTGGAGGCAAGGTGGCAGAAGGCAGCGGCGGGATCGGCTGGGACGGGGGACCCGGCCGCCACTCACCGGGTGGGGCGCCCCCATGAAGCGATCCGACCAGTCGCCTCTCGTCAGCGTCATCGTACCCAACTTCAACCACCGGGCCTTCCTCGGCGAGCGGCTGCGATCGATCCTCGACCAGACGTTTCAGGACTTCGAGCTGATCGTTCTCGATGATGCCTCCAGCGACGATTCTCTCGCGGTGATCCGGGAGCGGCTGCGGGCCCATCCCCACCGGCTGGTCTGCAATGCGGTCAACTCAGGTCAGCCCTGCGCGCAGTGGCTGGGCGGCATGGCCATGGCCACGGGCCGCTACATCTGGATCGCCGAATCGGATGACACCTGCTCGCCGCTGTTCCTGGAACGGATGGTGCGCCACCTCGAGGACGGCAGCGTGCTGGCCTACTGCCGCACCACCACGATTGATGCCGCAGGCGATCCGATCGCCGACCAGAGCTTCTGGCCCGATCACTTCGACCCCGAGCGCTGGCAGCGTTCCTTCACGCTGGAGGGGGCCCGGCTGTGTCGCGCCTACATGGACCGGGGCAACGTCATCGCCAATGCCAGTGGGGTGGTGTTCCGCAGGCCCGATCCCGCGACCCTCCAGGCCCTGGGTCCGCTGACCGCCGGCCGGCGCTGCACCGGCGACTGGCTGTTCTGGAGCCACTACCTGATGCGGATGGGTGGCACCGTGGCCTTCGACGCCGACGCCCTCTCCGGCTTCCGCTGCCACGACCAGACCACCCGCAGCACCGTCAGCCGCAGCCGGGAAAGGCTCCGCTTCGCGGAATACTCCTCCGCCATCGCCTCGGTGCTGCGGATCACCCGGCCGAAGCCGGCCTGGCACTGGCATGCCGTCGCCACCAGCGGCGGCTGGGACTGGATTCTCTACGAATACCTCTGGCGCTACCGGCCATCGCTGGCCGAGAAGCTGCTGATCCGCATTCTGCACGGCCCCCTGCGCCTGGGGCTGTACGCGCGGCTGCTGCAATCCCCGCAGCTGCGCCGCCGCTACCTGGGCTGGCCCACCGGCTGAAACGCCGGGGCCAGGGCCGACCCGGTGGCCGCGACTATCGTTGGCCCCGGCAGCCCAGGGTGGTCATTGCGCGTCGCCTTTGCCCACTACAGCCAGGCGGATGACATCAGCGGCGTCACCACCTGGGTGCTGGGACTGGCCCGACGACTGGCGGCCGATGGCATCAGCGTCGCCATCCATTTCGTGATGACACCCGGCGAGGGGGGCCGCGAAGGTCCCGGTGCGGGGGAGGGCGAACCGCCGCTGTTCGAGACACTCCGGCGTGAGGGGATCGCGGTGTTCGCCACGCCCAGGCGGACCAGCCTGGCGGCGGACGCCCGGGACACCCTGGCCTTCCTCAACCACTGGCGGCCCACGGTGTTCCTGCCCCAGTGCAAGCCGACCCACTACGCGGCGGCGGCCCAGGCCGGCCGGCGGGGGCTGCCCTGGGCCCTCACCCTGCATTCGGACGATCCCGACTACTGGGCGACCGTCGGGGGCTTCGGGGGCGCCCGCCAGGGAAGTGTCCTCGTCTGCGTGTCGCGCCACATCCACGAGGCCTGCACCGCCCGGGGCATCGATCGGCCGGCGCGGGTGATTCCCTACGGCGTCCAGGTGCCGGAGGCGGCGACGGAGTTCCGCCCCGATCCGTTCCGGGTGGTGTTCAGCGGCCGGATCTGGGAGCACCAGAAACGGGCCTCGCTGGTGATCCAGGCCCTGATCCGAGCCTGCCGTTCCCACGGCGCCCTCCGCGCCACCCTGATCGGCGACGGTTATGCCCGCCCGGACTGCGAGCGGCAGGTGGCCGAGGCCGGTCTCGCCGGTGCGATCGACTTCAGCGGATCGCTCCCCCCTGGGGAGGTGAAGGCCCGGCTCCTGGACGCCCAGGCCATCCTGCTGATGTCCGACTTCGAGGGGCTGCCCATCGCCCTGCTGGAGGCGATGGCGGCCGGGGTGGTGCCCGTGGTGCGCCGCATCCCCAGCGGCATCCCCGAGCTGGTCGAGGACGGGCGCACCGGCCTGCTGGTGTCGGAGGATCCCGACGAGGCCGCCCGGGCCCTGCGGCGGCTGGCCGACGATCCCGCCCTCTGGCGGCGCTGCTCGACGGCGGCCAGGGAGCTCGTCAGCACCCGCTACAACGCCGACGCCAGCTACCGGCTGTGGCGCCAGCTGCTGGAGGAGCTCGACCAGCAGGGCAGGGCCGCCCCGTCCAGCCCCTACCCGATCCCCTGCCGCCGGGTCGAGGGCCTGCGGGGGATCCCGACCTCCTTCCATCGGGAGTACCGGGCCCCCCGATCCCGCTCCGCCGCCCTGCGGCAGGCCCTGCGCACGGCCGTGGCCAGAGCCAAGCATCGGATCCGACGGGTCCTGGGCCGTCGGCGGGGCGGGTGACCCCGCCATGGGAGGGTGCACCGATCCCCGGCTCCCGGCCGTGCGACTCTCGCGCCCCTCCACCCTCCTCTGCGCCTTCCTGACGCTGCTGAACGACCGGCTGGGGGAGAGCATCGTCTTCCCTCTGCTGCCGTTCCTGCTGGCGGACTTCACCACCGACGGCCGCACCCTCGGCCTGCTGGCGGGCAGCTACGCCATCGCCCAGTTCACCTTCACCCCCCTGATCGGGGCCCTCAGCGACCGCTACGGCCGCAAGCCGGTGATCACCGCCTGCGTCGCCGGCTCGGTGCTGGGCCTGGGGATGTTCGCCCTCACCGTGATCCTGCCCTGGGGCCGGGTCTGGCCCGAGGCGGCCGCCGCCGGCCTGCCCCTGGCCCTGCTGTTCGCCGCCCGCCTGATCGACGGGGTGAGCGGCGGCACCGCCGCCACCGCCGCCGCGGTGCTGGCCGACATCTCGACGCCGGAACGGCGGGCCCGGGCCTTCGGCCTGATCGGCGTGGCCTTCGGGCTGGGGTTCATCCTCGGGCCGGCCCTGGGCGGACTGCTGGGTCGCATCAACGTGAGCCTGCCGCTGCTGCTCGCCGTGGGCTTCGCCGCGCTGAACCTGGTGGTGGTGGTGACCCTGCTGCCGGAAACCCATCCGCCCCAGGCGCGGCTGCCCCTGCCCAGGGTCTGGGAGCTGCAGCCCTTCGGCCAGCTGCAGCGGGTGTTCGCCGATCCGCGGGTGCGCCGCCTCTGCGCCGCCTTCTTCCTGTTCTTCCTGGGCTTCAGCGGCTTCACCGCCCTGCTGGTGCTGTACTTCAAGCAGGCCTTCGGCTGGGGCCCGGGCCTCTCGGCCGGCGCCTTCCTGGTGGTCGGGGTGGTGGCCACGGTGGTGCAGGGGGGCCTGATCGGCCCGCTGGTGCAGCGGCTGGGGGAGTGGCGGCTCACCCAGATCGGCCTGGGCTGCGTCATGGCGGGCTTCCTGCTGGTGCCCCTGGCGGATCGGGGCAACGCCGTTCCCCTGGTGTTCACGGCGGTGGCGATCCTGGCCCTGGGCACCGGCCTGGTAACCCCCAGCCTGCGCAGCCTGGTGTCACGGCGTCTGGCCGACAGTGGCCAGGGCGCCGCCCTGGGCAGCCTGCAGGGACTGCAGAGCCTGGCCAGCTTCCTCGGTCCGCCCCTGGCGGGGCTGGCCTACGAGACCATCGGCCGCCGCAGTCCGTTCTGGCTGGGGATCGTCCTGATGGCCGTGGTGGTGTGGCTTGTGGCGGCGGGCACCCACCGTCAAGCAGAGGCGACACCCTGAGGGCGGGATCGCCATTGCTACGTTGCCGTCTCTCATGCCCGCGGAGCCCCGCCGTATGTCGTCGCAGCCGGTCGTCGCTCCCGATCTCTACATCAACCGCGAGCTGAGTTGGATCGACTTCAACCACCGGGTGCTGGCCCTGGCGCTGGATGAGCACACACCGCTGCTGGAGCAGGCCAAGTTCAGCGCCATCTTCAGCAACAACCTCGATGAGTTCTTCATGGTGCGGGTGGCATCCCTGAAGTCCCAGCTGGAAGCGGGGGTCACCAGCCGCAGCGACGACGGCCTGACGCCCCAGGAGCAGCTGGAGGCGATCCAGAAGAAGCTGCGGCCCCTGCTGGAGATGCAGCAGCAGCACTACCGCCACTCCCTCAAGACCCATCTGGCCGAGTACGGGGTCCAGCTGCTCGACTACCTGCGGCTCAACGAGGCCCAGAAGACCTGGGCCGACGACTACTTCCGCAAGGCGATCTTTCCGGTGCTCACCCCCCTGGCGGTGGACCCGGCCCACCCGTTCCCGTTCCTGAGCAACCTGAGCCTCAACGTGGCGGCCCTGATCCGCGACCCGGACACGGGCCGGCAGCAGTTCGCCCGGGTGAAGGTGCCCCAGAAGATCCTGCCGCGCTTCGTGCCGATCCCCACCGAGCTGAGCGGCGTCGTGCCCACCCCGGGCTACACAGCGGTACCGCTCGAGCAGCTGGTGGCCTTCAACCTGCGCTGGCTGTTCCCGGGCATGACCATCGAGGGGCACTACTTCTTCCGGATCACCCGGGACGCCGACCTGGAGCTGCGGGATCTGGAGGCGGACGACCTGATGGAGGCCCTGCAGGAGGGCCTGCGCAAGCGCCGGGTGGGCGGCGAGGTGGTGCGGGTGGAGGTGGCCGACGAGATGCCCGAGGAGGTGGTGCACCTGCTGATGGAGGGCACCGACGTGGAGCCGGAGGACGTATACCGCACCAACGGTCCCCTGGGCCTCGACGACCTGATGAGCCTGATGGCGATCCCCCTCAGCCAGCTGCGGGACGCCCCCCACAAGGGACGCACGGCGCCGGCCCTGGTGCGGGCCCAGCGCAGCCAGCTGGAGGACGGCTCGATCAAGCAGGAGGAGTTCGAGAGCATCTTCTCGGTGCTGCGGCGCGGTGATGTGCTGCTGCACCATCCCTTCGACCTGTTCTCCACCTCCGTGGAGGAATTCCTCAGCCAGGCCGCCGCCGATGCCTCGGTGCTGGCCATCAAGATGACCCTCTACCGCACGTCGAAGGATTCGCCGGTGGTGGCCTCCCTGATCCGCGCCGCCGAGAACGGCAAGCAGGTGATGGCGCTGGTGGAGCTCAAGGCCCGTTTCGACGAGGACAACAACATTCAGTGGGCCCGCCAGCTGGAGCGCTCCGGGGTGCATGTGGTCTACGGGGTGCTGGGACTCAAGACCCACACCAAGGTGCTGCTGGTGGTGCGACGCGAGAAGGGAGCCCTGCGCAGCTACGTGCACATCGGCACCGGCAACTACAACTCCAAGACCTCCTCGCTCTACACCGACATCGGATTGCTGACGGCCCGGGAGGACTTCGGCCAGGATCTGGTGGAACTGTTCAACTACCTGACCGGATTCTCGAAGCAGCAGAGTTTCCGCAAGTTGCTGGTGGCGCCCGTCACCCTGCGCAAGGGGATGGAGGGGTTGATCCGACGGGAGATCGAGCACGCCAAGGCCGGTCGCGGCGGCCACATCAAGGCCAAGATGAATGCCCTAGTCGATCCGGCGATCATCGCCCTGCTCTACGAAGCCTCGGCCGCCGGGGTGCGGATCGAACTGATCATCCGCGGCATGTGCTGCCTCCGGCCGGGGGTGGAGGGGGTCAGCGAGGGCATCACGGTGGTGAGTGTCATCGGTCGCTTCCTGGAGCATTCGCGGCTGTTCTGGTTCGCCAACGGCGGCCAGCCGGAGATGTTCTTCGGCAGCGCCGACTGGATGCCCCGCAACCTGGATCGACGGGTGGAGGCGGTGGCGCCGATCGAGGACCCGCGGCTCCAGCAGCAGATCGAGGCCTTGCTTGAGCTTTACCTGACCGATACGGGCGCCTGGCACATGCACAGCGATGGACACTTTGCACAGCGTCAGCACTCCGGCGAGCCGAAACTGACCCAGAAGCTGCTGATGGAACGCTGGCGGGGTGGCCTTGTTTCGGAGGCCAAAGCGTAGCCATCACGACATACGCAACATCTTTCCGTCAAAATACATACAATCTGCAGCTGGATCCGGGTTTCAACGTTCCCGCGGTGCTACATTCCGGCCAAATTCATTCGGGAGCCTGGGGTGATGGGGACACCTCTGCATTCCGCCCTCTCGCTGCTGAAAAGCAGTGCGGATGGGTCTTCGTCCAACAGGACCAGACCCAGCGGCGGTTCAGCCAGTTCCAAACCGACAGCCACAGCCAAGACAACGGCCCGCCAGGGGGGGCGCATCAGCGCCGACTCCATTGGTTGGTATCTCAGCACCATCGGTCGTGTGCCGCTTCTCACACCGGCTGAGGAGATCGAACTCGCCCATCACGTTCAGGCCGGCAAGACCTTGCTGTCCCTCGTTGAGGGGGAACTCACGGCCCGCCAGAGGCGCCAGCTGCGCATGGCCCAGCGGGCCCGCGACCGCATGATGGCCGCCAATCTGCGGCTGGTGGTGAGCGTCGCCAAGAAGTATCAGAACCAGGGTCTCGAACTGCTCGATCTGGTGCAGGAAGGGGCGATCGGCCTGGAGCGGGCCGTCGACAAATTCGACCCCGCCATGGGCTACAAGTTCTCCACCTACGCCTACTGGTGGATCCGCCAGGGAATGACGCGCGCCATCGATAACAGCGCCCGCACGATTCGCCTGCCGATTCACATCAGCGAGAAGCTCTCCAAGATGCGGCGCATCACCCGCGAGCTCTCCCACCGGCTCGGGCGCCAGCCCAACCGGCTCGAGCTGGCCCATGCCATGGGCATGCAGCCGGAGGAGCTCGAGGAACTGATGACCCAGAGCGCCCCCTGCGCCTCCCTCGACGCCCACGCCCGCGGGGAGGAGGACCGCAGCACCCTGGGCGAACTGATCGCGGATCCGGCCAGCAACGAGCACTTCGACTCGATGGACCGCCATCTGCAGAAGGAGCACCTCGGCGCCTGGCTCTCCCAGCTGAACGAACGGGAGCAGAAGATCCTGCGGCTGCGGTTCGGCCTCGAGGGGGCCGAACCGCTCACCCTCGCCGAGATCGGCCGTCAGATCAACGTCTCCCGTGAACGGGTGCGGCAGCTGGAGGCCAAGGCGATCATGAAGCTGCGCCTGATGAGCAACCTTCACCAGGCCGCCTGACCTGAGCATCCCTGCTGGCGTTGGTCCTTCCACCGGAGCATGACGACCTGGCCCGGCTGACCGGCGTGCTGGCCGTGGCCGTCTGGCTGGCCCTGCTGAGCGCCGGATCCCTGCTGGTGCGCCGCCGCTGGCCCGACCAGCGGGAATGGAGCCGCAAGCTGATGCACATCGGAGCCGGGCCGGTGGTGCTGATCGCCTGGGCCTTCGGCGTCGAGCGGCTGATCGCGGTGCCCGCCGCCGCCGCCATCACCCTGCTGGCCGCCCTCAACCACCGGGTGCGGGTGCTGCCGGCCATCGAGGACGTCGAGCGGCACAGCTACGGCACGGTCGCCTACGGCGCCTCGATCACCCTGCTGCTGTGGCTCTGGTGGCCCGCCCACCCCGACACGGTGGCGGCGGGCGTGCTGGTGATGGCATTCGGCGACGGTCTGGCCGGTCTGCTGGGCCCGCTGATCCCGTCACCGAGCTGGACGGTGTTCGGCGAGCGGCGCTCCCTGGCCGGCACGGCCGCCATGGGGATCGCCAGCCTGGCGGTGCTGCTCAGCCTGGGCCTGCTGGGCGGTGGCCCGGCGCCGGCCGCGATCGCCCTGATCGCCCTGGTGGCCACGGGGCTGGAGCAGTGGGCCCTGCTGGGCATCGACAACATCAGCGTGCCCCTGGCGGTGGCAGGGCTGTGGCGGGTGCTGAGCTGATGGGACCGATCGAGCGGATCCTGATCGGCCTGGCCCTGGCGGCGGTGCTGCTGGCCCTGCGGCTGGTCAGCCGCCGCCTCCACCTGCCGTCGCCGCCCCTGCTGCTGCCGCTGGTGGCGGTGCTGCTCTGGTGCGTGCTCGGCGGCACCACCCGGCCGGCCGGGGTGCCCTGGCTCGGCGCCGTCGACGAGCTGGCCAGCGCCTACGCCCTGATCGCCCTGGTGAGCTGGCTGGTGCTGGAGTGCCCGGAGGCCCTGGGCTGGTGGCGGCCCACCGCCAAGATCCTGCGGGACCTGCTGATGCTGGGCCTCTCGGCCCTGGCGACGGTGCTGGTGCTGCAGCGCCTGGCCAACCTCAACCTGGTGGGCCTGGTGACCACCTCGGCGGTGCTCACCGCCGTGATCGGCCTGGCGGCCCAGGAGACCCTCAAGGACCTGTTCGCCGGCATCGAGCTGCAGGTGGATCCCCCCTTCCGGGAGGGGGACTGGATCAGCGTCGGCGACGAGAGCGGCACGGTGGAATCCCTGCACCTGATGAGCACCCGCCTGCGCCGCAAGGACGGCTCGACCGTGAACCTGCCCAACAACACGGTGGCGGACAACCCGATGCGGCGCTTCAGCCAGCACGAGCCAGTGGGCAACCGCTTCGAGATCGCCCTGGGCTACGAGATCCCGCCGGCCCGGGCCCGCCAGCTGCTGGAGCGGGTGATGGTGGAGAACCCCCTGGTGCTGAACGATCCACCGCCGGAGGTGCTGGTCCTCGCCTACGAGGACTCCCGCATCCGCTACGAGCTGCAGGCCGCCCAGCGGGGGCCCTCGGAGGGGGAACGGCTGCGGCTGCGCAGCGAGCTGCTGGAGCAGATCTGGTATGCCCTGGAGCGGCAGGGCTGGGAGCTGCCCTATCCGGTGCGGGAGCTGAAGCGGCGCCAGCCCCAGCGGGATCCGGCCCACCCCACCGGCGTGGATGCCTCCCTGACGGCGCAGCTGCTGCGGCGCAGCTGGCTGTTCGCCCAGCTGGATCCCGAGCAGGTGGATCGGCTGGCCGGCTCGGTGCGCTGCCTGCGCTTCGGCTCGGGCGAAACGATCGTGGCCGAAGGGGAAGAGGGGGAGGCCCTGTTCCAGGTGGTGGATGGCGAGGTGGAGGTGTTCAAGGCCGACGGCTCGCCCCTGGGGCGTTCGGTGGCCGTGCTGGGCCGGGATCAGATCTTCGGGGAGATGACCGTCTGCACCGGGGAACCCCGCACGGCCACGGTGCGCTCACGGGGGGAATGTGTGCTGCTGGAGGTGGAGCGGGACGACTTCATGCCCCTGGTGGAGGACGATCACGGGGTGCTGGAGGCGCTGGCGGCGATCGTGGGCCAGCGGCGCTCCGAACTGGAGAAACTCTCCTCGCCGGATGCGGCCCGCCGCCAGACCTCGATCCTGGAGCGCATGCGGCAGCTGTTCGGCCTCGAGGGCGACTGAGGGGCGCCCCAGCAGCTCAGACCCGCAGGAGCTGCTCGCAGCGGAGCTCCCAGTCGCGCTGGGTGCCGATGCCGGCCACCAGCACCCGCTCGGCCGGTTCCTCCCGCAGCCGCAGCTGCCACTGGCGGATCACATCGGCCCGCTCCATCCAGACATCGATCACCAGGCGCTGGATGGCCTCACCGTCCCAGCAGCGGCCCCGGGCCGTGTCCAGGGCCCAGCCCAGCAGGTCGTCAAGCTGGAAAGGGCGGAAGCCGCCGTAGATCGGGCCGGGGGCCGGGGTGCCACCGGCGGGGGCGGCGGCCGATTTCTGTTCGAGATAGAAGAGCTGCAAGGGGTCGGACAACCCGCAGAACTGCAGGAGATAGGTCATCAGCGGACCACCACGATCTTGCTGATGCCAAACGTACCCAGGGCACGCCAGTCAGCTGTTCACCAGGAACACTCTGTTGCAGAAGATGGGATCAGCACTCTCACCCTCGGAGTGCTGATTTCGGTGTTCTGGAGTTGGCCACAGCCCCTCAGGCGAGGGCCAGACTGCGGGCCTGGGCCTGGCGCACGGCTTCCGCCAGCTCGACGAGCAGATCCAGGGTGGTGGCCAGATCAATGCAGGCATCGGTGATGCTCTGGCCGTAGGTGAGCGAGGCCAGGTCGGCGGAAATCTTCTGATTTCCTTCCACCAGATGGCTCTCCAGCATCACCCCCATCACGTGGACGGAACCGCCCCGCACCTGCTCGGCCACGCTGCGCAGCACCTCCCCCTGGCGGCGGTAGTCCTTGTTGGAGTTGCCATGGCTGCAGTCCACCATCAGCCGGGCCGGCAGGCCGTCCCGGGCCAGCAGGGCGGCGGCGGCCTCCACCGCCTCGGCGTGGAAGTTCGGGCCGCTCTTGCCCCCCCGCAGCACCAGGTGGCCGTCCGGGTTGCCGGTGGTGGAGACGATGGCGGCCTGGCCCTCCTTGTTGATGCCCAGGAAATGGTGGGGCCGGGCGGCCGCCTCCATGGCGTTGATGGCGGTGGCGGCGCTGCCGTCGGTGCCGTTCTTGAAGCCGATCGGCATCGACAGGCCCGAGGCCATCTCCCGGTGGGTCTGGCTCTCGGTGGTGCGGGCGCCGATGGCGGTCCAGCTGATCAGGTCGGCGAGGTACTGGGGCACCACCGGATCGAGCACCTCGGTGGCCGCCGGCAGGCCCAGCTCCGCCAGGTGCAGCAGCAGGGAACGGGCCCGGCGCAGGCCGGTGTTGATGTCGTAGCTGCCATCGAGGTGGGGATCGTTGATCATCCCCTTCCAGCCCACGGTGGTGCGGGGCTTCTCGAAGTAGACCCGCATCACGATCTCCAGCTCGTCCCGGTGGCGGCGCTGGGCCTGGGCGATCGCCTCGGCGTACTCCCGGGCGGCGGCCACGTCGTGGACCGAGCAGGGGCCGACGATCACCAGCAGCCGCTGGTCGCCGGCGTGCAGGATGGCCTTGATCCGCTCCCGGGCCTGCTGCACGGTGCGGGCCGCCTGCTCGGAGAGGGGCAGCTCCCGGTGCAGCACCGCCGGCGGCACCAGCGGCCGGGTTTCCACCACATGGAGATCGGAGGTGGGGATCATGCGGCCGACGGCGGGGAATGGTCAGACCCCCCAGCCTACGAACTGGCGGCACCGATGCCAGCGCCGACTTCTGCAGCCGTCGTCACCAGAGGGCGGACCCGCGGGGAAGAACAATGGAAGCCATGCCCATGCCAACCGGGGGTCCGACCCGGTCATCCGTCCATATGTCCGTCTCCCCCAGCCCCGCTCCCCTGACCCCGGCCGAACTGCTGCCCAGCTACCGCGAGGCCGCCGCGGCCCGCGAAGCCCTCGGCGTGCCGCCCCTGCCGCTCACCGCCCCCCAGGCCCAGGCCCTCACCGAGCTGCTGGAGCAGCCGCCCGCCGGTGAGGAAGCTTTTCTGCTGCATCTGCTGAGCGAACGGATTCCGCCGGGGGTGGATGAGGCCGCCTATGTGAAGGCCGGCTGGCTGAGCGGGATCGCCAAGGGAACGGCCACCAGCCCCCTGGTGAGCCCCCTGGAGGCCACACGGTTGCTGGCCACCATGATCGGCGGCTACAACGTCGGCGCCCTGATCGAGCTGCTCTCCTGCCCGGAGGCGGACGTCGCCGAGGAGGCCGCCCGGGGGCTGAGCCGCACCCTGCTGGTGTACGACGCCTTCCACGACGTGCTGGAGCTGGCCGAGACCAACCCCCTGGCCCGCCAGGTGGTGGACAGCTGGGCGGCGGCCGAATGGTTCCACGCCCGGCCGCCCCTGCCGGAGGCGATCACCGTCACGGTGTTCAAGGTGACCGGGGAAACCAACACCGACGACCTGTCGCCGGCCACCCACGCCACCACCCGCCCCGACATCCCCCTGCACGCGATGGCGATGCTGGAGACGCGGATGCCCGAAGGGCTCGGCCTGATCGCCGAGCTGAAGGCCAAGGGCCATCCGCTGGCCTACGTGGGCGATGTGGTGGGCACGGGCAGCTCCCGCAAATCGGCGATCAACTCGGTGCTCTGGCACATCGGCACCGACATCCCCCACGTGCCCAACAAGCGCAGCGGCGGGGTGGTGATCGGGGGCAAGATCGCGCCGATCTTCTTCAACACCGCCGAGGATTCCGGCGCCCTGCCGATCGAGTGCGACGTCAGCGCCCTCAACAGCGGCGATGTGATCACGATCCGGCCCCACGCCGGCACGATCGAGCGGGCCGCCGGCGAACCGGGGGCCGGGGAGGTGCTGGCCCGCTTCGAGCTCAAGCCCAGCACCATCGCCGACGAGGTGCGGGCAGGCGGCCGCATCCCCCTGCTGATCGGCCGCTCCCTCACCGACAAGGTGCGGCTGCAGCTGGGCCTGCCCCCGTCGGAGGCCTTCATTCGGCCGGTGGCCCCGGTCGACACGGGCAAGGGCTTCACCCTGGCCCAGAAGATGGTGGGCAAGGCCTGCGGCCTGGCGGGGGTGCGCCCGGGCACCAGCTGCGAACCGCTGATGACCAGCGTCGGCAGCCAGGACACCACCGGGCCGATGACCCGCGACGAGATGAAGGAGCTGGCCTGCCTGGGCTTCTCCGCCGATCTGGTGATGCAGAGCTTCTGCCACACCGCCGCCTACCCCAAGCCGGTGGATCTCAAGACCCACGCCGAGCTGCCCGACTTCATCAGCTCCCGGGGCGGCGTCGCCCTGCGGCCCGGCGACGGCATCATCCACAGCTGGCTCAACCGCCTGCTGCTGCCGGACACGGTGGGCACCGGCGGTGACAGCCACACCCGCTTCCCGCTCGGCATCTCCTTCCCGGCCGGCTCCGGCCTGGTGGCTTTCGCCGCCGCCATCGGCGCCATGCCCCTCGACATGCCCGAGTCGGTGCTGGTGCGCTTCTCCGGCTCCCTGCAGCCGGGCGTCACCCTGCGGGACGTGGTGAACGCCATCCCCTACGTGGCCATCCAGCAGGGCCTGCTGACGGTGGAGAAGGCCGGCAAGAAGAACATCTTCAGCGGCCGGATCATGGAGATCGAGGGGCTCCCCGACCTGAAGCTGGAGCAGGCGTTTGAACTGACGGACGCCACCGCCGAACGCTCCTGCGCCGGCAGCACAATCAAGCTGAGCGTCGAGACGGTGAGCGAGTACCTGCGCAGCAATGTGGCGCTGATGCGCAACATGATCGCCCGGGGCTACAGCGATGCCCGCACCCTGGCGCGGCGGATCAAGGCGATGGAGGCCTGGCTGGCCGATCCGGTGCTGATGGAGGCCGATGCCGATGCCGAGTATGCGGCGGTGATCGACATCAACCTGGACGAGCTGACCGAACCGATCCTGGCCTGCCCGAACGATCCCGACAACGTCAAGCTGCTGAGCGAAGTGGCCGGTGACCGGATCGATGAGGTGTTCATCGGCTCCTGCATGACCAACATCGGCCACTACCGCGCCGCCGCCACGGTGCTGGACGGGGCCGGCACCAGCGCTGCACGGCTGTGGGTCTGCCCACCCACCCGCATGGACGACGAGATGCTGCGGGCCGAGGGCTACACCGCCAAGTTCGAGACCGCCGGCGCCCGCATGGAGCTGCCCGGCTGCTCCCTCTGCATGGGCAACCAGGCCCGGGTGGAGGACAACACCACCGTCTTCTCCACCAGCACCCGCAACTTCAACAACCGCCTCGGCAACGGCGCCCAGGTGTACCTGGGCAGCGCCGAACTGGCGGCGGTGTGCGCCCTGCTGGGCCGCATTCCCAGCCCGGCCGAATACCTGGAGATCGCGGCGGCCAAGATCGATCCCCTCTCTGACCAGCTCTACCGCTACCTCAACTTCGACCAGATCGATGGCTTCGAGGATGTGGGCCGCGTGGTGAGCGTGGAGGAGGAGGAGAAGGTGCTGGCGGAGGTGTAGGGGTCCGAGAGGAGCCGGGCTGCCCCTATCGGGTGCCCGGCGATGACATCCAGAGTCCCAGTCGCATGGCTTGGGCTCTCATCTCCGCTTCTCGGTAGATCTCCTGGTTGCATGGGTTCGCGGCCTGGCGATCCAGCGCCGCCAATCCGACTTGCACCAGGCTCAGGTTGATCGGCACCCTCGAACCAACGTGAGTGATCTCCGCCAGCTCGACGCCGTCAGCAGCCTTGCTGCGCGTCGAGAGCGTCACCCAGGCACCGGGCTGGAGACGGGCCTCCAGGGCGGCCTTGGCGGCCAGGCCCGAGCTGCCCTGTGGGAGTTGCGGGGTACGGATGCAGGCCAGCCGCACCTTGAACGGGTCGCCGTAGGGGGTGACGACGATCGTGTGGCCATCCAGCACCTTCACGACCCGGACGTCGTTGGGAGGGGGCGGGGGAATGGCGAGAACCGGAGCCCCCGACATCGAAAGGAGCAGGGCGGACACACCAACCAACGGGCGATTCACGGCGCCATCCCTCACCCCCCCACCACCAGGGCGTCGACGATCTCGTAGCGCTCGACGTTCTCGCCAAGCACCAGCACCGACACATCGCCGCGCCGCTGCACCGTGAGCTTTTCTGGCTGATCGGAGGCAACAGCCTTGCCCTTCACGAACAGGAACTGACGCTTCTGGCCCTCGGGGTTCATCACCACCACCGTGGCGCTGTTGTTGGCCCGGCGGATCACGGAGGCCTTACACCGGGCGGCCTTGCCGCTGCTGCCGGACCCACAGGGCACCTCCGCAGAGGCGTGGTACGGCGTGCCTGGGATCAGGGCATCGCGGGACGCGGGCACCGGGGCGAGGGGAGCACCACTGATCCCCACCTTGAGGCTGTAGGTGCTGGATTCATTGCGGCGCGCCGCCGGCCGCATCAGATACACCCTCACCCTGACATCACCATCGCTGGGCAAAGGCCCACGGAAGCGATTGCCGGAGCTGCTGCCGATGAACAGGGCAGTGTCGGTTCCGGCCGCCATCACATTGAAGTAGCTCTGTGGGTTGGAACCCTTGAGTTCCACGGTCAGGGTCTGACCGGCGGCGGCCCGCAGGTTGTAATCGATGGTCTGGTCGCCCTTGAGCTGGCCCTTCAGCAGGGTGGAATCAGCTGCGGCTCGAAACGTGACCCTTTGACTCTCGATCGCGCTCTGGGTCAGTCCGACTCCAGCAGGGAGGCTGATGGCCAGAAGGCCAGCGGCAGCGAAGGCGAGGGGAGCACGCATCGGTCCTTGGCTTGGGGCCAATGCATACCCTACCTCGCTTGCTCTCGGGAACGTTTCTTGCAGCCGATGGAAGGGCTGGGTGGGGAGTTCCGATTTGTGTAGAAGGGTGGAATGGACTCTTAAGCTAACGCTCTAGATCAGAAGCGGGTAGGCAAGCATCGCCTTGGCAGACAACGCCGGCTCCCGTCTTCTGAATCTGGATGTTCGGCGGGCCATGTGTATTCGACACTATCAGAAGCTCTTGGGTAGTCTCGTTGAGCCGTGTTGAAATAAGTCCGCCTCACTTCCGGCTGGTGCCTTAAGCCGCTAGGATGCCTCGAGCCTTGAAGTCCCAGTAGTGAGAACCAGCATCCCCGCGGCTCGGCTCTATCGGAGGCATCGATACTTGCTTGCACTGCTTGAGGCAATAGGCGGCAGAGCATCAAATACTGATTTTCAGAAGTTGCTATTTCTTTTTTCCAGAGAGGCAGCCGATCCTCCTCTATACGAGTTTGTACCTTATAAGTATGGCGCCTTCTCGTTTACCTCTTATGCTGATCGGCTTAAGCTTATTGAGAAAGGAATCCTGAACCGCTCTAGTGATCATTGGGAACTTTCTACTGATGGAGAAGCCGCTATCTATTCAGAGCCTGGCTATCGAAAGGATGCGGAATCCTTTGTCAGTCGACTTGGCTGGATGAGAGGCAGGGAGCTCATTGCCTACACTTACAAGCATTTCCCCTACTACGCAACTCATAGCGAGATTGCCAGCGATATACTATCGAGCGACTCTTCGGCCTTGGACGCGATACGAAACAGCAAGCCCAGTACCGTAATCTCCGGATTGGCGACTATTGGCTATGAAGGCAAGTCAATCGAAGCGTATCTCAATCTTCTTCTGCAAGACGGTGTTACCCTTTTGTGTGATGTAAGACGTAATCCGATCAGCCGAAAGTATGGCTTTTCAAAGCGAGTACTTGCCTCTGGATGCTCGCGAGTTGGAATTAAATATGAGCACGTACCACAACTTGGAATTGAGTCAAGCAAGCGCCACAATCTCAGTTCACAAGCGGACTACGCTGACTTATTTTCCGGATACTCTATCGAGTATCTCCCAAGACAAGAAAAGGAGTTAACGATGATCTCCTCTTGGATTGAATCAGGAGAGAGGGTGGCCCTAACCTGCTACGAGGCTGACGTAAGGCAGTGCCATCGAGGTTGTGTAGCTAGCCTTATCCAGTCTTGCTCTAAAGATCTTCAGGTTAAGCATCTGTAATTTCAAGATGAAACGGGAAAGGCTGCTTATTCTTGTTAAGACCTATCCTACACTTTCAACGAAGTACGGCGAAACAGTCTGTACAGCAGCAATCAGGGAGGATGGGTCATGGGTACGCCTTTATCCAGTTCCATTTTGACGCTTAGGAGAGACAGAGCAATACAAGAAGTACGATTGGCTTGAATGCCGTATTGCACGAAACACCCAGGACCGAAGGCCTGAGAGCTTTCGGCCTGCAGATGAGTCTGAATTGCAAGCAACCGCCCATATTGGGACTCAAGACCAATGGCACGAAAGGCGAAGAATAGTACTCGGCAAAGCAAAAGTATCTCATACGCTTGATGAGCTAATTCATGGTGCAAAGCAGAATGAGATATCGCTAGCGGTTTTCAAGCCCGCCAAGGTTATTGACTTTATCGCTGAAAGAGAAGAATCGCGAGAGTGGGATCCGAAGAAGCTCAGTGCAATGAGGGCACACATCGATCAGCTCTCTCTTTTTGATGACAACGAATGGCGAAAGACCTTTAGGGTGATTCCCAAACTGCCGTATAAGTTCTCATATCGTTTCGAAGATGCAAATGGCCAGCGCAGCCAGCTGCAAATTCTTGACTGGGAGATTGGGGCGCTATTCTGGAACTGCTTGTGGCGAGATCACCGCCAGAATGAACAAGCTGCGATTGAGAAGGTCAGGGCAAAATACTTTGATGAGTTTACCACTAAAGATCTTCATTTCTTTCTAGGAACAACTCTCCAGTTTCATTCTGTTGCCCCTAATCCTTGGTTAATCATTGGCGTCTTTCCTGCGCCATACCAGACCCAGCTACCACTTTTCTAGAGGTGTCGCAGGACCTATTTAGTCGCTCCACCGAACGCATCTTGTGCGGAACCAGCTAAGTTCCAAACTTTCAGCCTTGGGAAGCATACAAGCAAGTTGCTCTGAGAGCAACGCCGCCAAACTCTTGACATTGCCTGGGTTCACCTCTCAGCGCTACACAATCCCGTCGACTTAGGCAGACCCGGAGAAACACCCTGCTGCTGTGGTGGTCCAACCTTGCCAACCGTGAGCGGTCCATCCAATCAGTGTTTGCACCCAATCTCACCGCGTTGGGTCCGGTTCCGATGGAGAAGCTTGAGCGCGAAGCCCCACCATGCGTCACTATGAAGCGCTGAACCCCAGGCGCCCGCGGACTCGCCGATCAGTCGAGCCCCGCCACAGCCCGCTCGCAGCGTTCCAGTTCTGCCTCCAGCCAGGGCCAGCAGCACCAATCGCTCGGCCGGCAGCGGGAAGGGCCCTGCCTCATAGCGGGCCTCGACGGCGAATTCCTGCAGGGCCGCGTCCTCAGCCGGCGACAAAGAGCACCTTCCCCTCGCTGGCCACATCGCCGAACACGTGCCAGCAGGCGGTACGAAAGGCTGTGCGGCGGCAGAGACCATGGCCAAACGCTACCGCCGCTGACCCCAAGGGCCTATCGGCGCGACTCACACCAGCCAGGCCTGCCGTCCTTCTAGTCGCCGCCCTGAACGGCCAGAAGCTTGCGCTGCTGCTTCCAGCGCAGCACCTGCCAGACAAGGAACACCATCAGCAGGGGCAGCACCGCCACCAGCACCACGAACCGGTAGGTGTTGTCGACGATCTCGCCGCCGGCGGTGGAGGCCAGGACCTGCTCCACCAGATAGAGCCCATAGAGACCCAGCAGAATCCAGCCCTCAAGGCGGGAGATCACCCCGTTGGTCCAGAAGATCGGCAGGCAGGCCAGGGTGGTGGCCACCATGATCGGCAGATCGCGGTTAATCATCACTGGATCCACCGCCAGCCCCTTGCCGCCGGCCACCACGGCGCAGAGCCCCAGGATCACGATCTGGTTGAGCAGGTTGCTGCCCACCACGTTGCCGATGGCCAGGTCGGCCTTGCCCCGGTAGGCGGCCACCACGGAGGTGACGAGCTCGGGCATCGAGGTGCCGGCCGCCACGATCGTCAGGCCGATCACCGTCTGGCTCACCCCCAGGGCCACGGCGGCCGTGGTGGCCCCGCGCACCAGCAGCTGGGAGCCGACCACCAGCAGGGCCAGGCCCGCCGCCAGCTTGAAGGCGGCCACCAGCGGTGTGGCCCGCTCGTTCTCGTTGTCGTCGTCCTCCTCGGAATCCTCCGAGGCGGTGCGGATCTCCCAGACCAGATTGGCCACCGTCGCGAACAGCAGCGCCACCCCGGCCTGCCAGGTGAGTCGGCCCCCCGAGGCCATGCCCCACACGGCCATCGAGACACCCAGCAGCAGCGGCACGTCCCGGCGCACCAGGCGGCTCCTGACGCGCAGGGGAACGATCGCCGCGCTGGCGCCCAGCACCACCAGGATGTTGAAGATGTTGCTGCCCACCACGTTGCTGACCGCCAGGTCCGCATCCCCCTGAATGGTGGACAGCACGCTCACGAACAGCTCCGGCGTACTGGTGCCCAAAGACACCACCGTCAGGCCGATCACCAGCTGGGGGATGCCCAGCAGCAGGGACAGGGCGACCGAACCGGCCACGAACAGTTCCCCGCCGCCGAACAGCACCAGGATCCCGAGGATGATCTCGACGAAACTGGGCAGGGTGGGCATGGTGGCCTGTCGGATAGCGCGTGAGTTTAGGGAGGCGCCAGCCCGCCACCGAAAGTGACACGCTGGATCTCCCCGTCCCGCCGCCCCCCTGAACCAGGAAACGCTGCTGTTTGAGCCGGCCCGGCCCTGCGCGGATGCCCTGCGCACCGTGCTGGCCTTCCCGAGCAGCTATTCGGTGGGGATCACCAGCCTGGGCTACCAGGTGGTGTGGGCCAGCCTGGCGCGCCGCAGCGACCTGGACGTGCGGCGGCTGTTCACCGACCAGGGGGACCCACCGCACCGCCATTGCGACCTGTTCGGCCTGTCGCTCAGCTGGGAGCTGGACGGACCGGTGCTGCTCGACCTGCTGGAGCAGCAGGGCATCCCCCTGTGGAGTCACCAGCGGGGGGAGGACGACCCGATCGTGTTCGGCGGTGGCCCGGTGCTCACCGCCAACCCGGAGCCCCTGGCCCCCTTCTTCGATGTGGTGCTGCTGGGCGACGGTGAACTGCTGCTGCCCGCCTTCATCGACGCGCTCCAGGCGGCCCGCGCCCTGCCCCGGCCCGAACGCCTGCGGCAGCTGACCCGGGTTCCCGGGGTCTACGTGCCGTCGCTGTATGCCCCCCGCTACGACAGCGATGGCACCCTGCTGGCGGTGGAGCCCACCGCCGCCGAGGTGCCGGCGACCGTCGCCAAGCAGACCTGGCGCGGCAACACCCTCAGCCATTCCACGGTGATCACACCGGAGGCGGCCTGGCCCTCGATCCACATGGTCGAGGTGGCCCGCAGCTGCCCGGAGCTCTGCCGCTTCTGCCTGGCCAGCTACCTGACCCTGCCGTTCCGCACCGCCTCCCTCGACGACGGCCTGATCCCGGCGGTGGAGACGGGCCTGGCGGTGACCCAGCGGCTCGGCCTGCTGGGGGCCTCGGTGACCCAGCACCCCCAGTTCGCCGACCTGCTCACCTGGCTCGATCAGGACCGTTTCGAGGGCACCCGGGTCAGCGTCAGCTCGGTGCGGGCCGCCACCGTGACCCCCCAGCTGGGGCGGATCCTGGCCCGGCGAGGCAGCAAATCACTGACGATCGCGATTGAAAGCGGCAGCGAACGGATGCGCCGGGTGGTCAACAAGAAGCTGGCCGGCGAGGAGATCTTCTCGGCGGCCCGCTACGCGAAGGAAGGGGGCCTCAGCGGCCTGAAGCTCTACGGCATGGCGGGCCTGCCCAGCGAGGAGGAGGCCGACATCGAGGCCACCGCCGACCTGCTGCTGGCCCTCAGGAAGGCCACCCCGGGCCTGCGGCTGAGCCTCGGGGTGAGCACCTTCGTGCCCAAGGCCCACACCCCCTTCCAGTGGGAAGGGGTGCGGCCGGAGGCGGAGAAGCGCCTGCAGCGGCTGGCCCGGCGCCTGCAGCCCAAGGGGATCGAGCTGCGCCCCGAGAGCTACGGCTGGAGCGTGATCCAGGCCCTGCTCTCCCGCAGCGACCGGCGCCTGGCGCCGGTGATCGCCGCGGCCCGCGGCCGCCACGACAGCCAGGGCGGCTGGAAGACGGCCTACCGGGCGGTGCGGGCCGGGGAGGCAACGGCCCCCGCCGACCTGCCGGTCCCCCTGCCGGCGCCGCCCCCCTGGGAGGAGGTGGTCCACGCCACCTGGGACGAGGAGCGGGTGCTGCCCTGGACCCATCTGGAGGGTCCCCTGCCGCCCGCCACCCTGCTCAGGCATCGGCAGGAGGCGCTGGCCGGCGATAGCAGCGCAGACCCGCCAGCAGCACCCACCCCGCCACATTGACCCGGCTGTCATAAAGGGGGATGTCGGTGGCGTGCAAGGCCACCAGCACCAGGGCCGCGGCCCACCAGGCCCGGTCGAACAGGGCCCCGCCGGCCATGCCCAGCCGCCCGGCCCGGAGCAGCAGCCACAGCACCAGGCCCACCACCAGGACGGCGACCGGCACCCCGTGGCTCATCGCCAGATCGATCGGCAGGTTGTGGGGGTGGCCGTGCCAGAAGCCGGTGCGCATCGGATAGATGATGCTGAAGGCGGCCGCCCCCCAGCCCAGCCAGGGCCGTTCGGCGATCAGCCCCAGGGCCACCTGCCACTGGGCCAGGCGGGTGATCGCCAGGGGCCGCTGGCCGCCGTGCTCGAGGTCGATCAGCCGGCCCCAGATCGCCTCGGGCACCACCTGCCGGGCCAGTTCCTGCGGGGCCGCCGGCACCCAGGGCAGGGTGGACAGGCCGATCACCGCCAGCACCACCAGCAGCACCGGCAGCAGCCACAGCCAGCTGCCGGGCCCGGCCACCACGGGCACCGCCAGCATCAGGGCCCCCCAGGCATTGCGAGAATCGGTGAGGAACACCGCCGCCACCAGGCCGGCGGCGATCACCAGCACCACCCCCCGGCGGCGCCAGCCGAGGCCCCCCTCCAGCAGGGCCGCCAGGGTCAGGGGCCAGGCCAGCACCAGCCAGGCGCCGGCGATGTTGGCGTAGTCGAACAGCCCGGCCAGCCGCTCCGGCGGATTGCCGCCGGCCTTGATGTGCCAGATGATCAGGCCCCCCAGCCACTGGAAGGGTCCGCTCCAGCCCCACCAGATCTGGCCCAGGCCGGTGAGGATCACCGGCACCGTGCCGGCCACCACCGCCAGGGCCACCCGGCGGCGGGCGGCGGGGGTGCCCAGATACACCTGGAAGCCCCAGAAGCCCCAGAAGAAGGGCAGCCAGTTGCCGAGCCCCAGCCAGGCCAGGTCATTGCTGGCGGCCCGGAAGCAGCCCAGCACCATCAGCACCGCCGCCGCCAGGAGCACGACGTTGACCCGGTCCGCCAGCACCGGGCGTCGGCCGCGGCTGCCCAGGATCAGTGCCAGCAGCAGGGCCAGGCCGGCCAGGAAGGCACTGCTGGCCAGCAGGACCATCCCCAGCTGGAAGCAGCGCCAGCCCAGCGGTGTGGCGGCGGCCGGCTTGGGCGCCATCAGGCGCTCGTCGAGGGCAGAGAAACGGATCACCGGAGCGGCGGCGGCAGCGAAGGACCGACGGCGGGTCCCGGGGCAAGGCTCAATCAAACACAGCGGTTCGGCCCCGGTAGACCATCACCTGGCGGCGCAGGAACAGACGCACCGCCCGGGCCAGGGCCAGCCGTTCGGTGTCGCGGCCCTTGCGGATCAGGTCCTCCACCTCGTCGCGGTGGCCCACGTGCATGGTGGCCTGCTCGATGATCGGCCCGCCGTCCAGCTCCTCGGTGACGAAGTGGGCCGTGGCGCCGATCAGTTTGACCCCCCGCTCCCAGGCCCGGTGGTACGGCTGGGCCCCCTGGAAGGCCGGCAGGAAGGAGTGGTGGATGTTGATCACCTGGGAGAAGCGGTCCAGGAAGGCGGGGCTCAGCACCTGCATGTACTTGGCCAGCACCACCAGCTCGATCCGTTCCTCCTCCAGCAGGGCCAGCTGGGCCTGCTCCACCTCCGGGCGGGTGGCCGCCGTGACCGGCAGATGGACGAAGCGGGCACCGAAATCGACCGCCAGCGCCTCCAGGTCGGGGTGGTTGGAGATCACCAGGGGCACCTGCATCGGCAGCTCCCCGGAGCGGGTGCGCCAGAGCAGGTCCACCAGGCAGTGGTCCTGGCGGCTGGCGAAGATCGCCACCCGGGGCAGGGCATCGGAGAAATGCACCTGGCCTTCGCCGCCGAGGCGCCCCGCCAGGGCCGCGACGGCCGGAACGATCGCCTCACGGGGCAGGCCGAACCCCTCCAGGGCCCATTCGATCCGGCTCAGGAACAGCCCCGCCCCCGCATCGGTGTGGTGGTCGGCATGGAGGATGTTGCCGCCGTTGGCGGCCACCCAGCCCGAGAGTTCGCTCACCAGCCCTGGCCGATCGGGGCAGATCAGCTGCAGGATCGCCGTGGGGGAACGCATCAATGAATCCGGAACGGATCGGTCGGAAGCTGCATCGTGGCGCAGTCGGGCCGGTAAAGTCACGGCGCCAGCCACGTCACTGCACCGTCCCATGGCCGTCGCGTCGATCCCTGCGCCCCTCTCCCTGATGGGTGTCCTGCGCCGCCTCAGCCTGGTTGCGGTGGCCCTGGTGCTCAGCTTTTCCCTGGTGGCCTGCTCGGGCGACCAGACCCGCAAGCCGCCGACGATCAGCCCGGAGGACATGACCCTGATCGCCCGCCAGGCCGAAGGGTTCCTGGCGTCGAAGGAGCGCCTGCCGGAACTGGCCGACCTGGTCAACGAGCGCAACTGGGTGTTCACCCGCAACCTGATCCACGGTCCGATGCAGGATCTGGGCCGCCAGATGCTCTACATCAACCAGCGCCTGCTGCCGGCGGACCGGGCCGAGGCCACCAAGCGGGCCACCAAGCTGAAGGCCTCCCTGGCCAAGCTCGATGAGGCCGCCCGTCTGCAGGACGGCGAGAACCTGCGCAAGGACTACATCAAGGTGGCCACCGGCTTCAGCTCCTATGCCGAGGTGATCCCCGCCGAGGCCATCGCCCTGGCCGAGACCTTCGCCGCCGAAGCCAAGGTCTCGAACGCCGTGCCTCCGGCCCCGTCCCCCACCACCCCCGCGCCCCAGCCCGTCGCCAGCGGCGACGACGCCTGATCCGCACCGCGGCTGGCCCCGCAACCCCTCCTGAACCGGGCGGGTCCCCGTTGTCCGCATCCGGCACCTCCGTCATCGTGATCGGAGGCGGCATCGTGGGTCTGGCCTGCGCCTGGTGGCTCCAGGGCCGTGGCCATACGGTGCTGCTGCTCGATCCGACCCAGCGCCTTGCCCCTGGGGAGCCCCCCGGCGCTGACCCCGGCCCGGGCAAATCCCCCGAGCGCAGCGGCAGCCTGGCCGCCCTCGGGGTGTTGATGGCCGACAGCTTCCACCGCGACCGGGGCCGGGCCTGGGAGCTGCGTCAGCGCAGCCTGGAGCTCTGGAGCCGCTGGCGCCACGATCTGGCCCGGCGGGGACATCGGATCCCCTACCGCTCCGGGGTGCTGCTGCTGGCGGCCGATGGGAAGGAGCAGGAACGGCTCGTGGCACTGGGGGCCCGCAAGCGGGCCCTGGGCCTGCCCCTGGAGCCCTGGGACCGGCGGCGGCTGGATCAGCTCGAACCGGGCCTGCCCCAGCCGTCGCTGGCCGGGCTCCACTCCGGCCGCGACGGCCAGCTCGATCCCGGATCGGCCCTGGCCGCCCTGGCGGCGGACGGCCGCGAACGGGGTCTGACCCTGCGGGCGGAGGCGGCCGTGGCCCTGCGCCCCGAAGGGGGCGGCTGGCGGGTGGAGCTGGCCGGTGGCGGCGTGGAGCGGGCGGCGTGGGTGGTGCTGGCGGCGGGCAGCGCCAGCGGCACGCTGCTGGAGGCTGCGGCGGGGCTGGCCGCGGGGGTGAACTTGGGGGGGGATGGTGGCCCCAGGGTGCTGGAGCCGGTGCTGGGCCAGGCCCTGGAGCTGGAACTGGACAGCCCTCTGCCGACCCACTGGCCCGGGGCGGTCGTGTGGCGGGGCATCAACCTGGTGCCCCGTCCCGACCTGGAGGGGGGCCGGCGCCTGTGGCTGGGGGCGACCCTGGAGCCGGGCCGCGAGGCCGACCCGGACCAGCTCAGTGGGCTGCGGGACCTGGGGGGGGCGGCACCGGCGTGGCTGCGGCAGGCGCGGGTGGTGCGCCGCTGGCAGGGCCTGCGCCCCCGCCCGGTCGGCCGGCCGGCCCCCCTGCTGGAGCAGCCGGCCCCGGGGCTGCTGCTGGCGAGCGGCCACTACCGCAACGGCATCCTGCTGGCTCCCGCCAGCGCCGCCTGGGTGGCGGAGCAGATCGAGGCCCGCCCCAGCGGCGCCTGAACACTGCGGCAGCCATGAAAAAGCCCCCCTGGAGAGGGGGGCCGTGGCTGTCGGAACCGCGGCACTCGGCCGACGGATCACTTGCTCTCGGTGAACTCGGCGTCGATGACGTCATCGGCGGCCGAAGCGGTGCCGTTGCCATTGCCACCGGGGGCGGCGCCGGCGGCGGCACCCTCGGCCCCGGCCTGCTGGTACACGGAGGCACCGGCGGCATAGAGGGCTTTCTGCAGCTCCTCGAGGCTGGCCTTGATGGCCGGGGAGTCGTCCTTCTCGAGGGCCTCCTTGAGGTCCTTGGCGAAGCCCTCCACCTTGGCCTTGTCCTCGGCAGCCACCTTGTCGCCCAGTTCGCCCAGCTGCTTCTCGGATTGGTAGATGAGGGTCTCGGCCTGGTTCCTCAGGTCGATCTTCTCCCGCTTCTCCTTGTCGGCGGCGGCGTTGGCCTCCGCATCCTTCACCATCTTGTCGACTTCGTTGTCGCTGAGGGTGGAGGCGCCGGTGATCGAGATGCTCTGCTCCTTGCCGCTGCCCTTGTCCTTGGCGGTGACGCTGAGGATGCCGTTGGCGTCGATGTCGAAGGTGACTTCGATCTGGGGCACGCCACGGGGGGCCGGGGGGATGCCGTCGAGGCGGAAGGTGCCCAGCGACTTGTTGTCGGAGGCCATCTCACGCTCGCCCTGCAGCACGTGGATCTCCACGTTCGTCTGGCCGTCGACGGCGGTGGAGTACACCTCCGACTTCTTGGTGGGGATGGTGGTGTTGCGGGTGATCATCTTGGTCATCACGCCGCCGAGGGTCTCCACACCCAGGGAGAGGGGGGTGACATCGAGCAGCAGGATGTCCTTCACCTCGCCGGCCAGCACACCGCCCTGGATGGCAGCACCCACCGCCACCACCTCATCGGGGTTGACAGTCTGGTTGGGGGTCTTGCCGGTGATCCGCTTGACCAGCTCCAGCACGGCAGGGATGCGGGTGGAGCCGCCCACCATGACGATCTCGTCGAGCTCGCTGGTGGAGAGCTTGGCGTCCTTGAGCGCCTGCTCCACCGGCACCCGGCAGCGGTCGATCAGCTTGGAGGCCAGCTCCTCGAACTTGGCCCGGGTGAGGGTGAGGTCGAGGTGCTTGGGGCCCTCGGGGGTGGCGGTGATGAAGGGCAGATTGATCTCGGCCTGGGTGGCGCTGGAGAGTTCGATCTTGGCCTTCTCGGCCGCCTCGGTGAGGCGCTGCAGAGCCTGCTTGTCCTGGCGCAGGTCGATGCCCTCGTTGGCCTTGAAGCTGTCGGCCAGGTGATCGACGATCACCTTGTCGAAGTCGTCGCCGCCGAGATGGGTGTCACCGCTGGTGGAGAGCACTTCGAAGACACCGTCGCCCACTTCCAGCACGGAGACGTCGAAGGTGCCGCCGCCGAGGTCGAAGACGAGGATGCGCTCGTTGCTCTTGCGATCCAGGCCGTAGGCGAGGGCGGCCGCGGTGGGCTCGTTGATGATGCGCAGCACCTCGAGGCCGGCGATCTTGCCGGCGTCCTTGGTGGCCTGGCGCTGGGAGTCGTTGAAGTAGGCCGGAACGGTGATCACCGCCTGGGTGACGGTTTCACCCAGGTACTTGCCGGCGTCCTCGGCGAGCTTGCGCAGCACTTCGGCCGAGATCTCCTCGGGGGCGAACTGCTTGCTGAGCACCGGGCACTTGATCTTGACGTTGGCGCCGGCCTTCTCGACGCCGTAGCTGACTTCCTTCGACTCCTCGTTCACCTCATCCACCCGACGGCCGATGAACCGCTTGACGGAATAGAAGGTGTTCTCCGGGTTCATGACCGCCTGGCGCTTGGCGATCTGTCCGACCAGCTTGTCCTGGTTCTTGGTGTAGGCCACCACCGACGGCGTCGTGCGGAAGCCCTCGGCGTTGGCGATCACCGTGGGCTTGCCGCCCTCCATCACGGCGACGCAGCTGTTCGTGGTGCCGAGGTCAATACCGACGACCTTGCCCATGGATGACCACCTCCTGGTGTGGATGAAGTTCTGACTGGAGCCATCTTCCGCATCCAGGGTTCACCCAGGCGAGGGGTGGTTCCCGAACCGGTGCCGTACCGGGAGGCGGGTCTGGGCCTGTCGGAGCCTGGGATCCGGGGGATCTACGGTCGGGCGGCAGCTGCTCACCCGAGCCCATGGCGACCCCCCAGGCAGCACCGGCGATCGGTGGCGGCACCGCCCTGGCGGGGGTGCTGGGGGATCCGGTGCGCCACTCCCTCTCGCCGGCGATGCACAACGCCGCCCTCGCCGCCCTCGGCCTTGACTGGGTCTACCTGGCCCTGCCGGTGGCGGCGGCAGACCTGGCCGTGGTGCTGGAGGGCCTGGAGGCGATCGACTGCCGCGGCCTCAACGTCACCCTGCCCCACAAGCAGGCCGCCGCCGCCCTGGCCCAGGAACTGACCCCCCTGGCGCAGCGGCTGGGGGCGGTGAACACCCTGGTGCGACGGGACGGCGGCGGCTGGCTGGGCACCAACACCGATGTGGAGGGGTTCCTGGCGCCGCTGCGCGACCTGGCCGCCCGCGAGGCCCTGGTGCTGGGCTGCGGCGGCAGCGCCCGGGCGGTGGTGGCGGGGCTGGTGGAGCTGGGCCTGGGCCGCATCCGGGTGGCGGGCCGTGACAGCACCCGCCTGGAGCACTTCCTCACCTCCTGCGCCGACTGGGCCCCCGGCCTGGAACCCCTGGCCTGGGACTCCGCAATGGCCGACCGGGCAGATCCCCTGGCCGCGGCGCTGGCGGGCGCCGACCTGGTGGTGAACACCAGCCCGGTGGGCATGGCCTCCGGCGGGGATCCGGCGGCGGCGGGCCGCTCGCCCCTGACCCCGGAGCAGGTGGCCCTGCTGCGACCGGCCGCCACGGTCTACGACCTGATCTACACACCTCGGCCCACGGCCCTGCTGCGCCTGGCCGGCACCCGGGGCTGCCGCACCATCGACGGCCTGGAGATGCTGGTGCAGCAGGGGGCCGCCTCCCTGCGGCTCTGGAGCGGCCGGCGGGACGTGCCGGTGATCGCCATGCGGGAGGCCGCCCTGGCCCGGCTGGGGCCCCCCTAGCCTGCGGGAACCGTCCGCCCCCGAGCCAGCGCCCCCATGGAAGGTCCCCCGATCTGGCAGCGGCTGCTGGGAGCCCTGGCCTACTTGCTGCCCCTGAGCGATGCCCTGCGCTTCGGGCAGGCCCTGTTTGACATGTTCCCGCTGCTGCAGTGGCTGGCGCTGCCGGCCCTGCCCCTGGTGATCCTGGAGCAGGCCGTCCCCTTCGGTGGCCTGGTGCTGTTCCTGCTGCTGTTCCTGCTGGTGGTGCGCAACCCCCGGGTGCCCTACCCGATCCGCTTCAACGTGCTGCAGGCGATCCTGATCGACATCGTGCTGGTGCTGCTCAGCCTGGCCTTCGACACGGTGCTGGCACCCCTCGGCGCCGGCTTCGCCGTCCGCACCCTCTCCAACACGATCTTCCTGGGCACGGTGCTGCTGGTGCTGTTCTCCGTGGTCCAGAGCCTGCGGGGCAAGGAGGCCGACATCCCCACCGTCTCCGAGGCGGTGCGGATGCAGCTCTACTGAGCAGCTCCGCTGGAGGGAGCCACGGCGCTGCGATAGGGTCTTGGATCCGTCGCTGACGGGCCCCGGTGCCCATCAGCCCCTCCACAGGCGACCATGACGCAGCCCTATTACGAAACGATGTACATCCTCCGGCCGGACATCCCGGAGGAGGAAGTCGAGACCCACGTCGCCAAGTACCGCGACATCGTCGTCGAGGCCGGCGCCGAAGTGCTCGACACCCAGATGCGCGGCAAGCGCCGCCTGGCCTACCCGATCGCCAAGCATCGGGAAGGCATCTACGTGCAGCTCAACCACAGCGGCGACGGCCAGCAGGTGGCCGTGCTGGAGCGGGCCATGCGTCTCTCCGAGGACGTGATCCGCTACCTCACCGTCATTCAGGACGGTCCCATGCCCCCGCCCCGCAGCGTCCCCGGCGCGGCGGTCGAGGTGGCTCCCACCGAAGCGGCGACGGCCTGAGTCGGCTTGTTCTCCCCTGTTCCCTGGGCCTAAAGTCCGCCCAATGGGTGCCAGGCGATGACGGCGACGGACAGGTCCACGGACGGCGATGAGGCCGGCCCGGAAGGCAGACCGGCGTCGCGCGGACTGCCGGCCCAGCCGGCCTTCCCCCCTTCCAGCTGGCCCTCCAGTCCGCCGCCGCCGGCCGCCAGTGTGCTGACGCCCGGCCAGCCGGTGGCCCCCGTACCGGTGCCACCGCCCGCCAGCTTCAGTTTCGGCGACGTCCCCGCCGCCCACGATCCGGCCCCCATCGTCGCCGAGCCCGTCGCTGACGACCTCGGCCCTGCCATGGCGACCGCCCCCCCGGCGGCCGCGGCTCCACCGGCCACAGCCACGGCGGCCACCCCTGGCCCCGCCACCGCCAGCCCCACCAGCCTGGCCATCACCACCACCGGCCCCGACGCCCAGCAGCTGGAGATGGAGCTGGCCGCCGCCCGCGATGAGCTGAAGGCCCTGCACGAAATGCTGGAGGACCTGCCGGAGATCTTCGAGCGCAAGTTCCAGCAGCGCCTGGCCACGGTGATGGAGCACCAGAAGCACCTGCTCGCCGACAACCAGTCCCTGCGGGATCGGCTCTACAGCCTCAACCCCGCCGCGGCCGACGGACCGCCCCCCGGTTCAGGCCGCCCCCAACCCCTGCTGGTGCCCACCGTGGCCAGGAAGCAGGGCTGGGGTCAGGCCCTGAAGCGGGCCCTGCGGCTGGGCGGCCCGGACGCCGCCAGCCGCTCGGATCGGGAGGGACGCGGCGGTGGAGGGGCACCCCAGAAGATCAGTCGCCACGACGACGGGCGGCCCATAACCGCGTAGGCATCCCCCACACGTAGATGAAGCCCTCAGCGGCCCGGTGGTCGAAGAGGTCTTCGGCGCCGTAGGTGGCCATGTCGGGCACGTAAAGGCTGTCGCTGGCGCTGGAGCGCCCCACCACGGTGGCGCTGCCCTTCTGGAGCCGGATCCGCACCAGGCCGTTGACGGTGGCCTGGGTGCGGTCGAGGAAGCCGTCGAGGGCGTCCTTGAGGGGTCCGAACCAGAGGCCCTGGTACACCAGTTCCGCCCAGCTCATCTCGATCTGGCGTTTGTAGCGCAGCACGTCGGCGGCCAGGGTGAGGCTCTCCAGCTCCTGGTGGGCGCGGATCAGCAGCAGCAGGCCCGGGGTCTCGTAGATCTCCCGGCTCTTGATGCCCACCACCCGGTTCTCGATCATGTCGAGGCGGCCGAAGCCGTGGGCCCCCGCCAGGGCATTGGCCCGCCGGATCAGGGCCACCGGATCGAGGCGCTCGCCGTCGATCGCCACCGGGTTGCCCTGCTCGAAGGCGATCTCCACCACCTGGCCCTCGGCCGGGGCATCCGCCACCGACCGGGTCATGGCGAAGACCTCCTCCGGCGGCTCCACCATCGGATCCTCCAGGGGGCCGGCCTCGATGCTGCGGCCCAGCAGGTTGAGGTCGATCGAGTAGGGGGATTTCTTGCTCACCGGCGCCGGGATGTCGCAGCGCTCGCCGTAGGCGATCGTCTCTTCCCGGCTCATGCCCCACTCCCGGGCCGGGGCCAGCACCTTGAGGTCGGGGGCCAGGGCGCCGATGGCGACGTCGAAGCGCACCTGGTCGTTTCCCTTGCCGGTGCAGCCGTGGGCCACCGCGTCGGCCCCCACCTCGCGGGCCACCTCGACGAGGCGGCGGGCGATCAGGGGGCGGGCCAGGGCCGTGGAGAGGGGGTAGCGCCCCTCGTAGAGGGCGTTGGCGCGGATGGCCGGGAAGGCGAACTCGCGGATGAAGGGGTCGATCAGGTCGTCCACCCGCGACTGGCTGGCGCCGGCCGCCAGGGCCTTGAGGCGGATCGGCTCGAGCTCATCGCCCTGGCCGAGGTCGGCGGCGAAGGTGATCACCTCCTTCACCCCCCACTCGCGCATCAGGTAAGGGATGCAGACGCTGGTGTCGACACCACCGGAATAGGCGAGCACCACCCGCTCGGCACGCGGCATGCCCCCGGGCTGTTCAGCGCCCGCCCCCTGCTGCCCCAACGTCGCCATCCGTGCCGCTCCTGCGCTGTGGCGCCCGATTCTGGCGCCTGGGGGTCATTCTCCCCCCTGGTCCGCCGGCGGCAGCCGCCAGCGCAGCAGCACCACCAGGGCCAGCAGCAGGGGCGGCCCCAGCACCAGGGCGGCCACCACCGCCGGCTGGACCGGCAGGGGCTGGGGCCAGCGCAGGCCGGCGGCGGCCAGCAGGGTGCTGAGCAGGAGGGCCGCCGACCAGAGCCGGCCCACCTCCAGGGACTTGGACGGGGTCATGGGGGCGGCGCGATAGAGTGGTGAGTCGGTCCTTGACGACCCAGCCTGACGGCATGAGCATTCTCGACACCATCAACCCCTCCCTGACCCGCTACCGGCGCAACGAGCCGGCGCCGGTGCTGCCGCTGCGGGATGAGCCCGACCTGCTGAGCCTGCTGGAGGCCAGCGGCCGCCTGGTCGCCGACGAGGAGACCGCCAGCACCGATGTGAGCACGGTGGAGGAGGAGGAGCTGTCGGCGCTGATGGGCGAGAAGGAGGATTACAACCCGGCCGACGAGCCCTCGGAGGAAGACTGGGAGGACTGACGGCCCGCGCCGGCTCCACCCTGCAGCGTTTCCGATGGCCTCCCGCGACGGCCGCCTCCCTGCGGCCCTGCTCGCCCTGATCCTGCTGGGCGCCTGCCTGGCCAGCGATACCTTGGTGGCCAATTCCATGCTGACCCTGCCGCTGGTGGTGGCGGCCCTGGTCAGCGCCGGGGTGGCGGCCCTCGGGGTGCCGCGGCTGCGGGCCCTGAAGCTCGGCCAGGTGATCCGTGATGAGGGGCCCCAGGCCCACCACAGCAAGGCGGGCACCCCCACCATGGGGGGCCTGCTGGTGGTCCCCGTGGGGGTGCTGGTGGGGGGGCTGATCAGCCCGGAGGATCCCCGCCCGCTGGCGGTGGCGGCGGTCACCCTGGCCTACATGGCGATCGGCGCCGTCGATGACTGGCGCAGCCTCACCCGGCGCACCAACACGGGCCTGAGCCCCCGGGGCAAGCTGCTGCTCCAGGCCCTGGCCGCCGTCGGCTTCCTGGTCTGGGCCCACCAGGGCGGCTGGCTGGGGGGCGGGGTGCCCGGCGATCTGGGGCTGCCCTTCGGCCGGGTGCTGACCCTCGGGCTGCTGATCTGGCCCCTGGCCCTGTTCGTGTTCCTGGCCGAGAGCAACGCCACGAACCTCACCGATGGGCTCGATGGCCTGGCCGCCGGCTGCGGCGCCGTGGTGTTCACCGGCATGGGGCTGCAGCTGATGCTGCGGGGGCACGGGGGCGATCCGGTGCTGGCCGCCTTCTGCACCGCCATGGCGGGCTGCTGGCTCGGCTTCCTCAGCCAGAACCGCCACCCGGCGCGGGTGTTCATGGGCGACACGGGCTCCCTGGCCATGGGGGCGGCCCTCTCCTCGGTGGCGCTGCTCACGGACAGCCTCTGGCCCCTGCTGCTGATGGGCGGGGTGTTCCTGGCCGAATCCCTCTCGGTGATCCTGCAGGTGGGGGTGTTCAAGGCCACCAAGGGCCCCGACGGCCAGGGGCGGCGCCTGTTCCGCATGGCGCCGCTGCACCACCATTTCGAACTCGGTGGGATGGCGGAGCAGCAGGTGGTGCTGGGGCTGTGGGGCGCCAGCCTGATCCTGGTGCTGGTGGGGCTGGTGCTGCTGCCTTGAGCCCCTGCCACCGCATGATGTTTAGAACTGAATCCTCAGTCCGCCTCCGTAGCCGAATTGACTGCCGTTGGATTCCACTTGATAGTTCACCGTTGCATACAGAGAAGCATTCCTGGCAAGCTGAACATCAACACCACCGGTAACGGTGAGGGCATTGGCCCCTCCGTTTTCGCCCTGGGTGGAGAAGGAGCCCGCACTCGGCGCCGCAACGAAGGTTGCGTTGAGTGACTTGTTTCCAGTGCTGTTGGCCAGTGCATCGAGCTGATACGCCACCGCCAACCGGGGTGTGATGCTCTGAACCTTGTCCTGACTCAAGGCGATGGGGCTGAACGCCAACTCCATCCCAAGGGTGGCCACCAGACTGCTGGCCGTATTGCCGTCAACACGGAGGTTCAGCGCCCCACCATCCGATTCAGTGAACCCATTCTGCTGGTAGCCGCCCCAGGCCAGACCAGCAATGGGTTTGAGCCGCATCGATCCATTCCCCTGGCCGGCGTTGATGAGGATGTCGTAGGAGGCATGGATCGCCGCGGTGTAGCCCTTGGCAGCGGTGGCCCCATGGATCGTTGAGCCATTTCCGATGGAGGCCACGTTGCGGCTGCCGTCGACAGCAAAGCTGCTGTAGCCGAGCAAACCCTTGATGGTCCACCGCTCCGTGGGTCGATAGACGGCGTAGAAGGCACCACCATTGACATCGGCGCTGACATTGGCCGACGTCAGACTCATGTCATCGAGATTGGAGGTTCCATAGCCGTAGGCAGCGCCAACACTCCACTGCCTGGAAAGCGCATACTCCAGACCAAAAACGGAGGAAAAAATGCCAGCGTCATAGGAGGAA
This sequence comes from Cyanobium sp. Candia 9D4, assembly GCF_024346155.1. Taxonomy (NCBI): domain Bacteria; kingdom Bacillati; phylum Cyanobacteriota; class Cyanophyceae; order Synechococcales; family Prochlorococcaceae; genus Cyanobium; species Cyanobium sp. Candia 9D4. The sequence continues at coordinate 228,288 of NZ_JAGQCK010000002.1, read as the reverse complement.
AGACCCTCCTGCCCCCTGATGCTGCTTGTCGTATTCGAGGCTTGAGCAAAGACACACACGGGACGTTCTGGGGCTTGCCCATTCCTGGTCTCCGGGCCGTTGATCAACCAGCCATGGCTCTGGCAGTTGCCAGCGAGCGAAAACAACAGCTCGCGCTGACGCTTGAGGGTCGCCAGGCCAACAGCCTGGTAAGCCGCATAGGGCTCCGGTGAGAGAGAGTCAATCGCCGCCGCAAGCTGACTGCCTGAAGTCAAGCCCAGGAGCTCGGAGGTGGCGGTGAGGAAGTCACTGCTGACACCCGCTGCCGCAGCCTGCCCTGATGTGAACCCCGTCGTACCGATCGCAGTCCCTGTGGCATTGGCACCTGTGGTGGTTCCCGGTTGGTTGCCAGCCGCCGTAGCCAGGTAGGCGAAGACACGGTCAAAGGCACCCGCCATGGCCAACTGATTCCGCTGACCCTTGCCCAAGCTGGAGAGTGCCGAAGCGGTAGCCCCGGAGCCATTCCTGGGTTGCCACTGCACATCGAAGGTGGACGCATTGCCATCCACTTCTTGAACCAGGTTGGTGCCGTAAGTCAGGAGGGCACTGCTGATACCGGACGGATTGAGTGTGAGGCTGTTGCTTGTTGCAAAGCCATTGCCGGCTGTGATGATGTTGTAACTGAAGTTCGGCCAGGGGCTGCCGCCGCCATAGGCCATCAGATTGACACTGCCGGTGACGTTGGTCACGTCACCGATCACGCTGATCTTGTCGTTCTGGGGGCCTTGGATTTCAGCGTTGATGGTGCCGCCGTTCAGACGGAGACCCGCCGCCGTGATCGTGCCGATCGAATTGCCAGGCGAAATCTGGGCTCCTGCAACCAGGTTGGTTTGAGGCAAGCTGCCGGAACCACCAATGGTGCTGCCTGGCTGGACGGTCAACTCGGAGGATGAAGCAATGGACCCGTTGACCGATAGCGTGGCGCCGTTGGCAACCGTTGTTGAACCTGTGTAGGTGCTATTGCCCGTAAGAGAGAGAAACCCGGGATTAGAGAACGTGATACTCCCAGCCTGACCTGGAGTTAAATCAGAGAAGATCCCGCTGAACACGGAGCGATTGCCATCGAGGTCAACCGTGCTTGTGGCCTCGGCTCCAAGCAACCAATTCTGCGTATACAGGCCTGGACTATTCACAACCAACGTGCCACCCGAAAAGATCGTGCTGTTGACATTGGTAATGTCGGTTGTTGTCCCGGTGGCCATACCCCGCAACACCGAAAGGAGCACGCTATTACCGGTGTATTGGATTCCGTAGCTGAAGAACGACGAAAGGCCGGTCGCATTGATCGATGAGAATTGAGAGCTAATCGTTGGCGCGGAGAATAAGGTATAGCTCGATAGTGGCGCGCCATCGAAGTTTCCAAAATTGAGATTCAGTGTTCCTCCCAGGGCGATAGATCCAGTGGATACCACCTGGTCTGCACTGGCTACTCCAACCTCGAAGCTACTGATTGATCCACTACTTAAGCTGAGGTCGCCATTGAAAGTGAGCGTGCCAATGGAATTTCCGGGGGCAAGAATACCCCCAGAAAGCACCGACGTGGCAGGCAACGTTCCAGTACCCTTAATCGTGGCACCGGCATTCACGGTTAACCCAGAAGAAGCGGCGATGGAACCATTCACCGCCAAGCCGCTTCCAGCGGCAACCGTGGTACTGCCAGTATAGAGATTGATGCCATTCAAGTTCAGGACACCACCACCAGATTGGATCAGGCGCCCAGTTCCTGATACAACACCGGTGTAGGTATAGTCGTTGCTACGATTGAAGACAAGACTTGCGTTGTTGATGATATTGGATGCGTTGCTGATGGAGCCGGTGGTGCCGCCATTGCCGATCTCCAGCGTCGCGCCGTTCTCGATCGTCGTGGTGCCGGTGAAGGTATTCGCGCCCGTGAAGGTGGTTCGACCGCCCGAAGCAGAATTGACAATGGCCAGATTGCCCGCCGTTCCGGCGACGGCGTCGGAGAACACCCCAGAGAAGGTGGCCGCGTTTCCGTACTGATCGATCCGGTTGGTGGATGAGGAGTCGAGTGTGAAGTTCTGCGCGTAACTGCCGTTGGCCTGGTCCACCCTCAGCGTGCCGCTCTCAAAATCCGGCAGCAGGCCAGCCCCGAGTTGGCTCGCCTCATGATACGTTTGGCTGGGATTGATCTTTGTAGAGACGATCAGATCCCAGCTATTCGTTTCCGATCCGGCGCTGAGGCGCCACGACAACAGACCGAATGCAAACTGCGTGTCTTCATTCGTGATGGCAGAAGCGGCCACACCGGTGAGGATATTCGTATAGCGATTGACAGCAAGACTTGACGATGGATCGATGCCGAAGGTCATCGTTCCAGATGGCTCGAACACCGAAAGTCTGCCCCGGTTTGAAAGTGACTGGACAACCACGTTGTAGGTGCCCGGCAACGCTCCGAAGTAGGTCAGCGGGGAGCTGGCCTGCGCATTGGTCAGCACACTGACACGCGCATCCCCGCTCAGCCGGACGCTGTAGCTCGTGAAGGCCACGCCACGAACAATGGTGCCAAGGTTGGTGATTGCGGTCGTGCCGCCGCTCAGGTTGATGCCGTCACCACCTGTGCCCCCGCTCCCGCCCCGGATCGTTGCACTGGATCCGTTGGTGATCGTGTTCGTGCCCCCCGTCAGGGAGATGCCAGCCGCGCCAATCCCTCTGGCGCCAGCAACACCCGCACCCCCCGAGGAGCCGCTTGATCCATTCGTGGGGCCAGACCCGCCGCTGCCACCAGCACCGCCAGCGCGGCCAACGCCGCCAGCGCCGCCAGCGCCGCCCGTGATGGTTCCTGTGTTGTTGATCGAGAGATCGGAGCCGGAGACACCAGCCCCGCCATTGCCGCCTGCGCCACCGTTGCCACCGACGCCGCCGTTGCCACCAGCGCCGCCCCGAATGGCCGGAGGCGTGCCCTGGCCGCCGCTGCCACCGCGGCCACCAGAGCCGCCAGCCCCTCCGCCAGCTCCTGCGCCGCCTGTGATGCTTCCTGTGTTCTCGATCAGGAGGCCGGTCCCGGAGACGCCAGCCCCGCCATTGCCGCCAGCGCCCCCGTCGTTACCGCGGCCGCCGATCCCACCGGTGCCACCAAAACCACCTGCGCCACTGGCCACACCACCGGTGCCGCCGTCGCCGCCGGCGCCGCCAGTCCCACCACTGCCGCCATTAATGGATCTGGAATTTGTGATGGACGTGTTGGCACCCGTCTGACCATCTCCACCGGCGCCGCCGGCAGCACCCAGGCTGCCGTTGCCGCCGGGACCACCGGCCCCTCCCTCGTTGCCGTTGGAACCGGCCGGGCCGGTGGTGCCCGGCAGACCCGCCGCACCGGCTGTCCCCGCGGTCCCGGTCAACGTGCCGGTGTTGACAACCTGTGCGGAAGCGCTGGTCGCGCCGATGACCCCCCCGGCCAACAGAGCCAGGGGCAGGACTGCAACGCTGCCGCTGACGTGGAACTGAGCGCGCCAGCGGCCACAGGGGACCATCCGCGCCCGTGGCCTGCCGCCACACTCATCGTCTGTTGACGGAAGCTCCTGGAACAGCATCGAACGATCAATCGCTGGAACTCGGTTGACCGAACAGATCGGCGTTTGGCGACGAGCGTGATGGCACCGGAAGAAGGCTCAAAACTTTTTTCGGCGCGAAATCTAGTGCCTTGATGAAGGGACTGCCAGGTGGCGGGGGTGCGGATCACGGCCAACAGATCGGCAAAGGATCAGGCCACCCGTGGCTGAAGAATGTCCTGCAGGGATCTGGCGATCTAGCTCACGGTCGACTGGTTTTTCCCCCACAAGGGAAGCTCCATCAATCGACACACACCACCGACACACCAGCCGTTCGGCTCGAACTAAACTTGGTCCAAGATCCTTTTAAGAACGAATCCTTTTCAGGACGTCACCACCATGGCCTACTTCACCTGGAAGGAAACGGGTCTCACCGCCGACTGCGCCAGCCTGGAGGCCATGGCGGCGCGCTTTGAGGAGGCGGCCGCCCTGATGCGCCGCATGGCCGATGAGGGCTTCAAGGTGGAGCGTCACCCGGAGGGGCAGCGCATCACCCACCCCGATCCGGCGGTGTTCGGGGCCTACGGCTTCGTCAGCGAGGAATCGGCCGAAAGCCAGCTCACCCTGCTGGACGAGTCCGGCGCCTGAGGGCGGGGCCCCTCAGCGGCGCAGGTATCCCACCAGCCACACCAGCACGAACGCCAGGGACGACACCCCGAGGTAGACCAGCGTCCAGGTCTGGAAGTCGGTCACGTTCCAGCCGAAGGGCAGCAGCCCGTTGGCCGCGTCACCGGCGGTGCTGAAGGCGAGGGTTCGGGGGGCCAGGGGGCCGAAGCTCTGGGGGAGCAAGGGGAGAGCCGCGGGCATCGCGGCACGTTAGGGGAAGGGGCAGGTGCCGCGTCAGGATCGCCTGATCCGCACCGCAGCCATGGCACCAGGCCCTTCCCCCTTCCCGCGGACGGTGATGCTGCTGGGCAGCGGCGAACTGGGCAAGGAGGTGGCCATCGCCGCCCAGCGGCTCGGCTGCCGCGTCATCGCTGTCGACCGCTACGCCGGTGCCCCCGCCATGGCGGTGGCGCAGGTGAGCGAGGTGGTGGCCATGGCCGACCCCGAGGCCCTCAAGGCAGTGGTGCGGCGCCATCAGCCCGACGTGGTGATTCCGGAGATCGAGGCCCTGGCGGTGGATGCCCTGGCCGAACTGGAGGCGGAGGGTCTCACGGTGATTCCCACCGCCCGGGCCACGGCGGTGACGATGAATCGCGACCGCATCCGGGACCTGGCCGCCGGCGGGCTGGGGCTGCGCACCGCCCGCTTCGCCTATGCCGAAAGCGCCGACGAACTGGCGGCGGCGGCGGCGCCCCTGGGCTGGCCGGTGGTGGTGAAGCCGGTGATGAGCTCCTCGGGCAAGGGGCAGAGCGTCGTGGACGGCCCCGAGGGGATCGAAGCCGCCTGGGAGGCGGCCATGGCCGGGGCGCGCGGGGAGGGGGCGCGGGTCATCATGGAGGAGTTCCTGCGCTTCGGCCTGGAGATCACCCTGCTGACGGTGCGCCAGTGGCAGGGGCCCACCCTGTTCTGCCCGCCGATCGGCCACATCCAGGAACGGGGCGACTACCAGTGCAGCTGGCAACCGGCCCGGCTGGGGGAGGAGCAGCTGGCGGCGGCCCAGGCGATGGCGAAGGCCGTCACCGACGACCTGGGCGGCGCCGGCCTGTTCGGGGTGGAGTTCTTCCTCTGCGGCGAGCCCGGCGCCGAGGAGGTGGTGTTTTCCGAGCTGTCGCCGCGGCCCCACGACACCGGCCTGGTGACGCTGGTGGGCCAGAACCTGAGCGAATTCGAGCTGCACCTGCGGGCGGTGCTGGGGCTGCCGATTCCGGAGATCCGCAGCCTCGGAGCGGCGGCCTCACGGGTGATCCTGGCCGGAGCGGACGTGCCACCGGGTGCCGGAAGCCCCACCTACCGGGGGCTGGAGCAGGCCCTGGCGGTGCCGGACACCCAGGTGCTGATCTTCGGCAAACCGGAGGCCCGGCCCTGGCGGCGCCTGGGGGTGGCCCTGGCCCGCGGCGACGATGAGGCGGACGCCCGCCGGCGCGCCGACGGGGCTGCGGCCCTCGTGCAGGTGCAGACCAGCCGATAAACCGTCGCCACCACTGGATTTTCGCCGCTTTGAGCCCTATGGTGCGCGCCTGCAGGTAGCACAATGAATCAGGCCCATTCCCCCTCGAGGCTCGCTCGCTCCCGGAAGACCCGGCAGAAGCGGGAACTCGGGGCGGTGGCGCTGCCGGAGAAGACCGGCGCCCGGCCCGATCCGAAGCAGCGGCCCCCGGCCCCGCAGCGTTCCCGGCGTCGGCCCCTGGTCACCTTCGGCATCGGTGTCGCCGTCGGAGCCTTGATGGCGGGCCCCCTGCCGGCCCGGATCGCCCCCTTCCTGGCGGGCCTGATTCCCAGTTCGCGCGGCATCGGCGCGGTGCTGAATCCCCTCACGATCGACAACCGGCCGATCCTCGTGCTCGGCCGCGATGCCGTCGGTGAGAACACTGACGTCATGTTCACCGTGCGGCTCGATGGCGACATCACCCACATCACCCAGGTGCCGCGGGACACGTTCATCGAATCGCCCCATCTGGGGGTGGTGAAGGCCAACTCCCTGTTCGCCCTCGGCGGCATCCAGACCGCCAAGGCGGAGGTGGGCACCCTGCTGGGCACCCCGGTGGAGCGCTACCTCAAGGTGAACCTCGACGCCGTCAACAAGGTGGCCGAAGCCCTCGGAGGCGTCGAGGTGGATGTGCCCAAGCGCATGTACTACGTCGACAACGCCCAGGGCCTCTACATCGACCTCTATCCCGGCAAGCAGCTGCTGAAGGGCAAGGAACTGGAGGGGTTCCTGCGCTTCCGTCACGACGAGCGGGGCGACCTGGGCCGGATGGAGCGCCAGCGGCTGGTGATGGCCCAGGTGTTCAGCAAACTGGCCCAGCCGGCCACGATCGCCAAGCTGCCGGCCCTGCTGGAGATCGCCGGCAACGACATGGTCACCGACCTCTCGCCGATCGAGATGACCCAGCTGATGTCCGCCCTCGGCAAGACCAAGCTGAGCACCCAGCGGGTGCCCGGCCGGCTCTACTGGCACAACGACCTCAGCTACTGGATGCCCGACAGCAACCAGGCCTACCCCGGCGGCAGCGGCGAGGAGCCCCTGCCCTGAGGCCTCAGGCGGCCGGGCCCCGGCCGTCATCCGGGCTGCGCCAGCCGGCGGTGAGCTCGGCCAGCAGCTGGGCCAGCCCCTCCTTTTTCGGCAGGTCGGCCTCCGCCGCCCACTCGATCTCCTGGATCCTGGCGTCCTCCAGGCCCAGCAGCTCCACCAGGTGGCGGTAGGCCACCCGTTCCTGGGCGTTGATGCTGGGCTCCGCCGGGGAACGCCGCCCCACCCGCACCATCATGTAGCTGAGCTTCAGCGCCAGGTGGCGGTCGTCGGAGCCCGGGAGCTGGGTGACCAGGTCGTCCAGGCCGGAGACCGGCAGCCGCTCGGCCAGGAAGGCCTCCAGCTGCGCGTCGCCGAAGCTCTCGGGGCTGCCGCCGTGCAGCTGGGTGGCCATCTGTTCGGCCAGCAGCTCCCGCTCCGCCTTGGAGCATTCGCCGTCGGCCCAGGCGACGGTGCAGACGATGCGCAGCAGGGCCGCCTGGGCGGGGGTGAATTCAGCCATGGGTCAGGCCGCGAGGGGGATGGGGGGATGCTGCTCCAGCACGTGCCGCAGGTAGCGGCCGGTGTGGCTGGCAGGGTTCTCGGCCACGGTTTCGGGGGTGCCGACGGCCACGATCTGGCCCCCCTTGTCACCGCCCTCCGGCCCCAGGTCGACCAGCCAGTCGGCGCAGCGGATCACATCCAGGTTGTGCTCGATCACCAGGATCGAATTGCCCTTGTCCACCAGACGCTGCATCACATCCATCAGCTTGTGGACGTCGTAGAAGCTCAGGCCCGTGGTGGGTTCGTCGATCAGGTAGAGGGTCTTGCCGGTGGCGCGGCGGGAGAGCTCGGTGGCCAGCTTCACCCGCTGGGCTTCACCGCCGGAGAGGGTGGGGGCGGGCTGGCCCAGCTTGATGTAGCCGAGGCCCACGTCCACCAGGGTGCTGAGGCGGTCACCGGCCTGGGGGATGGCGGCGAACACCTCGGCGGCCTGCTCCACCGTCATCTCCAGCACATCGGCGATGGTGTGGCCCCGGAAGGTCACCTGCAGGGTCTCGCGGTTGTAGCGGGCCCCCTTGCAGACGTCGCACTGGACATAGACGTCGGGGAGGAAGTTCATCTCGATCACGTTCACCCCCTGGCCGCTGCAGGCCTCACAGCGGCCGCCCTTGACGTTGAAGCTGAACTGGCCCACCTGGTAGCCGCGGGCCTTGGCCTCCACCGTGGCGGCGAACACCTGGCGGATGGGATCGAAGGCGCCGGTGTAGGTGGCGGGGTTGGAGCGGGGGGTGCGGCCGATCGGCGACTGGTCGATGACGATGACCTTGTCGATCGCCTTGATGCCCCGCAGCTCCTCGAGTCCGGTGGGAAAGGGCACCTTCATGCCGAGGCGGTTCTCGAGGGCCGGGTGCAGCAGCTCGTTCACCAGGGTGCTCTTGCCGCTGCCGCTCACCCCGGTGACGCACACCAGCCGGCCGAGGGGGATCTCCACGTCGATGCCCTGGAGGTTGTTGCGGCTGCAGTTCACCAGGGTGAGCCGGCGGCTGCCGGCATCGCGGCGCTCGGCGGGGGTGGGGATGGAGCGGCGACCGCTCAGGTAGGCCCCGGTGAGGGAAGCCTCGGCGGCCAGCAGGTTCTCGAGGGTGCCCTCGGCCACGATGTGGCCGCCATGGACGCCGGCGCCGGGACCGATGTCCACCAGGTAATCGGCGGCGCGGATCGTGTCCTCGTCGTGCTCCACCACGATCAGGGTGTTGCCCAGGTCGCGCAGCTTGGTGAGGGTGGCCAGCAGGCGGTCGTTGTCGCGCTGGTGCAGGCCGATGCTGGGCTCGTCGAGCACGTACAGAACGCCGGTGAGGCCGGCACCGATCTGGGTGGCCAGGCGGATCCGCTGGGCCTCCCCGCCGGAGAGGGTCATGGCGGGCCGATCCAGGCTCAGGTAATCCAGGCCGACATCGAGCAGGAACTTCAGCCGCATGCGGATCTCCCGCAGCACCAGGTCGCCGATCTGGATCTGGCGGCTGCTGAGCAGGGGCTCGGCCCCTTCATGGGCACCCACCCCCATCAGGGCCTCGATCCGCTCCAGGCTGTCGGCCACGCTCACAGCGGTGAGTTCATGGATGGCATAGGGGCCCACCCGCACCGCCAGGGCTTCGGGGCGCAGCCGCAGGCCGTGGCAGCTGGCGCAGGGCACCAGCTCCAGGTACTTCTCCAGCTTCTGGCGCATGGATTCGCCGCTGGCATCGCGCAGCTGGCGCTCCAGGATCGGCAGGATCCCCTCGAAGGGCCGCACATAGCCCTCGCTCTTGCGGTAGCGGCTGTCGGCCTTGATGGCGATCGGCTCCTGGCTGCCGTGCAGCAGCACCGTGCGCTGGGCGTCGGTGAGCTGATTCCAGGGGGTCTTGAGTTCGAAGCCGAAGGCCTCGCCGACGCTGAACAGCAGGGAGAAGTAGTAGCTGTTCTCCTTGTCGCTCCAGGGGGCGATGGCGGCGTACACCGGCAGGGAGGGATCGGGCACCACCCGCTCCACCGTGAACTTGCGCAGGTGGCCGATGCCGTGGCAGTCGGGGCAGGCGCCGTAGGGGCTGTTGAAGGAGAACAGGCGGGGCGAGAGCTCTTCCATCACCGCCCCGTGCACGGGGCAGGCGAAGTTCTCGGAGTAGAGCCGCTCGCGCTCCACCCCCTCGGGCAGGGGTTCGTCGGCCTTGGGCACCACCTCCACCAGGGCCAGGCCCTCGCCCCGCTTGAGGGCGGTGCGCAGGGAATCGGTGAGCCGCTCGTTGATGCCCTCGCGGGCCACCAGCCGGTCGACCACCACCTCGATGTGGTGGGCGTGGTTCTTGTCGAGCTCGATGTTGTCGGCCAGCTCGCGCACCTCGCCGTTGATCCGCACCCGGGCGAAGCCCTCGGCCACCAGGCCGGCCAGCAGCTTCACGTGGGTGCCCTTCTTGCCCCGCACCACCGGCGCCAGCAGCTGGTAGCGGGTGCCCTCCGGCAGGGTGAGGATCTGGTCCACCATCTCATCGATGGACTGGGGCTTGATCGAGCGGTCGCACTGGGGGCAGTGGGGTTCGCCGGCGCGGCCGTAGAGGAGGCGCAGATAGTCCTGGATCTCCGTGACCGTGCCGACGGTGGAGCGGGGGTTGTGGCTGGTGGACTTCTGGTCGATCGAGATGGCGGGCGAGAGCCCCTCGATCGCATCCACGTCCGGCTTGTCCACCTGGCCGAGGAACTGGCGGGCGTAGGCGGAGAGGCTCTCCACGTAGCGCCGCTGGCCCTCGGCGAAGATCGTGTCGAAGGCGAGGGAGCTCTTGCCGCTGCCGCTCACGCCGGTGAACACCACCATCCGGTTGCGCGGGATGGTGAGATCGACGTTGCGCAGGTTGTGCTGCCGGGCCCCGCGGACCCGGATCACGTCCTCGAGGCTGCCGCCGGTGAGGGTGCGCAGGGCGATGTCGGGAGAGGGGGCGGCATCCTCCGGGAGCTTGCCGGAGGTGCCGTTGCCGGGAGCCGCGCTCTTGCTGGAGGATCCGACGCGGGCACGGGGCATGGGGGGCGGTCGGCAGCCGATGAGTCTACGGGGGATGGCCCTGGGACAGGCTCAGGCCAGGGCCGGCAAGGGGGCGGCGGCGGCGCAGAGCTCCAGGCTCACGTCCCAGAGGCGCCGGCACTGGTCGGCATCGAGGGCGGCCGGGGCGATGCGCACCTCCGTGGGCCAGCCCCGCAGGCCGCCCCACTGGTCGGGGCCGTAGTGGCCACCCGGCCTGGCCTCGGGGGCCGTTGCGGCGAACAGCTGGGGCAGGGCCCCCATGGCGGCGCTCTGGAACAGCGGATCCATCAGCCGGTAGGCCAGGGGCTCGATCCAGGAGCCGGTGGCGGCGATCGAGGCGGGCTGGAGGTTGGTGCGGGCGAAGCCGGGGTGGGCCGCCAGCGACAGGACGGGGCTGCCCTGCTCGGCGAGGCGCCGCTGCAGCTCCAGGGCGAACATCACATTGGCCAGCTTGCTCTGGCCGTAGGCCCGCCAGCGGTCGTAGCGGCGCTCGCCCTGGAGATCGTCGAAGGCGATGCGACCGAAGTACTGGGCCCCGGAGGTGACGGTGACCACCCGGGCGCCGGGCCGGTCGCGCAGCAGGGGCAGCAGGGCGAGGGTGAGGGCGACGTGGCCCAGGTGGTTGGTGCCGAACTGGAGCTCGAAACCCTGGCGGGTGAGGGTCCGGGGCGGCGCCATGACGCCGGCGTTGTTGATCAGCAGGTCGAGGCGGCCGTAGCGCTCGGCGACGGTGGCGGCGGCGGCGGCCACGCTGGCCAGATCGGCCAGATCCAGGGGCAGCAGGTCGAGGGCGCCGGTGGAGGCTGCGGCGGTGAGCAGCTGCTCGCGGGCCTGCTCCGCCCTGGCGAGGGAACGGCAGGCCAGCAGCACGGTGGCGCCCCGGGCCGCCAGGGCCCGGGCGGTTTCCAGGCCAAGGCCACTGTTGGCCCCGGTGACCAGGGCGATGCGGCCGGACTGGTCAGGGATGTCGGCGACGGTCCAGCGCATGGTGATCAGGAAGCGAGAAGCGTTCGGGGGAGAGCCATCAGCCGGAGACGGCCTTCGCCGCTGAAATCGTAACGGAATGTGACGGCTGCGGTCCTTCCCGGCGCAGCAGGAAGAAAAAGGGCGTCTCCATGCCCTTGAGGTCCATCACCCCCAGCACGGTGTCGTCGTCCACCTTGCGGAAGACATCGTTGATGGGGAGGTGGTCGTACTGCATGGTCGCGCTCACAACACCGCGGTAGCGGGTCATCCGCAGCCGGGCCCGGGAGCGGCGGGTGCTGAGCAGGGGCAGCAGCAGCTGGAACAGGCGGCCGGCCAGCGGCGAGGTCGGGATCGGCACGCGCCCGCTGAGGCGCAGCCCGGGCCCCATGGCCCTCGGCTCCAGGCAGGTGCGGCCGCCGCCGAGGCTGCGGAACACCAGCGGATGGACCTCCTCGGCGCTGTCGAAACGCTTCCCATGCCAGTGCAAGGCCTCCAGGGCACCGTCGAGCGGATGACCGGTGGGGACGCTCTCCCCCCTCCAGGCCCCCAGCAGGTCGTCGATCTCCACCGCCGGCAGGGCATCGAAGCGGGCAAAGGCCCCCTCCGTGGTCATCGGGGCTGCGGAGGGCGGACTGATGGCGGGTTCCGGCATCACGGCTCCAGGCTCCGTCGCCGACGGGTGCAGCGCAGCGATTCGCCCCAGCGGCTGCGGTAGTCCGCGGCAGTGGCGCCGCAGGCCAGGAGTCCGGCGGCCTGCATCAGCTCGGCGATGCTGCGGTGGTCCTGGCCGGACTCCAGCAGAAGCTGGCGCAGACGGGAGAGGCGCAGGCGCCTGGCCTCCGCCATCGGCGAGCGCCCCAGTTCCTCCTGGAAGCCGTACTGCAGGGTCCGGACCGAGAGGCCCATGGCCCGGCCCAGCTCCTCGATGCGGAAGCGGTGGGCCAGGTGCTCCCGCATCCAGTCGCGGGCCTCAGCCACGGCCTGGCGTCGGCGCCGGGCCGTGATGCGTTCAGGACCCCGGTCACGGTCGAGGGGGTGGCCCCACTGCTGCAGGGCCTCCGCCAGGGCCGCGGCGGCATGCTCCGAGCCCCCCAGCTCCCAGGCGGCGGCCCGGGCCAGCTGAAGCCCGGCCGCGATCAGCTGCCGGCTGGCGTGGCCCTGGTCGAGCAGGGGAGAAGGCGCCATTGCACCCCGGAGACAGGACTCGGGAATCAGGATCGAGAGGCCGGTGATGGCATCGCTGGTGCACCCCCGCATGGCATCCCCGGGGCGGAACAGCAGGGCCATGCCCGGTTCCGCCACCCGCTCGACACCGTTGACCCACTCCTGGGTCAGCCCCTGGAGCGGGATCCAGAGCACCCCGTGGCCGCACTGCTCCCGCTCCAGTTCCAGCCGGCCGCAACCGCGCAGCAGCAGCACCTGGAACTCCTCCACGGCGCCGCAGCGGATCTGGGCCTCGAACGGCGGCGAGCCGGGCAACAGCCGGCTGCGGTGATGGCCAAGGGTGCGGGCCACCAGGCTGTCCCACCGGCCGAACGCCCCGGTGTGCAGAACCGTGTGCAGACCCGGTGCCTCCAGCAGCTGCCGCGGTTGCAGACCGGCCAAGGCGCTGGTGCAGATGACTCCGTTCTACAGCGACCAGCCCAGGGCGTCCCGCTTGCCCATGATGAAACTTGCGTTTTTCTCACATCGGCATCCACATTTAGCCATGAGAAGGAAACAGAACTCCGTTACATTCCTGTCCATCCAGTGTCCTCTCGATAGAGTTTCTCGCGGTGGTTACGGATGTCATGCTCGGCAAGATGCTGGGGATTTCCCCATGGATTGTTCATGGCCTGCTGAGCATCCTTCCGCTGGCCGGCATGGGCTTGCCTGCCAGGGCTGACACCACCACAACCATCGGCGCCAATGGCGTTCAGTATCAGATCGACTTCGATTTCTTCCAGGCACCGGATCTGCCGTCGGGCATCGATCCCAGGGTGAAGAGCACGGCCTGGTGGGGAAGTCAGCCGAACGCCGATGCCGCGGCGGCCCTGCTGCAGTCCCCGCTTGGGGCTGCCTATGGCTACAGGCCCCTTCAGGTGCGCGGCACCTGGGATCTCTGCTACTGGGATGGGGCCAATGCAGGCACACGCTGCATCGGCCGAACGACCGATCTTCTGATCCTCAACTATCAGGCTGTCCCCACATCCCAGAATCCGAACGTCAGCAGCGCCGCCTCCAGCATCCTGGCCAATTCCCCTGGCCCCCAGCAGCCCGCCGCCGCGGGGCTCGGCCAGGGCGTGGCCGCCTATGTCGTCACGGGCTCGGCGGGTGTGCCGACGGTGATCGGAGCCACCAGCAATGCCGACTTCAATGGGGTGCTGGCGGCGGTGAACGCGCTTCCCACCCAGGCGGCGGTCAACCAGTCCTTCCAGCAGGTGATCGCCGAGCCCTACGCCAGCCAGGTGTCGATCGGGCTGGAGACCCTGGAGCGCTTCCGCCGGGACGCCCTGGACCTGGCCCTGTCCACCCGGAAGCTGTCCTTCGGCTCCGAGGGTGACAGCCGCCGCTGGGCCCTGATGCTGGAGGCCTCCAACACCCAGGCGTCACTGAGGGGCACCGGCGGCCTGGCCTCGCTGGATTACAGGATCTTCCAGTCCACCTACGGGCTGGAGTACCGGCTCTCCAGCGACTGGCGGGTGGGTGGCGTCTTCGGCTACGGAACCAGCGGGCTTTCCAACTACCAGTTCAGCAACGTCCGCATCGATGCGGACACCTACTCAGGGGCCGTCTATGGCCTCTACTCCCCTGGACCGGCCTGGAAGATTGCCGCCCTGGCCGGGTACAGCAGTTTCCAGAACCGATCCAATCGTCCGATTCAGTTCGGAACGATTGATCGCACCGCCCAGGCGCGCTGGGCCGGCAACGGCCTCACCCTGGCCCTGACGTCGGAATACGACTGGGTTCTGAACCCCGCCAAGCCCGCCGCCGGTGACCGTGACAGCCCACCGGCCCCCCAGCGCGACGCCATCCGGCTCAAGCCGCGGGCTCTCGTGTCCTACGCCAGATACAGCCAGGGTGCCATCAACGAAACCGGCGCCGATTCCCTGAATCTGGCGGTCAACAGTCACACGGCCGATTCGCTCGTGCTGGGCCTCGGGGGAACCCTGGAAGTGCCGATCAGGCTGTCGAAGCAGTCGCGGCTGATTCCACGACTCAGCATCGGTTACGCGTACGACGTGATGGGAAACGCCGACGAGGAGCACCAGCTCACGGCCTCCTTCGCCCAGGTTCCGGAACCCGGATCGCTCACCCTCCTGGGTCAGAACCGCGGCGCCAGTGCCCTGGATGTGGGCCTGAATGTCGAGTACGAAGCGTCAGAAAGCCTGTCGCTGTACGCCGATGTGGGCGGCTCCTTCTGGAGCAACGGCAACGAGATCTCCTATGGGGGTGGTGTGCGGTGGCGGTTCGGGGGAGCGCCTGCCGGCGAGGGCGGCGCCGTTTCCCCCTGAGGGGCGACGCGGGCGGCACGGGCCCAGCGCGCTCCTAGCCTGAACGGGCCAGGTGAGCGCCGGTGCGATTGATGACCCTCCACGACAGAGCGGCAGCCCGGTACTCGCTGGAGGACGACATCTACTCCTCCTCCGATCTCTCGGTCACCCTGCCCAAGAGCCATTTTCCGAGGCAGGAGCACAATCCCCGCGCCGTGTTCGCCGCGATCCGCGACGAGCTGATGCTGGATGGCAATTCCCGCCAGAACCTGGCCACCTTCTGCCAGACCTGGGTGGAGGACGAAGTCCATGCCCTGATGGATCTGTGCATCGACAAGAACATCGAGGACAAGGACGAATATCCCCAGACCGCTGAGATCGAAGCCCGCTGCGCCCGCATGGTGGCCGATCTCTGGCATGCCCCCTCGGTCGACGGCGCCATCGGCTGCTCCACCACCGGCTCCAGCGAGGCCGCCATGCTCGGGGGCCTGGCGATGAAGCGCCGCTGGGAGGCCCGGCGCCAGGGGGAGGGGAAACCCAGCCACAGGCCCAACCTGGTGACCGGGCCGGTGCAGATCTGCTGGCACAAGTTCTGCCGCTACTGGGACATCGAGCACCGCGAGATCCCAATGCAGCCCGACCAGCTGATCCTCAGCCCCGAGGCGGCACTGGGCTACTGCGACGAGAACACCATCGGTGTGGTGCCCACCCTGGGGGTCACCTTCACCGGCCAGTACGAACCGGTGGAGGCCCTGGCGGCCGCCCTCGATGACCTGGAGGCCCGCACCGGCCTCGACATCCCCATCCACGTGGACGCCGCCAGCGGCGGCTTCCTGGCCCCCTTCTGCGCCCCCGATCTGGTCTGGGACTTCCGGCTGCCGCGGGTGTGCTCGATCAATGCCTCCGGCCACAAGTTCGGCCTGGCGCCCCTGGGCGTGGGCTGGGTGCTGTGGCGGCAGGCCGCCGATCTTCCCGAGGAGATGGTGTTCTGGGTGAACTACCTGGGCGGCAACATGCGCGATCTCACCCTCAACTTCTCCAGGCCGGGGGGGCAGGTGGTGTGTCAGTACTACAACTTCCTGCGCCTGGGCCGGGAGGGCTACCGCAAGGTGCATGCCGCCTGCTATGCCACCGCCCAGTACCTGGCGGCGGAGATCGGCAGGCTGGGGCCGTTCGAGATCCTGTTCGGCGGCGACGACCAGACGGGCATTCCCGCTCTCACCTGGAGGATCCGGGAGGGAAGCGAGGTGACCTTCAACCTCTACGCCCTCGCCGATCGCCTGCGGGTGCGCGGCTGGCAGGTGCCGGCCTACAGCCTGCCGGCCCACTGCCAGGACATCACGGTGCAACGGATCCTGGTACGCCATGGCGTCAGCCGCGATCTGGCCGATCTGCTGCTGGAGAACATCCGCCAGTCGCTCGACTTCTTCGCCAGCCACCCCGGCCACAACGCCCTCAGCGAAGCGACGGCCTCGGGGTTCCACCACTGATCGCCGCCGCCCCTGACCCCAGCAGGCTGGCCGCATAGCTGTGGGCCTCGCCGGAGTCGCCGCCGGCCAGTTCCGCCAGCTCCGCCTGGCGCTCCTGAGTGTTCCGCAGGTGGGACACCCGCGTGTGGGTGAGGCCGGCCTCGACGCTCTTGCTGACCCGGAAGTGGTGCTGGGCCGCGGCGGCCACCAGGGGCTGGTGGGTGATGCAGAACACCTGGCGCTGCTCGGCGAGGCGCCGCAGCAGCTGGGCCATGGCACCACTGACGCGGCCGCTCACCCCCGCATCGATCTCATCGAACAGCAGGGTGACGTGGGGGTCGGCCGCGGCCAGGCAGGTTTTCAGCGCCAGCAGGAAGCGGCTCATCTCCCCACCCGAGGCCACCTCCGCCAGGGGTGCCGGCGGCTGGCCCGGGTTGGCGGAGAAGAGGAACTGCACCGCATCGGCCCCCTCCTCGCCGGGCTCGGCGGCGCCGAGGGCCACGCTGAAGCGCACATTGGCCAGTCCCATGGGGCGCAGGGCCGCCATCAGCTGGTCCTCCAGCAGGCGGGCGGCGGCGCTGCGGGCCTGGGTGAGGACGGCATTGGCCCGGTCGCGCCGCTGGCGGGCGGCGGCTTCGGCGGCCTCCAGGCCCGCCAGGGCCGCCTCGGCATCCGCCCCGGCCAGCTGGTCGCGCAGTTCGTCGCGCCGGGCCATCAGTTCGGCCAGGGTCTGGCCATGGCGGCGCTCCAGGGCCTTGAGCTGGGCCATGCGCTCCTGCAGCAGGGCCAGGCTGTCGGGATCGCTCTCCAGCAGGGAGCCGTAGCGATCCAGATCCCGGGCCAGATCCTGCAGGCTGGCCAGAGCTTCGGCGCAGGCCCCGTGCAGCGGTGCCACACCGGCGTCGAGGCCGGCCATGGTCTGCAGCTCCTGGTCGCAGGCCGCCAGGTGATCCAGCACCGAGGGGGCCCCCTCGGCCCCCTCCACCAGCCGGCCGATCAGGGTCATCACCCCCTCCTGCAGGCGCACCCCGTGGGCGAGCCGGTCCTGCTCGCCCTGGAGCCGCTGGCGCTCGGCGGGGTCGTCCAGTTCCGCCGCCTCCAGTTCCGCCAGCAGCTCCTCCTGCCGTTCCCGATCCCGGGCGAAGCGCTCCCGGTCGGCACGGGCCCGCGCCAGGGCGTCGGCCTCCCCCTTCCAGAGCTGCCAGGCGGAGCGGGTGGCCTCCAGAAGCGCGGCCAGCTCCTCGCCGGCGAAGCGATCCAGCCAGCGGCGCTGCTGGCCGGGGCGACCCAGCTGCTGGGTCTGGCCCTGCACGGTGAGGTCGAGCAGCAGGGGGCGCAGCTCCAGCACCTGGCTGCGGCTCACCACCACCCCGTTGAGCCGGTGGCGGCTGGTGAGACGGTCGTCCTGCAGGCGCCAGTCGCGGCTGAGCAGGAGCTCATCGTCCTCGGCCTCGAGCTCCTGGCGCTCCAGCCAGTCGCGCACCGGGGCCGCCAGGCTGAAACTGGCCTCGATACGGCCCCGCTCGGCGCCGCGGCGCAGCAGGCGGGCCCCCTGGCTGCCCTGGGCACCGCCGAGCAGGGCGTCGAGGGCATCGAGGAGGATCGACTTGCCGGCGCCGGTCTCGCCGGTGAGCACGGTGAAGCCGGCCGAGAACACCAGCTCCAGGCGCTCGATCAGGGCGATGTTCTCGAGGCGCAGACCCGTGAGCACCCAGGCCTCCGGCGAGCGATCGGTACGTGGCCCGACCGTAGCGGCTGTGACTTTCGTTTAGAAGGGGGTTCCGCCTGCCGGCGCCGCGGCAGTGCCCCCCAGCCATGGTCTCCTCACCCCCCGCCCCCGCCGCGACCCCCGAGCGCCCGGGCGCCACCGTCGAGATGGGCGTCGAGATGGGGGACTTCCTGGAGGCGGCCGGCCTGCTCAGCTACGACCCGGCCGCCATCACCCGCATCTACGCCGGCCACCCGATGCGCCTGGCCCGGCGGGTCTGGCAGACGCTGGTGCCGATCGGCCTCTACCTGCTGGGGGTGGGCGTCGACTGGTTCACCGGCCAGCTGGCCAACCCCGCCCGGGCGCGCGAACGGGCCCGGGAGTGCGCCGAGCTGCTGGTGGCCCTCGGCCCCGCCTTCATCAAGGCGGGCCAGGCCCTCTCCACCCGGCCCGACATCATTCCTCCGGTGCTGCTCGAGGAGCTGGCCCAGCTGCAGGACCAGCTGCCGGGCTTCGACAGCGCCCTGGCCATGGCCTGCATCGAGGAGGACCTCGGCGCTCCGGTGGAGACGATCTTCGCCTCCCTGGAGAAGGAGCCGATCTCCGCCGCCTCCCTCGGCCAGGTGCACCGGGGCGTGCTGATGAGCGGCGAACGGGTGGCGGTGAAGGTGCAGCGCCCCGGCCTGCGGGAGCAGATCACCCTCGACCTCTACATCGTCCGCAACATCGCCGCCTGGCTGAACCGGAATGTGGGGGTGATCAAGAGCGACCTGGTGGGTCTGATCGATGAACTCGGCAAGCGGGTCTTCGAGGAGATGGATTACATCAACGAGGCCACCAACGCCGAGACCTTCGCCCGCCTGCACAGCCACAACCCCCGCATCGCCGTCCCCGCCATCTACCGCCAGGCCACCAGCCGCCGGGTGCTGACGATGGAGTGGATCGATGGCGTCAAGCTCACCAACCTCGACGCGGTCCGGGCCCTGGGGGTCGACCCCGACGACATGGTGGAGGTGGGCGTCAACTGCAGCCTGAAGCAGCTGCTGGAGGATGGTTTCTTCCACGCCGATCCCCACCCCGGCAACCTGCTGGCCCTGCCCGACGGCCGCCTGGCCTACCTGGATTTCGGCATGATGAGCGAGGTGTCGCGGGAGGCGCGCACCGGGCTGATCCAGGCGGTGGTGCACCTGGTGAACCGCAACTTCGGCGCCCTCTCGAAGGATTTCGTGCATCTGGGCTTCCTGGGGGAAGCGGTGGATCTCGAGCCGATCGTGCCGGCCTTCGAGACGGTCTTCGGCCAGGCCCTGGAGATGGGGGTGAGCCGCATGGACTTCAAGGCGGTCACCGACGACCTCTCCGGGGTGATGTACCGCTTCCCCTTCCAGGTGCCGCCGTACTACGCCCTGATCATCCGCTCCCTGGTCACCCTCGAGGGCATCGCCCTGAGCGTCGACCCGGACTTCAAGATCCTCGGCGCCGCCTACCCCTACTTCGCCCGCCGGCTGATGGAGGATCCCGATCCCGACCTGCGGCGCAGCCTGCGGGAGATGCTCTACGACGGCGACGAGTTCCGCTGGCAGCGGCTGGAGAGCCTGGTGGCCAGTGCCTCGCTGCAGAACCAGCTCGACCTCGACGGCCTGCTCGACCAGGTGCTGGATTTCCTCTTCTCCCCCAACGGCGGGCTGCTGCGCCAGCAGCTCGTCGATGCGCTGGTGCAGCAGATGGATGCCCTGGCCTGGAACACCACCCTGCGGCTCGGCCGGCGGCTGCCCACCCGCCTGCTGCCGCCGGGGCTGCGGACCCTGCCGCCCACCCCGGCGGGCCCACCGCTGCTGGATCTGGAGCCGATCCAGGAGCTGCTGGCGATCCTGCGCGACCTGCCCGGCTTCGAGCCATCGCTGCTGCTGAAGCGCCTGCCCCGGGTGCTGGGGGAACCGGATCTGCGCCGCATGGGGCTGCAGGTGGCGAAGGGTCTGGCGGAGCGGGGCGTGGTGCACCTGCTGCGCGATGTGCTGGTGACGCCGGCGGTGCGTCAGGCCGCCGGTGTCTCCGGCGCCTGAGATCCGTAGAGTCAACGGCACCCACAGGGAGACAAGCGTGAACAAGCGGCGAAGGCTCCTGGCCGCTGTCCTGGGTCTGGGACTGTGCTGCGCGACTCCCGCGGCCATGGCCACCGAGAACCTGGTGTTCACCAGCGGGGCCTTCCGGCGCTCGATCCCGGTGGCCGACCTGGAGCACCTGGCCACCACCGGTGAGGCCCGCGGCCTGCTGGCCGACGTGCTGCGGCTCGGCCGCCAGGACCCCAAGCAGGTCAGCAAGCTTCTGAACGAATCGGTGAAGCTGCCGATCGTGCTGATGAGCCGCCTGCTCAACACCCGCATCGGTGAGGCGATCCTGGCCCGCCTGGCCCGGATCCTGTTCCCCCTGCGGGCCCCGGAAGCCGGCGTGCCCGCCCTGCGCTCCGCCATGGTGCTGGGCACCTACGAAGGCAAGGGGTCGCTGTCGGCCATCACCTTCCTGCGGGCCTACCCGACCCGGGAGCTGGAGGTGAGCATCCCGGCCCTGATGGCGCTGGCGTCCAAGGCCTCCTCGATCAGCGAACTGGTGCGCTTCTTCTCCGAGTCGCCGCTGGACGGGCTGCGGGGCAGCGAACCCCAGGCGACCCCGGCGCCGGCACCCGCCACGCCGGCGCCGGCCGCCCCCGCCCCCTGACGCCCCAGACCGGAGCCCTACATTGACGTCAGCCACGCCGCTGTCCCCCGTGCCCCTGCTACGAGCCCTGCGACGCCTGGGCCGGCAGCCCACCATGCAGGACTGGCCGGGACTGATCGAGGCGTACCGCAGCTGGCTGCCCGTGAGTGACGCCACGCCGGTGGTGACCCTGCGGGAGGGGGCCACCCCCCTGATTCCGGCGCCGGTGATCGCCGAACGGGTGGGCCGCGGCGTCAAGGTGTTCCTCAAGTACGACGGCCTCAACCCCACCGGCTCCTTCAAGGACCGGGGCATGACGATGGCCATCAGCAAGGCCAAGGAGGCGGGCTCGGAGGCGGTGATCTGCGCCAGCACCGGCAACACGTCGGCGGCGGCGGCGGCCTACGCGCGCCGGGGCGGGATGCGGGCCTTCGTGCTGATCCCCGACGGCTACGTGGCCCAGGGCAAGCTCGCCCAGGCCCTGCTCTACGGGGCCGAGGTGCTGGCGGTGCAGGGCAACTTCGACCGGGCCCTGGCGATCGTGCGCGACGTGGCCGACCGCTACCCGGTCACCCTGGTCAATTCCCTCAACCCCTACCGGCTGCAGGGCCAGAAGACGGCCGCCTTCGAGGTGATCGACGCCCTCGGCGAGGCCCCCGACTGGCTCTGCATCCCGGTGGGCAACGCCGGCAACATCAGCGCCTACTGGATGGGCTTCAAGGAGTACCGCCAGGCGGGCCACAGCACGGTGCTGCCGCGGATGATGGGCTTCCAGGCCGCCGGCGCCGCACCGATGGTGCTGGGGCATACGGTGGAGCAGCCCGACACGATCGCCACGGCGATCCGGATCGGCAATCCGGTGAACAAGGAGAACGCCCTCAACGCCCGCCGCGAAAGCAACGGCGACTTCATGGCGGTGACGGACGCCGAGATCATCGAGGCCTACAAGCTGCTGGGCCAGGGGGAAGGGGTGTTCTGCGAGCCCGCCAGCGCCGCCTCGGTGGCGGGCCTGATCAAGCGGCGGGAGGAGGTGCCGGCCGGCGCCACGGTGGTGTGCGTGCTCACCGGCAACGGCCTCAAGGACCCGACGACGGCGATCGAGAACAACGACGCCACCTTCCACACCGGCATCGCCCCCGAAACCGAGACCGTCGCCAAGGTGATGGGCTTCTGATCGCCTGACGCCGCGCTCACGGGCGCTGACGCCGGGCCAACCGTCTGGGGAAATCCTGGGACATTCCCCACCACCGGCCGGGAGAGGGTGGGGAGGGACATCCCCCGTGGCCGGTCCACGGTTTCCCCAGGCCCGGGAATCGGTGGAAAACCCCTCGAAATCGCCCATTTCTGCGCCCCATTCCCCAGCCATCCGCCCAGCAGACACCAGTGGTGCCAAGGGAAGACAGCCTGTTTACCCGTTTTCCCCCGCTCCTACTGCGACGGGCTGTTTTTCTTCTTCTCAATCCTTGATTGATCCTCTGAACAGTCGGGAGACCACCCGTTGCGCTTTGGCGCGCCCTGTGAAACCGTGGGGCCTCACGAACGCCGTGCCGCCCTCGCCGGCCCCCGCCATGAAGCTGGTCTGCTCCCAGGCTGAACTCAGCGCCAGCCTCCAGCTGGTCAGCCGGGCGGTGGCGACCCGCCCCACCCATCCGGTGCTGGCCAACGTGCTGCTCACCGCCGACGCGGGCACCGGCCGCCTCAGCCTCACCGGCTTCGACCTCAGCCTCGGCATCCAGACGAGCCTGCCCGCCGCCGTCGAGACCAGCGGCGCCATCACCCTGCCGGCGAAGATGTTTGGCGAGATCGTGGCCCGCCTGGCCACCGACAGCCCCATCAGCCTCAGCTGCCCCGAGGGCGAGGAGCAGCTGGAGCTGACCAACCTCTCCGGCAGCTACCGGATGCGGGGCATGCCCGCCGACGACTACCCGGACCTGCCCCTGGCCCAGAGCGGCACGCCGATCCGCTTCCACGCCGAGGCCCTGGTGAAGGGCCTGCGGGCCACCCTGTTCGCCAGCAGCCCCGATGAGAACAAGCAGCTGCTGACGGGGGTCCACCTGCGCCTGGACGGCGAAGGCCTGGAGTGCGCCGCCACCGACGGCCACCGCCTGGCGGTGCAGCGCCTCTCTCACGCGGTGGAGGCCACCGACCAGCCGGCCGCCGATGGCGAGGATTTCGCCGTCACCGTGCCGGCCCGATCCCTGCGGGAGCTGGAGCGGATCCTCTCGGGCCGCGGCTCCCAGGAGCCCCTGAGCCTGTTCTGCGAGCGCGGCCAGGTGGTGGTGCTCTCCGCCGACCAGGTGCTCACCAGCCGCAGCCTCGACGGCACCTACCCCAACTACCGCCAGCTGATCCCGGCCTCCTTCCAGCGCCGCATGGTGCTCGACCGCCGCGCCTTCATCGCCGCCCTCGAGCGGGTGGCGGTGCTGGCCGACCAGCACAACAACGTGGTCAAGATCAGCGCCGACCCGGGCGCCGGCACGGCCACGATCCGGGCCGACGCCCAGGACGTGGGCAGCGGCTCGGAATCGCTGGCGGCCACGATCGAGGGGGAGGCGATCGAGATCGCCTTCAACGTCCGCTACCTGCTCGATGGCCTCAAGGCCATGGGCTCCGACCAGGTGGTGCTGCAGTGCAACGCCGCCACCACCCCGGCCGTGCTGGCGCCGGTGGGGGCCGATGAGGCGTTCACCTACCTGGTGATGCCCGTCCAGATCCGCACCAGCTGAGCCCGTGGGTCTTCCCGACCAGCTGCTGCTGAGCGATCTGCTGCGGCGGCAGGTGCGGTGCGATCAGGGCCTCGAGCGGGGGGCCGGGGTGCTGGCCTGGATGCACCCGCCGGTGCACCGGCTGCTGGGCTGGGCCAGCCGGCCCTCGGCCTTCGCCCAGAAGCGGCTCGTCTGGCGGCTGGACCAGCTGCGGGGGCTGGGGGAGCAGGAGGTGTTCGTGAAGGGGGAGCCGGCGGAGACCGACGCCGCCACCCTGGAGCGGCTGCCCACCCTGATCGATGCGGCCCTCACCGGCGCCGATGACGTGCCCCTGGGGCTGGTGGCCGACGCCGCCGTGGAGCTGCGCAGCGGCCGCATCCTGCATTACCTGGTGGCCCGCAGCGACCCGCGGCTGCCGGGCACCAGCCGCTGGCGCCTGAGCCCCGACCGGATCGTCGACCAGCAGCCCGGCCGGGTGTTCACCGCCCTGCGGGGTCTCGACGACCTGCCGGTGGCCCGCGCCAGCGTGCGCCAGCAGCTGCTGCGCCGCTCGCGGCGCTGGAAGGAGCAGGTGCAGGAGGTGGGCGGCCGCGTTGAGGAGCGGCTGGAGGGCTGGCTGGAGGAGCCCCCCTGGCCGGATGCCTTCCGCGAGGAGCGGCCCTGGCCCGACCTGGACCCAGACCCTGCGCGGGAGCGCCGCGACCCCTACGACGATGACCCCGCCGGGGCCGACCCCTATCCCCAGGAGCGCTACGCCGGCGAGCCGGACGAACCCGACCCCCTCGAGGACTGGCCCGAGGAGGAGGAGCCCCAGGCACCGCCCCGGGAGTTCCGGGAGACCCGGGAAGCGCCCCCGGTGGAGCCGGCGCCGCGCCGCGACCGTTACCGGGGCCGGGAGCCCCACGGGGACGACGACCCCTGGATCTGATACTGGAGGGCCGTTGCCGCGCCCCCCGGTGGTTCCTGTGTCGACCCCGTCCTTCTCGGTGCCCGAGGCCCTGCGCAAGGAGGGCCTGAGCCAGGGCGACTACGACGAGATTGTGCGTCGCCTCGGCCGACCCCCCAACCGGGCCGAGCTGGGCATGTTCGGGGTGATGTGGTCGGAGCACTGCTGCTACCGCAACTCCCGCCCCCTGCTGGGCCAGTTCCCCACCAGCGGCCCCCGCATCCTGGTGGGGCCGGGCGAGAACGCCGGCGTGGTCGACCTGGGCGAGGGCCAGCGGCTGGCCTTCAAGATCGAGAGCCACAACCACCCCTCGGCGGTGGAGCCCTTCCAGGGGGCGGCCACCGGGGTGGGGGGCATCCTGCGGGACATCTTCACCATGGGGGCGCGCCCGATCGCCCTGCTCAACGCCCTGCGCTTCGGGCCCCTGGAGGACGAGCGCAACGTGGGCCTGATGGAGGGGGTGGTGGCCGGCATCGCCCACTACGGCAACTGCGTCGGCGTGCCGACGGTGGGCGGGGAGGTGGCGTTCGACCCCAGCTACGGCGGCAACCCGCTGGTGAACGCCATGGCCCTGGGCCTGATGGAGACCGACGACATCGTCTGCTCCGGGGCGGTGGGCGTGGGCAATCCGGTGGTGTACGTGGGCAGCACCACCGGCCGCGACGGCATGGGCGGCGCCAGCTTCGCCAGCGCCGAGCTCACCGAGGCCTCCCTCGACGACCGGCCCGCCGTGCAGGTGGGCGACCCGTTCCTGGAGAAGGGGCTGATCGAGGCCTGCCTGGAGGCCTTCCAGAGCGGCGATGTGGTGGCGGCCCAGGACATGGGCGCCGCCGGCCTCACCTGCAGCTGCTCGGAGATGGCCGCCAAGGGGGGCCTGGGCATCGAACTGGATCTCGACCGGGTGCCCGCCCGCGAGGCCGGCATGAGCGCCTACGAGTTCCTGCTGAGCGAATCCCAGGAGCGGATGCTGTTCGTGGTGGCGGCCGGGCGGGAGGAGCCGCTGATGGAGCGCTTCCGCCGCTGGGGCCTGCAGGCGGCGGTGGTGGGCCGGGTGCTGGAGGAGAACGTGGTGCGGGTCCTGCAGCACGGAGAGGTGGCGGCCGAGGTGCCCGCCAGCGCCCTGGCGGACGACACGCCGATCAACCACCACGAACTGCTGGCCGAACCCCCGGCCGAGATCCAGGCCCACTGGACCTGGAGCGAGGCCCAGCTGCCGGCGGCCTCGAATGCCGGTGGCCTGGAGCTGGCCGACGGAGCGCTGGGCTGGGGCGACGCGCTGCTGCGCCTGCTGGATGACCCCACCATCGCCAGCAAGCGCTGGGTGTACCGCCAGTACGACCACCAGGTGCAGGCCAACACCGTGGTGCTGCCCGGTGGGGCCGACGCGGCGGTGGTGCGGCTGCGGCCCCAGCAGGGGCCCGGGGCCATGGAGGCGGCGACCCGGGGGGTGGCGGCCACGGTGGACTGCCCCAACCGCTGGGTGGCCCTCGATCCGGAGCGGGGCGCGATGGCGGCGGTGGCGGAGGCGGCCCGGAACCTCTCCTGCACGGGCGCCGAACCCCTGGCGGTCACCGACAACCTCAACTTCCCCTCCCCCGACACCGCCACCGGCTACTGGCAGCTGGCGATGGCCTGCCGGGGCCTCTCGGCGGCCTGCAGCGCCCTGGCCACCCCGGTCACCGGCGGCAACGTCTCGCTGTACAACGAGACCCGCCTGCCGGACGGCCGCATGCAGCCCATCCACCCCACCCCGGTGGTGGGCATGGTCGGGCTGGTGCACGACCTGGCCCACGTGACGGGGCTGGCCTGGCGCCAGGCCGGCGATGCCATCTGGCTGCTGGGGGTACCGCTGGATGAGAACGGTGACGAGCGCCTGGGGCTGGGGGGCAGCAGCTACCTGGAGGTGGTGCACGGCCGGCTCACGGGCCGCCCGCCGCTGACGGATCTGGCCCTGGAGGGGCGGGTGCAGGGCTTCCTGCGCCAGGCCATCGCCGCGGGTCTGGTGCGCTCCGCCCACGACCTCTCCGACGGCGGCCTGGCGGTGGCGCTGGCGGAGAGCTGCATCGCCTCCGGCCTGGGGGCCGCAGTGGATCTGCCCGCCGGCGCGGGACGCACCGACCGGCTGCTGTTCGCCGAAGGCGGGGCCCGGGTGCTGGTGAGCGTGGCGCCGGAGCAGGAGGCCGCCTGGCGGGCCGCCCTGGCCGAGGCGGGTGAGCCCGTGCCGGCCGAGCGCCTGGGCACGGTTTCGGCGGATTCCCGCCTGGTGGTGGCCCGGGGCGGCGAGCCCCTGCTGGCGCTGGCGGTGGAGCCGCTGCGCCACACCTACGAGCAGGCGATCCCCGCCCGCCTGGGCAAGGCCGGCCCCCCACCCGACAGGTAATGGGCCAAGATGAAGCCGGTCCTTGGTCTGAACCTCCCGTGCCCTTCGCCGATCACCGCGATGCGCACGCTTCCCTGACCAGCACCGCCGAAGGCCAGGACGACCTCGCCAGTGAGCGCCCCGACAAGCCGGAGGAGGCCTGCGGCGTGTTCGCCGTGCTGGCGTCGGGTCAGGCGGTGGCCAACCTCACCTACTTCGGGCTCTACGCCCTGCAGCACCGCGGCCAGGAGTCGGCGGGCATCGCCGTCTTCGACGATGTGAAGGTGCGGCTGCACAAGGACATGGGCCTGGTGAGCCAGGTGTTCGACCAGGAGGTGCTGGAGCGGATGCCGGGCCAGCTGGCGATCGGCCACAACCGCTATTCCACCACCGGCAGCAGCAAGGTCTGCAATGCCCAGCCCGTGGTGCTGATGACGCGCCTGGGGCCCCTGGCCCTGGCCCACAACGGCAACCTGGTGAATGCGGCAGAGCTGCGGGACTCGCTCGCGCACATGGCTGGAGAGTTCACCTCCACCACCGACTCGGAGCTGATCGCCTTCGCGCTGCAGGAGGCGGTGGATTCCGGCCTGGGCTGGAACGCGGCGATCCGCAAGGCCGCCGGCCGCTGCCGCGGCGCCTTCAGCCTGGTGATCGGCACCCCCGACGGCCTGTTCGCCCTGCGCGACGGCCACGGCATCCGGCCCCTGGTGTTCGGCCTGCTGGGCGAACCGGAGCAGGGCCAGTGGGTGGCCAGCAGCGAGACCTGCGGCCTCGACATCATCGGCGCCAGCTTCGTGGATGACGTGCAGCCCGGCGAACTGATCCACTTCCGCCAGGCCGATCCGATCCCCGAGCGACAGCGCTGGTGCGAGGAGCCGCCCAAGCTGTGCGTCTTCGAGATGATCTACTTCGCCCGGCCGGACAGCCGCTTCTTCGGCGAGTCGCTCTACAGCTACCGGGTGCGGATCGGTGAGGTGCTGGCCCGGGAAACGCCCGTGGAGGCCGACATCGTGATTGGCGTGCCCGATTCGGGCATCCCGGCGGCGATCGGTTATTCGCACGTGAGTGGCATCCCCTTCGCCGATGGCCTGATCAAGAACCGCTACGTGGGCCGCACCTTCATCCAGCCCACCCAGGCGATGCGGGAGGCGGGCATCCGGGTGAAGCTCAACCCCCTGCCCGATGTGCTCTTCGGCAAGCGGGTGGTGGTGATCGACGACTCGATCGTGCGCGGCACCACCAGCCGCAAGCTGGTGCAGGCCCTGCGGGACGCCGGCGCCACCGAGGTGCACATGCGGATCAGCTCACCGCCCGTCACCCACCCCTGCTTCTACGGCATCGACACCGACACCCAGGACCACCTGATCGCGGCGCGGCTGACGCTGGAGGAGATCGAGCGGCACCTGGGGGTGGATTCGCTCGCCTACCTCACCAAGGGCGGCATGGTGGAGGCGGCCCAGGCCCACTCGAGCCATTTCTGCACCGCCTGCTTCGACGGCCAGTACCCGATCGAGATGGATGACGAGGTGCGCAACAGCAAGCTGATGCTCGAGCCCACCGGCCTGGCGGCGCGGGTGTAGGCCCGTCGGCCGGCCCCAGCATGCGCATCGCCTTTCTCGATTCCTGGCTGCAGGACGTGGCCGAGGGCAGCGGCACGGCGGCGGCGATCGGCGGCCTGGCCGGTGCCCTGATCGCCCGGGGCCACACGGTGGAGCGGCTGGTGCCCGAGGGGGCCTGGCCGCGGAATCTGCTGCTGCGCCGCCTCTGGTTCAACCTCACCCTGCCCCGGCGCCTGGCCGCCGCCGAGGGCCGCTACGACCTGGTGGTGGGCTTCGACATCGACGGCTTCCGGGTGGCGAACCGCTGCCCGGTGCCCTACGTGTGCTGCATCAAGGGGGTGCTGGCGGAGGAGTCGCGCTGCGAGAGCGGCTGGCCGCGAGTGATGCTCTGGGGCCTCTCCAGGCTGGAGCGCCTCAACGCCCGCCGGGCGCCCCTGGTGCTCTCCACCAGCCGCTACTGCTGCGAGCGCATCGAAGCCCACTACGGCGTGCCGGCCGAGCGGCTGCGACTCGTGCCGGAGGGCATCGACACCGTGCTCTGGAATCCCGCGGCTGAAGACCCTGCCGCCCTGGCCGTCCTGGATGGGGCCCGCGAGCCCCACACGGTGCTGTGCGTGGCGCGCCAGTACCCCCGCAAGCGGGTGGCCGATCTGATCACGGCGTTCGCGGCCGTGCACCAGCGGCTGCCGACGGCCCGGCTGGTGGTGATCGGCGACGGGCCGGAGCACGGGGCCCTGCGGGAGCTGGTGGAGCGGCTGGAGCTGGGGGCGGTGGTGCAGCTGCTGGGGGCCCTACCCGACGACGGTGCGGTGCGGGACTGGTACCGCCGCAGCGCGGTGTTCTGCCTGCCGTCGATCCAGGAGGGCTTCGGCATCGTGTTCCTCGAGGCGATGGCCAGCGGGCTGCCGGTGGTGAGCACCACGGCCACGGCGATCCCCGAGGTGGTGCCCCACGGCCGGGCCGGGCTGCTGGTGCCGCCGCGGGATCCGGCGGCCCTGGCCGAGGCCCTGCTCAAGCTGCTCACCGATAGCGAGCTTCAGCACAGCTGCCGCGCCCACGGCCGCGGGCACGTGGCGCCCTTCCGCTGGGACCGGGTGGCGGAACGGTTCCTGGAGGCGGTTGACCCTGCGCTGGCGCCGACACGGGAGCCACGCTGATCCGGGTGCCGGAATGCTTGTTCGCCCCATGGTTTCCTGATCGCAGGAAATCAGTGCAACGGGGCCCAGCACGTTGAAGCCATCCTGTCCAGCCCTAGGCTGGCCTGAACGCTTCACGTGGACGTTCGCCTCTGATCTGCCGTGGCCAGCCCCACCCGGATTCTGTTCATTGGCATCGATTCGGCAGATAAAGATCTGATCCTGCAGTGGTCGTCCATGGGCCTGCTGCCGACCTTTTCACACTTGCTGGAACAATCGGCCTGGGGTGTCACCACCACGCCTGTCGGCTTCTATGTGGGTGCCGTGTGGCCGTCGTTCGCCACAGGTGTCTCAGCTGCCCGCCATGGCCGCTACAACTTCAGCCAGCTACGAACTGGAACCTATGAAACCTACCGCCACAACAGCTTTGATCTTGAGGGTGAGCGGTTCTGGGATGTTCTGAGTTCAGCAGGCAAACGGGTGGCCATCATCGATGTCCCCCTGACACCCCCGTCGGAGCGGCTCAATGGCATGCAGATCACGGACTGGGGCGTGCACAAAGCCAACCAGCAGGATGTCTTCCACGCCTACCCTGCCAAGTTGGCCTCCGAGGTGGAAGCTGAGTTTGGAAGAAATCCGATTCCCCGGTGCAACGACATTGAACGAACGCCCGAGGGCTTCCAGCAGTTCGTGGAGGCCATGATCGCGCGAACCAATTCCAAGGAAAAACTCTCGGCCAAGTATTTACGACAGGGACCTTGGGATCTGTTTCTCACCGTCTTCACCGAGCCCCATTGTGTGGGCCATCAATGCTGGCATCTCCATGATTCCAGGCATGCTGATCATGATCCGCTCCTGGCTGCGTCGCTTGGAGATCCCCTGCTGGCGGGCTACAGGGCGCTGGATGCTTCCATCGGACGCCTGATTTCGGAAGTGGACAAGGACAGCTACGTCTTTGTCTACAGCAGTCATGGCATGGGCCCGCAGGATGGGGTGAATTCCTTCCTGGAGCGCATCCTCCTGCGTCTGGATCACCACGATGCAGCCAAGCGGCCCACACCAGCACCGACGAGCCTGGCTGATCGCCTTGCCAGGAAGCTTCGGACCTATGCAAGAAGCCCCGAGCTGCTGTGGTGGCGATTCAGAAAGTTCCTGGACCCAGGCCTGGAGTTTCCCGTGCCCGACTTCGCGGCAGTAACGCTTCATGTGGAGGACCGCCGGTACTTCATGCTGAGCAACAACGACGCCTGTGGAGCGATCCGCATCAATGTGGTTGGCAGAGAGCCGCGGGGAAAGGTGTCAATAGGTGAGCAGTATGAGCAGGTCTGCCAGCAGCTGGTGGAGGATCTGAAGGCGATTGTTTTTGTTGAAACAGGCGAGCCTGTGGTGAAGGAGGTCCTGCGCACCTCCCACCATTACCAGGGCCATCACCTCGCCGATCTCCCGGATCTGATCGTGGAGTGGAATCGAAAGGAGTCCCCGCGTTCGATTGAGTCCGCGAAGATCGGTCGGCTCCACAATGCCTATTCCGGTGTCCGTACCGGAGATCACAAGCCGGAAGGCATTGTCTTTGTGACGGGGCCGGGAGTGTCATCGGGAGCCATCAGTCAACCCATCTCAGCCCTCGATTTCGCACCTACCTTGGCCCGCCTGCTGAATGTCCATTGGCCTGGGGCCGAGGGAGCCTGCATGCCGTGCATCCAGAAGGCGATCACAGCCTCAGCTCTGGAGCCATTGGACTCCAGACAAGAGGGTCAGCAAACCAGAAACACGTAGACGAATGGCTGATATCGATGTCACTGTCATTCTGCCCACATACAATCGCGCCCACAAGCTGAATGAGGCACTGCAATCTGTTTGTGCTCAAACGTATGACGGCACCGTGGAAATCATCGTTGTTGATGATTGTTCGCAGGACGATACCGTCAACTTTGTTCAGCAGAACTATCCGTATGTGCGACTGATCAGCCTGAACACCAACGTTGGCCATGGTGCCGCACGAAATCATGGCCTTCGCGTTGCTCGGGGGCAATACATTGCCTTTCTTGATTCCGATGATCTCTGGAGACCTGACTACTTGAAGGTTCAGATCTCATCGCTGCAGAGGCAGCCAGGCCATTCGATGGCCCTCAGCGGCGTGGAGGTGCGCTGGAACGGTCAATCGGAGTTTGATTCCCAGACACCTGATCTGGATCGCTACATGTCGCCGATGCATCAAACGTTGCTCATCGGCAGGCATTTTCTGCGCTCCGGTCCCTCGGCCCTGCTGCTCTGCCGTCGTGTCTTTGACGACGTCGGTCTCTTCGAGGAGCGGCACCGGGTTGGCGGTGACATTGATCTGTATCTGCGTTGCCTAGGAGCCGGATTCACCACGGTCTTCACCGAGCTGCCCCTGGTGATCAAGAATGAGGGATCGGCTGATCAGCTGACCAGTCCCAGGAATCTTCGGCTCAGGGAACGAAGTGTGATGTCCCGCGTGGAAGGCTTTTACTCACGCTATGGCGCAGCGATGCGGGATCTTGTTCCACCGATCCGTAGGGTCAATGGAACCAATCAGCTTAGATTCGCCGCATCTTACTTCAACAACAATGATCTTTTCCATGGGCTCCGGTGCTGCCTGTTGGCCGCCTTGAATGGCTATCCGCTTCGGGCGCTTTCCAAAGGGACGAGCCAGATCTCCAGAAGACTTTCGCGTCGTTGGAACAGTCTTTTTTCTTCCAGTTCCTGAGTCGTTTGTCGATTCCGTGGGCGCCGCTCTGACGTCTCCTGATCGGGATCACGCGCCGGATGTTCGCCGGATCGTGACCAGGCCGCGGCTGCGGCCCGAGGTGGAATCAAGGGTGCGGATGGCGCGCCAGAGGTCGGCGACGGGGACCCATACCGAGGGGTAGCGATAGCGGGCCACATCGAGGATCAGCACCCGGTCGGAGGGGGCGTGGAAGGCGGCCAGCGGGGCGATGTGGCCGCCGCCGGCCTGGCCGAGGGAGGGGCGCAGGTAGTTGGCCAGAAGGCGGTCGCCGGGCTGGCTGAGGTTGGCGCGCAGCAGGGTGCGGAACTGCTCCAGGCTGAGCTGGTCGCCGTGGATCGCTTCGGCCGCCACCCCGTGGGCCGCCAGCAGGCCGGCCAGCTCGGCCAGGGTCATGCCCTGGCGCCGCACCACCTCGGCACTCACCACCGTGCGGCCGGCGGGCACCTCGAAGACGTTCTCCTGGGTCCAGAAGCGGTAACGCCCGTAACCCGGCACGGCGGGGGCGGGCACGGCCAGGCTGTTGAGCACCATGGCGGCACTGGCCACACCGCAGTAGGCGAGGTTGGCCTGGGTGAGGAACTGCTCGGCCAGGGGGCCGTAGTCGGCCCGCTCGCCGCTGGCCACCAGCAGGTCCATGCCTGCCGGCTCCATCAGGGGGATCGGCGCGGCCCGCAGGCGCCCGGCCGCCAGCGGCGCCGCCAGGGCCAGCGACAGCAGCACCAGGCCGGGGAGTGGGGTGGTGGGGCGCGACGCCATGGCACCGAAGGTAGGGGAGCCATCGCGGTGCTGGGGGCTCAGCCGAGCTCCAGGCAGGCCAGCCCGTACACGTCCGCCAGCGACACCGCCGGCGGCACGCCCCGGTACATGCGCAGGGTGCGGGAGGCCGGGCTGAACCCCAGGGATGCCAGCAGCGGCGCGGCGGCGGCATTGGCGCCGGGGGCATCGATCAGCACCGTGCCGGGATGGCGCTGCAGCAGGCCCTCCAGCAGGGCCCGGGCGGCGGCGGGACTGTCCGCCACCAGGGGCCCGAGGCGCCAGCCGTCGCCGTCGGCCAGCAGGCAGGGCCGCACCCGCCCGAAGCCGTGGCAGGCGCCGGCCCGGTCCACCAGGGCCAGCACCGTGCCGGCCGGATGCCGCAGCCAGTGGCGCAGGAAGTGAGGGCGGGGCGAGGGTTCCCGCTCGGCATCGAAGCGCTGCACGGCGGTCGCCGGGATGGCGCCGCCCTCCAACAGGCACCAGGGGGGCTCCGGCGCGGCGGTTGGCGGGGCTGGTTTCTCGCCCGCGTGGAGCCGCTGCCAGCGGGTGGTGGGGGAGGCGGCCGCGAAGCCCCAGCCGGCGTAGTCGTCGATCCGGTCGGGGGCGGCCTCCAGGCCGATGCAGGGCACGTCGGCCAGATGGGCCAGCGCCTGTTTCCACAGCTGCACCCCGTAGCCCCGACCCCGCTGGGCCGGCACCACCAGGAACAGGCCGATGAAGCCGTAGGAGGCGTTGTAGCGGACCCCGGCGATGCACCCCACCGGCTCGTCGCCGAGCCAGCCCACCCAGAGCCCCTGGCGGTCGGTCTGGCGGTAGATGGCCACATCGCCCACGCCCGGCGCGAAGCCCTCCTGGCGGGCCCAGCCGGTGATGGTGGGAATGTCGGCGCTCTGCAGGGGGCGGATGACGAGGGGGGCGCTCACCAGATCGTCTCCAGCTCGGGAATGGCGTGGAGCTTCTCGTCGGCGCTGATCAGGGGCCGCCGGCCCTGCAGGGCCGTGGCGGCGATGAGGCGGTCGGCCGGATCGCCATGGCGGAACTGGGGGCCACTGGAGAGCAGGGCGATCTCGGCGGTGATCGGCAGCACCTCCAGCCGCAGGGCTTCGAGCAGCCGGCGCAGGTAGAGCGCCGGGGGCACGGCGTCCGGCAGGCTCAGGCGTCCGCGTTCGTGGAGCAGGGCCAGCTCCCAGAGGCTTATGTCGGCGATGGCCAGCTGGCCCTGGGCGCGCCCCTGCTCCACGGCCGCCGCGGCGCGACGGGAGAGCCGGGCCGGTTCATGGGCCCAGAACAGCAGGACATGGGTGTCACAGATGGTCAGCATCACCGGCGCCTTCGAGATCGGCGTCGCCATCGGCGATCGAGGCGAGCACATCCCCCAGCGTGACGCCGCTCGCCAGCCCCTCCAGCCAGCGGCGCGCCTCCTCGGCCGGGTCCTGTTCCGGCTCGATACGGGCAATCACCCGGCCGTGGGAGGTGACCTGAATGGCTTCCCCGGCCTGAACCCGCTTGAGCCAGGCCGGCAGGTTCTGGCGCAGGTGGGTTACGGAGACGCGCGCCATGGAGGGCGTCTGTACATGGGGTCTGTACAGATTAGGCTGCGCTAACTGTATCGGGGTGATCTGGTGGCGGGCTGGGGCCGGGTGGTTACGCCCTACGCCCTGGCGAGGAAGTATCCGAGGGCCGATCGGGAGTGGGCCTGGCAGATGCGTACCTGGTGCAGAAGGCGGTGAAGCGGGCGGTGGCCGAGGCGGGACTCACGAAGGCGGCCAGTTGGCACACCTTCCGCCACTCCTTTGCTACCCACCTGCTGGAACGAGGGGCAGGACATCCGCACGATTCAGGAGCTGCTGGGACATCAGGACGTGAGCACCACCATGATCTACACCCATGTGCTGAACCGTGGGCCGCTCGGTGTCTGCAGCCCAGCAGACATGATGTAGCCATGGCTACATGTGGTTATCGGACCCGTGAACCACTGCCAAGGAATTGGCCTTGGAACTAAGATCGATGTGCAGGAAAGGATTTTCGACCGATGGCCGATTGGCAACAGCTGTGGTTCACGGAATGGGGCGCAGGAAGTTTTGTGTTTCACGGAACCGTCCAATAAAGAGTTAGGCAATCTCAAGCATGCGACTGATGCTTCCAAATCCTCTAGATCCTGGCGTTGCAGGCCTATACGGTGCTCTTATTGGCGCTGGGTCGGCCGTAACAGTTCAGATAATTGCCGCGATCGTCACGGCAAGGCATGAGACACGCTCTTTTCGACGAACTCTACGCAAGGAGTCGTTGGCAAGTGTTGCAGATGCCTACGAGCATGCGTTGAATGTCGTGATGAATATGCAGCGCGGAGGACACCCAGAAAAGACAACACGTGGAAATGTGTTTGCCCAGATCTCACTTCGCGGTAGTCCACGCGTAAAAGAGCTGGTTTGTCACTTTCTTGATCTGTCTGATACTGAGAAGCCTGCATTCGACATTGAAGTGCTCATTAAAGAAATGCAGTGGCATCTTGCACAGCTTGAGAGAGAAGCTCGGTGATGCTTGGGTTGCTTAACATTCCAGATGCAGAAGACGGGCGCAGAGAGTAGTGTTAATGGCTCTATGGACCTGCCCGCTTCTGATCTAGGGCGTTGGGAGGGCTTAAACTCGCAGGCACTCCTTACAGTGGCAGAAGCCACCCTTTCTATTAATCATGGACTGGGACAAGAACCTTCCGTCTATCCTTGCGTGGGGTGGTGCAATTGTCACTGGCTTCTTTGCGGTCTTAAGTGCGTCTCTGGCTTCTAGAGCATCCACTAAGCAGCTATCACTAAAGCTCAGACATGAAAATGAGAGAGACCGTCTTGAAGCGCGTAGAGAACGCCTTGAAGAACTTTATTCACTTGTTACACGATGGGCCAAGGAAATGCTTAACTTCTTCCTCCCATTCATGTCAGTAATGAAGGGTGACCTGACTTACAACCAGGCACTTGATATGTCTGCGGCAAATCGCATTTCACTCGAATCGGACAGGCTATTCACCCTTGCCGAGCTCTATTTTCACAGTGGCCATGACAGGCTGCTTGATGTCAGGAGTAGGGCGGATGAGGTCTCTAGAATCAATTCTGACTTCAAGCAGCTCTACAAGACTGGTGTGACCGAGAGTCCTGAGCATCTAAAACAGATGTCAGATGCGCTGACTAGATTTGACAATGCCATCAATGCCTATAAAATCGTGCTTAGGGGATACGCTTCTGATCTATAAGGCTTGATGGCTTTTCAAGTCAGCCTGCTAAAAATCAGGATGAACCTATCACGCAACCAAGGTGTCACCGCTCCCAAAAATTGGCCTACGCTCAGTTACCCAGCGTACAAGTGTTTCTTGGCGTTGGCCGAATATGACTTGGAGAACACTCAGGGCATGGTGCAGCGGTGATTCAGCTCTACGAAACCGGGGGAGCGAGCGACATTACCATCCTGCAGGAGGGGCTGTCCCACGATAAATGCCGCGTCCTGTTCGAGAATGCGGCCCGTCTTTTAACCACGCGCTCCCAAGCGCGAGCTGCAGAAATCCTACGGTCGGTGCCGTTCCGGGTAGTTGACGCCACTAACCACTTCAACGACGAGTTCTCGATTCTCCACGCCGAAGTGCCGCTTACCGAGTACGAGCGGCTCAGGCGAAGCCCGGCTACTGGGGATGAGCAGGCATATGAACAAATCGCCCAGGTCCTTACAGAGCTTGGTACATCCATCCGTTTCATCGCTATCGACCTCGTGCTTGAGCATCCCGTTCATCCCGATGTTCAGCGCGGACTTGGCCTGAGGCAATCGGAGATCAATAAGCTCGTCTCCAAGTACATTGGGGTATCCGGTGGCTACCTCGGCGACTTAACCTATCGCAGCCATCACGAGTTTTACGCAGAGCTGGACCTGGACATCGATCCGTACAAGTATGACGGGACTACTCGTGAGCGGTTCATCAAGATTCTGAACGAATCGGCCCCCAATGTGCAGGCGCACATCATTGAGGGCGTATTGGCCCGGTTCCCAGTGAGTAGCAGTGAGATCCGCACGGAAGAAACAGCAGCAGAAATTCGCAGCTGGATAATGCGCCTCCGAACGGGTCCACAAGTCGAGCAGCCGGCTCTGCGCATCACGAGCGATGTGGTTGAACGCGCTTTACTCGATGCCCAGGAGTTACTCCTCTCTACAGGTG
The DNA here is from genome assembly GCF_024346155.1 of Cyanobium sp. Candia 9D4. NCBI lineage: Bacteria > Bacillati > Cyanobacteriota > Cyanophyceae > Synechococcales > Prochlorococcaceae > Cyanobium > Cyanobium sp. Candia 9D4. Next base: position 191,300 of record NZ_JAGQCK010000002.1, on the reverse strand, counting down.
CCACGAGCGGAGTTGACAGGCTGCACACCGCGCTCCATGGCTATCTGCGCGAAGTCTGTGGGGGCGTAGGACTTCAGACCTCAGAGGGCGCATCGCTGACTGACATGTTCAAACAGGTCCGAGAAGGCCACTCAGCTTTCCAGGAAATGGGCCCGCGCAGTGAGGACATCCTTCGCGTCCTTAGAGCCCTTGCAACTATTCTGGACTCATTGAACACGCTCAGGAACAAAGCAAGCTTTGCCCACGCAAACCCGGAACTTCTGCAAGAGCCCGAAGCAATGCTCGCCATTAATGCGGCACGCTCAATTCTCCACTATGTCGATGACAAGGTTCATCGCCATGGGAAACCTGCGGGATAGAAGATGCGGCTACCACCCAACAACCGGTTGTAGCGCTGGGCTCGCTTCGCCGCCCGCCGCTGAACCGGAGCGTTGGGCTCATAGTGAAGTACTCTCAAATCACATGAGTCTTGCCAACCCGTGAGCAATGTATCGAAAACACCGCTCCCTGAATACCGCCCGCGTTGCTTAGGCGGCCTTAATGATCTCCTTGGCCGTTCAGATGCGACTGTCGAGTGGATAGAAGTGGCGGTTCGTCACCTCAAGCAAGTTAACGACAATGAGGGCACCTCCAAAGCCTGCGAACTTGCTGCTTGGCATGGGATTAAGGTAAATCTGATTGACTTTAATGATCTGCCGGTCCAATGGGCGAGTTTACAAGTCCTCTCTGTTTATCAGAAGCTAGAGTGGTTCCTTCTCGAATTCCGCGACGAGCATCCGCGAAAAGTACGATCAAAGAACAAGGGTGAAGACCCTCTTGCCTATACACTCAACGCGTATAACGTCTCAAAACAAAATGTCGGGGTTCTCGAATATGAAATCTTAGACTATTACAGGCTTGTCCGAAATCACATTATGCATAAACCCACAGAGCAACAAGCCAAGAAACACATAAGCCAGTGTGAGAGCATAAATGAGCGCACGGCGAATTCAGTTTATGCCAAGCTTGATGCGCCCTGCATGCTCACAACGCTTGGTTTCGATGACTTTATTCTTTTTTCGAGAGCTTTGAAGAATTTTGCCCGCTCTCTTTGTGCAGCGACCTGCCCAACTGCTCAGGAGTTCGCAGCGTTGCTAGAAGTGGACGTACCGCTTCGTAGAGCACTTCGTAGGGTGAATCAAAATCCGGAGCGAGTGCAGAAAAAACTTGCATCGTACCTTCGCCGGTACTATGGCTTGCCTAGTTGTGCAGATGACCTCAGTGCTGCTATATTAAGGCTGTGCCCGTTAGCTCAACGGTAGAGCATCCCCCTCCAACAGCCGACTTATTGCTGCAGTAGGTTGTCGAAGGGGAAGGTCTAGGTTCGAATCCTCGGCGGGCACACAGCTTATGACTTTGGCAAACTTCAGTGCGAAGCTAAAAAAGCCTTAAAGCATAATTCTTTTGATAAACCCTATCTCGCGCACATATAACTTCTAAAATGGTAACGATTTCAGCCGACGTCACCTTTGATGCTGAAATCACTGCCCAACATCAAGACGCAGAAGACGGGAGAGTAGATGATTGCCACTGCCAGAGATAGTGCCCGCTTCCGATCTTGGCGTTAGATGACACCATCACATATTCTTGACATCGACATTGACCTATTCGTCAATAAACCCGCTTATTGGTGTGAGGCTGGTGAGAGGCTCTCAAGCGATGAATACCGGACTTGGAGCGAAACAGAGATAAGATCATTCCTCGAGGGCGCCTGCGGGCTTAGAAAAACTAATCAGATTCCTGGTCGTATTGTTGAGCATCATCACGAAGTCTTTCATATATGGCGTAAGTTAGTCGAGTCAAGGAAAGTAGAGACTCCGTTCGAGGTTGTTCACCCTGATTCACATGCGGACCTAGGGTTTGGTGATCCTGGCTGGGTATATCTTATGGGCGAACTGCTTCACTTGCCAATTGGCGAGAGGACTAATCCAAAGGTCGGTTGGGAGTACATGAATGCCGGCAACTATCTGGCATTTGCTGCAGCATGTGGCTGGCTTTCTAGGCTGACATATGTACACCATCCGCAAGGCGGCAATGATCTTATGCATTACCACTTTAGAGATTTTGACGTTGCCTCAAACGAAATCGAATTGAAGCGATGTCCCCTGGAACGCCTGAGGCGCCTCCTCGTTTCCGAGCCATCCTATCTGAATTTTGGCGTGGAGCAAAGAGGGCCGACACTACCCTTTCAGAAAATCAGTTGCTTGGACTACAGTTGTGAAGAACCCTTTGACTACGTATTCTTCGCAAGATCACCTGAGTTCACGCCTATTGAATCTGATTTGCTTTTGCCAATCTTCCAAGAGTATATACAAATCATCTAACAACTTCATTCACCCGACCCGGCCTGAGGAGCCTGCCAACAGCAGAAGTGGCTTCGGGCGGGTGATGGCGAGCGTTAGGCGGCGCAACCGAAGAGAGTCCCACCACGATGCAGAACTACGATCTCGCCATCCCTACGCTGCCATCTCGCTCAGTCGCCTCGACTACAGAGTTCTATCGACGACTCGGCTTCGAAGGCGGAGCGCACCCCTTCAATAGCAATTACGCTATCTTCAGGCGTGGTGCAGTCGAACTGCATTTCTTCACGCACATGGATCTCCAACCTGCAGAGTCCTCAGCTGGCTGCTATATCAGAGTTCAAGACGTAGATACTTTCTACAATGCGTGCTCAGCCCTTGGGTTACCACGTACAGGTATCCCACGCATGGACAGACTCGAAGACAAGCCGTGGGGTCTCCGAGAGTTTGCCATCGTCGATCCTGACGGCAATCTCCTGCGCATTGGTCAAGTCATCTAAGGCCAGGTGCACGCCTTGCCGGACACAGCGCCGCCTAACCCCCCGTTGAACCACCGGACCCGCTACGGCGGGTCGGTTGACTCGAACGTTATACCGACGCGCGTGATCGACGAGTTCATTATCCAGCCGCTTGTCCGCAGCCCGCGCCACGACGCGGCGCTTGAGCAACTGCTCCACGACGCCTACGTCCCCGCGGGCTTCACGGAGGCGGCCCGCGCCACCGCGCTCTTCCGAGCGGACGCGGTCCATGCGCGTGGGTTCACGTTCGGCGCACACGATGCGTCGGGCACGCTCCTCGGCACCGTCACCCTCGTCCCCGGTGGCGGGCCCGCGTGCCGGATCGCCGGCGCACATGAGCTCGAGGTGCATCTCTTGGCCGTGCGAGCCGACGCCCGCGGTCGTGGCGTCGGCGAAGCGTTGGTCACCGCCCTCCTCGACGCCCCTGAGGCGCAGCGCGCCACCGTTGCCTGGCTGTGGACGCAAGCCGCGATGACCAGCGCCCAGCGCCTCTACCACCGGCTCCAGTTCGAGCGGGTGCCGAGCCGCGACTTCCGCGACGGAACCCGAGAGTTCCTCGTGTACGCCCGGCCGCTCAGCGGGCGCGCCGACTCGGGTGCGGTATGACGCCGCTTGCTGCTGCAGCAGAAGCAAACGTTAGGCAGACAAGAGGCGATTGACGATGAACCACGAGCGACTCGAAACTCAGCGCAAGAGCGGTTCACAGCCCCTATACGCGAATGGCATCCCCCTAGGCGTCGCCTTTCAGGAGTTCTGGACATGGTCAGGCTCGGATCTCATCAGCAACGCGCCGCGCGGGATTCTTGCTGCGTTTCTGGTCGCCCATGCGCTGGGGGTCGATGGATCCGCTCAACGTCAATCACGTTCTCGCCTTGCTTCAGAAGCTCTGCCTGAGAGCGGTGCCGCTCGATGGTCTCTGCGACGCTCAGGCCGAGGTAGCCAGCTGCATCCCGTCTGCTCCAGGCAGTACGGCATAACCCGCTTCTGCGTAACCTCAAGAGCTGGCTTCGCATCTTTACGCATGGTGTTCGCAGCGTTATCGCTCCTCGCTGGTGTGGCCCTGGTGTGGTTGTCTGTGTGGTTGAAGCTCCGCTCCCAGCAGTGCCTGCAGTGGCCCAGCGTCATGGGTCGCGTCACCGAATCTCGCGTGGACGACGCACGCCTGGAAACGACGAAGCCCATCCTGCGCTATTGCTATGACGTTGGCGGCCAAACCTACGTTGGCTTTCGTGCTTCGTTCTCCGGGTACGGTGTCAGCCGAGCGGCGATGGAGGCGGTCATCAAGCCCTACCCCCAGGGAAGCAGGGTCAGGGTCTACTACAACCCAAGGCATCCGGCATCCGCCGTCCTCGACAACACCGCACCGTCGGATTGGCCCTATTGGTTGTCGTTTGGTGTCGGCTTCCTGGTCCTCGCTGGCTATCTGGCCCTGCGATGAGCCACCGCCCCGCTTCGATCCGGGTCCTCGGCCCCACGGATGCCCCGGCGCTTCGCCAGATGCTGGGCCTCTTCAGCGACGCCTTCGACGACCCCGCGTCCTACCTCCACCATCAACCCAGTGATGCCTACCTCACCAGGCTCCTGGCCAGTGACACCTTCATGGCCGTCGCCGCCTTTGCGGCAGACCAGATGGTCGGCGGCCTGGCCGGTTACGTCCTTCCCAAGTTCGAGCAGGAGCGCAGCGAGTTCTACATCTACGACCTGGCCGTCGCGGAGGAGTTCAGGCGCCGGGGCATCGCCACCGCACTCATCAACACCATCAGGCGCATCGCCCAGCAGCGCGGCATCCATGTGATCTACGTCCAGGCCGACTACGGCGATGACCCAGCGGTCGCGCTCTACACCAAGCTCGGCACCCGGGAAGACGTCATGCACTACGACATTCTTCCCGGCGCGTAGGCGACGTGATCGAATTCCGCCTGGAATCCCGCCGCCGTTGGGCTGCAGGCATACAGCCCCACCTGTGCCGGTCCCGTCTCGCCCAGCTCCTGCAGCCGGGCCATCCGCAGTTGCTGCCAGTCCTCCCCATCCAGGCTGGCGTCGGCTATCACATCGCGGCCCTCGCGGCGCAGCCGGAACCACACCGTGCTGATCTCCCGGGCCAGGGGCTGGGTCGACCAGTCGGAGGCCTGGGCGTTGGTCACCACCGCGCCGAGCCGGTTGGGGCCGTCCGGTTCGAATTCCACCGAGGTCTTGATCCAGCAGGCCGGCGACAGCCGCAGCAGCAGTCCGGCCTGGTCGTAGCGGTGGCGCGCATGGGCCGTCACCCGGCAGGAGAGCACCCCATCACCGTCCATCTCCCGCAGCAGGGCATGGCCGTTGTCGGCCTCGAAGCCGTAGTGGGTGCGCTGCCAGAAGTCGGTGCGGCCCGCCGTCCAGAGCCGCAGGCGGCCGGTGGCGGCCTCCCGCTCCCATCGCGGCGGTTCGTTCAGCCACTGCAGGTCGTTGTCGAGGTTCATGGTGTCTCAGGGGTGGGGGTGGAGGCGAGGCCGATCTCCTGGCCGTAGGAGAGCTCCAGGGTGTGGCCGTCGGGATCCCTCAGGAAGGCCCAGAGCCCCACGGGCGGGCCATCGTCCCGGGGATCTGCGATCAGCACCCCCTCGTTGCGGGCCATCGCGCAGAGCTCCAGCAGTCGCTCCGGACTGGCGCAGCCCACCCCGAGATGGCCCAGAGGCCGCAACGGCGCCTCCACCACGCCGCTCTCGCTCAGCACCACGACGAAGGGCCGGGTGCCGTCGCTGATCCAGGCGACGCGCAGCCCCGTCCCGCCGTCCCGCCGGTGGACGGGACGCAGGCCGGTGTAGGTGGCATAGAAGGCCAGGCTCCGCTCCAGATCCGTGACGGGCAGGGCCACATGGGTCAGTCCGATGTCAACCATGGCGAAGCAGGAGAAGGACATGGAGGCCGGCCAGGGCCAGCCCCACGGGGATCAGCAGGGCGGGCACGGCGGCCAGCCCCATGTCAGCGGCGATCCAGCCCAGCGAGGTGGGCACGGCCACGGCACCGGCGCTGGCGGCACTGGTGGCCAGGCCGACGGCGGCCGGCACCAGGGCGACGGGCAGGCGCCGCGGGATCAGCAGGATCGTGGCGGGAAAGATCCCGGCCAGGCCGAACCCCGCCAGCGGCAGGGCCAGCCAGGGCGCGGCCCCACCGGACCAGCCGATCAGGGCCGCCAGCAGCAGGGCCAGCGAGCCGCTGATCCACCGGATCACCCCCAGCCGCCCCACCAGCCCGCCGAAACCGAAGCGGCCCGCCGTCAGCCCCAGCCAGTAGAGACTGACGCCGATGCCGGCTGCCACTGCGGCCTGGGAGCGGCCCAGGTGCTGAACGCTGAAGGCCCAGGTGCCGATCGAGGCCTCGAGGCCCACCGCCGCCAGCAGCACCAGCCCGCTCAGCCCCACGGCCGGCCGCCGCAGGGCCTGCCCCAGCACCCGCCAGTCGCCACCGGCGGCCCCGGCGGGACGCGGCCCCGGGCCGGCCCGCCGTTGCTGCCAGAGCCATAGCAGCACCAGGCCGCCCAGGCCGGCCAGCACCAGATACACCTGGCGCCAGCCGCCCCCCAGGGCCAGCACCGTGGTGGCGATCGTCGGCCCCGTGACGGCGCCGACGCCGTAGAAGCCATGCAGCGGGCCGATCAGCCGGGCGCCGGCCGCGTGCTGCGCCACGGCCGTGTTGAGGCCGGCGTCGACCAGGCCGATGCCCAGGCCCACCGCCACCCCCGTGGCCACCATCAGGTCCCAGCGGGGGGTGAGGGCGTAGAGCAGCAGGGCCGAGGCCAGCAGCGTGAAGGCCACCAGCAGCAGCCGGTCCAGCCCCAGCCGGCTGCTCACCATGCCGTTCAGCAGGGCCGCCAGCAGATAGCCAACGATCTGGCTGACCAGCAGCAGCGTCACCGATCCGGTGCTCAGCGTGAAGGTGTCCAGCAGGGAGGGCACCAGCACGCCGAGGGCCGCCTCCACCGCGCCGATCACCACAAAGGCGGCGCAGGCCACCCCCATCCGCAGGTCGCTCGCTGTGTCAGCCATCACGGCGGCGCAAGGCGACGGCGACCAGCAGCAGCAGCACCGCCAGCCAGCGGGCGGGCCCGTTCGGCTGCTGGGGGACCCCCAGCCAGCCCCAGTGATCGATCAGCAGCGAGCCGACCAGCTGGCTGCAGACCACCGTCATGGTGGTGGCGGTGAGCCCGAGCCGGGGAATCACCAGGGTGGAGAGGGTGACGTAGAGGGCGCCGAGCATGCCGCCGCCCAGGGCCCAGGGCGGGACAGCGGCGAGCCGCTCGATGGGGCCGGCACGGAAACCCCCCAGGCCCAGCAGCAGCCCGAGGGCGGCGGCACCCACCAGGAAGTTGACCGTGGCGGCGGCCACGGCGGAGCGCAGCGTGCCGCCCAGGCGCGCATTGGCGGCCCCGCCCAGCGACAGCAGGCTGCCCGCCGAGAAGGCACAGAGCACGGCGGAGAGGGGGTTCATCGCCCACCCCCCGACTGGGTGAGCAGGACCATGGCCGCCAGGAACAGCGCCATCGCCGCCCAGCCCCGGGTGCCGAGGCGCTGGCGGCGCACCCCCAGCCAGCCGTGGTGATCCATCACGAGGCCGGCGACCGCCTGGCCGGCCACCACCAGCCCGAGGGTGAGGGTGGCGCCGAGACGGGGGATCACCAGGGTGCTGGAGCTCACGTACCAGGCGCCGAGCACCCCGGCCAGCAGGGTCCAGCGTGGCGCCGTGCCGATCGCCCGCCAGTCGGGGGCCGGCAGCAGGCCGCTGAGCAGCAGCCCGATCAGGGTGAGCGAACCCAGCAGGTAGGAGTGGAGGGCGGCGAGGGGAACGGACTGGAGCGACTGGGCCAGCCGGGCGTTCATGGCCGCCTGCACCGGCAGCAGGGCACCGGCCAGCAGGGCCAGGGCGATCGCCATGGCCGAGGAGACGGGGACGACGGGCGCCCGCGAGCGGGGCAGGGACAGGCAAGACATCTCGACATCAAGAGACTTGATCCGAAGCTAGGGGTGAGTTGTCTTGACGTCAAGCTATCCTCGGGCCATGGCCTCCGACCGCATCGACCTGATCCAGGGCCAATGGCAGCAGGCCTCCCCGGACCTGGATGTCTCCGCCCTGGCCGTGGTGGGGCGGATCCTGCGCATCGCCCGGCTGCTGGAGCGCCAGCGCGAAGCCCTGCTGGCTCCCCATGGGCTCAGCCTCTGGTCCTTCGATGTGCTGGCCACCCTCCGGCGCCAGCCCCCACCGCACCAGCTCACCCCCACCGAGCTCTACGGCGCCTTGATGCTGTCCTCCGGCGCCATGACCAACCGGATCGATCGCCTCGAGGCCGACGGCCTGGTGGAGAGACACCGTGAAACGACCGACCGGCGCAGCGTCCTGGTGCGGCTCACGGCCAGGGGCGCCCAGCTGGTGGAGACGGTGCTGCCTGTGGTCGTTGGCAGCGAGCGGGAACGGCTGGAGCACTGCACCACCTCCGAGGAGCGTGAGCTCCTGGCCGGGCTGCTGCGCCGCCAGCTCCTGGCCCTGGACGGCGGCGACTGAAGCCTCCCCAGCACCATGGCTTCAGCACTCTCCTTCAGGCCCCTCACGCAGGCTGATCGCCAGCGCCTCGAGAGCCTGTGCATCACCTGCAGCGACTTCTTCGAGTGCATCGAAGCTCAGCCCGGTGGCCATGAAACGGCAGCCGAGCTGCTTGGTCCCCTCGCGCCGGACGTGGGCAGCGGAGAGAAAAGCCTCGTTGGCGTGGAGTTCGGCCATGAACTGGTCGGGGTGGTGGAGCTGTTGGCTGGTTTCCCTGGGCCGCAGGAGTGGTACGTCGGTCTGCTGCTGCTTCATCCCGAGCGGCGCGGTGCGGGAGCCGGAACGGCCATCTGGGAACACCTGCGGCAACAGATGACCCAGGAGGGGGCCACCACGGTGCGACTCATCGTCCAACAACAGAATCCCCGGGCTCGTCGGTTCTGGGAGCGGCAGGGATTCACCGTGGAGAGGGAGATGATGGCCACAGCCGGCAAGCTGGAAAGCCCCGTCTGGCTGTTGCGTCGTGATCTTCAGGCGCCGGCCGCCCATGCCGTGGCAGCCCAGCAGGGCTCACCTTGCCGCTGAGCGAAAGCGCCCGACACGACCATGAAGATCAGGCTCGAATCCCCCAACCCGGCCTGGACGGAGGCCTTCGAACGGCACAGGGAACACCTCCTGGAAGCCCTGCCGATAGCGGGGCTTTTCGTCGATCACATCGGCAGTACCTCCCTGGGCGACATCAGCGCCAAGCCGATCATCGACATCCTTGTCGGCCTGCCGGATCCATCCCCACTGGATGCGGTGATCGATCCCCTGCTGGCCGCCGGCTACACCTATGTGGAAGCGTTCACGGGCGCCATGCCGTACAGGCGCTTCTTCGTCCGTCTCCAGGCTCTGTCGGCCGGGCCCCTGCCTCGCGTCATCGGTCCAGCAGATGCGCTGGCCTTCGGCCGTGATTACGACTCCATCGCGAACATTCATGTGATGGAGCGCGGGACTGATCACTGGAGGCGACACATCGCCTTCCGTGACTACCTACGGGCGCATTCTGAGGTGAGACTTGCGTATGAGAGCTTGAAACTCAGGATTGCGAAAATGGATTTCGAGGACCCACTTGACTACAACAGCTTCAAGGCGGATTTCATCCGTGAGCATCAGGGGAAGGCGATGGCCTGGTTCCTGCAAAGAGGGCAGTAGATCTGGGTTGTAACTCAGAGCTGTCGATCAGGACTTTGGTTGCCTCTTGGGCTTACCGACGGATGAGATAGCCTGTTTAACTCTTTGTTCCCTGCGTCAGTTGATCGATGAAGGTCATCATTCTTGGCAATGCCGGGGCCGGCAAGAGCACCCTGGCCAGGAAGCTGATCGCCAGGCAGCCGGCCGCCCGGTTATCGCTGGATGAGGTCGCCTTCCAGTGCGGCACCGAACGGCGTCCCCTTCACGAGAGTGTCGAGGACGTGAGGCGTTGGATCTCCGAGCAGGACAGCTGGATCATCGAAGGCTGTTACGCAGACATCCTGGAGCCCGTCCTGGCCAGTGCCGATGAACTGATCTTTCTGAATCCCGGCGTCGAGGCCTGCCTGGCCCACTGCCGCTCCAGGCCCTGGGAGCCCGAGAAATTCAGCTCCCGCGATGAACAGGACGCGAATCTCGACAACCTCCTGCAGTGGGTTGGCTCCTACGAAACCCGATCCGATGAATACGGACTCGCCAGGCACCGGGCCCTGTATGAATCCTTTGAGGGGAAGAAGCGGGAATTCTGCCATCCTGAAGCGTATGCATCCACCCGGTGCTCCGTCTATATCGCCACCAGTCTCGATGGCTGTATCGCCCGCAGCGACGGCTCCATCGATTGGCTGGAGCGCGCCAACGCCGCCGTGCCCGCCGGTGAAGATTGCGGCTACGCCGACTTCATGCAGACGGTCGATGCGATCGTCATGGGACGGGCCACCTTCGAGAAGGTCCTCAGCTTTCCCGAATGGCCCTATGGCAGCCTGCCGGTTTATGTGCTCAGCACCACCTTGCGAAGCCGTCCCGCCGGAGTGCCGGACTCGGTCCAGGTGCTTTCTGCCTCGCCCCACGAGGTCGTGGACCGGGCCGCTGCAGCGGGCCACCACCATCTCTACATCGATGGCGGACGCACCATCCAGGGCTTCCTGAAAGCTGGGCTGATCACCGAGCTGACGATCACGCTCATCCCGCTGCTGCTGGGCTCAGGGATCAAGCTGTTTGGTGATCTGCCAGCCGACACGAACCTGCGTCTGTTGTCATCCAGAGCCTTTCCGTTCGGTTTCGTTCAGTGTCACTATGCGCTGTGCCAGCAGGCCTCGCCTTCAATGCCGACCCTCGAAGCACAGCCGCTGTGATGGTCCCTGAGGATCACTCGCGCATTCCGATCGAGCGATGGCGCCGTTGGCTAGGCGGCGTCCTGCTCGTACCACTCCTGGCGACGTCGGGCGGGTTTGTCTTCCTCCTCTGCCATGCACTGGTGCGTGGTGAAATCAGCATCGTCTCCAGGGGCTATCACGTGTCCAGCAGTGCCTACACGATCAGCGCGAATCCGATCGCGTTCTTCTTTTTCTTCCTGCTCAACGCTCTGCTGGCTGCCTTCCTACTTTTCGTCACCGTGGTGGTGGGTCGAAGGGTGGTCACGGGGACCAGGCCCAGGTGAGGGGAACTTGAGCGAATCGGGGGTGAGGCCCTTGAAAAGCTGGCCTCAGGCCTGCCGCTTTCTGCGACGCCTGGCATGGTACGAGTGCAGATGCAGTCCGATCGCGACCAGCGCCATACCGGTGGCCACCAGCATGGCGCCGAAGAGGCTTCCCAGAACGCCGGAAACCGGTACCCCCGGTTTCAGCAGCGACCTGCTGGGGTCGCGGGGATCGTAGAAGATGGGTACAGGGCGACCTACGGGTAAGGACTCAGCCTCGCGTTGAGCCACCTCAGCGCTCTTGATGATTCCCACGTCGTCAAGGCTTTGGCGCGTGCCTGAGTACGTGCGCCCCCATACGGTAAACGCGTAGTGCAGCCGCACGACATGGGTTCCTACAGCGCCCCGCCTTGAATCGATGATGATGGGCTTAGCCACCGCCTCCGATTTCTTCACTTCCCCCACCACCGCAGGCCAGGACCGTGATTGCCATCCCTCGACGATCATCGGCACGTTGCGCACCAGTAAGAATCCCCCGCCCCCGAGAGTGGTGGCGAGGATCAAGCCAAGAACCACCGCAATGAATGCAGCCTGCAGCACACGCATGATGGTGGGAGCCTAGCTGAACCACCCCCGCCTGGCCTGACTCTCCGTCCAGGTGACTGCTGAGAAGCAGATGCCGACCAGCCGGTTTTCCCGGTCGTCGAGGATGGTTGGATCAGCGGTGTTCATCGTTGACCTTGAAGGTATCGCTGCAATCCAGGCCCAGTCCCATCCGACGCAATCACGCGAAGACCTTGGATGACCCCATCGGTAGCCATCGATTAAGGTCATGCGATGAACGACCAGGAGAAGCTGAACCAACCCAGGGCCATGGAGGGCCTGTGGCATGACACGGTGGCGTCAGGTTTTTCGATGGCTTCAGACCCATTGACCTGCTCGCTGTTGAGGACCCTGGCCGCTTCAAAGCCGTCCGGTCGCTTTCTGGAGCTGGGCTCGGGAACGGGTCTTTCGACGGCATGGATTCTTGATGGGATGGATCGGACTTCGTCTTTGACGACCGTGGACAATGACGCGTCCTTCCTGGGGATACTCGACAAGCACCTTGGCTCGGATCCTCGGCTGGAGATCGTCTGCGCCGATGGCGATGCGTTCCTGCAGTCGCAGGGGGGTGCCCAGTACGACTTCATCTTTGCGGACACATGGTCAGGCAAGTATCGGTTGCTTGATCAAACCCTACAGTTGCTCAGCAAGGGTGGCCTCTACATCATTGACGATATGCTTCCGCAGGCCAACTGGCCTGATGGCCATGCCTCCAAAGTCGACGACTTAATCCATCAGCTCGTCTCCGACACCAGATTCCACGTGACCAAGCTGTCATGGGCGAGTGGCATCATCGTTGCCACTCGGCTTTGAGGTTTCGTATGGATGGATTCGCCTCGCGTCCCAGTTCCCCAATGCGAAGGGCACCATTGGTCTCAAGAATCCAGAGGATAGAGACCGTCCATTGGCCGGAGATATTTTTCAGCAGGCTTTCCAGCGGACAGGACTTGGGCTCAGTTATGGGGATGGACTGGTTTCCTTTTGGTAAAGAGTGACCTTTTGGTTGCTACTTTACGCCAGCGAGTGACCGGCTTAGTCGCTGGCTGTTGACCAACAACATGGCTGACGCGATGGCAAACATCCTGCATGTTGACTCCAGCCCACGGAGTGAACGATCCAGGTCTCGAAGATTGGCGCGGGAGTTCATGGATGCCTGGCGGAACAGCCATCCTGATGACGCCGTGACGTATCGGGACTTACGCCTGACACCTGTTCCCCACATCACCGAAGAGTGGATCGCCGCCGACTTCACACCCCCGGAAGCCCTGACAGGTGACATGGCTGAGCTGCTGGCCTTTTCCGATGAGCTGGTCAATGAGTTTCTGGCGGCGGATCATTGTGTCTTCAGCGTGCCCATGCACAACTTTGGTATGCCATCCAACTTCAAAGCCTACATTGATCAGGTGGTTCGCGTGGGACGCACGTTCCTCCTTGAGAACGGCCAGTTCAGCGGGCTGGCCGAGGGCAAGAAGGTGCTTTTCATCACGACCCGCGGTGTCGAGTACGGCCCTGGCTCGCCCTTTGAAGGGTGGGATTGCCTGGAGCCTGGGCTGCGCTATGCGTTTCGATTCATGGGTGTGAAGGATTTTCAATTCATCCAGGCCAACGGGTTGGATCTTGGTGACGATGCCGAGAGAAGGGGGTTGGACACCGCACAGTCAAGGCTCCGGGAACTGGTGTCCAGTTGGTAGCGCCAGCGAGGCACCACCTCGATTCTGTGAAGGTTCAAGCCTGAGCGCCTAGTCTTGCTGGGGTGGCCCCTGTTGTGCTCTGCACCGTTGATGATCACCTGTTCGCTCCGCTACATCATCGATCCCTACAAGCTCAAGGATTTCGAGCATTACGGCAAGAGCTGGATTCCGCTCGTCGAGAAGTATGGGGGCCAGCATCACGGCTACTTCCTCCCCTCGGAGGGTGCCAGCAATGTCGCCCTGGCCCTGTTCTCGTTCCCAAGTCTGGCCACCTACGAGACCTATCGCGCCAGGTCACTGGACGATCCGGAGTGTCAGGCGGCCTTTCAGTATGCGGAGGATACCCGCTGCATCATCAGCTACGAGCGCAGCTTCTTTCGCCCCGTCTTCGGCGACTGAGTCTGTCGGCGGCCTTGTCTTCCCGATTTCTCTCCGCTTTCGAAACGCCATGCCCTACGTCAATGTGCAGATCACCCGTGGGGCCACCCGGGCGCAGAAGGCCCAGCTGGTGAAGGAGATCACGGCGTCCCTCGTCACGGTCCTGGCGAAGAAGCCCGAACACACCCATGTCGTCATTCAGGAGATCGACGAAGAAGACTGGGGATTCGCCGGCGTGCTGACCGACGACTGGAAGGCCGGCCAGGGCCGGGCCGATCAGGCCTGACACCTGGTCCCAAGGCCACGCCCCGACCATGGAGGGTCGCTTGCCCCGAGGCGCCCTTCAACTCCGTCTGAGTAGTACGGTACGGTACCGTATCTTGCGTCGGACGCCCCCTGTCCATGGCCGCCCCACCCCGAGACCGCCTCCTCTCGGCCGCCCGGGAGCTGTTCTTTCAGCAGGGTTTCGCCAGGGTCTCCACCGATGCCCTGGCGAAGGCAGCGTCGGTTTCGAAGGCCACGCTCTACAAGCATTTCCCCAGCATGGAGGCCGTGCTTCGGGCCGTTGTCGAGCGTGAGGTGGATGGGTTCGAGCGGGGCGTCCCCATCACCGTTGCCACCGCGGCAGCGTTCCGAGCCGCTCTGGTGCAGTACGGCACCAACCTGCTCGACTTCCTCAACCACCCCGACATCATCCGGTTCGCCCAGCTGATGTTCGAGGAGGCGCGCGGCAACAGGGGACTGGCCGGCGACTTCTACGACTCCGCCTACGGGCGCACCCAGAACGACCTGGCCCAGCTGATCCAGCAGGGGCTCGACCGCGGCGACCTGCGCTCCAGCCACCCGGCCGCGGAGCTGGCCGAGCAACTGCTGGGTCTGTGGGAGGGCTTCGGCTTCATCCGTGCCCTGCTCGGCCTCACCCCGCAACCGTTCCCCGACCCCGGGACCTGGAGCGAGGCCTGCGTGGGCACCTTTCTGGCGGGCCAGGCTTCCGCCCCGCCGCAGGGCGACGACCCCACCCCTTCCCGAGCGGACCCCTGAGCGCCATGGCCATGCACAAGTTCGTTCCACCCACAGGTCCCGGGGACGTCCTCGCCGATCGCCGCCGGCTCTGGATCCTGGGGGCCAGTCGCCTGGCCTTCAGCATCGCGGTGGCGATCGCCACCCACACCGTGTTTCCCCTGCTGCGCTGGATGCAGCAGCGCCGGATTCACCGCGGCGATGTGATCTGGCTGGAGGACATGCCCGGGCCACCCCAGAGCCAGCGCTTCGACCATCTGGCCTTTGTGCCGGCTGACATCACCCCCAACCCCGGTCCGGTCCGCAAACGGGCGCGGTTCATGAAGGTGGAGTATCCCGCCGCCGCCTATCCCTTCGCCTTTCGCCAGCCACCCATCTCCGGGAATGCCATCAATGGCCTGGGGGAGGAGCGCCCCCGCCGGCCCGACCACGTGTTCTTCGGTGATTCCTACAGGCGGGCCTGGGGAAAGCTCGACTGGTACTTCCAGGTGATGGAGCCCACCGCCATTCATCGGCTGATCGTGCGGATGTTCTGGCAGGACCGGGCCCGGGTCGGGCCTGTGGCGCCCGGTGTCACCACCCTCGGCACCCCCGAAGAGGCCTCCGCCCACATCAAGGCCCTGGCCATCCGGATCGGCGCCGGATCGGTGGGCATCACCCACCTGCGTCCGGAGTTCTGCTACCACGACTCCAACCCTGACTTCGCCTACGCCATTGCGGTCGGCGTGCCGATGGATCGGGAGGAGATGCTGCACACCCCCAGTGAGCGCTCCAATCAACAGATCATGCGGACCTACCTGGACGTGAACCGGGTGGCGATCCGGTTGGCCCACGCCATCCGTGCCCTGGGCTATCCGGCCCAGGCGTCCACCAATCTGGCGCCGGGTTCCAGCACGGAGGTGCTGCATGTGCCCATCGCCATCGCGGCCGGCCTTGGCCAGCTGGGCAAGCACGGCTCGATGATCACGCCCGAATACGGCTCGAATGTCCGTCTGGCCACCGTGCTCACGGATCTGCCCCTGGCCGTCGATCAGCCGAGGGACATCGGTGTGGACGACCTCTGCGCCCACTGCCGCATCTGTGAAACCAACTGCCCCCCGCACGCGCTGTTCCCGGAGAAGCAGCTGGTGCGTGGCCAGCGGCGCTGGTATGTGAATTTCGATAAGTGCGCTCCCTACTTCGCTGAAACCCGCGGCTGCGGCATCTGCATCGAGGTCTGCCCCTGGAGCACACCCGGCAAGGGCCAGGAGCTGATGCGCACCCTGCTCGAACGTCGGCAGGGGCCCGGGGGAGCCGCCCGGACCTGACGTGTGCCACGTTGGCCGGTGTTGTGGTGAGGTGGTGTGCACGAACCGCTCCTGACGGTGCGCCGGGCGACGGCCACGGACGTGCCGGTGCTGGCCCGCTATGGCGTCGCCCTCGCACGCCTGCATGTCGGCTTTGATGCCGACCGTTTCGCCGTGCCGCCGGGTGGCGAGGGCGCCTATGCGGCGTTCTTCCAGGCGGAGCTCCAGCGTCCGGAGGTGGTGCTGCTGATCGCCGAGGCCGGTACCCAACCGGTGGGCTACGCCTTCGTGCGGATGGAGCCGATGAGCCTGGTGGAGCTGCGCGGAGCCGGAGCCTGGCTGCACGACATCTACGTGGATCCCGAGGCCAGGAGCGGCGGGATCGGCCGCCGGCTGCTCGCGGCGGCCAAGGAGGCCGCCATCGCCCTGGGCTCCGGCAGCCTGATGCTCAGTGCATCGTCACAGAATGCCGCCGCCCGGCACCTGTTCGAGGGCGCCGGACTGCGCCCCACCATGGTGGAGATGCGGATCGAACTGGAGGGGTGAAAGCGGCATCGCTGCAGACATCAGCGCTGACGGCCGCACCGCCACCATGGCCGAACAGCTCGCTCGGCTGGCTTCTCCATGAACACCTACACCTTCCTGAGGGTCCCGGTGGCCTACACCGCCGGCCAGATCGATCCGTCCCCGTACGAACAGGCCATCCATGACCAGGCCGCCCGTGGCTGGGATCTGGTTCAGATCTTCGTGGAGAACCCCGCCGCCATGGCCAGCGAGCACGTGCTGATCTTCCGCCGGCCGGCCTAGGGCCCCCCGAGCAGCGGCACCAGTTCCCGCACCGCATCGCCGGCCTTCAGCTCCAGTGCCACGCCGGAACCGCCGCAGTCCTCCGCTGGCAGCTGGTCGGCGCCCAGCCGCAGGCTGCGGCCCTCGCCGCCCTCCAGGGTCACGCCGATCACGCCGGCCTCACCCGCCTGCAGGTCCACCAGGGCATCGTCGCGCTCCAGGAAGCGCAGGCCGATCTGGCCCATGGCGCCCCGCTGGCAGGGCCGCAGGCTGTCAAGGTGCAGCCGCTTCACCTGGCCGCGGCGGCTGGCCAGCAGCACGTTGCCGCCCGCCGCCGCCCGCGCCGCCCCCACCACCCGTTCGCCGGGCAGCAGCCGCAGCAGCATCGGCCCCTGGGCGGTGCGGCCCAGCACCGGCAGGTTGGTGTCGTTGATCGCCAGCCGCAGCATCCGTCCGGTGCTGGTGGCCACCACCAGATCCTCCCCCTCCCGACAGGGCACCACCCGTTGCAGGGCCACCCCCTCCTTCAGCTTCAGCACCGTGGCGGGCCGGCCCGAGAGCTCAAGGAAGTCCTCGATCGGCAGCCGCTTGAAGCGCCCATCGGTGCTCAGCAGCCCGATGCTTCCCGACGGCGGCTGCGGTAGCGGCAGCACCTGCACCACCGTCTCCCCGTGGAGGCTGTCGGGCAGGAAGCGCTCCAGCCTGCCGGGGTTCTGGCCGGCGAACTCCCAGCGCAGCAGGGCCACCTTGCCGCCGGCGCTGAAGGCCAGCAACGCCGGCTGCTCGGCCACCGGCAGGATCAGCCGCGCCGGCGGCGGCAGCTCCCCCAGCTCGGCTGCCTGATCCAGGTGCAGCCGGCCCAGCATCTGGGGCGTGACGATCCGCACCGCCCCGTCGGTCTGGATCAGCAGGCGGCCATCGCCGGCCAGGGCCTCGAAGGCCTGCTGCCGCTGCAGTTCGGTGTTGGGCCGCACCGCCGCCGCCCGCTGGGCCACCAGGGCGTCGCCCCCTTCCACCAGCCGGGTGCGGCGGGGGGTGGCGTAACGCTTCTTCAGCCCCTTGAGCTCGCTGACCATCGTGTCGAGCAGGGTGTCGCGGTCGTTGAGCAGGTGCCGCAGCCGGGTGCGCTCCTGCTCCAGGTCGGCCGCCTCCTTGCGCAGCCCCTCCTGCTCCAGGCCCGTGAGCCGCCGCAGGGGCATGGCCAGCACCGCATCGGCCTGGCGCTCGCTCAGATCCAGGTGCACCTGGAGGCTGGCCCGGGCCGTGGCGGCATCCCGCGCCTCGCTGATCATCTCGATCACCCGCTTGAGGTCGTCGAGGGCCTTGATCAGCCCCTGCACCACCTCCAGCCGGTCTTCGCAGCGCTTCAGCGCATGGTTGGTGCGCCGGATGATCGTCAGCTCCCGGTACTCCAGGAACTGCTGCAGCATCTGGCGCAGGTTCAGCTGCTGGGGCTGGCCGTTCACCAGCGTCAGCAGGATGGCGCCGAAGTTGCTCTGCAGGGCCGTGCGGCGCTGCAGTTCCTCCAGCACCTTCTGCGGTTCGGCGTCGCGCCGCAGCTCGATCACCACCCGCATCCCCTCGCGGTCGCTCTCGTCACGGATGTCGGCGATGCCGCCGATCTTGCCGTCGTTCACCTGCTCGGCCAGCTTCTCGATCCAGCCCGCCTTGCTCAGCTGGTACGGCAGTTCCGTCACCACCACGGCGCCGCGGCGGTGGCGCCCCTTGCCGGGCTGCACCTCCTCGATGTGGGCCACGCCCCGCATCGGGATGCTGCCCCGGCCGGTGGCGTAGGTGTCGCGCACGCCGCTGCCCAGCAGCACCTCGCCGCCGGTGGGGAAATCCGGGCCCGGCACCATCGCCAGCAGCTTCTCCTCCGGCAGGTCGGGTTTGCGGATCAGGGCGATCAGGGCCTCCACCACCTCGCCGAGGTTGTGGGGCGGGATGCTGGTGGCCATGCCCACGGCGATGCCGGTGCAGCCGTTGAGCAGCAGGAAGGGCAGCTGGGCCGGCAGCACCGTCGGCTCCTGCTGGGAGCCGTCGAAGTTGGGGGCGAAATCGACCGTGTCGCTGCCGATCTCATCGAGCATCGCCTCGTTGGCGATCGGCGCCAGCCGGGTTTCCGTGTACCGCATCGCGGCCGGCGGGTCGTCGTCCACCGAGCCGAAGTTGCCGTGGCCGTCCAGCAGCGGGTGGCGGCTGGCGAAGGTCTGCACCAGCCGCACCAGGGCGTCGTAGACGGCCTGGTCGCCGTGGGGGTGGTATTTGCCGAGCACGTCGCCCACCACGCGGGCGCACTTGCGGTAGGGCCGGTCCGGGGTCAGCCCCAGCTCGTGCATCGCATAGAGGATGCGCCGCTGCACCGGTTTGAGCCCGTCGCGCACATCCGGCAGGGCCCTTCCCACGATCACGCTCATCGCGTACTCGAGGTAGGAGCGCTGCATCTCCTGATGCAGGGCGATCGGTTGGACGCGCTCGTCCGGCATCCGGTCCTTTGGGGCAGCGGCTCAGGGCGCTCAGCCTACAGATGGTGCCCGGGCCCCCCCGGGCTCAGGACTCGTCGCTGCTGACCCCGTCCCCGTCGGTGGCATTGGCCAGGGCCCGCTCCACCGCCGCCTTCAGCTCCGGCAGGGCCAGCAGCTGGGCGGTCACCGCCCGCAGCTTCGGCCCCCACAGCTGCTCCTTCTGGAACTTCTCTTTCACGTAGTTGGGCTCCTCCGCCAGGGCGGTCTCGGCCAGCTTCAGGGCCTGGGCCCGCTCCGCCGGCCCCCGCTCGAACAGGGCCGCCGCCAGGGCCAGGGAGGTCTCAGCGATGTCCGGCTTGATCTTCAGCACCCGCTGCCAGCGGCCGATGGCGTCGTTGACGCGGCCGCTCTCGTACAGCACCAGCCCCTGGTTGTTGATCGCCTCCCAGAAGTCCTTGCGCAGCCCCGCGGCCCGCTCGAACGACCCCAGGGCCTCCTGGGTGTTGCCCAGCAGGATCTGGGCATTGCCCAGGTCGAAGTAGGCACCGGCGTTCCTGCTGTCCAGCTCCAGCCCCCGCCGCAGCAGGCCGATGGCGTCCTGGGGCTTGCCGTCCCGCAGCGCCAGCGAACCCTCGGCGAACCAGATGCCGGCGTTGTTGGGATCCAGCTCCTTGGCCCGGGCCAGGGCCACCTTGGCCTTCTCCACCTGGTTGCTGCGCAGCTCCGCCTCCGCCAGCAGCACCCAGCCACGGGGGTCCTGCGGCAGCAGCCGCACGGTCAGTTCCGCCAGCCGGGCCGCATCCTCCGCCTGGCCGAGGCGCAGCAGGCGCGCCGCCGCCTGGGCAATGCCCAGCCCGGCCCCCTCCAGCTCCTTCTCCTGCGGCAGGTACACGAACGGCACCAGGGCCCGCGCCGGCAGGGCGTAGCCCACCAGGGGGGTGGCCGTCAGCGGCATGGCCAGGCAGAGGGAGGAGAACAGTCGCCAGAACCGCCGGCCCACGGAATCACCCCGAATCGCCCCAGCCTAGGGAGCCGTCCCCCGTTGTCCCCAGCCGCCCGCCAGCGCCGCCCGGATGTTGCGCCGCCACATGGCCGGCCGGATCCGCCGCAGGGCCGAGGCCCGCAGCCGCTCGTCCCAGTCGCCGTCGCTCCAGCCCAGCGCCTCCGCGCCGCGCAGATCCAGCAGCCACGGGCGGGGCTGCACGTCGGCGTCGGTGGCGACGGGCAGGGGCCGCCGGTTCCAGGGGCAGACCTCCTGGCAGATGTCGCAGCCGGCCACCCAGCCCTCCAGTCGCCCGGCGATCGCCGCCGGCAGCGCCTCCTGGCGGTTCTCGATCGTGTGGTAAGCGATGCAGCGGCGGGCATCGACCACGAACGGCTCGTCGAGGGCGCCGGTGGGGCAGGCGTCGATGCAGGCCGTGCAGGCGCCGCACAGGGGCTCGGCCGGGCGATCGGGGGGCAGATCGAGGCTGGTGAGCAGGTGGCCCAGCAGCATCCAGGAGCCCCGGCGGCGATGGATCAGGTTGCCGTTCTTGCCGATCCAGCCCAGGCCCGCCTCCTCCGCCCAGGCCTTGTCGAGCAGGGGGGCGCTGTCGACGCAGGCGCGCCAGGTGCTGCCCGGCGCCGCCTGCTCCAGCCAGCGCCCCAGCTGCCGCAGGCGGCCGTCGATCACCCGGTGGTAATCGCGCCCCCAGCCGTAGCGGGCCACCCGCAGGCTGCCCGGCGCCCGCCTGTGGGCCACGTGGTAACTCCAGCCCACCGCCAGCACGCTGCGCACCCCCGGCAGCAGGGCCTCGATCCGGCGACGGCGGGGGTCCTCCATCCAGCCCATCCCCGCCTGGTGGCCCGCCGCCAGCCACCGCTCCAGGGCGGCCGTGCGCAGGGGCAGCCGCCTGCTTCCCGGCACCGCCGCCAGCCCCACCGGAGCGAAGCCGAGCCCTTCGGCCCGGGCCCGCAGTGCCGCCGCCAGTACGCTAAGGGAGCCGGGATCGGTCAAGGGCTGCCGGTAGAGTCCCACGAATCCGACCTCCCCTGTGTGGCAGCCAGTTCCTCCTCCCGCTTCAGTCCCCTGCTGCGCTGGATGGGCCTCACCCTGGTGGTGCTGCTCGTCCTGCAGCTGGTCGCGGTGCTCACCCTCTGGGACTGGCAGGAGGAGGCCTTCCGCCAGCTGGTGGTGGAGCGACTGATCGGCCAGGCCCCGATGGGACTGATCGGGCTGCTGCTCATGTACCTCTCCTCCCGTCTGGAAGACCCGTCGGAGGAGCGCACCCCCGTCCTCTGGACCGTCTGCATCATCAGCGGTCTGCTGGCCGTGCTGCTGACCGCCTCGCTGCCGATCACCTTCGGCGGTGACCAGCAGATGCAGCAGCAGGCCGACCAGCAGCTCGCCGCCAAGCGCGGCCAGCTGGAGATGGCCCGGCAGCAGAGCAAGGATCCCGCCCTGCTCCAGCAGCTGATCAAGCAGGCCGAGGCCACCGGCCAGGTGCCCCCGGGCGCCACCGAGGAGCAGAAGACCCAGTCGGCCCGGGCGTTCGTCGATCGCCAGCTCGACCAGCTCGAGACCCAGTTCAAGCAGACCGAGCAGACCAGCAAGGTCACCCTCAGCCAGCGCCGCTACGGGGGATCCCTCGGCGCGGTGGTGCTGATCATCGCCTTCACGATCCTTTGCCTCGGCAGTGTCCTGTAAGACCCCCGTGGATCGTTACCGTTAGGGTTTCGCCCCTCCGGACCCCATCCATTGGTCCCATCCAGTAGTCCCAGTTCCGATCAGCCCCTGGGCAACCGGCTGCAGCAGGATCTCAAGAACGATCTGATCGCCGGTCTGCTGGTGGTCATTCCGCTGGCCACCACGATCTGGCTCGCCACCACGGTGAGCCGCTTCGTTCTGGCCTTCCTGACGTCGATCCCCAAGCAGTTCAACCCGTTCAACACCCTCAACCCCCTCCTCCAGGACCTGATCAACCTGGGGGTGGGACTGCTGGTGCCGCTCCTGGGCATCCTGCTGATCGGTCTGATGGCCCGCAACATCGTCGGCCGCTGGCTGCTGGAGTTCGGTGAGGGCACCCTGCTGCGCATCCCCCTGGCGGGCTCCGTCTACAAGACCCTCAAGCAGCTCCTGGAAACCTTCCTCCAGGGCAATTCCGCCCGCTTCCGGCGGGTGGTGCTGGTCGAATACCCCCGCGAGGGGCTCTACGCCGTCGGCTTCGTCACCGGGGTGCTGGGCACGGCCATCCAGGCCGATTTCGGCGAGACCATGCTCAGCGTCTTCATTCCCACCGCCCCCAACCCCACCACCGGCTGGTATGCGGTGGTGCCCGAGCGCCTGGTGAAGGACATCGAGCTGAGCGTCGAGGATGCCTTCCGCACGATCATCTCCGCCGGCATCGTCAGCCCCGACGAGCGGGAACCCACCTCCAACCGCAGCTTCGCCAGCCTCCTGGCCCAGCTGCGCGCCCCCCAACCCTCCTGATGCAGAGTCGCACCCTTGCCCGTGAACTGGCCCTGCTGATGCTGGGTCAGGTCAGTGACCGCGGCAGCGGCGCCGAGGCCCCCTCCGGCTCCTTCGACCTGCTGCTTCAGCAGGCCGTCACCAGCCTCAGCCAGCACGTGCGCGAGGCCCTCGACCGTTCCGCCGAGGATCTCCAGCAGGCCCAGCAGCGGCTGCTGGACAGCGAGCTCCAGGACCAGGGCGAGAAGCAGCTGCCGACGGTGCGGCGCCACCTGCAGGAGGGCCTCACCCACGCCGAGCACGCCCTCAACCGCCTCTCCGCCAGCCTGGAGCTGCCGCGCCTGCTGCTGCTCGCCGACCAGGAGGCGGTGCAGCGTGATGCCATCGGCCGCATCCGGGCGGTGCTGCGCGACCGCGAAGCCCTCGACGGCCGCATCGATGCGGTGATGGAGGGCTGGCGCCTCACCCGCCTGCCCCGGGTCGACCGGGACATCCTGCGGCTGGCGGTGGTGGATCTGGAGGATTTCGGCACCCCCGCCGCCGTGGCCTGCAGTGAGGCGGTGGAGCTCGCCAACCGCTACAGCGATGAGCAGGGGCGACGCATGATCAACGGTGTGCTGCGGCGCTTCACCGCCGCCCGGGTCTGACCAGGAACGCGATGGTCTTCGATTGGTTCAAACGGGCCCTGGCCCAACCCGCCCCGACGCCTGAGCCCGAACCCGCCGTGGCGCCCGTGCCGGAGCCGGAGACCGAGTCCCCCGCCGAGGCGGAGGCCACCGCGGTTCCGGCCGCCCCTGAAGCCGTGGCCCCGGTGGCCGTGCCCCCGGCGGAGGTCGCGCCCGCTGTTGCCGATTCCGCCGCCCCCGCCGCCCCCGCCGCCCCGGGGGTTGATGAGGACGCCCTGGCCTGGGCCCGCCAGGCCTACGCCCGGCTGAAGGCCCAGCAGGAGGCGGCCAGCCAGCCCGCGGCGCCCGCGCCGGCCCCTGCCCCCACACCGGCACCGGCACCGGCAGCCGAGGCACCACCCGCTCCCGACGCCGCTCCCGAAGCGCCGCCGGCCCCCGAACCCGCCGCCCCGCCCGTGGCGAACGGCCTTTCCCTGCTGGAGCAGGCCGCCGCCCAGCGCCAGCAGCGTCTCCAAGAGATCACCGCCCCCGCCGAGCCTGCCCCGGCCGCGCCGCCGGCCGCCGCAGCGACCCCCCAGGCCGCGGACGCCGATGCCGCCGACCCCAGCCTCGGCGCCTTCGATGACACCTTCACCTGGTCGGCCGAGGTGCTGGCGGCCCAGGGACGCAGCGTCGAGGACGTGTCCCTCGAGGAGATCGACTGGCTGGGCCGGCTGCGGCGCGGCCTCGAGAAGACCCGCAAGGGTTTCGTCACCCAGCTGCTGGAGAACCTCGGCGACGACCCCCTCACCCCGGCGGTGCTCGACGACCTTGAGTCCACCCTGCTGCGCGCCGACGTGGGCGTGAAGGCCACCGACCAGGTGCTCGAAGCCCTGCGCCGCCGCCTCAACGAGGAGGTGGTCGACCCGGCCGAGGGGCTCCGCTTCCTGAAGGAGCAGCTGCGCGGCCTGCTGGAGGAGCCGATCCGCGCCGGCGGCACCGCCCTGCTGGCCCCCCAGCGCGACCGGCTCAACGTTTGGCTGCTGGTCGGCGTCAACGGGGTCGGCAAGACCACCACCCTCGGCAAGCTGGCCAACCTGGCGGTGCGCAGCGGCTACAGCTGCCTGATCGCCGCCGCCGACACCTTCCGGGCCGCGGCGGTCCAGCAGGTGAGCGTCTGGGGGGAGCGCAGCGGCGTGCCCGTGGTGGCCAACCCCAGCGCCAACGCCGACCCGGCGGCCGTCGTCTTCGACGCCATCGGCGCCGCCCGCTCCAAGGGCACCGAGCTGGTGCTGGTGGACACGGCCGGCCGGCTGCAGACCAAGCACAACCTGATGGAGGAGCTGGGCAAGGTGCGGCGCACGATCACCAGGCTGGCGCCGGAGGCGGCGGTGGAATCGCTGCTGGTGCTCGATGCCAGCCAGGGCCAGAACGGCCTGCGCCAGGCCATGGCCTTCGCCAGTGCCGCCGGTCTCACCGGGGTGGTGCTCACCAAGCTGGACGGCAGCGCCCGCGGCGGCGTCGCTCTGGCGGTGGCCTCGGAGGCGGGGCTGCCGATCCGCTTCATCGGGGCCGGTGAGGGCATCCGCGACCTGCGGCCCTTCAACAGCTTCGAGTTCGTCGAGGCCCTGCTCGCCTCCTGAAGCCGCCTGCCGCTGCTACCTTGCGTGTCCTTTGCGGCCGCTCGGTGAGCAGCACGCCGCCCCCGCAGCCCCATCCCACCCCCACCACGGCGTCCCGTCCCGGCCAGGGGCTGTCCGTCGCGGCCTCGCTGCGCCAGCTGCTCGACAGCCTCGGCCGGGAGCAGCGCCGCAACCTGGAGCTGCTGGCGTCCCTCTCCTTCGCCCTGCGCAGCTACACCAACCTCAAGCGCTTCCTCGAACTGGTGCCCCTGGTGGCGGCGCGCCTGGTGGAGGGGGAGGGCAGCCTGCTCGTGGTGTTCCACGCCGATGGCCGCCTCTGGCGCGAGCAGCTCCAGGCCACCCCCGGTGAGCGCAGCGCCGAGGTGCTGCGCCAGCTGGCGGCCCTGCCCGATGGGCAGCTCCAGAACCAGGAGGGCGACGAGGCCGTCGCGGTGCTGCTCGACCCCCTGATCCAGCGCCTGCTCGGCGCCCACCAGGTGTTCGCCACCTCCGTGGTGGCCCGCAGCCGCCAGCGGGGCCGGCTCTACGTGTTCAGTGACCGACGCGGCTTCAGCTGGAGCGATGTGCGTCGCCGCCACCTGCAGCTGGTGGCCGACCTCACCGGCGTGGCCCTGGAGAACGAGCTGCTGCAGCAGGACCGGCGCCGCCATGAGCGGCTTGACCGCCAGCTGAGCATCGGCGCCGAGGTCCAGTCCCAGCTGCTGCCCGACCACTGCCCCGTGATCGACGGCGTCGAGCTGGCGGCGCTCTGCCGCCCCGCCTTCCAGGTGGGCGGCGACTACTACGACTTCATCCCCACCCAGCCCCAGCTCAGCGGCCACCGGCGCGAGCAGGCCCCCTGGGCGCTGGTGATGGGCGACGTCATGGGCAAGGGGGTGCCGGCCGGCCTGCTGATGACCCTGCTGCGGGGCATGCTGCGGGCCGAGGTGCTCAGCGGACTGCCGCCCGACCGCATCCTCCACGACCTCAACCAGCTGGCCCAGGAGGACCTGGCCCACTCGCACCGCTTCGTCACCCTCTTCTATTCCGACTACGACCCCCGCACCCGCCTGCTGCGTTACGCCAACGCGGCCCACAACCCGCCCCTGGTCTGGCGGCGCCACTCGGGCCGGGTGGAGCGGCTCGACACCCCCGGCCTGCTGATCGGCCTGCAGAGCGAGGCCGAGTACGGCTGCGGTGAGCTGCAGCTGGAGCCCGGCGACGTGATCCTCTATTACACCGATGGCGTCACCGAGGCCAGCGGCTTCAGCGGCGAGCGCTTCGACGAGGAGCGGCTGGTGAAGGCCTTCCAGGGCGCCTGCCGGGCCGTCCACGACGCCAAGGCGATCCTGGACCGGCTGTTCGAGCGCCTCGACCGTTTCGTCGGCAGCGACCGCCGGCTCGAGGACGACGCCTCGATGGTGGTGCTGAAGGTAAGGGACGGGGTGGTGCTGCCCACCCTGCCCGCCACCTGAGACGAATGGCAAGCTGAGGGGCTGAGCGGAATGCCCTGATGGTCGCCGACCCCTCCCCCACCACCTGGAGCGATCGCTTCGAGCAGGGTCTGCATCCGGCGATCGAGCGCTTCAACGCCTCGATCGGTTTCGACATCGCCCTGCTCCAGGAGGATCTCGACGGTTCCATCGCCCACGCCCGCATGCTGGGCCGCTGCGGGGTGATCAGCGAGCCGGAGGCGGAGCGCCTGATCGAGGGGCTCGAGGCCATCCGCGCCGAGGCGGCCGCCGGGCAGTTCACCCCAGGTCTGGAGGCGGAGGACGTGCATTTCGCCGTGGAACGGCGCCTGATCGAACGGCTCGGCCCCCTCGGCAAGAAGCTGCACACCGGCCGCAGCCGCAACGACCAGGTGGGCACCGACCTGCGTCTCTGGCTGCGGCGCCGCATCGATGCCATCGACGCCGCCCTGGTGCGTTTCGAGCGGGCCCTGCTGGTGAGGGCCGAGGCCCACCCCGACACCCTGATCCCCGGTTACACCCACCTGCAGCGGGCCCAGCCGGTCTGCCTGGCCCACCACCTGCTCGCCTACGTCGAGATGGCCGAGCGCGACCGCCAACGCCTGGCCGACGTGCGCCGCCGCGTCAACATCTGCCCCCTCGGGGCGGCCGCCCTGGCGGGGACGCCGGTGCCGATCGACCGCCGCCAGACCGCCGACGAGCTCGGCTTCGAGGCGATCTACGCCAACAGCCTCGATGCGGTCAGCGACCGCGACTTCGCCGTCGAGACGATGGCGGCGCTGTCGTTGGTGATGGCCCACCTGAGCCGCCTGGCGGAGGAGGTGATCCTCTGGGCCAGCGAGGAGTTCGGCTTCGTGGGGCTCACCGACCGCTGCGCCACCGGCAGCAGCCTGATGCCCCAGAAGAAGAATCCCGATGTGCCCGAACTGGTGCGCGGCAAGAGCGGCCGGGTGTTCGGCCACCTGATGGGGCTGCTGACGATGATCAAGGGTCTGCCCCTCGCCTACAACAAGGACTTCCAGGAGGACAAGGAAGCCCTCTTCGACGGGGTGCGCACCTGCCTTGACTGCCTGGAGGCGATGGCCGTGCTGTTTGAGGAGGGGCTCGACTTCCGCCCCGCCCGGCTGGAGGCCGCCGTGGCCGCCGATTACTCCAATGCCACCGATGTGGCCGACTATCTGGTGGCCCGCGGGGTGCCGTTCCGGGAGGCCTACCAGCTGGTCGGCGGGCTGGTGAAGGCCTGCCTGCTGGAGCAGCGGCTGCTGGCCGATCTGCCCCTCGAGCGCTGGCAGCAGCTCCATCCCGCCTTCGAAGCGGACATCCATGCGGTGATCGCCCCGCGGCAGGTGGTGGCGGCCCGCCGCAGTGAGGGCGGCACGGGCTTCGAGCGGGTGGCCGAGCAGCTGCGTCTGGCGCGGGAGCGCCTCGATCGCACCCCCTGAGCTTCTCCGGCGGGCGTTGGAATCGCGGGTCTACGTCTAATCTTGGGGGGTCTCGGGCGCCCGTGCGCCCCATCGGTTCCCCCTCATCGGTCAGTGAGTATTTTCGTCGGCAATCTTCCCTTCCGCGCCGAGCAGGAAGACGTGGCTGAACTGTTCGCGCCCTTCGGCGAAGTGGTCAACTGCTCCCTGCCGCTGGAGCGCGACACCGGCCGCAAGCGCGGCTTCGCTTTCATCGAGATGGCGGATGCCGACACCGAGACCAGGGCCATCGACGCCCTGCAGGGGGCCGAGCTGATGGGTCGTCCCCTGCGCATCAACAAGGCGGAACCCCGCAGCGGCGGTGGTGGTGGTGGCGGTGGTCCGCGCCGCGGCGGCGGCGGCTACGGCGGCGGTGGTGGTGGCGGCTATGGCGGCGGCGGTGGTGGCTACGGAGGTGGCGGCGGTGGCTATGGCGGGGGTGGCGGCGGCTATGGCGCCGACCGCGGCTCCGGGGCCAGGGGCTGGGAGGACCGCAGCTACGGCGGCGGTGGAGCTGGTGGCGGCGGAGCTGCCCCCGATGCCTTCAAGGCGGGCCGCTCCCGCCGGCGCCGCAGCGGCGGTGGCGGTGGTGACTACGGCGGCGGTGACTACGGCGGCGCCGAGGTCTGAGGCGCCAAGGTCTGAGGCGCCCCCGGACGGGGCCTGAGCCCTCTCAGAGGCCCCGTTCCTCCAGCTGGCGGGCGGCGGCCTCCAGCACGGCGGGGCCAGCCCCCGCCTGGCCGGCCTCCCGGGTCAGCCAGCCGCGCCAGTGGCGGGCCCCGCTGACCCCCTCCACCACGTGCACCAGGTGCCGGGCGATCGGCCAGAGCCGTCCCCCCGAGGCGCACCAGCGTTCGGCATGGGGCAGCACCCCCCTCAGCACCGTCGAGGCCCGTGGCTCGGCGCCGCCGGCGTCCCCGAAGATCCGGCGGTCCACCCCCGCCCAGCGCAGGGGATGGGCGTAGGCGGCCCGCCCCACCATCACCCCGTCCACCAGGGCCAGCTGCTCCTGGCAGGGGTCCAGGTCCTCCAGGCCGCCGTTCAGTTCGATCGTCAGCTGCGGCCGCTCCCGTTTGAGGCGGTGCACCAGGTCCCAGCGCAGGGGCGGCACGGTGCGGTTCTGCTTCGGATCGAGCCCGTTCAGCCAGGCCTTGCGGGCGTGGACGGCGAAGCGGGCGGCGCCGGCCGCCGCCAGGCTGTCGACGAAGGCCAGCAGTTCCTCGTAGGAGTCCCGCTCGTCGATGCCGATGCGGTGCTTCACCGTCACCGGCAGGGGCGTGGCCGCCGCCATCGCCGCCACGCAGCGGGCCACCCGCTCCGGCTCCGCCATCAGGCAGGCCCCGAAGCGGCCCTGCTGCACCTTCTCGCTGGGACAGCCCACGTTGAGGTTGATCTCGTCGTAGCCCCAGTCGGCCCCCATCCGGGCGGCCTCCGCCAGCAGCTCCGGGTCGTCGCCGCCGAGCTGCAGGGCCAGGGGGTGTTCGCCCGGGTCGAACCCCAGCAGCCGTTCGAGCCGCTGCTGCTTCTCCCCCATCCGGGAGGGGGAGCCCTCCTGGGCGATGTGGTGCAGGGCCCGGGCCACCACCATCTCGGAGTAGAGCAGGCAGTGCCGGCTGACCTGCCGCATCAGCACCCGGAAGTGCCGATCGGTGCAGTCCAGCATGGGCGCCACACTGAAGCGGTAGTTGTGCTCCATCGCCCCATGCTGCCCAGCCGTGCCTCCGTGGTGGTGGTGGGAGGGGGCCCGGCGGGCTTCATGGCCGCCATCGCCGCCGCCGAAGCGGCCGCCGGCCAGCTCCGCGGGGGGTTGCTGCTGCTGGAGTCCACCCCCGTACCGCTGCACAAGGTGCTGATCAGCGGCGGCGGCCGCTGCAACGTCACCCACGCCTGCTGGGATCCGCGGCTGCTGGTGGATCACTACCCGCGCGGCGGCAAGGCCCTGCGGGGCCCTTTCTCCCGCTTCGCCCCCGGTGACACGGTGGCCTGGTTCCAGGCCCATGGCCTGCAGCTGGTGGAGGAGCCCGACGGGCGGCTGTTCCCCCGCTCCAACCGTTCCTCCTCGGTGATCGATACCCTGCGCCGGGCGGCGACCGCCGCCGGGGTGGCGGTGCACACGGCCGAGGCGGGGCAGGCGGCGGAGGCCCTGCCCGGTGGCGGGTTCCGGCTGCGGCTGCGCTCGGGGGCCGAGCTGCTCGCCGATCGCCTCGTGCTGGCGACGGGCAGCCACCCCAGCGGCCACCGCATCGCCGCCTCCCTGGGCCATGGCCTGGTGGCCCCGGTGCCCTCCCTGTTCACCCTCACCCTGGCCGACCACCCCCTGCTGGCCCTCGCCGGGGTGGCGATGGACCCGGTGCAGCTGGAGCTGCTGCTGACGCCCCTGGCGGACACCGGAGCGGCCGCCACCGCCTCGGCCCCTGGCGCCCCCGGCAAGCCCCAGCGGCAGCGGGGGCCGGTACTGATCACCCACTGGGGCCTCAGCGGGCCGGCCACCCTGCGGCTCACGGCCTTCGCCGCCCGGGCCCTGCGGGAGCGCCGCTACCGGGCCGAGCTCCGGGTCGACTGGACCGGCGGCCGCAAGCCGGCGGAGCTGGAGGGCTGGTTCGCCGCGGCGCGCCGCGAGCAGGCCCGGCGTCAGCTGGGCAACTGGCGGCCCTGGCCCGACCTCAGCCGCCGCCTCTGGCTGCACCTGCTGGCCCTGGCGGGGCTCGACGCCAGCCTGCGCTGGGCCGATCTCCCCCGCCGCGGGGAGCAGGCCCTGGTCACGGCCCTGCGGGACAGCCGTTACCGGGTCTCCGGCCGCGGCCCCTTCGGCGAGGAGTTTGTCACCGCCGGCGGCATCCCCCTGGCGGAGGTCAACCTGGCCACGATGGAGAGCCGCCTGCAGCCGGGCCTGTTCCTGGTGGGGGAACTGCTGGACGTGGACGGGGTGACGGGCGGCTTCAACTTCCAGCACTGCTGGAGCTCGGGCTGGCTGGCGGGCCAGGCCCTGGCGGCTCAGATCACGGGCGCCTAGGGCTCAGCGCACGTGCTCGTAGATCGAGAACATCGGCAGATACATGGCCAGCAGCACCGAGCCCACGATGATGCCCACCAGCACGATCATCGCCGGCTCCAGCATGGAGGTCATGGCCTTCACCATCGTGCTGACCTCGTCTTCGTAGAAGTCGGCCACCTTGGAGAGCATGGCGTCCATTTCGCCGGTTTCCTCGCCGATGGCGAGCATGTTGACGCACATCTCCGGAAACACGTTCTTCAGCCGCAGGGCCGCGCTGAGGGGCATGCCCTCACTCACCTCATTCTTGGAGGAGATGATGGCATCGGAGATCACGGAATTGGTGGCCGTCTCCCTCACGATCTCCAGGGACAGCAGGATCGGCACCCCCGCCTTGGAGAGGGAGCTCAGGGTGCGGCAGAACTGGGCACTGGCTGACTTCTGCAGCAACTCACCGAACAGGGGCAGCTTCAGCAGCAGGCCGTCGATCTGGCGGCGGCCCATCGGTGTGTTGTAGGTGGACACCACCCAGAACGCGAAGCCCACCAGGGCCGCCAGCAGGATCAGGGCCTTCCAGGAGCGCAGGAACTCACTCAGATTCAGCATCATCTGGGTGAACAGGGGCAGTTCCGCCCCCAGCTGTTCGAAGACGCTGGAGAAGGTGGGGATCAGGAAGATCGTCATGCCCAGGAACACGGCGATGGCGATCACCAGCACCGTGACCGGATAGCTCATCGCCCCCTTGATCTGGTTCTGGAGCTTGGCGTTGTCCTCCAGCAGCTTGGCCAGGCGCTTGAGGGTGTCGTCGAGGACGCCACCCGCCTCACCCGCCTCCACCAGGGCGATGCTGAGGTTGTCGAACACCTTCGGCCAGCGGCGCATGGCGTTGCCCAGACTGTCGCCCTGGTTGACGTCCTGGGTCATGCCCGCCAGGGCCTGGCGCATCTTGTTGGAGCGCTGCTGGACCCGCATCAGGTCGAGGCTGCGCAGGATCGGCACGCCCGCATCCACCAGGGCGGAGAGCTTGTTGGCGAACAGGGCCTTGTCGCGGATGGTCACCGGCCCCTCGAGCAGGTCAGACAGGCCGCTGAAGGAGGAGGACGTCTTCTTGGGGGCCGCCTGGGGGACCTTGGGGGTCTCCTTGCGCACCAGGGTGTTGGCCAGGATGCCGCGGCGGCGCAGTTCCCGCCGGGCGACCGAGGGGCTGTCGGCGTTCAGCGTCATCTCCCGGCGCTGGCCGGACTTGGTGGTGTAAGTGACGACGAAGGCGGTCATGGCGGGCCTCAGCGGTCGAGCAGCCGGAGGAGCTCTTCCGGCTTGGTGGTCTTGAGCAGGGCCTCCTCGCGGGTGACCCTGCCCTCCTCCACCAGGTTGGCGAGTGCCCGCTCGAGGGTCTGCATGCCCTGGCTGGCGCCGGTCTGGATCTGGGAATAGAGCTGGGAGCTCTTGCCTTCCCGGATCAGGTTGGCGATGGCGGGGGTGTTGATCATGATTTCCTGGGCCATCACCCGGCCGAAGGCGCCGTTGCCGGCGGGTACGGCGCTCTTGCAGAGGGTCTGGGAGAAGACCGCCAGCAGGCTGCCGCTCAGCTGCACCCGGATCTGGGTCTGCTGGCCCGCCGGGAACACATCCACCATCCGGTCGACGGTCTGGCCGGCGGAGCTGGTGTGCAGGGTGCCGAAGACGAGGTGGCCGGTCTCGGCGGCGGTGATCGCCAGCTGGATCGTCTCCAGGTCGCGCAGTTCCCCCACCAGGATCACATCCGGATCTTCCCGCAGGGCCGCTCGCAGGGCGTTGGAGAAGCTGCGGGTGTCCTCATTCAGTTCGCGCTGGTGAATGATTGATTTGTCGTTCCTGTAGGTGAACTCGATCGGATCCTCGATGGTCAGAATGTGCTCCGAACGGGTGGCGTTGATGTGCTCGATCAGCGCCGCCAGTGTGGTCGTCTTGCCGGAGCCCGTCGGTCCGGTGACCAGGACCAGCCCCTTGGGCTTGCTGCTGATCTCCTCGACGATGGGGGGCAGTCCGAGTTTCTCGAGGCTGGGGATGGAGTTGCCGAGCGCCCGCAGGCAGGCCGCGTAGGTGCCCCGCTGGCGGTACACGTTGATCCGGAACCGGGCCACGCCCTTGAGGCCGTAGGAACAGTCGAGTTCCCAGTTCTGCTCCAGGTTCTTGCGCTGGGCGTTGTTGAGCAGGGAGAAGATCAGTCGGTTGCAGCTCTCCTCGGTGAGCTGGGTGTCCTGGATGATGGGCCGCAGCTGGCCGCTGAAGCGGCCGTAGGGAGGTTTGCCCGCGGACAGGTGCAGGTCGCTGCCTCCGGCCTTCACCAGTTCCTGCATCAGGTCTTCGATGAGGAGATCCATCCTGCTCAGCTCCGAACGCACAGACAGTAGGGACATTCCAACCATTCGTCCTCCAGCCCCGCTCCGCAGCTGCGGCAGGTGAGGGTGCTCAGGGCCCGGGCGCGCCGTTCCGATTCCAGGCCCGTGTCGGTGAGCAACATGCGCTCCACCTCCTCCAGGGTGGTCAGCCCCTCCCGCACCAGATCAAGGCCGTAGCCGAGCAGCGTTTTCATGCCACTTTCCAGGGCCAGGCGCCGCAGCTCCTCGGTCGTCGCCCGCTTGGCCACGGCGGCGGAGAGGGTCTCGTTCATGCGCAGGATCTCGTAGACCCCCACCCGGCCCTTGTAGCCCCGCCCCTGGCAGGCGCTGCAGCAGCCCTCCGAGCCCGGCAGGACCGTGTTGGCCCGGTAGAAGGAGATGTCGGTCTCGTCGGAGGCCACCAGGCCGAAACGGGCCAGTTCGCTGTGGTTCGGGTGGTAGGGGATCCGGCACTCGCTGCACAGGCGGCGCAGCAGACGCTGGGAGACGATCCCCAGCAGCGAGGCGCTGACCAGGAAGGGCTCCATGCCCATCTCATCGAGCCGGGCGAAGGCGCTGGCGGCGTCGTTGCAGTGCAGGGTGGTCAGCACCAGGTGGCCGGTCAGGGCCGCCTCGATGGCGGTGCGGGCGGTCTCCAGGTCGCGGGTCTCCCCCACCAGCAGCACGTCCGGGTCCTGGCGCATGAAGGCGCGCAGCGCGGAGCTGAAGTCGTAGCCCTTCTCCCGGTTCACCTGGGTCTGGGTGATGCCCTGGAGGGTGTATTCGATCGGATCCTCGACCGTGGAGATGTTGATCGAGGGGTCGTTGCGCTCCGAGAGCAGGGCGTAGAGGGTGGTCGACTTGCCGGAACCCGTCGGCCCGGTGACCAGGATCATGCCGAAGGGTTTGGAGCCGATGTCCCGCAGGGTGGAGCGGGCTTCCTCGTCGGTGATCAGGGTGTCCAGACCCAGCTGGGTGGCGCCGCTGTCGAGCAGCCGCAGCACCACCTTCTCGCCGTAGCGGCCGGGCAGGGTGCTGACCCGGAAGTCCATGGTGCGGCCGCGGAAGTTGCGGCGGATCCGGCCGTCCTGGGGCATCCGCCGTTCGGCGATGTCCAGGTCGGCCATGATCTTGAAGCGGGAGGTGACCGCGGGGATCAGGGTGCGGGGCAGCTTGTCGATGCTGCGCAGCACGCCGTCCTGGCGGAAGCGGACCAGCAGCCCGTCCTCCTGGGGTTCCACGTGGATGTCGCTGGCGCCGCTGGTGAGCGACTCGATCAGGATCCGATCCACCAGGCTCATCACCGGCGAGATCCCCTCGCCCGAGCTGCTGGCTTCCAGGTCCTCGGTTTCCGGTGTGCTCGGCCCCTGGGGGGTGGCGGCCTGACCCAGGTCAAGGTCCCGGAAGAGGGAGGTGTGCTCCGCACCGGTGACCTGCGGGCGCTGGGTGAGACCTTCTGATGGCATCGACGGGAAGGATCGGAAGCGAAGCCTGGCTGTGGAGCCTTTGGGTGGAGCCTTGGAGTGGAGCGTGGCTGAGGTGCGGGCTTCCACCGCTTGTGGAGAGGGCTCCTCGACCTTCAACATAACGGCATCTGACATCCCTGCCAGAACGCATGACCGGCGACAACACTCCCCCCCATGAGGAACGGATCGATCCCCGGGAGGGCGCGGTCGACGCAGCCCGGGTGGAGGAGCTCCTCGAGACCCTGCCGGTGAATCCCGACGTCGGCCCGGACGTCACGCCCCCCGCCGAGGGCACCGGGGCCCCGGACGCCGCCGGCGCCGCGCCGGAGGCCGCCGACAGCGGCACTGACCGCGTCAGCCAGCTGGAGGCCGAGCTGGCGGCCCTGCGCAGCGAGAACGAGTCCCTGAAGGGCCAGTACATGCGCATCGCCGCCGATTTCGACAACTTCCGCAAGCGCCAGTCCCGTGACAAGGAGGACCAGCGCCTGCACATCACCTGCACCACCCTCACCGAGATCCTGCCGGTGGTCGACAACTTCGACCGGGCCCGCCAGCAGCTCAACCCCCAGAGCGAGGAGGCCCAGAGCCTGCATCGCAGTTACCAGAACCTCTATAAACAGCTGGTTGATGTGTTCAAGCAGCTGGGAGTGTCGCCGATGCGGGTGGAGGGTGAACCCTTCGACCCCTCGCTTCATGAGGCCGTGCTGCGCGAACCCAGTGAGGAGCATCCGGAGGACGTGGTGATCGAGGAGCTGCAGCGGGGCTACCACCTCGACGGCCGCGTGCTGCGGCATGCCCTGGTCAAGGTGTCGATGGGTCCCGGCCCGGCCGGTGGGTCCCGTTCCGATGCATCGGCGCCACCCAGCGAAGGGACATCCGACTGATGGCCGATTACTACGAGCTGCTCGGTGTCAGCCGGGACGTGGATGCCGACAGCCTCAAGAAGGCCTACCGGCGCCTGGCCCGCCAGTACCACCCGGACGTCAACAAGGACCCGGCCGCGGAGGACCGCTTCAAGGAGATCGGCCGGGCCTATGAGGTGCTCAGCGATCCCCAGGCCCGGGCCCGCTACGACCAGTTCGGCGAGGCCGGCCTGGGCGGCGGCGGCGGCATGCCCGACATGGGCGACATGGGCGGTTTTGCCGACCTCTTCGAGACCTTCTTCAGCGGTTTCGGCGGGGCCAGCGGTGGCGCCGCGGCCGGGGCACGCCGCCGCGGCCCCCGCCAGGGCGACGACCTGCGCCTGGATCTCACCATCAGCTTCAGCGAGGCCGTCTTCGGCAGCGAGAAGGACGTCCAGATCCGCCACCTCGAGACCTGCACCACCTGCAGCGGTTCCGGCGCCAAGGCGGGCAGCGGCCCCACCACCTGCGGCACCTGCGGCGGCGCCGGCCAGGTGCGCCGCGCCACCCGCACCCCCTTCGGCAGCTTCACCCAGGTGGCGCCCTGCCCCACCTGCGACGGCACCGGCCAGGTGATCGCCGACCCCTGCAACGCCTGCGGCGGCCAGGGCCTGCAGCAGGTGCGCAAGAAGCTGCGCATCAACATTCCCGCCGGCGTCGACACCGGCACCCGCCTGCGGGTGGGCCAGGAGGGCAACGCCGGCCAGCGGGGCGGGCCGGCCGGGGATCTCTACGTCTTCCTCACCGTCCAGTCCCACCCCCACCTGCGGCGGGATGGGGTCACGGTGCATTCCGAGGTGTCGCTCAACTACCTCCAGGCGATCCTGGGCGACACGATCGAGGTCGAGACCGTCGACGGCCACGAGCCGCTGGAGATTCCCGCCGGCACCCAGCCCGGGGCCGTCATCACCCTCCAGGGCAAGGGGGTGCCCCGGCTCGGCAATCCGGTGGCCCGCGGCAACCACCAGTTCACCATCAAGGTGCAGTTGCCCACCAAGCTCAACGGCGAGGAGCGCCAGCTGCTCGAGCAGCTGGCCGGACACCACACCAGCAAGGGCCAGCGCCACCACCACAAGAGCGGCCTGTTCGGCGGCCTGTTCGGTTGAGCGTCATGGGCGGCTCGCCGGCGGTCCTCGATCTGCGGGGAACGCCTTGCCCGGTCAACTTCATCCGGGCCCGCCTGGCCCTCGAGCCCCTGCCGCCGGGGAGCTGGCTGCGGATCGACCTGGACGGGGGGGAACCGGAGCAGATGGTGAGCGAGGGCCTGCGCAACGAGGGGCACGAGGTGCAACGGGTCGACCCGTCGCCGTTCGCCCCCGGTGAGGGGGTGCGGCTGCTGGTGCGACGGGATGGGGGCTGAGCCGCTGCCGGGTCGGGTGGTGGCCCTGCAGGCCAACTACTGCCTGGTGAGCCTCGATGGCCCCTCGGAGCTCGGTGACGACGGCCGCCTGCTGTGCACCCGCCGCACCCGCCTCGACAAGAGCGGCCTGCAGGTGTGCGTGGGTGATCGGGTGACGGTGGCCGCCGTCGACTGGCGGGCGCGGCGGGGGGCGGTGGTGGGCCTCGAACCCCGCCACAGCCTGCTGGAGCGGCCGGCGGTCGCCAACGTGAACCGGGTGGTGGTGGTGGTGGCCGTGGCCGAACCCGGCCTTGACCCCCTGCAGCTGACCCGGTTCCTGATCACCGCCGAGGCCACGGACCAGCCGGTGCAGGTGGTGCTCAGCAAGGCCGACCTGCTGCCGGCGGACGAGGTGGGGGCCTGGTGCCGGCGGCTGGAGGGCTGGGGCTACGGCACCGTGGCGGTTTCGACCCGCAGCGGTGAGGGTCTCGAGACCCTGCGCCACCAGCTGGCCGCGCCGGGCATCGCCGTGCTCTGCGGCCCCTCCGGCGTGGGCAAGAGCAGCCTGCTCAAC
Source organism: Cyanobium sp. Candia 9D4 (assembly GCF_024346155.1). Lineage (NCBI taxonomy): Bacteria > Bacillati > Cyanobacteriota > Cyanophyceae > Synechococcales > Prochlorococcaceae > Cyanobium > Cyanobium sp. Candia 9D4. The sequence continues at coordinate 153,810 of NZ_JAGQCK010000002.1, read as the reverse complement.
GCCCTGGCCCCGGCCCTGGAGCTGCGCGTCGCCGCCGTCTCCGGCCGGTTGCGCCGCGGACGCCACACGACCCGGCATGTCGAATTGTTCTCCGTGGCGCCGGGGGCCCTGGTGGCCGATTCCCCCGGCTTCAACACCCCCGCCCTCCCCGACGACCCCCAGATCCTGGCGGCGGCCTTCCCGGAGCTGCTGGCCCGCCTCAGGGCCATCCCCTGCCGTTTCGCCAACTGCCGCCACCTGGGCGACCCGGGCTGTGCCATGGGGGACGGCTGGGACCGCCAGCTGATCTACGGCCGCTGCCTCGAGGAGGTGGAGGCCGCGGCGGCCCGTTCCCGCAGCGGCCAGGGGCGCCAGGGGGAGCGGGGCCTGCGTCAGCGGGGCGACCGCCTCGAACCCCTGCTCGACCCCCAGCTGCGCCGGTCCTCCCGCAGCACCCGGCGTCAGGGGCTGGAGCAGGACCTGCCGGGACTGGAGGGGGACCTCAGTTCCCCAGACCGGGAAGATTCAGATCCAGACCCCCGGTGAGGGTTTCCATGCGCTCGCGCATGGTGCCGGTGGAGACCTCGTAGGCCTTGCAGAGGGCCGCCAGCACGGCCGCCTCGACCGTCTCCACGGGTTCGGCGAGCAGCTCCGGGCTCAGCTCGACCCGCAGGGGCTGCTGGTTGCCGGAGAGCCAGACGCTGGCGCGGCCCTCGGGGTCGCTGCCCTGCAGTTCCATCGCGTCGAGCTCCTCCTGGAGCTTCTGGGCGTCCTGCTGAATCTGCTGGGCCTTGCGGAAGGCCTCGGTCAGCTGTCCGAAATTGGGAAGTCCGAAGCCGGCCATGCCAGGGGATCGTCGTCTGGGGGCAGGCTAGAACCCCAGCCGCTGGACCTCCGGGTGCAGCCGCACCCCGCGGCTCTCCAGCACCCGCTGCTGCACCAGCCGGATCAGGGCGTCGATGTCGGAGGCGGTGGCGGCCCCGGTGTTGACGATGAAGTTGGCGTGGATCGGGGACACCTGGGCATCGCCGATGGCGAGTCCCTTGAGGCCGAGGGATTCGATCAGCTGGCCGGCCTTGAGCGGTTCGGGATTGCGGAACACGCTGCCGCAGCTGGGTTGCTGGTAGGGCTGGGTGCTGGTGCGGCTCTGCAGGTTGGCGCTGGTGCGGGCGCTGAGCACCGCCGGGTCGTGGCCGGGCTCCAGCCGGAAGCGGGCCGAAAGCACCAGCAGTGGCTCCTCCTGCAGGCGGCTGTGGCGGTAGGCGAAGGCCAGGTCAGCGGCGGCCAGCTCGAAGGGGGCGTCGGGCCGGCGCGGATCCAGCACCCGCACCGACACCAGCCACTCGGCGGTGCAGCCCCCCTGGGCGCCGGCGTTCATCACCACCGCGCCACCCACCGTGCCGGGGATGCCGACGGCCCACTCCAGCCCCCGCAGGCCGCGGCGGGCCGCCTTGCGGGCCAGGGTGGGGATCGGTTCCCCCGCCTCGGCCTCCACCCAGCCCTCGCCCGGATCCAGGCGGCTGCCCTGCAGCCGCCGGTTGCAGAGGGTGAGGCCGTCCAGGCCGCCGTCGGCGATCAGCAGGTTGGAGCCTGCGCCGATGCAGCGGAAGGGAAGACCCGAGGCCGCCGCCCAGGCGGCGTGGGCGATCAGCTCCCCCTGGTCGGCGGGTTCGGCGAACCAGGCGGCGGGCCCGCCGACCTTCCAGGTGGTGTAGTCCCGCAGGGCGACCCCTGCCCGGGGCTGGCTGAGCGGGGCCGTCGCCATCCCCTCAGGCCACCAGCGCGGTGGGGCGACCCCGTTCGTCGAGGGCCCCCAGGCGCTCCCAGAGGCTGTTGACGTCGCCGGCCCCCATCGCCAGCACCAGGTCGCCCGGGCCGGTGCCGCCGGCCACCAGCTCCGCCAGGGCCTCCATGCTGGCCGCCACCGCCACCGGCAGGTCGGGGGCGAGGGAGCGCACCGACTCCGCCAGGGCCTGGCTGGAGATCCCCGCCACCGGGGCCTCGCCGGCCGCGTACAGGGGCGCCAGCAGCACGGCGTCGGCCTCGGTGAGGGCCGCGGCGAAATCGTCCAGGAACTGGGCGGTGCGGGTGTAGCGGTGGGGCTGGAACACCGCCACCAGCCGCCGCGGCACCAGCGGCAGCGGGCTGCGGCCGCTCTCCACCATCAGCCGGGCCATGGCGATGGTGGCGGCCACTTCGCTGGGATGGTGGGCGTAATCGTCGACGATCGCCCGGCCCTGCCAGAGGCCTCGGCAGTCGAAGCGGCGGCCGGGGGGGCGCAGCCCGGCCACCGCGAGCCGCAGGTCCTCGAAGGGCACGCCCTCCAGCCGGCAGGCCGCCATGGCGGCCACGGTGTTGCTCAGGTTGTGGCGGCCGGGCAGGGGCACCTCCAGGGTGCCGAGCGCCTCCCCTTGCTCGTACCAGGTGGCCAGGGTGCCGTCACCCCGCTCCTCCAAGGGGATGGCGGCGAAGTCGACGCCTTCGCTGCTGCAGGTCGACCACCAGCTGGCGGCCTGGAAGTGCTCCCGCAGCACCGGACAGTCGCGGTTGGCCAGCAGGGTGGTGCAGCCGTCGGCGAAGTGCTGCAGGGTGGCCACCAGGGCGGCCAGATCCGGGTAGTGGTCGGTGTGGTCGAGCTCCACATTGGTGAGCACCCCCAGCCGGGGCCGGAACTTCACCAGGGAGCCGTCCGATTCGTCGGCCTCGGCCACCAGCAGCCGGCCCCGGCCATGGCGGCCGTTGCTGCCGAAGGCGGGCACGATCCCCCCGATCACGGCGGTGGGGTCCTCGCCGACGGCCTCCAGGAGCGTGGCGATCAGGGTGCTGGTGGTGGTCTTGCCGTGGCTGCCGGCCACCGCGATCGACGGCTGGGCATTGATCAGGGCCGCCAGCACGTCGGAGCGGTGCACGATCGCCAGCCCGCGCCGCCGGGCCTCGGCCAGCTCCTCGTTGGCAGCGGGCACCGCCGAGCTGATCACCACCAAGGGATCCGCCACCGTCCCGTCGAGACCGGCGAGCACCGCGGTGATCGTCGCGGCGGTCTGCTCCTGGAACACCCGCACCCCGGCGGATCCCAGCCGCTCCAGCACCGGACTGGGACGGGGGTCGGAGCCACTCACCAGGAAGCCCCTCTCCGCCAGGATCCCTGCCAGGGCGGACATGCCGATCCCCCCGGCCCCGATGAAATGGAGCGGCTGACGGCGATCGAGCTTCGGGATCAAGGGGGACTCCAGGCCACGCCGAAAATAACGGCAGATCGGCCCTCCCCCCTCTGCGGGATACTTCGCTTTGCCGACCGTCCGATCCGGGGCCTGTGGCTGCGGGAAAGAGCAGGACCCCCATTTCTGTATGATCGGCAGCCAAAATCCCTCCTTGCTAGCGGGTTCCACCGCTTTCTGCCATGACCTTGCGCGTTGCGATCAATGGATTTGGCCGAATCGGTCGGAATTTCATGCGCTGCTGGCTGAGCCGCGGTGAGAACACCGGCATCGAAGTGGTGGGCCTGAACGACACCTCCGATCCGAAGACCAACGCCCACCTGCTCCAGTACGACACGATGCTCGGCCACATCCGCAATGCGGAAGTGAGCCACACCGACGACACCATCGTGGTCAACGGCAAGCACATCAAGTGCTTCTCCGACCGCAATCCCCTCAACCTCCCCTGGAAGGAGTGGGGCGTCGACCTGGTGATCGAGGCCACCGGCGTCTTCATTGATGAAAAGGGGGCCGGCAAGCACATCGAAGCCGGTGCCAGCAAGGTTCTGATCACGGCCCCCGGCAAGGGCGACGGCGTCGGCACCTTCGTGGTCGGCGTCAACGCCGATCAGTACCGCCACGATGACTTCGCCATCATCAGCAACGCCAGCTGCACCACCAACTGCATGGCGCCGGTGGTGAAGGTGCTCGACCAGGCCTTCGGCATCGTCAAGGGCACGATGACCACCACCCACAGCTACACCGGGGACCAGCGCATCCTCGACGCCAGCCACCGCGATCTGCGCCGCGCCCGGGCTGCCGCCGTCAACATCGTTCCCACCTCCACCGGCGCCGCCAAGGCGGTGGCTCTGGTGTACCCGCCGATGAAGGGCAAGCTCAACGGCATCGCCCTGCGGGTGCCCACCCCCAACGTCTCGGTGGTCGATCTGGTGCTCGAAGTGAGCCGCGGCACCACCAAGGAGGAGGTGAACGCCACCCTCAAGGCCGCCTCCGAGAACGGCATGAAGGGGATCATCAAGTACTGCGACCTGCCCCTGGTCTCCACCGACCACGCCGGCACCGACGAGTCGGCGATCGTCGATTCGGATCTCACCCTGGTGATGGGCGACAACATGGTCAAGGTCATCGCCTGGTACGACAACGAGTGGGGCTACAGCCAGCGCGTCGTCGACCTGGCCGAGGTGGTGGCCCGCAACTGGAAGTGAACCGGCGGCCTGCCGGCGGCTGAATCCGTCCGCTGATTCCGTCAGCCGAAATGGCGGAAAGCGGCGGCCGGGGGGGCGACAGGGTCCCCCCCCTCCGCCCATCCCAGGGCTCCGCAGGGCTGGGGTTCCACCAGCCGGCCGATCCGGCGGGCGCCCGCCAGCCGTTCCACCAGGGCCTCGGCCCAGGTCGGCTCCACGGCCAGCACCAGTTCGAAATCTTCACCTCCCCAGAGGCACCAGTCCTCGCCGGTGTCCTGGCCCTCCAGTTCCGCCGCCAGGGGCAGGGCTTCCCGGAACAGCAGGGCCGTGCAGCCGCTGGCGGCGGCCAGGCAGGAGGCCGCGGCCGCCAGGCCGTCACTGCTGTCGCAGCCGGCCACCCGCCAGTCCAGGGCCGCCGGGCGACAGGCCCCCAGGGCCGCCACCGCATCGAACCGGGGCACGGGCCTGCGGTGGGCACGGATGGCCCGCTCCCGGCCGGACGCGGGCAGGTCCGGCAGCGCCTCGCCCCGCAGCAGGGCCAGGCCCAGGCGGCTGAGCCCATGGGGGCCGGTGCTGACCACCACATCGCCCGGCCGGCCGTCCCCGCGGCGGATCGGGCCGCCCCCCGCCGGGAGCCGGCCCAGGGCGGTGACGGCCAGCAGGCGCTGGCGGCCGCCGCTGCAGTCGCCCCCGAGCAGCACGCCGCCATGGGCCGCCAGCAGCTCCGTCATGCCGCCGTAGGCCCCCTCCACCCAGGCCCAGGGCGTGTCCCCAGGGGCCACCAGGGCCACGGTGATGCCCACGGCGCCGCGGCAGCCCATGGCCGCCAGATCGGAGAGGTTGGCCGCCGCCGCCCGCCAGCCCACATCGGCGGCCCCCATCGTCGTCGCACTGAAGTGGACGTCCTCCACCAGCACGTCGGTGTTCAGCACCAGCGGCGGATCCCCCGCCGGGTGCGCTCCCAGCTGGGCCGCTCCCAGAAGGGCGGCGTCATCGTCGAACTGCCCCGGGGGGGCGAAGGCGCCGAGGCGCCGGATCAGCTCCCCTTCCCCCAGCTGCGCCAGGGTGGGCCCCTCAGGCATGGGGGCGCAGGTTGTCGGCCCCCTCGACCACCGTCGCCTTGACGATGCCGTCGTCGGCGGTGAGCTCCTCGAGCACGTCGAAGCCGTCCACCACATAGCCGAAGGCGGCATAGCGCCCGTCGATGAGGTTGAGGCCCGCCGGGGTGAGCTCCGGCTCGAACAGGAACAGGAAGAACTGGGAGGAGCCGTCGCCGAGGGCCTCGTCGGAGTGGGCCCAGCCCAGGGTGCCCTTGCTGGCGAAGGGCAGCACCGGTTCGGCCTTGAACATCCCCAGATCTTCGAAGGTCTGGTTGTAGAAGGGAGCCTCCTGGCCGGGCACCATGATCTCCAGGGGCACGGTGCGCTCCTGCTTGCTGACCGGGTCCATGTAGCCGGTCGCCGGGCCGGCGGGGTCGCCGGTCTGGAGGACGTAGAAGTCCTCGGCGCGGTTGAAGGGCAGGCCGTCGTAGAAGCCCCGCTGCACCAGATCCACGAAGGCGCCGGCGGTCAGCGGAGCGTTGTAGCCGTCCACGACGGCGATCAGGTCACCTTTGGTGGTGGTCAGCCGGACCGTGGCGCGGCCCAGCAGCCGGGGGAGGGCGTCGAACTCGGACGGGATCGTGAACGGGAAGGGACCCACCAGCAGCGCCTCGGCCTCGCCGATGTCCGCGAGGGCTTCCCGGCGGGCCGTCAGGAAGCGGTCCCGGTCCTGGGCCTCGCCGGCGGCCGCCAGCTCCTGCAGATGCACCTCCGTGTCGGCCAGCAGGGCTTCCGCGGTGGGCCGGTCGGCGGGATCGAAGCTGGCCAGGATCCGCTCCCGGCTGCCGCCCAGCTGGGACTGGGCCCGGCGCACGGAGCCGGTGAGGCTGCTCCAGCGCTTGGCCCGCAGGTCGTCGCTGGTGTCCTCGAGGCGGTGCTGGAGCCCCTGCAGGTCGCCCTGCTCCATGGGAAGGGCGTTGCGCAGCAGGGCGGTGGGATCACTGACGGCATTGCCCTGGGGCAGGTAGGCCCAGGCGGCGGGGACCGCCAGCAGCAGGGTCAGCACGAGGGTCAGGGCGGCCCCCAGCCGGGCGGCCAGCGTGGTGGTGAACCCGATGCGCCTGCGTCGCCGGTCCATGCTTCCCCTGTGACTGCCTGGACTTTGGCACAACCGGCCCGGGCCTCCGGCGATGCGGTCTGCGGGTGGGCCTGTAGCCAGACGTACAATCCCCCGATCCGATCCGCCGGAATGATCTCCAGCAACGACTTTCGCACCGGCACAACGATTGAGCTGGATGGCCAGGTCTGGCGCGTCGTCGAATTCCTTCACGTCAAGCCCGGCAAGGGCTCGGCCTTCGTGCGCACCAAGCTCAAGGGCGTCCAGAGCGGCAACGTGGTGGAGAAGACCTTCCGCGCCGGGGAGACCATGCCCCAGGCCCTGCTGGAGAAGTCGACCCTCCAGCACACCTACATGGAAGGCGATGACTACGTCTTCATGGACATGGCCTCCTACGAGGAGACCCGCCTGACCGCCAAGCAGATCGGTGACGGCCGCAAGTACCTCAAGGAAGGCATGGAGGTGAGCGTCGTCTCCTGGAACGGCAAGCCCCTGGAGGTGGAGCTGCCCAATTCAGTGGTGCTCGAGGTCACCCAGACCGACCCCGGCGTCAAGGGCGACACCGCCACCGGCGGCACCAAGCCGGCCATCGTCGAGACCGGTGCCCAGGTGATGGTGCCCCTGTTCATCACGATCGGCGAGAAGATCAAGGTCGACACCCGCACCGACAGCTATCTGGGCCGGGAGTCCTGATCGCCATGCAGCTCGATCACGACCAACTGCGCCAGCTGCTGGCCCTGCTCGGGGACAGCGACATCCAGGAACTGAAGCTCGAGGGCGACGACTTCCGTCTCGAGGTGCGCCGCAACCTGCCGGCCCCCGCGCCGGCGACGGTCACCATGGTGCAGGCTCCCGCCGGGGCCCCACCGCCGGCTCCCGCCCCTGCGGCCGCGGTCGCGCCTGCCCCGGGGCCTTCGGCGCCCCCGCCGCCCGCCGCTTCCGTGCGCAGTGATCTGCAGGCCGTCACGGCGCCGATGGTGGGCACCTTCTACCGCTCCTCGGCTCCGGGGGAGGCCCCCTTCGTGGAGGTGGGCAGCCGCATCAGCGCCGGCCAGCCCGTCTGCATTCTTGAGGCGATGAAGCTGATGAACGAGCTGGAGTGCGAGTTCAGCGGCGAGGTGGTGGAAATCCTGGTGGAGAACGGCACGCCGGTGGAATTCGGCCAGGTGCTGATGCGGATCAAGGCCGGCTGAGGGCGAACGCCTCCGGGGGCGGGCCCAGCTCCCAGGCGGTCTGGATCGCCGCCGCCATGCTGTCGGCCCTGGCGATGCCCCGGCCGGCGATGGCGAAGGCGGTGCCGTGGTCGGGGGAGGTGCGCAGGAACGGCAGGCCCAGGGTGGTGTTGACGGCGGCGTCGAAGGCCAGCAGCTTCACCGGGATCAGCCCCTGGTCGTGGTAGAGCGCCAGGTAGCCGTCCGCCCCTTCGCCCTGGCCCCTCCAGGCGGCGGCCGCCTCCAGCCAGCAGGTGTCCGGCGGCACCGGCCCCTCCAGGCGCACCTCCGGATGCCGGCCCTGCCACTCCTGCAGGGCGGGAATCAGCCAGTCCTGCTCCTCGCGCCCCAGGTGGCCCACCTCCCCCGCATGGGGGTTCAGGCCCGCCACCACCAGCCGCGGGCGGCTGCGGAAGCGGCGGCAGAAGGCCAGCAGGGCCTCCAGCCGCTGGTGCACCAGCTCCGGGCCGAGCCGGGCGCTCACGTCCGCCAGGGGGATGTGGGTGGTGGCCAGGAGCGTGTTGAGCCGCCAGCCGCCGGCGGGAGCCACGGCGGTGAACAACATCCCGGCGTCGCTGGCGCCGGTCAGTTCCGCCAGCCGCTCGGTCTGGCCCGGGTAGGCATGGCCCGCCGCCTGCCAGCTGGCCTTGGCGATCGGGGCCGTCACCAGGGCCCGACCGCCGCCGGCGCCCACCAGCGCCACGGCCTCGCTCAGCCAGGCGAAGCTGGCGGCACCGGCGGCGGGGCTGCTCACCCCCGGGACCACCGGCTGCTCCAGGGGGATGTCCACCAGGGCGAACGCCTCCGGGTCAGCCAGGGGCGCGTCGCTGCGGGCCAGCAGCTGGCGGTGGCACTCCCGCAGCCAGCGACCGCAGCCCACCAGCACCACCTCCTGGCCGGCGGGCCGGGGCCGGGCAAGGGCCTTGAGGGTCACCTCGGCGCCGATGCCGGCGGGATCCCCCAGGGCGATGACGAGGCGATCCGCAGTAGTTTTCATGCCAACGGGCGCTGTCGGGGTCGGTTCATGGTCCGCTTGCTGGTGCTGGGCCTGTTGCTGCTGGGTGGGGGACTCGCCTTCCGGAACAGCTGGGTCGTGGTGGATTGGGAGAAGATGGGCAAGGACACGGGCCTGTCCTCCCTGATCGATCCTTCGATCTTCGGCGCTCAGAAGAAGTCGCCGCTGCAGGACGCCAACCCCTCCCGGTAAGTGGGGTAGAGCAGTCGGTAGCCGAGGTCGTCCCTGAGCCTCCGGCTGCTGGCCCGTCGATTCTCGCTCCAGAAGCTGCGGGCCATGGGTCCCATCGCCGCGGCCACGTCGTCGAAGCGCTGCACGTCCGGCAGCCGGCAGCCCAGCAGATGGGCGGCCAGGCCCAGGATCTCGCTGGAGGGGCAGGGGAAGGTGTCCGCCAGGATCAGGGTGTCGGGCCTGGCCTCGGGGGACAGGGCGATGGTGTGCAGCACCGCGCCGACGATGTCGTCGACGTGCACCCGCGAGAACACCTGGCCGGGCTTGTGGATGAGCCGGGCCGTGCCGTTGCGCAGGCTCACCATCGGGTTGCGACCGGGGCCGTAGATGGCGGGCAGCCGCAGCAGCTGCACCGGCAGGCCGCTGCGGCGCCAGGCCTGCTCGCAGGTCAGCCGGGCCTGGCTGCGCTCCAGCAGCGGCCGGGTGGGGCTGGTCTCGTCCACCCAGGCGCCGCCGGTGTCGCCGTAGACCCCGGTGGTGGAGAGATAGCCCACCCAGACCGGTGACAGCTGACGCAGGCGGGTCTCGAGGGACTCCAGCACCGGATCGCGGCCGCCGGCATCGGGCGGGATCGTCACCAGCACGTGGCTGACCCCGGCCAGGTCCGCCTGGCTGGGCAGGGCGCCCTGGTCGGGATCGAAGTGCAGCCAGCCCCGGTCGTCGCCCGGCGGGGCCGGCTGGCGATGGCTGAGCAGCACCGGCGCGCCGGCCGCCTCCAGCGCCAGGGCGAGGCGGCGGCCGGTGTAGCCGCCGCCGAGCACCAGCATCCGGTCGATGGCGGCGGCAGCCCCGGGCAGGGCCGGGTGGTCGATCCGGCCGCCGTCGACCCCCGGGTTGACAGAATCTACCGTCATCAGTACATCTGTATCACTATCCGTTTCTCCATCCCGTGACCACCTCGTCGTTCGGTGCCAGTCTCCCTGTCGGCCCCGCGCCCTCCCGCCCCCTCTGTCGCCCCTTCGAGCGGGCCCTCGACCAGCCGTTCGCCGGCCGCGGCCATCGGGCCCCGGCGCGCCACCACCGCGCCGCCGCCCCGCTGCTGCTGGCCGTGGCGCTGATGCTGGGGGCCGTGGTGCTGGCGCCGGAGCAGCCCCTCGATCAGGAGGCCATCTGCCACCGCCACAACGGTGTGGAGGCCTGCCGCGTCTGGTGAGTCACCTCCGCTTCGGCGGCCGTGGCCGTCTCCGGTTCGGCGGGAGCCACCCACTGGAGCAGGCGCAGGGCCAGGCGCAGATCGCCGTCGGTCCAGGCCCGCAGGGCCATCGCCCGGCGCGGGTCGTAGAAGGGCTGGCTCCGGTACCAGACGAACGCATCGCTGTCCCCCTTGCGGCCGTTGCAGCCCAGGCAGGCCGGCACGCAGTTCTCGGTGATGCTCTGGCCGCCGCGGCTGAGCGGATGCACGTGGTCGATGGATTCCGACGCCTCACCGCAGTAGAGGCAGCGGCGGCCCGTCATCCGGTGCAGCGACTGTCGCCATCGACGCGCTCGCAGCTTGGGGCAGAGGTCTTCGAGAAAGACTCCATCCCTGGCCTGCATCAGCGCGCCTCGGTTGGCGGAAGTTTGCCCTCAGCGTCCCGGGTGTCAATGTGTTCATGATTGCTTTTTGCCGCATTGGCCACCCCCCTGGTGCAGATGCGCCTGGGCGCCTCGGGTCTGATCGAGGTGGTCAGTCCGTTCGACGCGGTCACCCAGGCGCAGTTGCGGGCCATCCGCCCCCGGGGCCAGTGGCTCAGCCGCCGCGGCTGCTGGCAGTTCCCCCTCGAGGCGGCCGCGGCGCTGCAGCAGCAGTGCGCCGGCCGCTTCCCGCTCACCCCGGAGCTGGCCCGCTGGTTCGGCTGGCTGGGCCAGCCCCTGCCGCCGCTGCCCCCCCACCGGGCCCTGGTGGCGGCGGCGGCCGCCGCCGATGAACTCCCCGACGGCCGCCGGCTGTTCCGCCACCAGCGGCTGGCGGTGCGCTGGCTTCTGGCCCGCCGCGGCGCCGTGCTGGCCGATGCCATGGGTCTCGGCAAGACCCTCAGTGCCCTGGTGGCCGGCCGCGCCCTGGTGCGCCTGGCCGACTGCCGGCTGGTGGTGGTGGCCCCGGCGGGGCTGCATCACCACTGGCGCCAGGAGGCGGCGGCCCTGGGACTGCGCCTGGAGCTGCACAGCTGGGCCCGGCTGCCGGCCGAACTGCCGGCCGCCGGCACGGTGCTGATCGCCGACGAGGCCCATTTCGCCCAGTCGCTCCAGGCCGCTCGCACCCAGGCCTTCCTGCGCCTGGCCCGCCATCCGCGCCTGCGGGCGATCTGGCTGCTCACCGGCACGCCGATGAAGAACGGCCGGCCGGTCCAGCTCTTTCCCCTGCTGGCCGCCATCGGCCATCCCCTGGCGGCCGACCAGCGCCACTTCGAGGAGCGCTACTGCCAGGGGCACTGGCGGGAGCAGGGGGGGCGGCGGATCTGGCAGGCCAGCGGCGCCAGCCAGCTGGAGGAGCTGCAGCGGCTGGTGCGGCCCCTGGTGCTGCATCGCCGCAAGGGCCAGTGCCTGGACCTGCCCCCGAAGCGGCGGCTCGAGCGGCCCGTCAGCCTCGATCCTGCCGGCGCCGAAGCCTTCGAGCGGGCCCTGCAGGGGCGGATCGACGACTACCGCCGCCGGGCCATGGCCGGCGAGGTGCGCCGCGACGCCGAGGCCCTGGCCGTGTTCACGGCCCTGCGCCAGATCGCCTCGCACCACAAGCTGGACGCCACCGTCTCGCTGGTGGCCGACCTGGTGGCGGCCGGCGAGCCGGTGGTGGTGTTCACGGCCTTTGTGGCCACCGCCCTGGCGCTGCACCGGCAGCTCGGCCGGCCGGGGGACGGGGGCCCCCTGGTGGGCGCCGTGCCGCCGCGGCGGCGGCAGCAGCTGGTGGATGCCTTTCAGGCGGGCCGGAACCCCGTGCTGATCGCCACCTATGGCACCGGCGGCCTCGGCTTCACCCTGCACCGGGCCCGGCATGTGGTGCTGGTGGAGCGGCCCTGGACCCCGGGCGACGCCGAGCAGGCGGAGGACCGCTGCCACCGGATCGGCATGGGGGCCGCGCTCACCAGCCACTGGCTGCAGCTGGGTGTGGCCGACCGGCTGGTGGACGACCTGATCGCCAGCAAGGCCGAGCGGATCTCCTTGCTGCTGCAGGGCCAGGACAGCCTGCGTCGCCAGCGGGCCCTGCCGGCGCTGGTGCGCCAGTGGCTGGAGAGCGGTTGAGTCGCAGCCGGCCCTCAGCCCCCCGGGCGGGCGGGGGTGTCGTCAGCACAGCTGCTGCTGCGCACCTCCAGGTCCTGGCGCAGGATCGGATCCAGCTTGCCCTTCGGTACCCCGGCGGCCAGAACCTTGGCCCGGGCGATGTCCCGGCAGGCCGCGGTGGTGTTGCCGGCCAGGGTATGCAGCAGGAAGCGCTCGTTGAGGGGCCCGGGATCCTTGGGGAAGGCCGCCACCACCCGATCGCACTGGCTCAGGGCCCCGGGCAGGTCCTCCAGCTTCACGGTCCGCAGGCAGTCCTCCCGGGTGATCGGCCGCTGGGGAAGGGGCTCCTCGGCACAGCCGCCCAGCAGCAGGATCAGCAGCAGGCCCAGGGGACGGGCGGCGGCTTGCAGGCGGGCCCGCTCAGTTGTAACGCTCACTCCGGGTCATGCCGCTGCCACCAGCCTTACCACCGCCGACGACCGAGATGGAGGTGGGGCCGGGTTCCGGGCTGGCCGCGGTGCTGCCGGAGGTGCGCGGCGTAAACAGTTCTCCCAGGAAGCGGCCGCAGTCGGGGAAGGTGCCGGGGTTCTGGACCACGGCCTCGGTGATCATCACCGCCGCGTGTTCGGGAGAGGTCTTGAACAGGCCGGCGCTCTGGCGCTTGATCAGGGCATAGGCGGCGTTCCAGCTCACCTCGTGGACGTTGCCGTTGTTGCGCATGAAGCAGTACACCTGGGCCCCCTTGCCCCCGGGACCCTCGATGTCATTGCCGGCGCGGGCGCTCTGGGCGGTGCCGGCACCGCCCAGCAGGACGGCCGCCGCCGCCAGGACGATCGGGCCCAGTCGGTGATGGAGAGAGTGGCGTGTGGCCATCGGACCGGAAGGGAAGAACGAGATGGCCCAACGTATCGACCCCAGCGGCTCTGTCCAGGGCGGTCAGCCGCCCGGTGGGGTGGCGGTCGCCGGCAGCACCAGCCGCACCACCAGGGGGAGGATCACCAGCACCGTGATCAGACGCACGGCGTGGAGGGTGGCCACGGCCGCCCCGACGCCGAACTCGGCGCCGACCAGGCTCATACCGCTGATGCCCCCCGGGGCCGCCCCCAGCAGGGCCACCACCGGATTGACGCCCATCAGCCGGCTGCAGCCCAGCCCCACCACCAGCCCGGTGAGCACCAGGGTGACCGTGATCAGAAGGGCCGGTCGCCACAGCTGGCGCAGTTCCAGCAGGGCCGTGCCGGTGAGGCCCGTGCCGATCACGGTGCCGATGCCGATCTCCAGCAGGGTGCGGGTGCCGACCGGCCACTGGGCCACCTCCAGCCGCCCCGTGACGCTGACCAGGGCGGCCCCCAGCAGGGCGCCGGCAAGGGGGGCCGCCGGGATGCCGGTGCGCAGGGCCAGCAGACCGCCGGCAAGCCCCGCCAGCGCGTACATCAGCAGATGCCAGGCATGGTTCATCCGACGTTGGGCCCGATCCACAGGGCCCACTCTGGGAGATCCGTGCCACAGGTGCTTGAGGGGGTGCTCCGGGTGTGTTGTCATGCGGCACAGCCCAGTCGCTTTCCCCGCCATGGCCCCCGCCTCGGTGTCGTTCCGCATCAGCCGCAATGCCGAAGATCTCGCCGAAACCATCCATGCCCTCTCCCAGCGTCTGGTGACCCTGGAGCAGCGCCTGGCGGCGGTGGAACTGCAGGCCTCCAACCAGGCCAGGCCGGACCCCCAGGAGCTGGCCAGCCTCGACAACGTTGAGCGGCTGCTGCAGGACTGCCGCCACCTGCTGGAGATCGGTGCCCCTTCCGAAGCGCCCACCGCCTCCGAGGCGCCCACCGCGTTCGACAGCCAGGAGGACGTCGCTTACCCCACCGCGGCCTGAATCGCGGCCCCCTGGTCAAGGGTGTCAAAATGAAAAGAAAGCGGGTCATGGCCTTCCCCACTTCCCCTTACCAGTCATCCTCAGCCGCTCTGCACGGCCAGGGAGCCGCCCCACGGGCCTCCACCCCGGCGCCCCACTGCCAGCTCCGCACCCATTCCCAGGAAGAGGGCGATCACCAGCTCGAGAAGCTGGAATTCGCCCTCGCCGTCGCCCTCACCCGGGGCGACCTGCAGCGCTCCGACCAGCTGCGCTCCCAGATCGCCGCCCTGGGCGGCAATCGGGAGGAGCCGGGCACCTGAGCCGGCCGACCGCCGGCGCCGAGCGCCATCAACGATCCGTCGCTGGGTGCGGAGAGATCGTCTCTTTTCCCCCGCTCTTCTGCCCCCGCGGGACAGACTGTTACTGTTTCCCGTAAGATGTAAACAGCAAAGGGGCCGTTGGATGCCGACAGGCCCTTTTTACCTGTTTTCGAAGCTGCGAAATCCTCGCCGGTCATGATCGTTGCCAGCCCACCGACCCCAGTCACCTTGACGCTGGAAACGCCCGCACGGCCAAGGTCCGGCGTGTCACCCCTGTCCGATCCGGCCGCGCGTCAGCGTCTGCTGCTGCAGGCGGCGGCACTGAATGAGCAGGCCCGTGTGGCCGCCAGCGAAGGGGATATTGAAGGGTCCGCCCGGGCGATTCTGCAGGCCCTCGACTGCGAGCGCCGGGCCGGCGGTCTTGGACTGCAGGTGCTGCAGCTGATCAAGCCCCGGGCCTGATTCCCGACCCCGGGATGGGATGGCCAAGGAGGGCAGGGTTCACCTCTGCCGTTGGTCTCCATCCCTGGGCTCCAGCAAAAGAGGCCAAAGCCGCACAAGCAAAGCTGAGGCCCGGTAAGCCCGGAGTGAAAAGAGTGGGCCAGATGTCAGGCTTGAGCGTTAAATCCTGAACTGGCTGATCAAGCGGGTGACCGGACTCGAACCGGCGACGTTCAGCTTGGGAAGCTGACATTCTACCACTGAATTACACCCGCGTTATTTCACTCCCAGCTTGACCTTAGCAAGGCTCCGGTCACCACCCCGGGGTCCGGAGCCCCGGAGAAGGCTGGTCAGGGATGGGCGGGCACGAACCCCGCCGCCAAGCCCCCCCGCCCCGTTGGCCAGCGGCTCAGCCGGCCAGCGCCGCCGCCGCCGCCGCCACCCCGGCGCCGATCGGAGCCTTGGCCAGCCCAAGGTCCTTCAGGGTGGCCTCGATGGCCGCCACGGCGGTGAGCACGTCGCGGTCACAGACGAAGCCCAGGTGGCCGATGCGGAACACCTTGCCCTTGAGGTGGTCCTGGCCGCCGGCCAGCAGGATGTCGAACCGTTCCTTCACCTGCTTGCGCAGGGCCTCGGCATCGATGCCCTCCGGCGCCACCGCCGTGATCGCCGGGCTGCCGTGACCCTCGGCCGCATACAGGGGCAGGCCGATGGCCTTCATCGCCGCCTGGGTGGCCCGGCGATGGCGCTCGTGGCGGGCGAAGATCGCCTCCAGGCCCTCCTTCTGCATCATCCCCAGGGCGGCCTCGAGGGCGAAGTAGAGGTTGATCGCCGGGGTGAAGGGGTTGCTGTCGTCGTCGGCCGCCTTGCGGTACTTGCCCAGATCCAGATAGAACTTCGGCAGATCGGAGCGCTCGTAGGCCGTCCAGGCCCGCTCGCTCATGGCCACGAAGCTCAGGCCCGGCGGCATCATGTAGCCCTTCTGGGAGCCGGAGCCCACCACGTCCACGCCCCAGGCGTCCATGGGCACGTCGCAGGCCCCCAGGCTGGTGACGCAGTCGGCGATGGTGAGGGCCGTGCCGTGGGCCTTCACATGGCCGGCGATGGCCTGCAGGTCGTTGATCACCCCGGTGGAGGTTTCCGAGTGGGTGAGGATCACCCCCCGGATCTCCTTGGCGGTGTCGGCCTCGAGGGCGGCGCGGAAGGCCTCCGGATCAAGGGGCTGGCCCCACTCCGCCTTGATCACCTCCACGGTCAGCCCGTAGGCCTTCGCCACCTTCACCCAGCGTTCGCCGAACTTGCCGTTGTCGCCGCAGAGCACCTTGTCGCCGTGGCTGAGGGTGTTGACGATCGCCGCCTCCATCGCCGCGGTGCCGCTGCCGGTGATCACCAGCACGTGGCCCTTCGTCTGGTGCAGCCACTGCAGCTGCTCGGTGGTGCGGCGCACGATCTTCTGGAAATCGCCGCTGCGGTGGCCGATCGGATGGCGGGCCATGGCCTGCAGGACGGTCTCCGGCACCGGGGTGGGGCCGGGGATCATCAGAGTGAGCTTGTCCTGCATGAGCGGTGGGGAACGAAGGAGCGCGGGCCCGGCGAAGGCAAGGCGATCGACCACCATAAAAAACAGCGTTCCCGCCGGCCATCGATTCCCTGCGCCCCCCCTCCGCGGCCCCGCGGGGCTTCACCCTGCCGGTGTGGCTGGCGGCCGCGGCCCGCGCCGCCCTCGGGGCTCTGCAAGGGGAGCCCTTCAACGCCGCCGTGTCCCTGGAACTCCTGCAGCCGCCGGGGGTGGTTCCGATCCCGGTGCGAGCCGCCGCGCCGCTGGGGGACGGTCTGGCCCTGGGGGAAAGCTGCTGTGATCCGGGCGAGGGGCTGGACCTCACCCGCGGCCTGGTGGTGTGGGTGCTGGCCCGCTGGCTCCCCGGTGACGGGCCCTGGCTGCAGCTGGAGCCCGGCGAGGGGGTGGGGGTCCACGCGGCGACCGGGGAGGCCTGCCTGTCGGCCTATGCCCGGCGCCTACTGGAGGCCAACCTGCGGCCCCTGGTGCCCGGCGGTCGCCGCCTGGGGCTGACTCTGGTGCTCCCCGACGGCCGCCGCCTGGCGGAGCGCACCAGCAATGCCGCCTTCGGGGTGGTGGACGGGCTGGCCCTGATCGGCACCCAGGCCGAGGTGCAGGCCGGCGCCGACCCGGACCAGCTGGCCCGCACCCTGGCGGCCCTCGCCGAGCGCATGACGGCGCCGGGGGCCGGCGGCGATCTGGTGCTGGTGATCGGCGAGAACGGCCTCGATCTGGCCCCCCGGCTGGGCCTGCCGCCGGAGCTGCTGATCAAGGCGGGCAACTGGCTCGGCCCCGTGTTGGTGGCGGCCGCCGAGGCGGGGGTGGAGCGGCTGTTGCTGTTCGGCTACCAGGGCAAGCTGATCAAGCTGGCCGGCGGCATCTTCCACACCCACCACCACCTGGCCGACGGCCGTGCCGAGGTGCTCACCGCCCTGGCCGCCCTGGAAGGGGCCGGTGGCGCCACCCTCGCGGCCCTGCACGGGGCCGCCACGGTGGAGGCCGCCCTGGCCGGGCTGGAGCAGGCCGATCCCGACCTGGCCGGACGCCTGCGGGCCCGGATCGCCGCCGCCATCGAGAGCCGCTGCCGGGCCTACCTGGCCAGCCATGGCGCCCCGCCGGCCGCCGTGGGGGCGGCCCTGTTCGACCGTCAGCGCCGGCTGCGGGTCTGCGGGCCGGTGGGGGAGGCGCTGATGGAACGCTTCAGGGGCGCGACCTAGGGTGCTGGCACCGATCACCGGGCCCAGGCCCAGGCCTCCTTCGAGCCGATGTCCCAAACGACGCAGACCGCACCACCGGGTTCGGAACGGGACCACGCCAGCGGTTCCCGCCGTCACCCGGCCATCGTCATCCTGGATTTCGGCTCCCAGTACTCCGAGCTGATCGCCCGTCGGGTGCGGGAAACGGAGGTCTTCTCCCTGGTGATGGGCTACACCACCAGCGCCGCGGAACTGAAGGCCCTCCAGCCGAAGGGAATCATCCTCAGCGGCGGCCCCAGCTCCGTCTACGAGGAGGGGGCCCCCACCTGCGACCCCGGCCTCTGGGACCTGGGCATCCCGGTGCTGGGGGTCTGCTACGGCATGCAGCTGATGGTGCAGCAGCTGGGGGGATCGGTGGTGGCCGCCGGCCGGGCCGAGTACGGCAAGGCGCCGCTGCACGTCGACGACCCGGTCGACCTGCTCACCAACGTCGAGGAGGGCTCGACGATGTGGATGAGCCACGGCGATTCGGTGGAGTCGCTGCCGGAGGGCTTCGTGCGCCTCGCCCACACCGACAACACCCCCGAGGCCGCGGTGGCCGACCATGCCCGCCGCCTGTACGGGGTGCAGTTCCATCCCGAGGTGGTGCATTCCACCTGCGGCATGGTGATGATCCGCAATTTCGTTTACCACATCTGCGGCTGCATCCCCGACTGGACCACGGCCGCCTTCATCGATGAGGCCATCGGCGAGGTGCGTGCCCAGGTGGGCGAGAAACGGGTGCTGCTGGCCCTCTCGGGCGGGGTGGATTCCTCCACCCTGGCCTTCCTGCTGCACCAGGCGATCGGCGATCGCCTCACCTGCATGTTCATCGACCAGGGCTTCATGCGCAAAGGCGAGCCGGAGTTCCTGATGGATTTCTTCGATCGCCAGTTCCACATCAATGTGGAGTACATCAATGCCCGTGAGCGCTTCATCTCCAAGCTTGCCGGCATCACCGATCCGGAGGAGAAGCGCAAGATCATCGGCACCGAGTTCATCCGCGTGTTCGAGGAGGAGAGCCGCCGCCTTGGCCCCTTCGACTACCTCGCCCAGGGCACCCTCTACCCGGATGTGATCGAGAGCGCCGGCACCAACGTGGACCCCAAGACGGGCGAGCGGGTGGCGGTGAAGATCAAGAGCCACCACAACGTGGGCGGGCTGCCGAAGGACCTGCAGTTCAAGCTGGTGGAGCCGCTGCGGCGTCTGTTCAAGGACGAGGTGCGCAAGGTGGGCCGCAGCCTCGGGCTGCCCCAGGAGATCGTCGGCCGCCATCCCTTCCCAGGCCCCGGCCTGGCGATCCGCATCCTGGGGGAGGTCACCGACGACAAGCTCGACATCCTGCGGGACGCTGACCTGATCGTGCGGGAGGAGGTGCGCGATGCCGGCCTCTACAACGAGATCTGGCAGGCCTTCGCCGTGCTGCTGCCCGTGCGCAGCGTCGGGGTGATGGGCGACAAGCGCACCTACGCCTACCCGATCGTGCTGCGCTGCGTCTCCTCCGAGGACGGTATGACCGCCGACTGGTCGCGGCTGCCCTACGACCTGCTGGAGCTGATCTCCAACCGCATCGTCAACGAAGTGCGGGGGGTGAACCGGGTGGTGCTCGACATCACCAGCAAGCCCCCCGGCACGATCGAGTGGGAGTAGGCGGGAGTGCCGGGCTGGCCCGCAGGGGCCGGCTTCGATAATCTCGGCACCCGGCCGTTCGCTCCGTGCCTCCCGTCTCCCCCGCCGTCGCTGGCAGCCCTGCCGGGGCTGAGCAGGACCCCCAGATGCACCGCCGCCTGCAGCAGGACAGCATCGTGCTGGCCGGCAAGACCATCTTTCTCAACCCTTTCCTCTACTGGCGTCGTTTCGATGCCAACACCGACCGCTGGCTGCGGGAACCCGGCCAGCTGCCGGAGGAGCAGATCCGCAGCAACCGGTTGCGCTTCTACCCCGAGGTCGACTGGGACGCCCTCGATCCGGCCGACCTGGCGATCAAGGAAGGGGCGGTGGAGATGTTTCTCAAGAGCCTGGAGCTGATCAGCACCTTCAACCCCGACCTCAGCGCCGGCCACCTGCTCGAGGTGGAGCGCAAGATGGCCGTCACCAAGAAGAAGGCCTTCGAGCGCTGGGTGGCCCGGGCCCTCGACCGCCGCGGCAAGGAGAGCCTCAGGGAGCGGCGCCGCTTCGACCGCGACCGCTGGCTGCGGGGCTGGATGGAATGGCTGTCCCTCGAGGGCACCCGCCAGGCGCTGCTGCCCTTCAGCGTGCTGCTGGTGCTGGCCGTCGGTGGCGGCTGGTGGCTGGGCAGCACCCGCTTCTGCGGCCAGGTGATCGTCGATCCCGGGGTGCAGCGACCCGCACCCTGAGCGGGGCCGTCCCACACGTCAGACTGGAAAGCCCGGTCCGGGTTCCGACGTCATGGCTGCCGATCCCCTTGATTCCCTGCGCCTGGCCCTGATGCAGGACGTGCTGCCGGTGGGACTGGCGGTGGTGGAGCGGGTCCGCAAGGGGGGCCCGGCCGAGGTGCTCGCCGCCTTCGACGGCACCAGTGCCGATCCCCTCGGTCAGCTGCGCCAGGAGGGGGAGCCCGCGGCCAGCCAGGTGAGGGAGAACCTGGATCGTTTCCAGCCCGGCCTGGGCAACCCCGTGATGAAGGTGGAGGTCCGCGACGTCGGCCCCGAAGAGGGCTCCGCTGGCCCGTTCCCCGGGGCCGCCCCAGCCGCCTGGGACGCCCCCCCGCCACCCAACCCGGCGGATCCGGCCGAGCTGCTGGCGGCCCTGGAGCGCATCGAGACGCGCCTGGCCCTACTCCAGAGCCGACTCGGCTGATGGTGCGCGCTGCCGGCGGCGGGGTCGGGGCCGGCTCCACCCGCCACACAGGAACCGGCCACCAGGCCGCCCTGCTGCTCACGTTCATGCTGCTGGTGCTGGCGGCGATCCTCGGGCGCCTCGCCTGGCTCCAGCTGCTGCATGGGGCCGAGAACCGGGCGATGGCGGACGAGAACCGGATCCGCCTGCTGCCGCGCAATCCGGTGCGGGGCCGCCTGCTGGATCGCAAGGGGCGGGTGCTGGCCACCAACCGGCTCACCTACAACCTCTACCTCCAGCCCCTCCAGGTGGACGACCGTGGCTGGCCCGGGCTGCGCGACCGGCTGGCCGGCCTGCTGGCGATCCCCGCCGACCGGCTTGAGGCCGCGCGGAAGCGCGGCGCCAACGCCCAGGGGTTCCGGATTCCCCTGGCCCTCTCGCTCACGCCGGTGCAGGTGCTGCGCTTCCGGGAGCAGGCCGGGTCGCTGCAGGGGGCGGAGGTGTCCGAGGACGTGCTGCGGGCCTATCCCGACGGCAGCCTGGGGGCCCATGTGATGGGTTACACGAGCAGCATCACCGAGGAGGAGTACGCCGCCCTCAAGGACCACGGGTACCGCATCAGCGATCGCATCGGCCGCAGCGGGCTGGAGAAGGTCTACGAAACCCACCTGCGCGGCGAATGGGGCGGCCAGCAGCTGGAGGTCAACGCCGAAGGCCAGGTGCAGCGGGTGCTGGGGGACAAGCCCGCCAAGGCCGGCAAGGATCTGCGCCTCACCCTCGACCTTGACCTGCAACGGGCGGCGGAGAAGGCCCTCGATGGGGTGCGCAAGGGGGCGATCGTGGCCATGGACCCCCAGACCGGCGCCGTGCGGGCGATGGCCAGCCGGCCCAACTTCGATCCCAACATCTTCTCCGACGGCCCCACCACCGCCCAGTGGAACGCCCTCAACCGGCCGGAGGCGCCGATGCTGAACCGGGCCTTCCAGGGCTTCCCGCCGGCCAGCACCTTCAAGGTCATCACCACGATCGCCGGCATCGAGTCCGGCAAGCTCAACGAAACGTCCACCGTGCCGACGGTGGGCTCCTTCTGCTACTACGGCCAGTGCTACGCCGACCACGGCTCCTTCGGCAGCATCGGCTTCCCCTTCGCCCTCGGGGTGAGCAGCAACAGCTTCTTCTACAAGGTGGGGCTGATGGTGGGCCCCGATGAGATGTTCAAGGCCGCCCGGCGCATGGGTTTCGGCCGCCGCACCGGCAGCGAGCTGTCCGCCGAGGAATCCCCGGGACTGCTCGGAGACCCGGCCTGGAAGAAGGAGGTGCTGGGCGAACCCTGGACGCCGGTCGACACGATCACCTCCTCGATCGGCCAGGGGGCGGTGACCGTGACGCCGATCCAGATGGCCCGCCTCTATGCCGCCGTGGCCAACGGCGGTTGGCTGGTCACCCCCCACCTGGTGGAACGCGACTACCCCCGGACGTGGATCGGCCTGAAACCGGCCACCCTGCGGGTGCTGCATGCCGGTCTGCGCCAGGCGGTCACCAGCGGCACGGCCACCATCCTCAACGACCCCAGCCTGCCGCCCGTGGCCGGCAAGACCGGCACCGCCGAGGATCCGCCCCGTCCCGACCATGCCTGGTTCGGCGGCTACGCCCCGGCCACCGGTAAGCCCACCCTGGTGATCGTCGCCTTCGGCGAGAACTCCGGCGGCTACGGCGGCACCGTGGCCGCTCCGATGGTGAAGGCCCTGATGACCGTCTGGTTCCGCGGCGTCAAGCCGCCGGTGGTGGCCCGGCCGGGCTGAGGACCCTCAGGCGGCCTGGGGCAAACGGCCCTGCTGGAGCACCTGGCGGTAGTAGCCCTGCAGCTGGGCGGTGGCCCCGGCCCAGCCCCAGCGTTCGGCCTCCTCACGGGCGGCCAGACGCAGCTGGCGGCGGGCCGCCGGATCCCCCAGCAGACGCTGCACGGCCGTGGTCAGGCTGGCGGGCTGGTCGGGGTCGTAGAGGCAGCCGTTGACGCCGTCGCTGACGATGTCGGGGATGCCGCCCCGGTTGGCCCCCACCACCGGGCAGCCGGCGGCCATCGCCTCCAGCAGCACCAGACCGAGGGTTTCGGTGCTGGAGGGGAACAGGAAGGCGTCGCCGCTGGCGTAGGCCGAAGCCAGCTCCTGGCCGGCCAGATAGCCCACGAAGGTGGTGGCGGTGCCGTCGAAATGGCGCTCCAGCTGCTGACGGTGGGGACCGTCCCCCACCAGGGCAAGCCTGGCCTGGGGCATGGCTTCGAGCACCGGCCGGATCCGTTCGATCTGCTTCTCCGCCGAGAGCCGGCCGATGTACAGGAGCAGATGGCCGGTGTCGTCGTGGCCGCCGTGGAGCCGCTCACGCATGGCGCCGGAGGCCAGTTCGGGGCGGAACAGGTCGGTGTCGACGCCCCGCTGCCAGAGGGCCGTGTGCTGGATGCCCCGGGCCGCCAGCTCATCGACCATGGCGGTGGAGGTGCAGAGGTTGAGCTGGGCCTGGTTGTGGGCGGCCTTGAGCAGTTCCCACAGCAGGGGCTCCAGCATCCCCATGCCGTAGTGCTCCAGGTACTTGGGCAGATGGGTGTGGTAGCTGGCCACCAGGGGCAGGCCGCGGCTGCGGGCCAGCCAGATGCCGCCCAGCCCCAGCACGGCCGGATTGACGACGTGCACCAGATCGGGGCCGAAGCGGTCCAGGGCCTCCGAGACCGCCGGCCGCGGCAGGGCCAGCTTCAGTTCGGGATAGAGCGGCAGCGGCATGGCCGGCACCCCCACCACCCGGGCCCCCATGTAGCCATCGGGAGCGCCCTCGGGGCAGAAGATCAGCACCTCGTCGCCGGCCAGCACCAGCTGCTGCACCGTCTTGGTGAGCCGCGTGACGATGCCGTCGACCTTCGGCAGGAAGGTTTCGGTGAAAAAGGCGATCTTCACGGGGGGGAGATCAGGCGAAGGCCTTGATCGCTTCGGCCTGACGCTGGGTCCAGGCGGAGAGGCAGGGGATCTTGGAGCGGTCGCAACGGTCGGCCCAGCGTCGGGCCACGTCCACCACCTCGGCCAGCAGGCCGTCATCGAGCGTGGTGGGCTTGAGGCCCAGCTCGATGAAGCAGCGGTTGTCGACGATCAGATCGTTCTCGATCGCCTCCTTGCGGGGGTTGGGGAGGTAGTTGATCTCGGCGCCGGTGAGGGCCGCCACCTTGCGGGCCAGTTCGCCCACCTGGTGGCTCTCGGTCATCTGGTTGAAGATCTTCACCTTCTCGCCCGGCTCGGGGGGGTGCTCCAGCGCCAGCTGGACACAGCGCACCGAATCGCGGATGTGGATGAAGGCCCGGGTCTGGCCGCCGGTGCCGTGGACGGTGAGGGGGTAGCCGATCGCCGCCTGCATCAGGAAGCGGTTGAGGACGGTGCCGTAGTCGCCGTCGTAGTCGAAGCGATTGGTGAGCCGGGGATCCCGCTGGGTGAGCTCGGTGTTGGTGCCCCAGACGATCCCTTGGTGCAGGTCGGTGACCCGGATCGCGTCGTTCTTGTTGTAGTAGAAGAACAGCAGCTGATCCAGCGTCTTGGTCATGTGGTAGACGCTGCCGGGATCCGTGGGGTGCAGGATCTTCTCGGTGAAGCAGGTGCCGTCCGGCTGGGGCACTTCCACCGTCAGGTAGCCCTCCGGGATCGTGGCGCCCCGGTGGGACCCGTAGCCATAGACGCCCATGGTGCCCAGGTGCACGATGTGGACGTCGAGGCCGCTGTCGACGATGGCCGCCAGCAGGTTGTGGGTGCCGTTGACGTTGTTGTCGACGGTGTAGCGCTTGGTGGCGCTGCTCTTCATCGAGTAGGGGGCGGCCCGCTGCTCGGCGAAGTGGACGATCGCCGCCGGGCGCTCGCTGCGCAGCAGTTCCAGCAGCCGGTCGTACTCCCGGGCGATGTCGAGGTGCACGAAGGTCATGGCCCGGCCGCCCACCTGTTCCCAGGCCCGCAGGCGGTCCTGGATCGTGGCGATGGGCGTCAGCGACTCGACGCCCAGGTCGATGTCGATCTTGCGACGACTCAGGTTGTCGACAATGACGACGTCGTGTCCGGCTTCCGCCAGGTTCACGGCACAGGGCCAACCACAGAAGCCGTCGCCGCCGAGAACGAGAACCTTCACCCCAGACTCCTGAACGAGCAGTTGCTCAGACGGGCAAGCTACTACAGGCCTCAGAGGCCCAGCCCTCAGCTGATGCCGGCCGCCACCGCCACCATCACGGCCACCAGCACCAGGCCGCCGATCAGCAGCATCCGGTTGGCGCCGCTGGTCTCCCCCGCCTCCTGGAGCACCATGCGGGGCTCCTTGGCGAAGGCGTTGAGCTTGCCGCCGTCTTCTTCGGTGACCTGCATGGCTGGGGATCGGTTTGCGGCAAACCCTATGGAGCGGGCCGGCGATCGGCCCGATCGTCAATGGTTCGTCACACGCCCCTCCAGGGGAGAACTGGCCCGGGCCTCGGCCCGCTGCGGCAGCCGGCCCGCCAGCAGGGCGGTGCGACCGGCTTCGGTGGCCAGGGCCATCGCCCGTGCCATCGCCGGCGGGTCCCCCGCCAGGGCGATGGCGCTGTTGATCAGCAGGGCGTCGGCGCCCATCTCCATGGCCTGGGCGGCCTCACTGGGCACCCCCAGCCCCGCATCCACCACCACCGGCACGCCGGCGTTCTCGATGATCAGGGCGATGTTGGCGGCGTTGCGGATGCCCTGGCCCGAACCGATCGGCGACCCCAGCGGCATCACCGTGGCGCAGCCGGCCTCCTCCAGCCGCTTGGCCAGCAGTGGATCGGCGTTGATGTAGGGCAGCACGGCGAAGCCTTCTTTCACCAGCTGCTCGGCCGCCTCGAGGGTGCCGAAGGGATCCGGGAGCAGGTGGCGGGAGTCGGGGATCACCTCCAGCTTGACGAAATTGTTGTCCTCCTGGCCCGCCAGCCGCGCCAGCTCCCGGCCCAGCCGCGCCACCCGCACGGCCTCCTCGGCGGTGGCGCAGCCGGCTGTGTTGGGCAGCATCCAGATGCGGTTCCAGTCGATCGCCTCCATCAGGCCGCCGTGGCCCGGGGCGCCGCTCTGCACCCGCCGCACCGCCACGGTGACGATCTCGCAGCCACTGGCCTCCAGGCTGGCCTGCATCGTCTCCAGGCTCGGGTACTTGCCGGTGCCGGTCATCAGGCGGCTGCGGAAGTGGCGGCCGGCGATCACCAGATCGTCACGGGAGGTCAGGGGGGCGATGGCGGTCACGGTCGGGGGCCTGCGGCGGACGGGCGCATCCCGATTAGTCTGCCTTCTGCCACTGAGACCCACGCCATGCCGGTGCCCCTGGCCGCCGTGCCCCTGCTGCTCGCCGCCAGCCCGGTCTTCGCCGCCAGCCCGGTGCTTGCCGCCAGCCCCCTGCCGGCGGATGGATTCGTGCCCTTCACGGCCCCCGAGATCCAGGCCATCAACCAGGACGGCGGCACCAACGGCGAAGTCGAGACCTTCGATCCGATCGCCCGGGCCCGGCTGATCGCCGAGCAGATGCCCCGCCGCTGGAGCGGCCGCTACCAGTCCTTCAGCGGCGGGCCCGCCGTGCCCGTCCAGCTGCGGATCGACGGGGCCACCCCGATGGGCCAGATGGTGGATCTGCGGGGGGCGATGGCCGTCGGCGGGGTCGAATCCCCGGTGCAGGGCAACCTCAACGCCAAGTCGGATCAGCTCGACCTGCTGCTGCTGGGGGACCCCCTCGGCGGCGCCCTGGAGCCCGGTGGCGCCTTTCAGAGCGTGCAGGGCCTGTCGCTGAGCGGCTGGCGCGCGCCCCGTCTGACCACCCCAGGCGGCCGGCTGCAGCTGGTGCCGGAGCGCACGGCCCAGGCCCCAGCCACTGCCGATCCCGCCCCGGTGCGCGGCCTCTGGTGATCCAAGCCGTGGCGCCGGCCACCGGGCCGGCCATGGCGGCGGCAGCCAGTCCGGCCGGTGGGCGTCAGGAGGCCTTGCCCTTCTCGCCCTCCTCCCGGCCACTGCGCCGTTCCAGGATCGCGAGCCGCTTGCGGGCCGTCTTGTTGGTGGCCTCCAGCTCCAGCACCTTCTCGTAGAGGCTGCGGGCCTCGTCGGCCTTCGACTGCTTCTCGAGGGCGAAGGCCAGATTGTTGAGGGCCACCGGGTAGTCGGCCTTGGCCCGCAGGGCCGCCCGGTAGTGACGCACGGCGGCGCTGTAGTTGTTCTGGGCCGCCAGGGTGAAGCCGAGGGCGTTCTCCATCAGGGCCCGCGCCTCGGCAGGGACCTTCTCGGCGTCGGCCAGCTTCAGGGCCTGCTTGAGGTTGCCCTGGGCCTCGGTGTAGAGGCGCTTGCGCAGCTGCACCGAGGCAAGCTCATAGAGGGTGGAGGCATCCCTGGGGCCGCCAGCGGCCTTGTCGTTGCCTCCGAGGCGGGCCAGCGCAAGCTCATCCCGCCGCACCCGCAGGATCTGGCGGCCGACCACGATGGCGGCCACGCCCAGGAGGGCGATCAGGCCGAGCAGGTAGGCCTGGGGCAGCAGATCGGTCATCGGTGCCGGCCGGACGGTCGGGGCTGGGGGGACGGCGTCAGTGGCCTGCCGCGGTGGCCACGGCGGTGAAGCTGGCGGGATCGGCCACGGCCAGCTGGGCCAGCATCTTGCGGTTCAGGCGCACGTCGGCCCGCTTGAGCCCACCGATCAGCTTGCTGTAGCTGAGTCCGTTCATGCGGGCAGCGGCGTTGATCCGGGCGATCCAGAGGCGGCGGAAGTCACGCTTGCGGCGGCGACGGTCGCGGTAGGCATTGCAGAGGGCCTTCATGACCCGCTGGTTGGCGGTGCGGAACAGGCTGCCGTTGCTCCCCTGGAAGCCGCGGGCGAGGCGAAGGATCTTGTTGCGGCGTTTGCGGGCGACGTTGCCCCTCTTGACGCGGGCCATGGGAGGTGAGCTTGGGGTAGGAAACGGGGTGGAGAAACAGGAAGGCGGACGCTCCGAAGGCAGTCCGACCGGACTCAGCCGGCGTAGGGCAGCATCCGGGCCACGTTGTCGTGGTCACGATCGTCAACCACCGCCATCGTCCCCAGGTAGCGCTTGCGCTTGGGGCTCTTGTGATCGAGCAGGTGGTTGAGGAAGGCACGCCGGCGCATGAACTTGCCGGTGCCGGTGGCCTTGAACCGCTTCGCGGCCGCTTTGCGGGTCTTGAGCTTCGGCATCTCGGTAGGCGCAGGCACAAACAAGCACACTACGACGCGGGTGAACCCTCCTCCAACCCCCCTGCCCGTCGATGTCGCTGCGTCCCCGCGTCCTGCCCCGGCTGCTGCTGGCGGCGGCGCTCCTGTTCCCGGTCGGCTGCCGGGCCGAGCAGGGGCCGCCCGCCCTGACGCCGCCACCCCCTCCGGACGCCCGGTCCCCTGGGGAGACCAGCCTGATGCACTGGCCGGTGGCCCGGCCGGAACCGGTCACGGCGGCCCGTCCGGTGCTGGCGGTGGCCCTGGCGGCCCGCCTGGGTCCGGCGGCAGGAGACGCCCCCGCCGCGGCGCCCCTGCGCCTGCGCAGCAACGAGGGCCTGCTCACCCTGATCGACGCCAATGGCCAGCGCTTCCAGGCGCCCTCCCTGGTGCTGCACTGGCGCCGGGAGTCGCTGCCAGGGCCCGTGGCGCTGCGGCGCCGGGTGCTGGGTCCGTTCGCCAGCTTCGAGAGCGCCGAGCAGGCGGCCGGGTTGTGGCGTTCGGTGGGGGTGGCGGCCGTGATCGCCCGGCCCCGCGAGTGGGAGGTGTGGGCCCCGGTCGGGGCCCCCGACCCCGCTGCGCTGCCCGAGGGGCTGCGCCTGCAGGCGTACGAACGGACGGTCAGCGAGCGCGTCGGCCTGGAGCTGCGCCGGGCCCAGGGGGTGGTGCCCCTGGCCGGGCCGATCCGGGTCGAGGCCCCCGGCGGCCTGCTTTGGAACCAGGGGGTGTACGCCGGCCCCTTCCAGCTGCTGAGTGACGCCCACGGCGGCTGGAGCCTGGTGGAGCAGGTCCCCCTGGAGCGCTACCTGGAGGGTGTGGTGCCCCACGAGATCGGGGCCGGGGTGCCGGCGGCGGCCCTGGAAGCCCAGGCCGTGCTGGCCCGCACCTGGGCGGTGCGCAACCAGCACCGCTTCGCGGCGGACGGCTACCACCTCTGCGCCGACACCCAGTGCCAGGTGTACAGCGACCCGCGCGATGCCGGCGCCGCCGTGCGCCAGGCCATCGCCGCCACCCGGCTGGCCGTGCTGATGGGTGCCGATGGACCCATCCACGCCGTCTACCACGCCAGCAACGGCGGCATCAGCGCCGGCTACCAGGAGGCCTGGAGCGGGCCGCCGGTCCCGTACCTGAATCCCTTCCCCGATGGGCCTGCCCCCTTCCAGGCCCGCTTCCCGGTGCCCCTGGCGGCCGCCGCCCTGCCGACCCTGCTGCGGGACGGCCAGGCGGCCTGGGGGGCCGACCATCCCGTCTTCCGCTGGCAGCGGCGGCTCACGGCTGCCCAGATCGCCGCCGCCCTCGGGCCGGGGCGGGCGGTGGGCCGTCCCACAGCCCTGAAGGTGCTGGCGCGGGGCCCCAGCGGCCGGGTGCTGGCCCTGGAAGTGCAGGGAACCGGGGGCCGCACGGTGCTGCGGCTGGATGCGATCCGGCGCACCCTGCGCACCCTGCCCAGCACCCTGTTCACCCTGCGGCCGGCGGGCGAGGGGGTCTGGCAGCTGTCCGGCGGGGGCTTCGGCCACGGGGCCGGGCTCTCCCAGGCGGGGGCGATCGATCTGGCCGGTCGCGGCTGGAGTGCCCGGCGGATCCTGGCGCACTACTACCCCGGCACCTCGCTGCAGCCCCTGGGTGCCGGCGGCGATTCCCCCTAGAGTCACCGCCTGCGTGAGGTTCACCATGGCTGCCGGCGGCAGTGACAGCGGCAGTGACAGCGGCAGTGGCAGCGATCAACGCCGTGCCAAGGCGGCCCTGTTCCTCGCCTGCTGCGGCCTGGTGGGGATCGCCCCCCACTGGTTGCCGCCGGGCCGCAGCCTGGTGCCGGCCCTCACCCTGGCGACCCTGCTCGGGGGTTACAGCCTCAGGACCGTTCTGCTGCAGGCCTTCCGCCGCAGTCCCAGCGTGGCTCCCGCGGCGGCGGCCCTGACGGCGGACGGCCCGGCCGTCGATGTGGTGGTGGCCGCCCGTGATGAGCAGGCGGTGATCGCCCGGCTCGTGGAGCGCATCGCCGCCCTGCGCTGGCCCCAGGGGCAGCTGACCCTGTGGGTGGTGGATGACGGCAGCGACGATCGCACGCCCGAGCTGCTGGCCGATCTCCAGGGACGCCATCCTTTCCTGCGGGTGCTGCGCCGGCCCCGGGATGCGGGCGGCGGCAAGTCGGGGGCCCTGAACCTGGTGCTGCAGCAGCTGGGCGGCCGCTGGATGCTCGTGCTCGACGCCGACGCCGATCTGCAGCCGGATCTGCTGGAGCGCCTCGTGCCCTGGGCGGAGGCCGGGGGCTGGGCGGCGGTGCAGCTGCGCAAGGCGGTGGCCAATGCCCAGACCAACCTGCTCACCACCGCCCAGGCGATGGAGATGGCCTTCGACGCCATGATCCAGGAGGGGCGTCTGGCCAATGGCGGCGTGGCCGAACTGCGGGGCAACGGCCAGCTGCTGTCACGGGAGGCGCTGCTGACGGTCGGCGGCTTCAACGAGGACACGGTGACGGACGATCTCGACCTGAGCTTCCGTCTGCTGCTCGAGGGTCTGCCGATCGGCGTGCTCTGGGATCCGCCGGTGCAGGAGGAGGCCGTGCTGACCCTGCCGGCCCTCTGGCGCCAGCGCCAGCGCTGGGCCGAGGGCGGTCTGCAGCGCTTCTTCGACTACGGCCCCGGCCTGCTGTCCGACCGGCTCGGGTTCAGCCAGAAACTCGATCTCACCTGCTTCTTCCTGCTGCAGTACGTGCTGCCGGTGGTGGCCAGCGCCGACCTGATCGGCACCCTGCTCACCCGCACGGCCCCCACCATGTGGCCGTTCTCGATCGTGGCCCTGGCCCTCTCGGGCATGGCGATCGCCACGGGCTGCCGCCGGCCGTCGGAGGGTCCCCCCCTGCCGGCGATGAACCCCCTCAGTGCCGGGCTCGGCATCCTCTACCTGGTCCACTGGTTCCTGGTGATCCCCTGGGTGACCCTGAAGATGGCCCTGCTGCCCAAGAAGCTGGTCTGGGTCAAGACCCTGCACCTGGGACAGGACCATGGCGATCCGCTGGCCCCGGCCGACCCCGGCGAGGGGGCGGTGGATTCCGATCCCGAGCTCGCCTCGGAAGCCAGCCATGTCTGAGGGCGCGGCAGCCCGCTGGCCGGGCGGGTCGCCATGAGCCGCGGTCGGGGGCCCGGCGAGCGGAAGGAGAGTCCGACCCCGCCGTCATCGGCACCGCTGGTGTCCGTGATCATCCCCAGTTACAACGCGATTCGCTACATCCAGGACACCATTGCCTCCGTCTATGCGCAGGCGCACCGGCCCCTGGAGGTGATCGTCGTCGATGACGGCTCGACGGACGGTTCGTGGGAGCTGCTGGAGCAGCTTCAGGCCACCACGTTTCCGGAGCTGCTGGTTCTGTGTCACCCGGGTCGTGAGAACCGGGGCGAAACGATCGCCCGGGCCCTGGCGCTGGGCAGGGCGTCGGGCCAGTTCATCGCGGTGCTCGATGCCGACGACCTGTTTCGGCCTGGGAAGCTGGAGCGTCAGCTGCAGGCCCTTGGCCAGCACCCCGATGTCGTGCTCTGCCATACGGCGGTGGAGGTGGTGGGTGACACCAGCCGGTCCAGCTACTTCCAGTCCCACTTCAACAACAACCCGGACGGGCCCTATCGCTTCTCCCATCTCTCCGAGTATCTGATCAGAAACAGGATCTGCAATTCCTCGGTTCTCGTCAGGGCGGAGGCCCTGCGATCGATCTCCTGGGCGACGAATCTGGTGCTGGGCTTCGGCGACTGGCTGTGCTGGGCTCTGCTGGCCCAGCGGGGGCGCTTTCTGTATCTGGACCAGCCCCTCACCGGCTATCGGGTCCATTCCGATTCCAAGACCACCGCCTTCGCCAGGCACAAGCTGCGGCGGCTGTTCGCCCTGCTGGAGTTCAAGCTGGCCCTGCTGGCCCGACTGGAGCAGCCCGTGCTGGCGGCCAGGGTGTTTCTGTCTCTCTGCGAGACGATTCGACTGATGATCGTCGAGTATCTCTGGGATCCGGCCGGGCACGTCTACGGCAACCCGCCGATCACCATCAACCCGGTCGTGCGCCTGCTGCTGCTCGCCGGCAAGGTGGCGCGCTGGGCCGGCCACGTCCCACGGCGGCTGCGGGGTGGCCGGATGTCGCCCTGAGGCCCTCAGGTTCCGGGCCGGTGCGGCCGTTCGTGATCAGAGCAGTCCGGCATCGCCGTTGAGGCCGCTGATCACCTCACCGTTGAAGAACTCGGCCAGACGCGTGGCCTGGGCATCGATGGCTGCGGGCATGGGCGCCGGCACGGCCGCCGTGGCGGCCCTGGGTTCGTCGGGCTGTTCCCTGGCCGCCGGGGGCGGCGTCGCCGGGGGGGCAGGCCGGTGATCGGCCGCCGGGGGGCTGGGGGTGGAGGGCCTGGCGGCGGCCGGAGCGGCGGTGGCCGGAGCAACGCTGGCTGTGGTCGTGGCTGCGGCTGTGGCTGTGGTGGGCCGGGCGGAGGAGGCCACGGGTGGGCGGGCCGGGGCCGGTGGAGCCTGGGGGCTGGTCGGCCGGGCGCCGGGGGCGTCGCTCCCCGCCTCCAGGGTCAGCTGGCGCGGGCTTCCCAGGGCGCTGGCCACCGCTTTCTCCAGCAGGGGCAGGCGGCTCTGAACCATGGCCATCCAGGTTCCGGCCACCCGCACCACCGCCCGCCGCTCATCCAGCCGCAGCAGCTGGGCCTGCTGGGAGAGCAGCATCCGGGTGGAGGGGAGTTCCAGCCCGGCGAGGATCTGCTGCCACAGTTCGGCCAGATCCTCGCCGGCGGGCGCCGGTCCCTCCGGGGCGGTCGCCGGATCCGGTGGGGGAGCGGCCGGCACGGTCCCGGCGGTGGCCGCCGGGGCCATGGCCGGGGTCGGATCCGGGGGTGCCGGCGGTGGTGGGGAGGAAGCGGCCGGCACGGGCTCCGGGCTGCGGCTGACCCGCTGGCCTTCGACGGGCGGCTGCGGTCCCGCCGGGGCGGCGGCGGGTGCGGCGGCCACGGCGGCCGGTTCGGCGAGCAGGCCCAGCAGCAGCACCTCCAGCCATAGCCGCGGCTGGACGCTGTGGCGCAGCAGCTGTTCGCTGCCCTTGAGCTGGGACTGCCACCGCAGCAGGCGGGCCTTGCCGATCCGGCGCGCCACCTCCGGCAGCCGCGGCCGCAGCTCGGGTGTCACGCTCGTGAGCTCCAGCCGGTCGGGCGCCACCCCCGCCAGCAGCAGATCCCGCAGCAGGCTGACCAGCCCCTGCAGCACGGCGGCCGGTTCCCGCCCCCGGTCCAGCAGTTCCCGGCAGCCCTCCACCACCTGGAGGGGATCCGCCGCCGCCATGGCCTCGGCCAGCTGCAGCAGTTCCACTTCCGGCACCGCGCCCAGCAGGTCCCACACCGCGGCGGCGGCGATCGGCGCCGGCAGCAGGCTGAGCTGGTCGAGCAGGCTCTCGGCGTCCCGCAGACCCCCCTGGGAGCGCTGGGCCACCAGGTGCAGGGCCTCCGGGGTGATGCCGATGGACTCCTCGGCGGCGATCCACTCCAGATGCCCCACCAGGGCCTCCAGGGGGATCCGGCGGAAATCGAAGCGCTGGCAGCGGCTCAGGATGGTAGGCAGCACCCGCTGGGGGTCGGTGGTGGCCAGCACGAACACCACCCGTGGCGGCGGTTCCTCCAGGGTCTTGAGCAGGGCGTTGAAGGCGGCGGTGGAGAGCATGTGGCACTCGTCCACCACATAGACCTTCCAGCGCGCCTGGACCGGGGCGAAGCGGGAGCGTTCGATCAGCTCCCGGATGTTGTCGACGCCGGTGTTGGAGGCGGCGTCGATCTCGATCACATCAAGGGCGTTGCCGGCGGCGATGTCCAGGCACAGCTGACAGCGCCCGCAGGGCTCCGGGGTCGGGCCCGGGCTGGCCAGACAGTTGAGCGAGCGAGCCAGGATTCGGGCGCTGGAGGTCTTGCCCGTGCCGCGGGGCCCGCTGAACAGGTAGGCGGGGGCGATCCGGTTCTGGAGCAGGGCCTGGCTGAGGGTGTCGGCCACCGCCTTCTGGCCCACCAGCTGGTCAAAGCGCTGGGGCCGGTACTTGTGATGAAGGGGCTCGTAGGCCTGGACCATGCACCCTGCCCTGACCGGACAGGGAGCCTAAGGCGGACCGCCTTCGGGCGGATCGGCGGGGCTGCTCAGCGGTAGGTGGCGTGGATGTGCTCCTGGATCGGCGGATGTCGGTCGTACTGATGCAGGATCGCCGGGACCCGACCATCCACCTCCACGAGCCCGTCGCCATTGACCCGCAGGTGCTCCCCCCCCGCCTGGGCGACGGTGGCGACGAAGCCGTTCCACGGCACCGTCTGGAAGGGGAAGCCGTCGAGGAGAAGCATCTTGATGTGAAAGGCCTGATCCCAGACCGGCAGGGTGTCGAGGCATTTGTCCTGCATCACCCGGATGGTTTCCCGGCAGAAGGCGTCGAGATACTCCCGCATCGACCCGATGGTGCCGATCGAAACCCCCGAGCAGACGGAGACCCTGTCGGCGAGCTGCTGGAAGATCTCCTCGCCGTAGGCCGCCTTGATCCAGACCGCGTTGGAGTGGCAGTCCCTGACCTTGAGGATCTCGTCCCCCGTGTAGCGACCGGAACCCACATGGGCAAACGGGTCGGATTGAAAGATCACATCACGCACATCGGCCAGCAGGACGGAGCCCATGTCCCCGTTGTCGCGCTCAGCCAGCAGGTCCCGGGCGGCGAAGTAACGCCGCAGGCAGACATGGACGTTGAGCAGGCTGAGGCCGAGAACGGACGGCCGGTCGTGGCGGATGATCGGCCGCAGGCCGAGCTTGCTCTTGAGCAGCAGCAGGGCGATGAGCTTGGCCTTCTTCAGACGTTGCCGGACCTGGCTTGGCGTTCCGTTCTCTGCCGGCCGGCGTGATCGCTTCCTTTCGGGGATCTGGAAGAAACGGAGGTTGGGATAGCGCTCGTTGAGGATGGCGTAGCGCACCGCATCGGACGGTGAGGTGATGATCGTCACCTCGGCTTCCTTGCAGGCCCGCTGTGCTGACTCCAGGAACGGGATCAGCTGGACAGGGTGATAACCGAAGGAAGAGGTGATGATGAGATTCTTCACGCATCCGAAAGGATGGTCCTTCTTTGATCCTACATCGCATTCGCAATCGGGCCGCATCCATGGGGGTGTTCTCACTTTGGCGGCCACCGTTCTGTGCCGGGGGCGTTGCCATGGGTGCCGACAGAAAGGGCCGACGGAACCGGGCCGATCCTGTAGGGTGGCGGAGACATTTGGCCGACAGAGTCTTTCCCGGTGGCGATCATTTCCCTGGAAAAGAAGTTCATCTTCATCTCCAACGGCAAGACCGGAACAACATCCATCGAGAATCAGTTGGGCCCCTACGGTGATGTGGATGGGCTCAACACCGGTCTGCCGGGTCTCTGGGCCAACAAGCACATGCCGCCGGCAGTTCTGCGCGCCCTGCTGCCCGGCCCTGTCTGGGAGTCCTGCTTCAAGTTCGTCTTCGTGCGCCATCCCCTCGACTGGTTCACCTCCCAGTTCGCCTACAACCTGGCGCCGCGCTGCGGTTCGCCCCCGGCGGTGGAGCCCCCCGGGAGGGCCAGGTCGGTGCTGCGGCGCCTGGCGGGCCGGCGGGTCGATCGCCCGGCGACCCCGCTCCCGGCCCAGCCGCCTCCGCCCGTCGCCCGTAGACGCTTCACGCTGGAGGACGTCAACCTTCTCCACGGCCAGCTGCACCGCTATCGGGGACTGCCGATGGCCCCGACCCTGTTCCAGACCTCCTACGTCTGCAGTCCCGACGGCGAAGTGATCGTGGACTTTATCGGCCGCTTCGAAACCCTCGCGGCCGACTTCGAGAGCGTCAGCCGCCGCCTCGGCTGCCAGCTGACCCTGCCGCACCTGAACGCCACCGATCACCTGCCGCCCGGCGAGGCCTTCGAGCCGGAGGCCGAGGCGCGCGTGAGGCAGCTGTGGGCGGTGGATTTCGCGACGCTGGGTTACGACTGATCCGGGCCCTCGGCAGGCACCCCCGGCTCCAGCAGGCGCTGCAGCCGGTCCTCCATCTCCTCCACCGCCGCCAGCTGGTCGGCCAGGCTCTGCCCCGCCAGGCGCAGCCGCTCGTAGGGGTCGCTGCCGGTGGCGAGGCTGCCATCCCGATCCCCTTCGCCCCAGCGCCGTTCGGCCCGGGCCAGCTCCTCCTCCAGACGCTCCTGCAGTCGCTGCCGCAGGCCATCGAGCTGCTCCAGGCTGCGGCGGGCCAGCTCCCGACCCCGGGCCAGCTGCTCGGGATCGAGGCCGCTGGCCAGGGTCTCGGCGAGGGACTGGCCCTGGCGCAGCAGCACCCGCGCCCCGGTGAGCAGGGCGGCCGGCACGAACTGGCCCAGGGCCAGGGCGCCGAGGCTGCCGGTGTGCAGCCAGTCCTCCACCTGGGCGCTGCGATGCCGACCGGTCTTGCACCAGTGGGCGAAATGCTCGCAGTTGTTGAACAGCAGGTTGTAGCGCTGCTCCCCGATGCGGCCCATGGCCCGCCGCAGGGTCACCCCCACCGGCGAGCAGGCCCCCTCCGGATAGGTCACGGCGCTGACGGACTCCCCGCGGCTGAACTCCTGCAGGGGGCTGCGCAGGATTTCCCGGCCCTCCAGGTAGTGGGCCACGGTGCCGTCCCCCAGGTCGATGCCGTGGTGCAGGAACAGGCCGTGCTGGCGGGGGGCCTGCAGGTGGTCGGCGGCGGCCAAGGCGTGGGGCGGAACAGGGGGACTCCGCTCAGCATCGCGTCACCGGTGCGGCCGGGGATTCCCTCCGGGAGTGGGGATAGCCGCTCGCCCGGGTGGGCCGCTGCGCTTGGCGGCTCCCTGCACGCGCCTGAGGAGGTGGAGGAGGGTGGCCCGCCGCTGCCCGGAGAGCCAGAGCCGCTCCGCCGTCCGGTAGCCGCCGTAGCGGTGGCCGCGCCAGTCGAGCAGGCGGGCCAGACCGCGGCCGGAGTTCGGCCATGGCCTCGAAAAGCGGATCGCCCGCCGCACGTTCGCCGTCAGCCGCTCCGTGCCCAGGCGCTTCGCCTGCTCCACCAGCTGGGCGAAGGAGTGGCCCTTCCAGCCCCCCGCCGACCAGAAATGCCAGACCACGGCCTCCGGAGAAAGGTCCCAGGCCGGCAGGACCATGGTGTTGAAGGCGTTCGGCAGCGTGGCCTGGCTCACCAGGCCGCGTTGCAGGGTGGTGTTGAAGGAGGGCTGATCCTGCAGCAGCCCCCCGCCCCGCACCCCCTCCTGCCAGAGCCGATGCCAGGCGGCAAAGAAGGCATGGACGGCGGGGGTGTCCTTCCAGCAGAAGACGCCGCTGTTGAAGTACCGCGTCAGGTCCAGCGGCCAGCCCAGCTCCAGGGCCTGGATCACATGGGGGAGGGTCCGGAGATGCTCGGCCATGTCCCAGCGGTTGTAGTCGGGAACGGCAGCAAAGTCCCAGTCGCCCTGGGGCAGGGCCGTGAGGGAGCCCCGGACGAGGGTGTCGGCGTCGAGGTGGATGCCGCCTCCACCGAGGAAGCGGGGCAGCTGGGTCTTGATCCAGCGATGGCGGTAAACCAGCGATCCCTCCGGCGTCTCCACCGCCTCGAGGCTGTCGCAGAGCCCCGGCAGGCGATGGCCGCTCTCCTGAAGTCGCCGTGAGCTCTCGCTGTCACAGACCAGGCGGACGGGGAGGGAGGGGTTGGTGATCTTCAGCGACAGAATCGAGACCAGCGCCCTATCGGCGTAGACCTCCGACCCTTCGCCCACCGTGAGGAGGTAGACCGCCTGATTGAGCACGCCCCCGTGTCAGGCCGTGGCCTGTTCGCCCCGGTGGCCGTCGAGGTCGGCGGCGGCGCTGATCGGCAGCACCTTGGCCTTGCTGCGCTGCTCCACCAGCTCCCGGGTGATGGTGAAGGTCTGCACATCGCGGCGGGAGGGCAGGTCGTACATCACGTCGAGCATCAGCTCCTCGACGATGCCCCGCAGGGCCCGGGCTCCGGTCTTGCGGCGGTGGGCTTCGGCGGCGATGGCCTCGACGGCCCCCGGTTCGAACTCGAGCCGCACGTTGTCCATGCTCAGCAGCGTCTGGAACTGTTTCACCAGGGCGTCCCGCGGTTCGGTGAGGATCGCCTCCAGGGCGCTGGTGTCGAGGGGTTCGAGCACCGCGCTCACCGGCAGCCGGCCGATGAACTCGGGAATCAGGCCGTAGCGCACCAGATCCTCCGGTTCGAGATGGCGCATCACTTCGCTGGACTGTTTCTCCTTGCCGGCGCGCACCCGGCTGCGTCCATCGGCCGGCAGGAAGCCGATCGCGTTGCGGCCCATCCGCTTCTGGACCAGGTCCTCCAGTCCCACGAAGGCGCCGCCGCAGATGAACAGCACCTGGCTGGTGTCGATCTGGATGCAGTCCTGGTAGGGGTGCTTGCGGCCGCCCTGGGGGGGCACGTTGGCGACGGTGCCCTCGAGCATCTTCAGCAGGGCCTGCTGCACCCCCTCACCGGAGACGTCGCGGGTGATCGAGGGGTTCTCGCTCTTGCGGGCGATCTTGTCGATCTCGTCGATGTAGATGATGCCCCGCTGGGCCTGTTCGACGTCCAGATCAGCCTTCTGCAGCAGGCGCAGCAGGATGTTCTCCACGTCCTCGCCCACGTAGCCCGCCTCGGTGAGGGTGGTGGCATCGGCCACCGCGAAGGGCACATCCAGCATCTCCGCCAGGGACTGGGCCAGGAGGGTCTTGCCGCAGCCGGTGGGGCCGATCAGGAGGATGTTCGACTTGTGCAGGCGGGTGGCCGTCTGGTCCGTCTCGCCCTTGCCGTCCCCCTGCCAGGCGAGCCGCTTGTAGTGGTTGTAGACAGCCACGGCCAGCACCTTCTTGGCCTCCTCCTGGCCCACCACCTGCTGGTCGAGGAAGCTCTTGATCTCCTGGGGCCTGGGGATGGTGGCCAGGGTGGGGGCGGGCCGGGCCGATTTCTTGGCCGGGGCCTTGCGGCCCCCATCGGCCATGGGCCGGCCCGGAGGGCCATGGCCGTGGTGCTCGACCAGTTCCTCGTCGAGGATCTCGTTGCAGAGATCGATGCACTCGTCGCAGATGTAGACGCCAGGCCCGGCGATCAGCTTGCGCACCTGTTCCTGGGACTTGCCGCAGAAGGAGCACTTCAGATGGGCGTCGAACTTGGCCATCGGCAAGGAGGCGGCGGGAGCGGCGGTGGTCGCCCTGGGAGTGGCGGCAGGCAGGACCTGCCCCCAGGATCGACCCCAGCCGTCGATTTGTCAGTCGTTCCTGAAGTTCGGAGCGGTGATCGGTGACGTCCTGGCCAGAGGCGCTAAGGGACGACGGGGGCTGGGGCGTCATCGACCACCCGGTCGATGAGTCCGTATTCAACCGCCTCCGCCGGGGAAAGGAAGTAGTCCCTGTCCGTATCTTCAGCGATCTTGTCCAGCGGCTGGCCGGTGTGTTCCGCCATCAGGCCGTTGAGGGTGTCCTTGAGGAACAGGATCTCCCGGGCCTGGATCTCGATGTCCACCGCCTGGCCCTGGGCGCCCCCCAGGGGCTGGTGGATCATGATCCGGGCATTGGGGAGGGCCATCCGCTTGCCGGGCGCCCCGCCGGTGAGCAGGAAGGCCCCCATGCTGGCGGCCAGCCCGTAGCAGATCGTGACCACGTCCGGCGCCACCTGCTGCATGGTGTCGTAGATGGCCAGGCCGGAGGTCACCGATCCGCCCGGGGAGTTGATGTAGATCTGGATGTCCTTCTCGGGGTCCTCGGCCTCCAGGAAGAGCAGCTGGGCCACCAGGGAATCGGCGACCTGGTCATCGATGCCGGTGCCGAGGAAGATGATCCGCTCCCGCAGCAACCGGGAATAGATGTCGAAGGCCCGGTCGCCGCGGCCCGATTGCTCCACCACGGTGGGCAGCACCCCCGGAGCCGCCGAGGGCATCCAGTCCCCCAGGCCGTTCCAGGGCATCGGCCCCTGCCAGAGGTTGTTCACGGGGTGGGGCCGAGCCCCCGACGGGCCCGCCAGGGCGGCGGGCAGCCCGTCGGGGATCAGGGGCGGTCGGGCGTCGATCACGCGGTTTCGCTGGCGGACGGGGGGAGTGGCCTCAATCTATGGCTGGGCGTCGTCCTCCCGGGCATCGGCTCCCGCGGCGGCCTTCTTCGCCTTGGCGGCCCTGGCCGGCTTCGGCGGCTCTTCGCTGGTGGCCGGCGCCGCCTCGGGCTCGTCCGCGGCCGGGGCCTTGTCGGTGATGGTGCTGTTGGCCTCGAGCCACTCCAGCAGCTTCTCCTTCAGCAGGTCCTCGGCCACCGCCAGCCGCAGCCGCTCCGGGTCGATGGCGGCACTGTCGCTCAGGCCCTTGCGAATCTCGGCCAGCCTGGCCTCCAGGTCGGCGGCGGCTACGTCGATCTTCTCGGCCGCGGCCAGGGCCTTGAGCGCCAGGCTGCGCCGCAGCCGCTGCTCGGCCTCGGGCCGGGAGGTGTCCATGAGGCTGCGCACCAGGTCGGGGGTGAACAGCTTCTTGACGTCCATGCCCTGCTGGGAGATCTGACCGGCGGTCTGTTCGATCAGGTTGCGCACCTCCTGCTGGATGAGGGTCTCGGGCAGCTCCACCTCCAGCTCCTCCACCAGGACCGCCAGCAGGGCCTCATGGCGGTTGGCGCGATGGCGGCGCTCGGCGTCCTCCCGCAGGCGCGTCTCCAGGTCGGCCCGCAGCTCGGCGAGGGTCGGCTTGTCGCTGGCCTGCTGGGCGAAGGCGTCGTCGAGGGCCGGCAGCTCCCGGGTCTTCAGTTCCAGCAGGGTGATGGCGAAGAGGGCCTCCCGGCCCGCCGCCGTCTCCTGGGGGTAGCTGTCGGGGAAGCGGCAGGAGACGTCGCGGCTGTCCCCGACGGCCATGCCGATGATGCCGGCCACGAAGCCGGGGATCATGCGGCCCTCCTCCAGCTCCACTTCCATCCCGTCGCTGCTGCCGCCCTCGATGGCTTCGCCGGTGTCGACGAAGGTGCCGCGGAAGGCGATCTGGGCCACGTCACCCTCGGCGGCGGGCCGGTCCTCCACCGGCACCAGGGTGGCCAGCTGGCGGCGCGACTGCTCGATCAGTTCGTCGACCCGGGCCGGGTCGAAGGGGACGGGCTCCGCCTCGGCCTTGAAGCCCTTGGTGCTGCGCAGGATGGGGGTGGGCTCCACGTCCATCTCCAGGGTGATGGTGAGCTCCTCCCCGGGCGTGAAGCGCTCCAGAACCCGTTCGAAGGCTTCGCTGAGTTCGGGCCGGCCGATGGCCTCGATGGCCTCCTGCTGCATCGCCTCCCGCACGACCGCATCGACCAGGTCCTCAAGGGCGGTGGCGCGGATCCGCAGCGGGCCGATCTGCTGCAGGAGCACCGGCCGGGGCACCCGTCCCTTGCGGAAGCCGGGCAGCTTGACGCTGCGGCTCAGCTTCTCGAGGGCGGCCTCGTAGCTCTTCTGGCTGCGCCCCGCAGGCACGGCGACCTCCACCGCCAGACGGCTTCCGGGGCGCGGGGAGGTGCTCACCCGGAGGTTGGCTTCGGTGCTGGCGGCAGGGCTCATGAAACGGGGCTCGCTCGGGGCAGCCCCCCATCCTAGAAACTGGCCGTTCCGGGCCTCCGCCACGTATTGTGCGATCGACGCACCGGCGCGCCCATATCTCCAACTGAAGAGTTCCGTCCGGCCCCCAGGCTGGAGGTTTTGTCTCAGTCTCCCGTTCCCGGAGCCTCCAGCCCCATCCGTTCCACGATCCCTTCCCAGGGTTTCCCTCCGGGCCCCGTCTCCAGTCAGCAGGCCCGCTCCCGCCCCGCCACCTGTCCCGTTTCCCCCCGTTGACCGTCTCAGCGACCCTTCCCTCCCCTCCGCGCCACCTGCCTTCACGGCCGTTGCGCATCGCCATCCTCGGCGCCACCGGAGCCGTGGGCCAGGAACTCCTGGTGCTTCTCCAGGAGCGGGGCTTTCCGGTGGCGGAGCTGCGGCCGCTGGCCTCGCCGCGGTCGGCGGGCCAGGGCCTGGACTGGCAGGGTGAGCGGCTGCAGGTCCAGCCCGTCGGCGCCGACGCCTTCGAGGGCATCGACCTGGTGCTGGCCTCGGCCGGCGGTTCGGTCTCCCGGCAGTGGGCGCCGGTGGCCGTGGCCGCCGGCGCGGTGGTGATCGACAACTCCAGTGCCTTCCGGATGGATCCGGCCGTGCCCCTGGTGGTGCCCGAGGTCAACCCCCAGGCCGCCTTCTCCCACAGCGGGATCATCGCCAATCCCAACTGCACCACCATCCTGCTGACCCTGGCCCTGGCCCCCCTGGCGGCCCGGCGGCCGCTCCGCCGCGTGGTGGTCAGCACCTACCAGTCGGCCAGCGGCGCCGGGGCCCGGG
This sequence comes from Cyanobium sp. Candia 9D4, assembly GCF_024346155.1. NCBI lineage: Bacteria > Bacillati > Cyanobacteriota > Cyanophyceae > Synechococcales > Prochlorococcaceae > Cyanobium > Cyanobium sp. Candia 9D4. The sequence continues at coordinate 111,839 of NZ_JAGQCK010000002.1, read as the reverse complement.
CCATGGAGGAACTGCGCGACCTGAGCCGAACGGTGCTGGAGGGGGGTGAGCCGGTGAGCGCGGTGCTGCCCCATTCGCTGGCCTTCAACCTCTTCCTGCACAACTCGCCCCTGCAGCCGAACGGCTACTGCGAGGAGGAGCTCAAGATGCTCCACGAGACCCGCAAGATCATGGGTCTGCCCGAACTGCGCCTGACGGCCACCTGCGTGCGGGTGCCGGTCCTGCGGGCCCACTCCGAGGCCGTCAACATCGCGTTCGAGGAGCCCTTCCCCGTGGCGGAGGCCCGCGAGCTGCTGGCGGCCGCCCCCGGGGTCGAGCTGATCGAGAACTTCGAGACCAATCGCTTCCCCATGCCCACCGACGTCACCGGTCGGGATCCGGTGGCCGTGGGCCGCATCCGCCAGGACCTCAGCGATCCCTGCGCCCTGGAGCTCTGGCTCTGCGGTGACCAGATCCGCAAGGGTGCCGCCCTCAACGCCATCCAGATCGCCGAACTGCTGCGGGATCCCGCCGCGCCCGATGCCGCCGCCGGAGGTGCCGCTTGAGCACGGCCACCCTGCCGGCGCCGAGCACGGCCCCCTCCCCCGAGGCGCCCTTCGGGCGGGTGCTCACGGCCATGGTGACCCCCTTCCAGCCGGACGGGGCCGTCGATCTGGAGCTGGCGGCGCGGCTGGCGGACCATCTGGTCCGCCACGGCTCCGATGGCCTCGTGCTGTGCGGCACCACCGGCGAGTCCCCGACCCTCACCTGGCGGGAGCAGCACGAGCTCTTCGCCGCCGTGAAGGGGGCGGTGGGCAGCCGCGCCACCCTGCTGGCCGGCAGCGGCAGCAACTGCACCGCCGAAGCCGTGGAAGCCACCGGCGAGGCCGCCGCCCTCGGTGCCGACGGTGCCCTGGTGGTGGTGCCCTACTACAACAAGCCGCCCCAGGAGGGCCTCGAAGCCCATTTCCGGGCCGTGGCCCAGGCCGCTCCTGAGCTGCCCCTGATGCTGTACAACATCCCCGGTCGCACCGGCTGCAGCCTGGCCCCGGACACCACGGCCCGCCTGCTCGATGAGGCCAACGTGGTGGGCTTCAAGGCCGCCAGCGGCACCACCGAAGAGGTCAGCCGGCTGCGGGAGCTCTGTGGCGATCGCCTGGCTATCTACAGCGGTGACGATGCCCTCACCCTGCCGATGCTGGCGGTGGGTGCGGTGGGCGTGGTCAGCGTGGCCAGCCATCTGGTGGGCCCCAGGATCCGGGCCATGCTCCAGGCCTTCCTGAGCGGCGACGTCGCCACCGCCCTCGACGAGCACCAGCAGCTGCTGCCCCTGTGCAGGGCCCTCTTCTGTACCACCAATCCCATCCCCGTCAAAGCCGCCCTGGAGATCTGCGGCTGGCCGGTGGGTGCCCCCCGACTTCCCCTGCTTTCCGCCGATACCGCCGTGCGACAGCGCCTTTCCTCGATCCTGGCTGCCCTGCGTCCCACCTGACGCCAAGGCTGATGTCCAGAGTCACCTCCGCTTCCGCTCCACGTTTCCTTTCATCACCCCCCTGAGTCCTTCCCTACATGTCCAGTCAGAACTCCAATCCCATCGTCCGCTCCGGCAACGGCGCCAAAGCCAAGCACCAGGGCCTGCGTGTCATTCCGCTGGGCGGCCTGCACGAGATCGGCAAGAACACCTGCGTCTTCGAATACGGCGATGAGCTGATGCTCGTCGATGCCGGTCTCGCGTTCCCCAGCGATGGCATGCATGGCGTCAACGTGGTGATGCCCGACACCAGCTACCTGCGCGAGAACCAGAAGCGCATCCGCGGCATGGTGGTCACCCACGGCCACGAAGATCACATCGGCGGCATCCCGCACCACCTCAAGAACTTCAACATCCCCATCATCTACGGCCCCCGCCTGGCCATGTCGATGCTGCAGGGGAAGATGGAGGAGGCGGGCGTCACCGACCGCACCACCATCCAGACGGTGGGTCCGCGGGATGTGGTGCATGTGGGCCAGCACTTCAAGGTGGAGTTCATCCGCAACACCCACTCGATGGCCGACAGCTTCACGCTGGCCATCACCACCCCCGTCGGCGTGGTCATCTTCACTGGTGACTTCAAGTTCGACCACACCCCGGTGGACGGGGAGGCCTTCGACCTGCAACGCCTGGCCCATTACGGCGAGCAGGGCGTTCTGTGCCTGTTCAGCGATTCCACCAACGCCGAGATCCCCGGGTTCACCCCGCCGGAGCGGGCCGTGTTCCCGAACCTGGATCGCCACATCAGCCAGGCCGAAGGCCGGGTGATCATCACCACCTTCGCCAGCTCGATTCATCGGGTGTCGATGATTCTGGAACTGGCGATGAAGAACGGCCGCAAGGTGGGGCTGCTGGGCCGCTCCATGCTCAACGTGATCGCCAAGGCCCGCGAACTCGGCTACATGCGGGCCCCCGATGATCTGTTCGTGCCGATCAAGCAGATCCGCGACCTGCCCGACCGGGAAACCCTGCTGCTGATGACCGGCAGCCAGGGCGAACCGCTGGCGGCCCTGAGCCGCATCTCCCGCGGCGAACATCCCCAGGTTCAGGTGAAGTCCACCGACACGATCATCTTCTCCGCCAGCCCGATTCCCGGCAACACCATCTCGGTGGTGAACACCATCGACCGGCTGATGATGATGGGCGCCAAGGTGGTCTACGGCAAGGGCGAGGGCATCCACGTCTCCGGCCACGGCTGCCAGGAGGACCACAAGCTGATGCTGGCGCTGGCCAAGCCGAAATTCTTCGTGCCCGTGCACGGCGAGCACCGCATGCTGGTCTGCCATTCCAAGACGGCCCAGTCGATGGGCATCCCGGCCGATCACATCCTGATCATCGACAACGGCGATGTGGTCGAGCTCACCCCCGACACCATCCACAAGGGTGAGCCGGTGAAGGCCGGCATCGAGCTGCTCGACGCCTCCCGCAACGGCATCGTCGATGCCCGGGTGCTCAAGGAGCGCCAGCAGCTGGCGGAGGACGGCGTCATCACCCTGCTGGCGGTCATCACCACCGACGGTGTGATGGCGGCGCCGCCACGGGTGAACCTGCGCGGTGTGGTCACGGCCGCCGATGCCCGCAAGCTCTCGGTCTGGGCCGAGCGGGAGATCACCTGGGTGCTGGAGAACCGCTGGAACCAGCTGGCCCGCAACACCGGCGGCAAGGCCCCCGATGTCGACTGGGTGGGTGTGCAGCGGGAGGTGGAGGTGGGCCTGCAGCGCCGCCTGCGCCGCGAGCTGCAGGTGGACCCGCTGATCATCTGCCTGGTGCAGCCCGCGCCGGCCGGCACCCCGGCCTACAAGGGCCGGGCCGATGCCGAACCGGACACCCGTCCGGCGCCCCGCGGCGGCCGCCGGGATGGGGGTGGGCGCCAGCCCGCCGCCGTGCCCCAGCGCCAGCTGGTGACCGCTGCAGCTTCGGCCGCCCCGGCGGCGGCCACGGCCAGCACCGCAGCTCCGGCCCCGGTGGCCGCCGCCAGCAAGGCCCCCGTCGAGGAGCCGGAACCCACCGGTCGCGTTCGTCGCCGCCGCTCGGCTGCCGCGGCGAGCTGATCGCCCGGGGGTGGGCTCAGCGGACCCTGACCAGCATCAGGCCGCTGAGCAGCTCCTCGTCCTCCTTGTCCACCGGCGCCGCCGTGGCGCGGGTGGATTCCTGCCAGCTGAGCTCCACGTCGTCGGCCAGGGCCGGATCCGCCTGGTGCAGCTCGATCAGTTCGGGCTCCTCCACCACCTCCGGAATCAGCGAGGGCTCGGCCCAGGGAGCGGCCGGCGTGGGGGCCGGCGACCCCGCCGGAGCCTCCTCCCCCGCCGTTGCCGGCTCCAGGTCGGCGGCGGTGGCTGGGGCGGCGGCTGCCGCCGGGGCGGTTGTCGCCGGCGCCGTGGTCAGCCAGGGGGCCGCCGGGCCGGTGACCGCCTGCGCGGTGAACGCCGAGCCTGCGGCCCCTGCGACCAGGAACTCCGGACCGGGGGTGCCGATGTCCGCCACGGCCGACCCCGGGGTCGGAGTGGCGCCGGCCTCATCGATCGCGCACTGCTTGAGTCCCTGCTCGGCGATCCTGGTGAGGGCAGCCTCGCCGCTCTGCTCCGCCACCGTCCCGTAGTACCCTGCGGCCGTGGCCTTGTCCCCGTAGCCGTAGAGCTGGGTATGACCCAGCAGCAGCTGGAGCCGCAGCTTCAGCCCGGTGAGCTGGGGATTGTCCGAGGGCTGCAGCTGTTGCAGCAGTTCGGCCCCATCGGCCAGCACCGTGGCCCACTTCTCCCTGGAGTAGGCCTGCTCGATCACCGCATAGCGCTGGGCGGCGTCATTGGCGCTGGTCTCGGCCATGGAGCGGGTCGGGTGAGCGGACCCACAGTGTGCTGTGATCCCAGTGCAGCTGCCATCCTCCGGGCAGATCCAGCCGGCCCGTGTCCCCCCCCCGGACCAGCCGATCCACCAGGGTTTCGAGGTTCCCCGATCCCGGCTCCCGCCCCAGGTGCCGGCGCAGCCAGTGGTGCAGCAGCCGTCGCTGGCTGGCCGGGGCCAGGCCGGCCAGGCGGCGGCGCGGCAGCCGGGCGGGGCACTCGCCCTGCCGGAGGCCCTCCAGGGCCAGGTCCAGCAGGTCCGCCTCGGCCTCGGCCTGCGCCTCCAGACGTTCCGCCTGGGCGCTGATCCGCCGACTGGCCCCGGGATGGAGGGCCTCCAGCACCGGCATCACGTCGGCCCGCAGCCGGTTGCGGGCGAAGCGCAGATCCCCGTTGCTGCTGTCCGTCCAGACGGGCAGGCCCCGCTCCCGGCAGAGCCGGCCGGTGTCGCTGCGGTCGAAGATCAGCAGCGGCCGGGCCAGCCGCAGGGGGCCGGCGGCCGGGGCCAGGGGCCGGCTGGCCCCGAGGCTGGCCAGGCCGCGCAGGTGGCTGCCGCGGGCCAGGTTGAGCAGCACGGTCTCGGCCCGGTCACTGGCGGTGTGGCCCGTCACCACATGGGTGCAGCCCCCCTGGAGGGCCGCCGCGGCCAGGCAGCCGTAGCGCCACTCCCGGGCGGCGGCCTCGCTGCCGGGGGCCGGATCGGCCCGGTCGAGCTTCAGGTCCAGTCCCTGACTCCGGGCCCACCGGGCCAGGTCCGCGGCCTGGCGGGCCGATTCTTGGCGCCAGCCGTGGTCGCCGTGCCACAGCTGCAGCCGCCAGCCGTGCAGGGGCTGGAGGTCCAGCAGCAGGGTGGTCAGGGCCATGGAGTCCTGGCCGCCGGACACGGCCACCAGCAGCGACCCCCCCGCCGGCAGCAGGGTGGGTCGCCGCAGCAGATGCCGGTGCAGGCGCGTCTGGTCGCGTCCCCAGGGGCGCGGCGTCCGGCTTGGGTCGGGTGGGAGAATCACCGTCTGCGTCTTTCCATCCGCCGATGACCCGCCTCTCCAGCCTGCCCACCGCCCTGCAGCAGGCGATCCGTCAGGGGCGGGCGCTGAAGGTCATCGCCGGCCTCGACAACTTCGACGCGGTCCGGGTGCAGCGGGTGGTCCGGGCCGCCGCCGCCGGCGGCGCCGATCTGGTGGATCTGGCCTGTGACCCCACCCTGGTGCGCCTGGCCGTGGCGCTGGCTCCGGGGCTGCCGGTCTGCGTCTCGGCGGTGGATCCGCTCCTGTTCCCGGCGGCCGTGGAGGCCGGTGCCGCCATGGTGGAGATCGGCAACTACGACAGCTTCTATCCCCAGGGGCGGGTCTTCGGTGCCGCCGAAGTGCTCGAGCTCACCCGCCGCACCAAGGCGCTGCTGCCGGAGACGGTCCTCTCGGTCACCGTGCCCCACACCCTTCCCCTCGATGGGCAGGAGCGGCTGGCGGTGGAGCTGGTGGCCGCCGGCGCCGATCTGATCCAGACCGAGGGCGGCACCAGCGCCCGTCCCCTCAGCCCCGGCGCCCTGGGCCTGATCGAGAAGGCCGCCCCGACCCTGGCGGCGGCCCATGCCATCAGCCGGGCGGTGGCCGTTCCGGTGCTGTGCGCCTCCGGGCTCTCGGCCGTCACGGTGCCGATGGCCCTGGCCGCCGGCGCCGCCGGCGTCGGGGTCGGCTCCGCCGTCAACCGCCTCGACGATGAGCTCGCCATGGTGGCCGTGGTGCGTGCCCTGCGGGAGGCCCTGCCCCTGGCGTCGATGGTTCAAAACGAACAGACTCGGTAAGCTGATCGGGTTGCGGCACCGCTTCCCATGGGCTCGTTGACCTGGCTCCTGCAATGGCCGATCCGGGCCCTCATTCTGCTGCTGGTGGCACGACTGCCCTTGGGGGTGGAGCTGGCGAGCTTCTCGGCGGCCCTGCTGTCGGCGATCGTCATCGCCCTGCTGGGCACCCTGCTGGTGCTCCCCCTGAAGCTCCTGCTGGGACCGGTCTGGTTCGTCTCCTCGCTCGGGGGCCTGATCAGCCCGGTGTCGTTCCTGTTCAACTGGCTGATCACGATCATCCTGTTCAGCCTGGCCGCCTGGCTGATCAACGGGTTCCGTCTCCAGAACGGTCTGATCAGCGCCATCCTCGGGGCCCTGGCCTACAGCGTGCTGAGCAGCCTTGTCCTGGGCTGGATGGGTCTGGATGTGCCCCTGACCCGGGCGATGGCGGCGGCCTCCGGGGTGGGCTGATCGGTTTTCCCCGCCGGGGCGTTCCCCTCGGGTGACCGCCAGAATGGTCCGATGCCATTCCAGCTTCACGCCCCCTACGAACCGAAGGGCGACCAACCCGCCGCCATCGAAGCGATGGTGAAGGGCGTCGACGGGGGCGAACGCTTCCAGACCCTCCTCGGTGCCACCGGCACCGGCAAGACCTTCTCGATCGCCAACGTGATCGCCCGCACGGGGCGCCCCACGCTGGTGCTCGCCCACAACAAGACCCTGGCGGCCCAGCTCTGCAACGAGCTGAGGGAGTTCTTCCCCAACAATGCCGTCGAATACTTCATCTCCTACTACGACTACTACCAGCCCGAGGCCTACGTTCCCGTCTCGGATACCTACATCGCCAAGACCGCCTCGATCAACGAAGAGATCGACATGCTGCGGCACTCTGCCACCCGGTCGCTGTTCGAACGGCGCGATGTGATTGTGGTGGCCTCGATCAGCTGCATCTACGGCCTCGGCATCCCCTCGGAATACCTCAAGGCTGCTGTGAAGTTCGAGGTGGGCGACAAGCTCGAACTGCGCGGCTCCCTGCGGGGTCTGGTCAACAACCAGTATTCCCGCAACGACATCGAGATCAGCCGCGGTCGCTTCCGGGTGCGGGGCGATGTGCTGGAGATCGGTCCGGCCTACGAAGACCGGCTGGTGCGGATCGAGCTGTTCGGCGACGAGGTGGAGGCGATCCGTTACGTCGATCCCACCACCGGCGAGATCCTCCAGAGCCTGGAGTCGATCAACATCTACCCGGCCAAGCACTTCGTGACCCCCAAGGAACGGCTGCAGGGGGCGATTCAGGCGATCCGGGCCGAACTGCGCGAACGGCTGGACGTGCTCAACGGCCAGGGGCGGCTGCTGGAGGCCCAGCGCCTCGAGCAGCGCACCACCTACGACCTGGAGATGCTGGAGCAGGTGGGCTACTGCAACGGGGTGGAGAACTACGCCCGGCACCTGGCCGGCCGGCAGGCCGGCACCCCGCCCGAGTGCCTGATCGACTACTTCCCCGACGACTGGCTGCTGGTGGTGGATGAGAGCCACGTGACCTGCTCCCAGCTCCAGGCCATGTACAACGGTGACCAGAGCCGCAAGCAGGTGCTGATCGAGCACGGCTTCCGGCTGCCCAGCGCCGCCGACAACCGGCCCCTCAAGGGGGACGAGTTCTGGGAGAAGGCCCGCCAGACCATCTTCGTCTCGGCCACCCCCGGGGCCTGGGAGCTGGCCCAGAGCAAGGGCCAGGTGGTGGAGCAGGTGATCCGCCCCACCGGCGTCCTCGACCCGATCGTGGAGGTGCGCCCCTCGGAGGGCCAGGTGGACGACCTGCTCGGCGAGATCCGCCTGCGGGCCGATCGCCAGGAGCGGGTGCTGGTCACCACCCTCACCAAGCGCATGGCCGAAGACCTCACCGACTACCTGGCCGAGAACGGGGTGCGGGTGCGCTATCTGCACTCGGAGATCCATTCGATCGAGCGGATCGAGATCATCCAGGATCTGCGCAACGGGGCCTACGACGTGCTCGTGGGCGTCAACCTGCTGCGGGAGGGCCTCGACCTGCCCGAAGTGTCCCTGGTGGCGATCCTCGATGCCGACAAGGAGGGCTTCCTGCGGGCGGAGCGCTCCCTGATCCAGACCATCGGCCGGGCGGCGCGCCACATCGACGGGGTGGCCCTCCTCTACGCCGACAACCTCACCGATTCGATGGCCAAGGCGATCTCCGAGACCGAGCGCCGTCGGGTGATCCAGCACGCCTACAACGAACGCCATGGCATCACCCCCACCCCCGCCGGCAAGCGGGCGGGCAATTCCATCCTCTCCTTCCTGGAGCTGTCCCGCCGGCTCAGCGACGACCAGCTGGAGGTGGCCGCCGAGCAGGCCGAGCAGAACGAGGTGCCCCTTGATGCCCTGCCCGAGCTGATCACCCAGCTGGAGGAGAAGATGAAGGCGGCGGCCAAGAGCCTGGAGTTCGAGGAGGCGGCCAACCTGCGGGACCGGATCAAGAACCTGCGCCACAAGCTGGTGGGACGGCCCGCGGCCTAGGCCCCCCGCCGCCTTCGCGGGCCTAGAGCCCGCGGCGCTCCAGAGCTTCGGCCAGACGGTTGGCGGCGGCCGCCAGTTCGGCCTGGGGATCGGGCCCGGCATCGGCGGCCCGGGCCTCCTCCTGGCGTTTCATCGCCTCGATCGCCCGCACGATCAGGAACACCACGAAGGCGATCACCAGGAAGTTGATCAGGGCCACGATCACCGCACCGGCGGGCCAGGCGTTGATCGCCTCCACCTGAGCCGCCTTCAGGGCCGGCTCCAGCAGGCTGGTCATCACCAGGCTGACGATGGCATCCACCACCTTGCCGAAGGCACCGCCGATGACCACGGCCACGGCCAGGTCGACCACGTTGCCCTTGTTGATGAAATCCTTGAAGTCGCTCAGGAAGGAAGCGGCGGCGCGCCGGGCCATGGGAATCCTGCGTGAATGTCGCCCTTTCCTACTTCACGGCTGGAGGTCCCCGTTGGTGTCCTCCGGACCATCGGTCCGCTGATGGAAGGCGATCAGGGCTTCGGCGGAGATTGGAGGGGACAGGTGGAAGCCCTGGACGGCCTGGACCCCCGCCTGCCTCAGCACCTGGAGTTGCTGGTCCGTCTCGACCCCTTCGGCGATGACCATCAGCCGGGACGAGCGGATCAGGGCGGTGAGTCCCTCCAGCCACTCCGGATTGGGCGTCTCCGGGGTGATCATGGCCACCATCGTGCGATCCACCTTGATGATGTCGAAAGGACAACGGCTGAGGATGGCGAGATTGGCGCCCCGCAGCAGGCTGACGTCATCGAGCGCCATCTTGATGCCCAGTTGCTGGGCCTGGAACATGCCGGCCAGGCCCAGGGCATCAGGAAGCCCCCGCTCGGTGACTTCCAGGATCAGCTGGGGAATCATGTCAACCAGGCCGGCCTTCATCGCGGCGTAATAGACCCCGCCCCGTCCGGTGATCTCCGGTGGAACGTTGAGACTGAGATGCACGTCGGGATGGCGCCGCAACCAGTCCTTGAGTTCGGCCGCCGCGGTCTCGATCACCCAGTAGGTGAGCACACCCGAGGCTGGGGTGGACTCCAGGGACGGGATGAACTCCCCAGGCATGACCAGAGAGCCATCGGCCCGCCGCCAGCGGATCAGGGCTTCGGCTCCGATGCAGCGGAGATCCGGGAGGGACAGGATGGGCAGATACTCCAGAAAGAACTCACCCTTCGCCAGGCCCTCGGCGATCTCCTCGGGTCGGTTCATGGGAATTGACGGCCCATGTGAATGGAGAGGGTTCCAGGGAGATCGAACGCTAATCCAGACGTCAGGACGCTCCGAACTTCAGGGCGCTCCGATCGGTTCCAGGCGCAGCAGCTGGCCATCACCGGCCCCGTCGGTGAGCACGTACAGGTAGCCGTCCGGGCCCTGGCGCACGTCCCGCACCCGGGCGCCGATGGGAATCTCCTGCTGGGGTGTCACCGATCCCGCTGGATCCAGGCGCAGCCGATGCACCTGCCGGGACACCAGTCCGCCGGCGAAGAGATCACCGCGCCAGCCTGGATAGCGATCGCCGTCGTAGACCGCCAGGCCGGAGGGGGCGATGGCGGGCGTCCAGACGAGGACCGGATCCCGCAGGCCCGGGGCGCTGGTGGCCGGTGCGATCGGCGGGCCGAAGTACTCGCGGCTGTGGGTCACCCGCGGCCAGCCGTAGTTCACGCTGGCCTCGATCCGGTTGAGCTCGTCGCCATCGCGGGCGCCGTGCTCACTTGCCCAGACCCGGCCCGTGCGGGGATCGAGGGCCATTCCCTGGATATTGCGGTGCCCGAGACTCCACAGCCCCGGCAGCGCGCCGGGCTGGCCGGCGAAGGGATTGCCCCGGGCCGGGGTGCCGTCGTCGTTGAGGCGCAGCACCTTGCCCAGGGCGCTGAGCGGGTTCTGGGCCTGGGTGCGGATCAGCTGCCCTTCCAGTTCGATCGGGGGATTGCCCCCGTCTCCGATCGCCAGCAGCAGGGTGCGATCCGGGAGCCAGAGCAGGCGGGAGCCGAAGTGCTGGGCGCCGCTCTTGCGCTGCGGCACCGCGTACAGCACCTGCAGATCGCTGAGGGCACGGCCGTCGAAGCGGGCCCGGGCCAGCCGGGTGTGGTTGGCGTCGGCGCTGCCGGCCGCATAGGTGAGATAGATCCAGCGGTTGGTGGCGAAGTCGGGATGGACGGCCACATCCAGCAGGCCCCCCTGGCCGGCGGCCAGCACTTCCGGCACGCCGCGGATCGGCTCGGCCTGCAGCACGCCGCCCCGCACCAGGCGCAGCCGGCCTGGCCGCTCCGTGATCAGCAGGTCGCCCCCCGGCAGCCAGGCCACGGCCCAGGGGTGCTCGAGGCCACCCACCACCGGCACGCTGCGCACCGGGGCGGAGACGGCCGCGCCCTGGCAGCTGCCCAGGACCGGCAGCAGGAGAATACCGGCCAGCCAGTTCAGGAATGGTGGAGGGCGACGGGCCATGGCTGGGGGGACAGCTCCAGAAGCACCAGGTCGCGCAGGTCGTGGAGCAGGGAGAGTTCGGCGCCGCTGAGCTGACGCGGGCGGGTGTCGATCAGACACAGTGTGCCCAGACAGGTGCCGTCGTCGAGGATCAGGGGCGAGCCCGCATAGAAGCGGATCCGGGGCTCCCCCAGCACCAGGGGATTCTCTGCGAAGCGCTCGTCGAGCCAGGTGTCCGCCACCAGCAGGTCCGACCGCTGGCTGATGGCATGGGCACAGAAGGCCAGGTCGCGGGAGGTCTGGCAGGTGGCCAGGCCATGGCTGGACTTGAACCACTGCCGCTCGGCATCGATCAGGCTGATCAGGGCGATCGGCACATCGAAGGCGGCGGCAGCGATCCGGGTCAGCCGGTCAAAGCGTTCCTCCCGCTCCGTGTCCAGCAGGCCCAGCTCCGCCAGCCGCCGCAGGCGCCCGTCCTCGTCCTGGGGGGGGCGGGCCCGCTCCCAGCGGCAGGGGGTGCGCAGGCTCCAGGCCCGGAGCCGGGCCCGCAGGTAGCTCTCGGAGACCGGCAGCACCAGCCACTCGCTGACCAGGGGGTCGTCGTGGCGGGCCTGCTCCTCCACGGCCGCCAGCATCACCACGGGGATCTCGGCTGCCGCCGTGGCCGGGGTCTCCCGCAGCCTGCGGACCAGGGCGGGGCCATCGCGGACGGGGAGCGCCTGCTCCAGCAGCAGCAGGGAGGCTCCTTCGCGCTCGAGACGCTGCCGCAGATCGGCTTCGCCGCCGCAGACATGGAAGGGCAGGCCCTCCAGGCGCAGGGCGGTGATGAGGGCCGCCTCCAGATCCCGGTCCGTCACCCAGACCAGGGCCGGAGGCCCGCCGGGATCGTCGCTGAGGGCCCCGGTGGCGGGGTCGTTCCCCGCTTCGGCCGGCGGGGCGCCGTTGCCGGCCTCCGGGGTGCGGGCAGTGGTGTGCAGCAGCAGGCCCTCCGCAGCCGCCAGCACCTCCAGGGGGCTGCCCCGCGCGGCCAGATCGGCGCGCACACCGGCCAGGATCAGGTCGATGGTCGCGTCGTTGCGCAGGGGGTCGTGGTGGGTGAGCGCCAGCCGGGCCACCCCGGCCTCCTCGCAGAGGCGCACGGCGTACTCCACCGAGCTGTGGCCCCAGCCGAGCTTGGCCGGGAACTCCAGGGCGGTGTACTGGGCGTCGTGGATCACCAGGTCGGCCCCCTCGATGAACGCGGCGTAGTGCAGGTCCTGGCCGGAGAGCGGACCGAGGCCGCTGGCCAGGGCGGGGTCGTGGGGTTCGTGGTCGCAGCAGTAGATGACCGTGGCCCCGTCCGCCTGCAGCCGGTAGGCCAGGGTGAGGGCGGGATGGTTGAGCAGATGGGTCGTGATCGTCACATCCCCGATCCGGAACGTGCCCTCGTGCAGGTCGTGGTAGCGGATCGTGGCGGCGAACTGCTCGAGGGTGACGGGGAAGTAGGCGTGCTGCATCTGGCCGGAGAGCACGCTGCGCAGGCTTCCCGAGAGGCCGCTCGGCCCGAAGACATCCCAGGTGTGGCCAGGGGCGAAGAAGGGGGCGAAGAAGGGAAAGCCCTGGATGTGGTCCCAGTGGGTGTGGCTGATCAGCAGCGACCCCTCCATGCCGTCGGGACGCTCCTGCATCAGGGCCTGGCCCAGGCCGTGGGCACCGGTGCCGCAGTCGATCACCAGCAGGGTGCCGGCATCGGAGCGGACCTCCACGCAGGAGGTGTTGCCACCGAAGCGGAAGGTGTCCGGGCCGGGCTTGGCGATCGAACCGCGGGTTCCCCAGAACCGAACCAACATGTCCCGTTCCTGGCGGGGCCCCAAGACTAGGAAGCCGCGGTCAGGCTGGCGCTTCCGTCCCCTCGGCCGCGTGCCGCTCGGCGCCGCCGAGGCCGAAGGCCTGGTGCACTGCCTGCAGGGCGCGCACGCCATCGGCCTCCGCCACCACGCAGCTGGTGCGGATCTCGCTGGTGGCGATCAGGGAGATGTTGATGCCCGCGTCGGCCAGGGAACGGAACATCCGCGCCGCCGTGCCGGCGGTGCAGGCCATCCCGGCCCCCACGGCGCTGACCCTGGCGATGGCGGGGCCCTCCTCGAAGCCGGCGCCGTCCCACTGGCGCAGGATCGGGGCCAGGGCCCGCTCCGCCGCCGGCCGGTCGTCGCGCCGCAGGGTGAAGCTCATGTCGCGCCGCCGGTCCTCGGGGCCGCCGTGGGTGCGCTCCGACTGCACGATGGCGTCGAGGCTGATGCCCGCATCGGCCAGGGCCCGGCAGATGGCCGCGGCGACCCCCGGCCGGTCGGGCACCCGCCGCACCGACACCTGCACCTGGTCGCGGTCGAGGGCCACCCCCCGCACCGCCGGGTCCCCGAGGTGGCAGGGGGGCGGATCGTGGCGCAGCTGCTGGTCGGAGAGCTCGAAGGCCTCGCCGGCGGCCCGCAGGGCCCGGGCCCCCAGCTGGCCATCCACCACGCAGCTCACCTTCACCTCGCTGGTGGCGATCAGGCGCAGGTTGATGCCGAGGCGGGCCATGGTGTCGAACAGCCGGGCCGCCACCCCTGGGCGACCGAGGATGCCGGCCCCGGCGATGCTGAGCTTGGCCATGCCCGCCTCGGCCGAGAGCTGGGCCCCATCGGCCCCCATCGCCGCCAGCACCTCCTGGCACACCTGGCGGGCACGCTCCATTTCCGTCGCCGCCAGGGTGAAGGCGATGTCGTTGCTGGCGCCCTCGTGGATCGCCTGGACGATCAGGTCGACGTTGAGGCCGGCGGCGCCGAGGGCCTCGAACAGGGTGGCGGCCACCCCCGGCCGGTCGGGCACGTGGGAGAGGGCCAGCACCGCCTGGTCGGCCTCGAGCTCCGCCCCGTCCACGGGCCGGCCCAGCTCCAGCCCCTCACTGCCGATCGGGCGGGCCGGACCGCTGGTGAGCCGGGTGCCGGGGGCCTGGCTCCAGCTGGAGCGCACCGTCAGTGGCACCCCGTAGTTGCGGGCGATCTCCACGGCCCGGGGGTGGAGCACCGCGGCCCCGAGGCTCGCCAGCTCCAGCATCTCGTCACAGCTGACGCTCTCCATCAGCTGGGCGTCGCTCACCTTGCGGGGGTCGGTGGTGAGCACCCCGGGCACGTCGGTGTAGATCTCGCAGCCGTCGGCGCCGAGGGCGGCCGCCAGCGCCACCGCGGAGGTGTCAGAGCCGCCCCGGCCCAGGGTGGTGATCTCCGGGGTGCCGGCATGGCCGCTGCTGGTGCCCTGGAAGCCGGCCACCACCACCACGTGGCCGTCCTCCAGCAGGCGGCGCAGTCGCTCGGTGCGCACCTCCAGGATCCGGGCCCGGCCATGGGCCGATTCGGTGATGATCCCGGCCTGGGTGCCGGTCATCGAGACGGCGGGCACGCCTTCGGCATGGAGGGCCATCGACAGCAGGGCGATCGACACCTGCTCGCCCGTGGCCAGCAGCATGTCCATCTCGCGGCGGGGCGGATCGCTGCAGAGGCTGGTGGCCATGCCGGTCAGCTGGTCGGTGGTGTGGCCCATGGCCGACACGACGATCACCAGCTCGTGGCCCTCCTCACGGCTCGCGGCGATGCGGCGGGCCACCGCCCGGATGCGCTCGGTGTCCGCCACCGAGGTCCCCCCGAACTTCTGAATCAGCAGGGCCATGGGCTCGTCGCTGGCGCGTCGGGCCCGATTATCGACGCGGGCCGCTCCCGGGCTGCGCCAGGGCGGCCAGCAGGAACCCGTCCCGGAAGGCGTCACCGGGGTCGGCACCGCGCTTGAGGGCCGCCTCCACATCGAGCAGGCGGCGCAGCAGGGCCAGCAGCTGGTCGGGGCTGCGGCCGCGGATCTGCTTGCGCATCACGTAGATCCGCTTGGGATTGCCGATCCCTGCGGCCTTGGCGATCACGGCCACGTCCTGCTCGCCGCTGCGCTCCAGCAGGCACACCCACAGCCAGCCCCGGATCTGACTGGCCAGGGCCGCCACGATGCGCAGGGCGGGCTCGCCCACCTCCAGCAGGGCCTCCACCAGGGCGATGGCCTCGGCGGGGTGCTGGGCCAGCAGGGCATCGCCCACGGCCAGGCTGCTGGTCACCTGGCCGCCGATCAGGGCGGCCACCGCCTCGGCCGTGATCGGGCCACCACCACCGCCGCCACTGCCACCACCGCCGCCACCGCCGGCATGAAGGGCCAGCTTCTCCAGCTCGCTGGCCAGTCGCATCCCGTCGCTTCCGATCGCCTCGGCCAGGGCCTCGGCCGCCGCCGGTGCCAGGGTCAGGCCCCGGTCCCGGGCGGCGCTCTGCACCCGCTCGATCTGCCCGGCTCCATCCCAGATCGGCGGCAGGGTGAAGGATTGCTCTTCGGCCAGGGTCCGCAGACGCTTGGTGGTGCGCAGCCGGGCGTCCGGTTTGCCTTCACTGACCAGGAACAGGTGGCCGTCGGGGGGGATCAGCTCGACGGCGGCCTCCAGCTGGGCGGCCAGCTCCGCCGGGCAGGCCTGGCAGAAGGGACTGCGCTGCAGCACCACCACCCGGGCCCCGGCGCCGAAGGGGGGGGTGCGGGCCTCCTCGAGGGCCCGGGCCGCCTGGCCGGCATCGGCCCCGTCCAGGCGGCTGAGGTTGATCGCGGCCCAGGTGGGATCCACCAGGGCCTCGATCTGCGCCGCCAGGGCCCGCTGCCGGGCGGCCTCGTCGTCGCCCCAGTAGAGGTGAATGGGCATCAGGGAAGAGGCGGCCGCGTCGGGGCCGGCAGGGAGGCGAGCAGGCGGGGGTCCCGGCTGATCATCGCCGTGGCGCCGCCATGCAGGGCCGAGGCCAGCTCCAGGGCGCCACCGGGCCCCAGGGCCGGCCCGCTGCCGGGCCGCTGCAGGCGCGCCGCCGCCAGGGCCACCTGGGGGGTGAGGCTCACCAGGGTCCAGGCCGCAGGATCACTGAACACGGCTTCGTAGCGGGCCGCCAGGGCTTCGTCCCCCTGGAGCAGGGGCCCCTCCACCAGCGTCCTCAGGGTGGCCATGCTCAGGACCCCGCGCCAGTGGCCAGCGGCGATCGCGGCGATCAGGGGCTCGTGCCGGCGGCTTGAGGCGTCGCCGCGCAGCCAGGGAATCAGCACCGTGGCGTCGACGGCCACGGCCGACCCGAGGACCAGGGTGGCGCCGCCGTCCAAGGGCTCGATGGGCCCGCCGCTGCCGGCGGGGGGCGGCCGGTGGTCCGGCCAGCAGTCGCGGCCGCTGCCCTGGAGGGCGAGCAGGGCCTGGCGCTGGGCACGGTGGCGTCGCCACAGGGGGACCAGGGCAGCCACCGCGTGGCCATGGCGTGCGATCAGGGTCTCCTCGCCGTCGCGGGCCCGATCGAGCAGTTCGGGGAAACGCTTCCTGGCCTCGAGCACGCCGAGGGTGTGCATGGGTCGCGGGGCCGATATCGGAATCTGTACACAATGTACAGGTCTCGGATTCGGTGGAGAACGACTGCCCCTGTCCTTGCCCCTTCGCCTGGCTCTGTTCCGGTCCCTGGGCCCCTCTCCCGGCCCCGGCAAGGGCCAAGCCCATCGGCATGGCTGAGGTCTCGCCCCTGCGGCGCCCCGCCCCGACCGGCGCCTCCCGTAGCCTCGCCGTCTCCCCTTCCGGGCTGCAGGCCGCGCCGGGCGCCGGGGGAGGTTCTGCACCCCGGGGCGCCGCAGGCGATGGACAGCTTCGATTCTTCCGGCTCCGCGGCCTCCCTCGACCATCCGATCTTCCGGGAGAGCGTGCGCCGTATCCGCGGCTGGCTGGGGCCCACCGGCCTGGAGGGGGTGGAGCAGGAGGTTCTCGAACGCCTGGTGCACAGCAGCGGCGACCTGGCCCTGGCGCCGGATCTGCGTATGGGTCCGGGGGCCTGCGCTGCCGGCCTCCAGGCCCTGGCGGCCGGTGTGCCGATCCTCACCGACACGGCCATGGCCGCGGCGGCCGTGGCCCCCATGGCCCGGCGCACCTTCGCCAATCCGGTGCTGTCGGTGCTGGCCTGGGCGCCGTCGGTGGCACCATTTGGCGGCACCCGGGCGGCGGCGGGCATGGAGCGGGCGCTGGTGGAGCACCCCGGAGCGGTGGTGCTGGTGGGCAGCGCCCCCACGGCCCTGGAGCGGCTGCTGGAGCTGGTGGAGGCCGGAACGGTCGCCGCGCCGGCCCTGGTGATCGGCATGCCGGTGGGGTTCGTGGGGGTGGCCGAGAGCAAGCGCCATCTCGCCGCCAGCACCCTCCCCCAGATCCGCCTGGAGGGCAGCAAGGGCGGCGCCGGCCTGGTGGGTGCCGCCGCCAACGCCCTGCTGCGGCGGGCCTGGCTGGATCAGGCCGCTCTGGATCCGCCGCCCTGAAGCCCCACCGCCACATGGCTGTTGGCCTCGATGCGGCCCAGCACCTGGCGGGCCCGCAGCACCACCGAGGCGGGAACCCCCGCCAGCCGGGCGGCCTCGATGCCGTAGCTGCGGCTGGCGCCCCCCCGGCAGACCCGGTGCAGGAACACCAGGTCGTTGCCGGTCTCCTCCACCAGCACCTGGGCGTTGCCCACGTTGGGCAGCAGCTCGGCGAGCTCGTTGAGCTCGTGGTAGTGGGTGGCGAAGATCGTGCGGGCGCCGATGCCCTCGGCCAAGTGCTCGGCCACGGCCCAGGCGATCGAGAGGCCGTCGAAGGTGGCCGTGCCCCGGCCGATCTCATCGAGCAGCACCAGGGACCGGGGGCTGGCGTGGTGAAGGATGTTGGCGGTCTCGGCCATCTCCACCATGAAGGTGGACTGGCCGCTGGCTAGGTCGTCCACCGCCCCCACCCGGGTGAAGATGCGGTCGGCGATGCCCAGTCGGGCGGAGCGGGCCGGGATCCAGCTGCCGATCTGGGCCATCAGCTGCAGCAGGCCGCTCTGGCGCAGATAGCAGCTCTTGCCGCTGGCATTGGGGCCGGTGAGGACGATCAGGTCCGGCGCCGGGGCGCCGTCGGGGCCGGGGGCCGCCAGGTGCAGGTCGTTGGCGGTGAAGGAGGCGTCGACCAGCAGCTGTTCCACCACCGGATGGCGACCCGCCTCGATCACCAGCTCGCGCCCCTCGCTGAGCTCGGGCCGGCAGTAGCCGCCGGTGGCCGCCACCTCCGCCAGGGAGGCCAGGGCATCGAGTTCCGCCACCCGCCGGGCGGCCGCCCGCACGGGGCCCGCCGCCTCCCCCACCCGGCGGCGCAGCTCGCAGAACAGCTCGTACTCCCGCTGGCAGGCCCGGGCTCGCAGCTGCAGGATCCGGCCTTCGCGGCCCTTGAGCTCCGGGGTGACGAAGCGTTCCTCGTTGGCCAGGGTCTGGCGGCGGATCCAGTGGTCCGGAACGGCGGCGGCCCGGGCGCGGCTCACCGCCAGGAAGTAGCCGAAGGTGCGGTGGTACTGGAGGCGCAGGTTGGGGTTGCCGCTGGCCCGCCGCTCGATCGCCTCCTGCCGGGAGAGCCAGGCCTCCTGGTCGTCGAGCTGGTTGCGCAGGCCGTCGAGCACCGGATCGACCCCGTCGTGGAGCAGCCCCCCCTCGCTCAGCGACAGGGGCGGCGTGTCGATGAGGTGGTGGCGCACCTCCTCGGCCAGGGCGGCCAGTTCGGGCCAGGGACCCTTGAGGGCCGCCAGGGGACCGCTGCGGCAGGACGCCACCAGGGCCGCCAGGCGGGGCAGCCGCTCGAGGCCATCGGCCAGGGACACCAGGTCGCGGGCGGAGGCGCTGCCGGCGCCGGCCCGCCCCGCCAGCCGCTCCAGATCCCCCATGGGCCGCAGCAACCGGCGCAGCCCCAGCCGCAGGGGCCGCTGCGCCACCAGCTCGCTCACCGCCTCCTGCCGCTCCAGGATCGCGGCGCGGTCCACCAGGGGGGCCTCGATCCAGCGGCGCAGGCAGCGGCCGCCCATGGCGGTGGCGGTGCGGTCGAGGGCCCAGAGCAGGGAGCCCTGCAGGGCGCCGCCCAGCTGGGTGCGGGTGAGCTCCAGGTTGCGGCGGGTCTGGGCGTCGAGCACCAGCTGGTCGCCGGCATGCCAGAGCCGGGGCATCTCCAGCGGGATGGCCGCGGCGGCCTCCGTCGCTGTCGCCGGGGCGGGTTCGGGCGCCGGCTGAGTCGTGTCCAGGTAGGCCAGCAGGCCCCCGGCGGCCCGCAGCGCCAGGGGTGCCTCCCCCAGCCCCAGGCCATCGAGGCTGGCCAGGCGGAAGCGGCGGCGCAGCAGGGCGGCGGCTTCGGTGGCGTCGAAGGGGGTGCGGGCCAGGGCGGTGAGCCTCAGCCCCTCGGGACACCAGGGCGGCGCCTCCTCCGGGCCGGGCCACACCACCTCGGCGGGCTCCAGCTGCAGCAGCTCCTGGTGCAGGCTGCCGCTGCCCGTGCGCTCGGTCACCCGGAACTCGCCGGTGCTGACGTCGGCGACCGCCAGGCCCCAGCGGCCGGCGTGGCTGCCGTCGCCGTCGAGGACCACGGCGCAGAGCCAGTTGTTGCGGCGGGCCGCCAGCATGCCCTCCTCCAGCACCGTGCCGGGGGTCAGCACCCGGGTGATGCCACGGCGCAGCAGGGCCCCCTTGGCGGGGGTCGCCTCCAGCTGGTCGCAGAGGGCCACGCTGAGGCCGCGGCGCACCAGGTCGGCGCAGTAGCGCTCGGCGGCGTGGTGGGGGATGCCCGCCATCGGCACCCGGCCCAGGGCCTTGCCGGCGTCCTTGCCGGTGAGGGTGAGCTCCAGCAGACGCGAGAGCAGGATCGCGTCCTCGAAGAAGAATTCGTAGAAGTCGCCGAGCCGGTAGAGCAGCACCCGGTCCGGATGGGCCGCCTTCAGCTCCACGTAGTGGCGCAGCACCGGGGTGAGCGCCGCCGGGTCCACCAGGGAATGGTGGTGCCAGCGGGGCAGGTCGCCATCGGGCTCCGGGCCGGCGTCGCCGGGCGCCGCCGGTGCGCCGTTGTGGTCGCCACCGCTCGGGTCACCGGCCTGCTCGCCGTCGGACTCGGGGGCGGAGGCGGCCGGGGCCGACGCAGGCCGCTGGCGGCGGGGGCGGGGCCGGGCGCTGGCATCGGCCAGCAGGGCCTGGTCGTCCGGGGCGCCCTCGTCGGCATCTGACGCCGACACCGACGCCGGCAAGGGAGAGGCCACCGGCTCGGGTGCGCCCCCGAACAGGTCCCCCTGCAGGGCCGGATCGTCCGCGAGCGAGAGCTGCTGCTGGACTTCCCTGGCCATGGGTGCGCCGTCAGGAGCGTCCCGATCGTAGGGGGACCGGGCCGGGGGGCTGGCCGGGTCGGCCCTGGTGCTGCTCAACTGGAGCATGAGCTTGTTCGTGGTCTGACCCCTTGACGGTTTTCGAAGGTCGCTTCACCGATGTCGCCGGTCTGCGGATCGGTCTGGTGATCGCCCGCTTCAACGATCTGGTGACCGGCAAGCTGCTCAGCGGCTGCCTGGATTCCCTCTCCCGCCACGGCATCGACGTCAGCCCCGAGAGCACCCAGCTCGACGTGGCCTGGGTGCCGGGCAGCTTCGAGATCCCCCTGGTGGCCCAGCGGCTCGCCGCCAGCGGCCGCTACCAGGTGGTCATCACGCTGGGGGCCGTGATCCGGGGCGACACCCCCCACTTCGATGTGGTGGTGGCCGAGGTGAGCAAAGGCGTGGCCGCCGTGGCCCGCGACACCGGTGTGCCGGTGATCTTCGGGGTGCTCACCACCGACACCCTGCAGCAGGCGCTGGAGCGGGCCGGCATCAAGAGCAACCTGGGCTGGAGCTACGGCCTCCAGGCCCTGGAGATGGGCAGCCTGATGGCTGCGCTGCCGCAGCCGACGCCATGAACCGCAAGGGACTGATCCTGGCGGGGGGCAGCGGCACGCGCCTGGCCCCCCTCACCACCGCCGTCAGCAAGCAGCTGGTGCCGGTGTACGACAAGCCGATGATCTACTACCCGCTCAGCACCCTGATGCTGGCGGGCATCCGCGAGGTGCTGGTGATCACCACCCCCACCGACCAGCCGGCCTTCGAGCGGTTGCTGGGGGACGGATCCGGCTGGGGCATGGAGATCCGCTATGCGGTGCAGCCGAGCCCTGATGGGCTGGCCCAGGCGTTCCTGATCGGCGCCGAGTTCCTCGACGGCGCACCGGCGGCTCTGGTGCTCGGGGACAACCTGTTCCACGGCCACGACCTGATCCCCCAGCTGCAGGGGGCCAACGGCGAGCGGCCCGGGGCCACGGTGTTCGCCTACCCGGTGAGCGATCCGGAGCGCTACGGGGTGGTGGAGTTCAGCGGCGATGGCCGGGTGCTGAGCATCGAGGAGAAGCCGCCCCAGCCGCGCAGCCGCTATGCGGTCACGGGCCTGTACTTCTACGACCACACCGTGGTGGAGCGGGCCCGCCGGGTGCGTCCCTCGCCGCGGGGCGAGCTGGAGATCACCGACCTCAACCAGCTCTACCTCGATGAAGGCCTGCTGCGGGTGGAGCTGATGGGCCGCGGCATGGCCTGGCTGGACACCGGCACCCCCGACTCCCTGCACGAGGCCGCCAGCTACATCCGCACCCTCGAGAAGCGCCAGGGCCTCAAGGTGGGCTGCCCGGAGGAGGTGGCCTGGCGCCTGGGCTGGATCGACCACGGCCAGCTGGAGCGGCTGGCCCTGCCCCTGAAGAAATCCGGCTACGGCGACTACCTGCTGCGCCTGCTGCAGGAGGCCGCCAGCGACCACCAGGCCCTGGAGCCCCAACGATGAACGTTCAGTTCCTGGCCATCGACGGCCCCCTGCTGCTCACCCCGGCGGTCTACGCCGATGAGCGGGGCTGGTTCAGCGAGAGCTGGAACCGGCGCCGCTTCGCCGAGGCCCTCGGCAAGGAGGACGCGGACGCCCCCGAGTTCGTGCAGGACAACCATTCACGCTCCGTGCAGGGGGTGCTGCGGGGCCTGCATTTCCAGCGGGCGCCGCACCCCCAGGGCAAGCTCGTGCGCTGCACCGTCGGGGAGGTGTTCGATGTGGCCGTCGACCTGCGCCGGGACTCCCCGACCCTGGGCCAGTGGGTGGGCGAGCGGCTCAGCGCCGACAACCAGCACCAGCTCTGGGTGCCGGTGGGCTTTGCGCACGGCTTCCTGACCCTGAGCGCAGTGGCGGAGGTGCAGTACAAGACCGCCGGCTACTGGAGCCGGGAGTGCGAGCGCTCCCTGGCCTGGAACGACCCGGCCATCGGCATCGACTGGCCCCTGGGAGAGCTGCCGGCGCCCCACCAGCCCCTGCTGGCCCCCAAGGACGCCGCCGCCCCCGGTCTGGGGGCCCTGGCGGCCGCCGGGGATCTGTTCGCGCCCGACAACGTGTGAAGGATGGCTCCGGCGGCGGGCAGGGCCCCGCGCTGCATGGCAGGATCGCCCACGCTGCCTGATCCGGCCCCGAGCCTTCCTGCCCCATGCAGATCCTCAACACCCTCACCGTTCTGGCCCTGGTGGTGATGTCCTTCGCCCTGATCGTGGCGGTGCCGGTGCTCTACGCGAGCACCGAGGACAGCGGCCGCTCCAACCGCCTGATCCTGATCGGCGGTGCCGCCTGGGTGGCCCTGGTGCTGGTCAACTGGGGCATGAGCCTGCTGGTGGTCTGAGGTCGACAGGGTGACGGCGTGACAGCCTCCCCTGATCACCCAGTCCCGCCATATGAGCGTCACTCGCATTCAGCCCAGGCGCCGCTTTTCATTCTTCGAATGGAAGGAGATCGTCGAATATCGCGATCTCCTGTATTTCCTGGCTCTTCGCGATATCAAGCTGCGCTACAAGCAGACGAGCCTCGGAGCGGTCTGGGTGATCCTGCAGCCGCTGGTGCCGGCCGTGATCTTTGCCGTGCTGTTCGGCAACTTCGCCCGACTGCCCAGCAATGGCCAGCCCTATCTGCTGATGGTGTTCACGGGCCTGATTCCCTGGGGGCTGTTCAGCAACTCGATCGGCAGGGCTGGAACCAGTCTGGTGGCCAATTCCGGCCTGCTGTCGAAGATCTATTTCCCTCGCCTGATCATTCCCCTGGCCTCGATGGGGTCGGTGGTCGTCGATGGTCTGGTCAGCCTTGGGGTCCTGGTGGTGCTGCTGGCCCTCTTCGGCGTGGGTCTGGGCTGGCATCTGCTGGCCGCCCCTTTCTTCCTGCTGGCGGCCTTCCTGATGGGCCTGGGTCTGACGTTGATCGTGGCCTCGCTGAATGTCTATCACCGTGACTTCGGCTATGCGGTGCCATTCGCTCTGCAGGCCTGGAACTATCTGACGCCGATCGTCTATTCCTCTTCGCTGATTCCTGAGCGATGGCAGTTTCTGTATTCCCTCAATCCAACGGTCGGACTGATTGAAGGATTCCGCTGGTCGGTGCTGGGTGGGGTGCCGATCACCGTCACCATGATGGCGAGCATGGTGTCCGGCCTTGTCGCTTCTCTGGTGATCGGCATGGCCGTGTTCCAGAAGATCGAAAGGGGCTTTGCCGATATCGTATGACTTCGACTTCAGATATCGCCGTCACGGTCCGCTCCCTGGGTAAGTCGTACAGGATTGATCATCTGGGCGCGGTGGAACCTTCCGAGGCCGCCAAGGGCGGCTCGCGGGGCCGCTGGCCTTGGCAAGCCAAGGGGCCACGCCAGCGGATGAGCAGTGAGATCTTCTGGGCCCTGCGGGATGTGGATTTCGAGGTCCCCCGCGGCAAGGTGTTCGGGGTGATCGGCAGGAACGGGGCGGGCAAGAGCACCCTGCTGAAGATCCTGTCACGGATCACCGAGCCCACCACCGGCATGGCCGAGATCCGCGGCCGGGTGGGCTCCCTGCTGGAGGTGGGCACCGGCTTTCACCCCGAGCTGAGCGGCCGGGAGAATATCTACCTCAACGGCACGCTGCTGGGCATGCGGCGACGGCAAATTGACCGGGTCTTCGATGAGATCGTTGATTTCGCCGAGGTGCATCGCTTCATTGATACCCCGGTAAAGCGCTATTCCAGTGGCATGTATGTGCGTCTGGCCTTTGCCGTCGCCGCCCACCTGGAGCCGGACATTCTGATCATCGATGAAGTGCTGGCCGTGGGTGATCTTCAGTTTCAAAAGAAGTGCCTCGGCAAGATGAAGGATGTCACCGGGCAGGGGCGAACGGTTCTCTTTGTCAGCCACAGCCTCAGCACGGTCAACAGTCTCTGCGATTCGTGCATGTTGCTGGAGAATGGCAGGGTCACCCAGATTGGCCCCACGGAGTCCGTGACGGCCTCCTATTTCGCCAGCAGCGAGGAGACGGCAAGTTCTGTACTGGACCTCACGGCTGATCCACTTGGAGACGCTTGTTGTCGCATGCTTGGCGCCAGGCTGGTGGACCGGACCGGGAACGAACTCAGCTTTGTCTATATCGATCGCGAGTTTGGTCTGGAAATGACGTACGAACTTCTTGAGCCATCGACCGCACCTGTCATTCCCAACATTCACTTCTTTATCGGGGGGCAATGTGCGTTCGTAACGAGTCCTCGCCAGCCGTCGCCTCAAGCCCCTGGAAGACACCGGGTGACTGTCTGGCTGCCAGAGCGATTTCTCAATGAAGGTACATATTCAGTGAATTTTGCGGCGACAACGGCTATGCCTCTCTGTATCCATTTCCACGTTCAAGATAAGTTCTGCTTTCAGGTGATCGAAGACTTGCACGATGAGTCTCGGCATGGCGCTGTCAATCTCGTGCCAGGGGCTGTCAGGCCTCAGCTGAACTGGAGCATGAGTTGATGGCTCCTGTCTGGCACCCGGGCAGATGTCATGGGAGAATGGAGTTCTGACGTGGATCGGATTTCGATGCGTTCGCTGGCTGCCAGGATCCGGAGGAAGTTGGGTCGTATCGCCGCAGCGTCGGCCAGTCGTCCTCCGTCCTCCAGGAGACAGGCCATCGAGCGGGTCCAGAAAAGTCCAGGCCGCTTGGTGCCCTGGCTTGATCTCATCGGGATTGTCAAGGCTGACTTTTCCGACAGCCTGCGAGAACAGGTTCTTTCCCATGATCTCAACCGCAGCGGCGTGATTCTTTGTTTCCAGGAGGAGCTTCAGAATCGAATGGCTGCTGATCTTCTGCAGGCTTCCGGGCGGCTGGATCAGGAGGATCCGGCTTCCGTCTGCGGCGATGTGGCACTGGAGATGATTCGTCTCAAAACCATTGCCCAGTGTCGTGACGCCCATGCAGAAGGCAACTATTACCGGGACGCTGAGCCTTACATCCAGAAGCAGTGGGAGGGGGTGATCTGGCCCATCATCAAGGATCTTGACTTCACTGACGTTCTTGAGCTTGCTCCGGGCCATGGCCGCAATACAGAGCATTTACGTAGGCTGGCTGGATCGATCACGCTCATTGATGTGAATCCCAATTGCATCGAGGCCTGCAGGGAGCGGTTCGGTGAGCAGCGTGACGGCTGCAAATTCCGCTACTTCGTTACCGATGGTGATTCGCTTTCAATGGTCGATTCGAGTTCCCATTCTCTTGTCTATACCTTTGATTCCATGGTTCATTTCGATTCGTCCGTGGTGCGGGCCTATGTCCATGAGATTGCGCGCGTCCTGCGACCCGGTGGCAGTGCGTTCCTGCACCACTCCAACTACGGGATGGTGGCTCCTAACAGCGACTGGGCCCACAATCCCGGCAACCGCAGCGACATGACCGCCGAGCGGATGCGTGGGTTTGCAGAGGAGGCCGGTCTGGACGTGGCGTTTCAGCGCCTCAGTGGCATTGCCGATGGCTGGGGTCTGGAGGATCTCGACGCCTTCACCGTGCTGCGTCGGCCTGCTCTCGCCTGAGATGGCTGAGACCAGCCACCGCGCCACGGCCCTTGAGGGTGTGGTGGAGATCAGCCGCCGGCCGCATGGCGATCACCGTGGCCGCTTCCTGAATGTCTTCCGGCGAGAGGACTGGAGCCAGCTCTGGGGAGGGGATCGGCCGATCGAGCAGGTGAATCTCAGCCACAACCCAAGCCCCGGAACGCTGCGAGGCCTGCATCTCCAACGGGGGGCGCCTCCGGAGGTCCGATTGGTCACCTGCGTGGTGGGGCGTGTCTGGGACGTGGCCGTTGACCTGCGGCCGGGCTCCGCGACGCGTGGCCACTGGGTGGCGGTGGACCTCAGCGCCGAAGCCGGGAACTCACTGCTGATCCCTACGGGCTGTGCCCATGGGTTTCAGGTGCTGGAGCCTGACAGCACCTTGCTTTACCTTCACGGGGCTCCCTATCGCCCTTCGGAGGAGACCGGTGTGCGATGGGACGATCCCCAGCTCGGCATCGACTGGCCGATGCAGCCCAGGGACTTGAGTGAGCGTGACCGGTCGCTGCCCCTGCTGGAGAGCCTGCCGTGACCCACCACTGCCGACATTGCGGGACTCCACTGGAGCATGAAGTCATTGACCTCGGCCATCAGCCGCCCAGCAATGCCTATCTGTGCGAGGCCAAGCTGAGTCTGCCGGAAGTCACTTTTCCCCTGAGGGTGTATGTGTGCTCGAACTGCTGGCTCGTGCAGCTGCCCATGCATGCACCAGCTGACGCATTGTTCACAGCAGATTACGCCTACTTTTCCAGCACGTCCATCACCTGGTGTCAGCATGCGGAACGGTTCGTCAACGCGGCCGTCGATCGTCTTTCACTGGGGTCCAGCAGTCTGGTGGTGGAGGTGGCCAGCAACGACGGCTATCTGCTCCAGTATGTGAAGGCGCAAGGGATTCCCTGCCTCGGTATCGAGCCTACCCATGCCACGGCGGAGGCCGCGAGGAGCAAGGGCATCGACACGCACGAACGATTCTTCGGTGGTGATTTTGCTGCCGAGCTGGTTTCCCAGGGTTTCCGGGCCGATCTGTTGGTCGCCAACAACGTCCTCGCGCATGTCCCAGATATCAATGATTTTCTCGCGGCCATCTGCCGTGTCCTCAAGCCCTCTGGTGTGGCCTCTGTGGAGTTTCCCCACTTGTTGCGATTGCTTGACGGCAACCAGTTCGACACGATTTATCACGAGCATTACAGTTACCTGAGCCTCACGACTCTGCAGCGAATGGCGGAGGATGCCGGGCTGATGGTGCTCGACGCCGAGCAGATCACCACCCATGGCGGCAGCCTGAGGGTATGGCTTGCCCGTAGCGGAGATCCTGCGGCTGCTGCCCAGACCCCGCAGGAACGGCAGGCTGTGGAGGGGGTCCTTGCGGAGGAGTCCACAGCCGGGCTCACGTCCTTGGACGCTTACGACCGCTGCCAGAAGCGCGCCTTGGAAGCCAAGTTTGCGCTGATGGAGTATCTGCTGGCTGCCCGCCGGTCCGGCAAGCGGGTGCTTGCCTATGGTGCCGCGGCCAAGGGAAATACCCTGCTGAATTTCGCCGGGATCCGCAGCGACCTTCTGGAAGCGGTGGCCGATCTAGCCCCGAGCAAGATTGGAAAATGGCTGCCAGGAAGCCACATTCCCATCATTAATGTTAATGATCTTCTGGAGCGGCAGCCTGATGAGCTCCTTGTGCTTCCATGGAACCTGGCGGGCGAAGTGAAGGCCCAGCTCAGAGGCAGGATCGACGTACCCGTGAAGGTGGCGATTCCCATCCTCTCGGCCATCTGAGTCATGGACGACTTCTCCCTACCCAGAATTCCCTACACAAGGCCGTCGATCACGGAGCTGGAGGTGGCCTACGCCACGGATGCGGCCCGCAATGGTTGGGGTGAGCATTGCTACGACTACATCGTCCGTTTTGAAGAGGCTTTTCGTCAGCACCTCGGCGTCGGCCATGCCCTTGCTACGAGCAGCTGTACGGGGGCGCTGCACATGGGCTTGCACGCCCTTGGGATCGGCCCTGGAGACGAAGTCATCATGGCGGACACCAACTGGGTGGCCACGGCCGCGCCCATCGTCCATCTGGGGGCCCAGCCGGTCTTCGTCGACATTCTTCCCGATACCTGGTGCCTTGACCCAGATCAGGTGGAAGCGGGGATTACGGCAAGAACCAAGGCGATTGTGGCGGTTCACCTGTATGGCAACCTCTGCGCAATGGATCGTCTTCTGGAGATCGGTGAGCGCTATGGCATCCCTGTGATCGAAGATGCCGCTGAAGCGATTGGCTCCCAGTGGCATGGCAGGAGGGCAGGAAGCCTGGGCCGTTTCGGTGTTTTTTCCTTCCATGGCACCAAGACGCTGACCACCGGGGAAGGTGGCATGTTCGTCACCAACGACAGTCACCTCTACGAACAGGTGCTCACCTTGTCCAACCATGGCCGTGCCAAAGGTGAACCCAGGCAGTTCTGGCCTGAGCGGGTGGGATTCAAGTACAAGATGAGCAACATCCAGGCTGCCATAGGTTGCGCGCAACTGGAGCGAATTGATGAACTCATCAATGAGAAGCGTCAGACTTTCTCCCGCTACCACAAGCTCTTTTCATCTCTCCCTGTCAAGATGAACCCGGAGCCGCCCCACGTGGTCAATGGTTATTGGATGCCGACCATGGTTGTTGACCATTCGGTGGCCTTCGACCGGGATCAACTGCTGAAGCAGTTTCAGGAGCATGGAATTGATGGTCGTGTCTTTTTCTGGCCACTAAGTTCCACGTCTGTTCCTGGGCGAAAGGCCTCTTCCCAGCCTTTTCTTTCCGAGACAATTCATATGAGAAGTATCAATCTGCCCAGTTACTCTGGTTTTTCCCAGCAGGACGCAGAGCGTATTCATCAACTCGTGCAACAGCACCTGACGGGATAGGGGTATCCGCCAATCGCCTGTTCTGCATCTTTGTCCTCCTTATCACCGATCCTGACCCCATGACGACTGATGACCGACAGCAGTTTGAGCAGTCCAGAGAGCAAAACTGCCTGGCTTTAGGACAGGATCATGAGGCGTTCTCCCATTCGCTTGCGCTGATCACCGAACTTGATCGTTACGACTACTCCTATCTCTGGACGTGGATGGGTGTCCCGATCATCCAGATGCCAGCCGATGTCCTCGCCACACAGGAAGTGATCTGGAACAGCAAGCCCGACATCATTATCGAGACCGGAGTCGCCAGGGGTGGATCGGTCCTGTTCATGGCCTCAATCCTGGAGATTCTTGGCAATGGCAGGGTCATCGGAGTGGATATCGACATTCGACCGCACAATCGCGAGGCGATTCAGAGCCACCCATTGGCCCACAGGGTGGATCTGGTCGAGGGGGGCTCGGTTGACATCCCAACCCTTGAGCAGGTCCGTCGTCTGATCCCTGAAGGGGCCAGCGTGATGGTGGTTCTCGACAGTGACCACAGCCGCCAGCATGTTCTTGAGGAGTGCCGCGCCTATGGACCGTTGGTGACCAAGGGATGCTATCTGGTGGTTGCCGATACCTTGGTGGGCCATGTGGAGGAGGACCAGGCGCCGAAGAAGCGCTCCAAGATCTGGTACAAGGGAGACGAACCTCTGTCGGCCTTACGGGACTACCTGCAGGAGCAGGATCGCTTCGAGCCGGATCCGGTCCTGAATGGAAAGCTCGTCCTTTCCTCATCCCCCGGTGGCTACTTGCGCTGCCGATCATGACCCTTCAATTGCGTCGGTATATCCCCCACGCCGATGAAGAGGTCCTCAGGGAGCTGCGCACGGACATCCCCTTGCAGCATCGACTTCTGGCCCATCCTGACCCTGAGGCGACGGTCGATGTCCAGGCCTGGGTCAGCCGAAGAGAAACCATGGGCTGGTTTCGGGTGATCGAGCTGGATGGCCGTAGCACCGCGGGCTTTGTGCAATTGACTGACCTCCATGGTCTGGATCGGTACGCCTGGGTGGGCATTGCCCTGCATCCCCGTTGGCAAGGATCTGGCTGGGGCCGCCGCGCCATGGTGGCCTTGGCGGAAGAGTCGAGAGTCCATTTGGGCCTTCGCAAGCTGATGCTGCAGGTGAGGTCGGATAATCAGATCGCCTTACACCTTTACGCCTCGATTGGGTATCGGATGGTTGGCCATCTCAAGCAGCATTATTTTGATGGTATTCATTATCATGATGTCACGATGATGGAGTCTCTTCTGGAGGCACGATGACTACGGTTGTCATCAGTCAGCCGATGTATTTCCCCTGGGTCGGCTTCATGGCCCAGATGGCTTTGGCGGATGTTCTGATCTGGCTGGATGATGCTCAGTTCTCCAAGGGCTCATTTACGAATCGAGTGCAGGTCAGATATGGTCAGACGACCAAGTGGATGACAATCCCTTTGGTGCGTGGCGCATCGTTTCCACGGATCATGGATCTGGGGCTGCCGGGGGAGGAGTTGTTTCTGGCCCATCGCGCCCTGTTGTCACAGAGCTTGCGGGCCCGACCCTATCGGCAGCAGGCCCTCAAGTTGTTCGATGAGGCGATGGTCTCCAGTTCCATGGTTGGTCGGCTGATTGCCAGCGCTGAGATGCCCGCCGAGCGTTGGGGAGTTTTGCCAGCCAGGAGGATGAGGTCCTCAGCCATGGGTGTGGAAGGTACCTCCTGGAACCGTGTGCTCAGCTTGGTGCAGGCGGTTGGAGGAACCCGTTACGTTACGGCTCATGGAGCCGCTGCTTACCTTTGCCATAAGGCTTTTGAGGCTGCGTCCATTGGCGTGGAGTATATGGTTTATGATCCAGTTCCGTGGGATCAAGGTGATGCCTTCTTTACACCTTACGTTGCCAATCTCGACCTCTATTCCTCCGTTGATCCCTCGATTGCCTTGCAGCATCTACGCCCAGCCACTGTCGGTTGGAGAGAGCATCTAAGGAGATTGGAATGTCGTTAGTCACGGACCTGGAGAGAGACGCTTTTCGGGATAGCGGAATTCTGCTCCTCAAGGGCTTCTACGATCAATCAACTCAAGTCGCCCCGATCCTTGAAGGAATCAGAGCCATTATTGAACTCTTGTGTATCAAGTATCAGGTTGAAGCCCCCACGCAGACTGCTGATCTCGCCATGACTGAGGGGTTCATGGCCCTGATTCGGCGTGATCGTGCCTACGGGGGAGAAGTGTATGACGCGGTAAAGCAGATCCCGGAGTTCATGCAGCTTGTCAGTGATATGCGGAATTCATGCTTGTTTCGTGAGCTTCGCTCAGGATCCATACCCGGACTGGCTGCTGGCGGCTATGGCATCCGCATCGATTGTCCCGGTGAGGCCACCTTCCGTGCTCCATGGCATCAGGAGTTTCCTGCCCAGTTGCGCAGCCTTGATGGCATTGTCTATTGGACACCCCTTGTCTCGATCCGACCATCGCTTGGCCCCGTAGAGGTCTGTGTCGGATCCCATCGTGAAGGCATCGTTCCCGTCCAAACAGCATTGGATTCTGCTCAGCAGGGGGCCTATGCCCTTCGCCTTGTCGGGGAGGCGGAGCGGCTGGCAAAGTACCAGCATCAATCTCCACTTACAGAGCCCGGAGACCTGCTGCTGATGGACTTTCTCACACTGCATCAGTCTGGAGAGAATGTCGACGCCTATCCTCGCTGGTCGATCCAATTCCGTTACTTCAACTTTGTGAATCCGTTGGGTGTGAAGATCAGCTGGAAGGGCTCCTTTGCAGGTGGTCAAGACTTCCGTGCTATTCTTGATCAAGCAGAAGTCGCGATCTGAAAGCAATATGATGATCCGGTGTCGTATTTGTGGCGCAACTCTCTCGCCCCCTGACTACTCTGCTGCTGCGCCAGCGATTACTTCTATCTCCACACATCTTGCGATTCCCACCCAGACCCATATCTGTCGAAACTGTGGGCATGGGCAATCTCCAGACTTGCCAAAGATCCAAGAATTCTATGATACGCAGTATCGTATCTCGCTGCAATCGGATCAACACGACCAACTCTATGAGGTCCGTGATGGCCAGCCTGTCTTTCGTACACAGCGGCAAGCCGAGATGCTGGCGGCCATTGGTCTGCCCCTGAACGCACGGGTACTCGATTTTGGTGCCGCAAAGGGAACAACTCTGCGGACCTTCCTGGAGTCAAGGCCTGATCTGCGTCCCTCCATCTTTGATGTCAGTGATGATTACGTTGGCTTCTGGCAGGGTTGGGTCCCCGCGACCGAACAGGTAACCCATCGTCTTCCTGCAGACTGGCAAGGTCGCTTCGACCTCGTCACGGCCCATTTTGTGCTTGAGCATGTTGTCGATCCCATCGGAACACTGAAGTGTCTTGCTGAATTGTTGGCTCCTGGTGGCAAGGTGTTTTTCACGGTTCCCGATCCTCTGAGCAACACGGGTGACTTTCTGGTGGTGGATCATGTCAACCATTTCACGTCCTCGAGCCTGATGAGGACATGTGAGCTTGCTGGTCTTGTCGCGCATACGCTCTCCCGTGAGCTGTTCCGTGGTGCCTACGTTGTCATTGCGGAGCGGGCGGTGGTTTCTGCCTCGTCCAGTGGTGGTCCACAGACTGATATTGGTTCAGACATCACTCAA
Source organism: Cyanobium sp. Candia 9D4 (assembly GCF_024346155.1). Taxonomy (NCBI): domain Bacteria; kingdom Bacillati; phylum Cyanobacteriota; class Cyanophyceae; order Synechococcales; family Prochlorococcaceae; genus Cyanobium; species Cyanobium sp. Candia 9D4. The sequence continues at coordinate 79,382 of NZ_JAGQCK010000002.1, read as the reverse complement.
GCCATTGATGCTCTGGCTTTCTGGTCGAAGGCTCTGGGTTCCCTTGACGCTGATCAGCACGTTGAGGCACATGTACCGACAGCGATTTATGGTGCTGGCTTTTACGGTGCATTGATCACCTCTCGGCTTCATCAGAAACCGCTCTGTTTTCTGGATCGAAACAAGTATCTCCAAGGCCAGGACTACCTAGGTGTTGCTGTCCTTGCGCCTGAGGATTGCCCTGACTTGATTCGTAGGATCTATCCTGGCTTGAATCCACTCCATGCCAGAGCCATCCTCGCGGATGCCAATATCTGGATGCCGCCAGGCGCAACCATCTGCTATTTGACAGATGCAGAACTTAGTCCTACGTCCTCCCATGATCAAGGCGTGTAATCGCTAACCCAGCGCCGAGGGGCTAATGCATGCTTAGACATCTCGACCAACCGAGATCCTGAGGGTTTACACTCATTGCAATTGGGATCTTTCTCCATCGTGTGTATTAGTGCGTTTGCTTGATCCTGGCTCGAATCCCGTATGCATGTATTCCATTCCCGGTTCAGGTGATGACAATTCGCCAATGGTGTCCCTATTTTCTATCTGCGATTACCGAGATGCACGCTAGTCGACTGCTGCACCGCATTCTTGTCCCCGTTATCCCTAGCTCTGCACTAGGTATCTGTGGTGCTTGCCTGCCTTTTGGTTTGCTATCCCTCTCTTTTGGTTGGTCTTCAGCACGACCTCGGTTACGACTCTTTCTGATTCTCACTTCATCCCTGGCCTTTTCACGAGAAGAATAGGCTGTCTGAACAATATCAAACTCGTTTCTGTCCGGATTTTTCTTCTGCTACATGCCCTTCCTTAATCAGGCTCCTGCGCCCTCCTATTGGCAGCAGATCCTATCCGCGTCAGTGATAGTGTTGTGGTGAGCGCTTACAGGAGCATTGATACTTCGCCTTGGCCTTACTCATTAACCTCTCTACGTAACTTTTGTGTCCTGCCAATGCATGCTGCATGCCGAGCGGCCTCCCCTTCCTGTTTCACGCCAGGATATTCAAATGGTTGTTCCCCACTATTCATGGAAAGGCTAATGATGCTGCTGGTAGTACCGTAGCCTTGTCGTTCTTCTCGTACACCTCTGCGATAGATACCTTTGAATGTCATCACTCGCGTGAGATCTTGGCCGCCTATGTCACAACAAAACTCTAAGCTCTCTCGATTTTATGCCTTTGATATGATGTGGGATCATTGGCATGTGAGGGCGAACGACTCTTGACAATCTGCATTGGCATACCCACTCGAAACCGGCCGATCCTGTTGAGACGTGCGCTGGCCTCTATAGCAAGTCAGACGTGTTTACCAGATGAGGTGCTTATCGGGGATAACTCTGACGGTCTGGAGTCCCGAGATATCTATCTTGAGTGGCGAAGCCGCATACCGTGTATGCGCTATATAAAGCGAGAGAAGGTCTTGGGCCCTACACATAACTTTCTCAGCTTAGTGGCTGAGTCTTCGGCTGATCACTTTCTGTGGCTTGCAGATGATGATGTACTTGATCCAGGCCTGATTGCCAGAAGTCTAGAATGCCTTGACAATTTCCCGGGCCTGGACTATCTCGGGTGGGGTTTCGTAGTCCACAACTATGTTACAGAGGTTACCGAGGTCCCCCACGCATTCCCGAAAGTTCAGTTCAGTAGTTCATGCTATGAGAATGTATGTCGATATCTGGAGGTCCCGATCTCTTCCTACTTTTATGGAATGTATAGGCGTGATCTCCTGCTGAGATCCAGTCTCAGTAAGTGGAATGAGCTTAACCTCTCCTTTGACTGGATGGACGTTGCATTTATAATGTCTAGCCTGTTGAATTATAGATCTCATTTCCTGCCTGAGTGCCTGGCGACTTACGGTATTGATGAGTTGGTGCGCCCCATCAAGGGTGCAGCTGGATCGACGGCTAGGCACTACGACCCTATGCCGTGGCTTATGCATGGCATTGTGCTAATCTTGTGCGCTTCACGGCTTTCGATCTTCCAAAGGATCAAGCTCTTGCCTAAGTTCTTGTATGCTTGGCGCAATACGACGTCGTTTGCAATCAATCATTCCTGAGTATCGCCAGAATCCTCTCCAGACAGTTTCAACTCCTACTGCTTCTGCGCCTTACGCACGAGAAAGCTATTCCCAGTGTGGCGAAGACTTAATTATTGATTTTGTTGCGCGTCAGTGTGGCATTGATATTCAAAGCTACTTTGACGTTGGGGCCAATCATCCTTTTCATTACAGCAACTCCTATCTCTTTTATGAGAGAGGTGCGGCTGGTATCTGTGTTGAGCCGATCCCTTTTTTGGCCCAGGAGTTCGCCGCTGCGCGCCCCCGCGATAAGGTGCTGACCAACGTCATTTCGGCGGGACTGGATCCGCTGACCTTCTATGTGCTTGAGCCCTCGACTCTCAGCACTTTTGATCCCGAAGCTTTGAAACGAGCCTTGAAGACTCCAGGGGCTGCGGTTGTAGAGGAAATATCTGTGGAGCCGATTTGCCTCGATCATCTATTTGAGTTGAATGGTGTTCCTGAGTTGCTTTGCATTGATGTCGAGGGCGGTGATCTTGACGTGTTGTCAAGCTGGGATATGACACGCTTTCGCCCTCCCCTCCTATGTGTGGAGGACCTGGAGTACAGCACAGTTCGTACTACCAGACGACCTTTGGGTGTGACAGACTATCTGTGCCAGCACGGCTACATGTTGTTTGCCAATACATTCATTAATAGCGTCCTCGTCGACGCCGCGACCTGGGTTGATCCATGACAACCCCCAGCTCTCTGAAGCGTGTTTTATCTCCTGTTGTCCAGCTCAAGCGGTGTCTTGACCGTCAGTTTTATGCTTGCAATCAATTCAGGAAAGAATCCCAGACTTCTTTCCGGCAGTGGATCTCAGTTTCCCGTCGTCTCCAGGATCCCTATCTGATTGTCGGCACTACAAATTCCATTAACCGTGACCAGTGGGTCCAATCGGTTCTTGCTGATGTTCCACCGATGTCGCGATTACTGGACGCTGGCTCTGGCGAGCAGAAGTATCGCAGATTCTGCTCGCATCTTCAATACGTCTCACAGGACAATGCGGCCTATGACGGCAAGGGCGATGGCCAGGGGGGTCATGTTGAAAGCTGGACCTATGGTTCCACGGATTATGTCTGCGATATCGTGGAAATTCCGGCACCTAATGATTCTTTTGATGTCGTGTTATGTACTGAGGTCCTGGAACATCTGCCCGACCCTATAGCGGCCATCACGGAGCTTGCTCGTATCTTGCGGCCTGGAGGGCTGCTTCTCCTGACGGCTCCATTCTGCAGCTTTACGCACTTTTCGCCCTATTTCTTTTCAACTGGCTTCTCACGTAACTGGTATTCCAGGCATCTGGAGGATCTTGGTTTTCGCTGCGTTGAGATGACACCGAATGGAAACTACTTTGAGTATCTTGCCCAGGAAATAAGGCGGCTGCCACAGATGGCCAAGGCCTACTCCCTTGTGCAGGAATCGTGGCGTATCCGCTTGGCGATGCTCGCTATTCTGAGATTCCTGCAGATGTGTTCTTCTCTTGATCGAGGATCTTGTGATTACTGCTGTTATGGCTGGCATGTCAAGGCTACCAAAGACCTAGCGTCTGCGGATCATGGGGGTTAGATGACTTCTCCTCCTCCTCGTGTTTCCGTCGTCTTGCCCGTTTTCAACGGTCTTCCTTACCTGCATGCTGCCATCTCTAGCATCCTTTCTCAGTCGTTTACCGACTTTGAGTTAATCGTTATTGACGATGGGTCTGTTGATGGGTCGGCCTCTGTCCTCGAGGAGTTTGATGATCAGCGCATTCGCTTTCTCCGGCAGGCCAATCAGGGACTTGCCCGCACCCTGAACCACGGTATTTCCCTGGCCCGTGGCACCTACGTGGCCCGACAGGATCAAGATGATCTCTCCCATCCAGATCGTCTGGCCTTGCAGGTCGCACACATGGATGCTCATCATGACTGTGTCTTGGTCGGTTCATGGGCTCAGATCATGGAGGTGGATCGTCTCGTGGAACGGTTTCACCGCCATCCTGTTGACGAGCCAACCCTGCGCTATCAGTTGTTGTTCAACAATCCGTTTGTCCATAGCTCTGTTCTCCTGCGACGTTCCGCGCTTCAGCAGGTCGGCGGCTACACGACGGACCCAGCCCGGCAGCCCCCGGAAGACTATGAGTTGTGGTCACGCCTTTCTCGGATCGGTTCCGTGGCTAACGTTGGACAGGTGCTGCTCGTCTACCGGGAGATTCCCGGCAGCATGTCTCGAGTCGGCCCGTCCCCATTTCGCAGTCGCCTGATCACGATCTGCGCGGAGAACATTGCTGCTGTTGCAGGCTTGCCCAATGATGATTCCTCTGTGCAGGCCATCGCTGCGCTCACCCATGGCGACGCTTCTTCGTTGCAGCCCCCCCTCGACTTCGGCCGCATGCAGGAGGTTCTGCTTCTGGCCATCCAGAACCTGTCCACCGGTGCAGCACAAGTGCCTCTCCGCCAGGACGCCGTTGCCCGCGTCCAGGCCATGAAAGGGGCCTGGATGGTTCGAGCGTCTCCCGCTTATGAACTTCTGCATACCGCGGGACCATTCCGGAATCTGGCCAAGCGCCTCTGGCGCCTGGCGCAACGGCTCAGGGGTCCGCAATGAAGACCATCGTCATCGGCGGAGCCGGGTTCATCGGCTCCCTCGTCAGCCAGGCCCTGATCGCCTCCGGCCGTGAGGTGACCGTCGTGGGACGGCGTCCCCCCGGTGCCCACACGGCCGCCCTGCGCTGCACCTACCGCTGTGCCGACCTCGGCAACCGGGCCCAGATGCGGGAGATCCTGGAGCCGGGCTGTGAAGTGATCGATCTGGCCTACGCCACCGTTCCCAAGACCAGTTACGGCGACCCCGTCTTCGATCTGCTCGCCAACCTGCCGGGAAGCGTCGGATTGCTGGAGGAGGCGATGGCCGCGGGGGTCCGCCGTCTGCTGCTCGTGTCCTCCGGAGGCACGGTCTACGGCCCCCCCTGCACCCTGCCCATTCCGGAATCCCACCCGACGGCCCCTATCAGCCCCTACGGGATCACCAAACTGACCATCGACCATTACGCCCTGATGTTCCATCACACCCGCGACCTGCCGGTGGTGGTGGTGAGGCCGGCCAACGCCTACGGCGTCCAGCAGCGTTCCCGGACCGGGCAGGGTTTCCTCGCCGCCGCCATCGACGCCATCCTTTCGCATCGAGAGATCGAGATCTATGGGGAGGCGGGAACCATCCGTGATTACATTCACGTCACGGATGTGGCCAGTGGGATTCTGGCGGCCCTGGATTGCGGAGGCGATGGTGAGATCTATAACCTCGGCACCGGAATCGGTGCCAGCAATCTGGATGTGATGGCGATGCTGCGCCCCTTGGCTAAGGCGGCCGGCCACTCCATCCAGGTGCGTCATCTGCCTTCACGGCGATTCGATGTGGAGGCCAATGTGCTCGATGCCGGCAAGCTTCGCCTGGCTTCCGGATGGCGTCCGGATGTATCTCTCCAGCAGGGCCTCGCAGAGATGTGGGATCATGCGTTGACGATGTCCTCTGCCACCTGAGGACAACCCCTGCCCGCCCGATTCACCACCATGGGACTCCTTACTCGGCTGCTGGATCTTCGCGGGTCCTCCGCCGAACGTTCGACATCCCTGGATCCCTTCCTCAGTACCGCCAACCCCTCCCGCAATCCTGCCTGTGGGGAATTTGAGGTGGACGGCTGGGTGACTTCGGCGTTTGTGGCCCGCACCCTGGTTCCCGTGGTCGGCGTCCATCCCTTCCCCCTTCAGGAACTGATGCTGATGACGGCGACGGTCTGCCGATTTCAGCCTTCCCTGATCTTCGAGTGGGGCACCAACATCGGCAAATCGGCGCGGATCTTCCATGAAATCGCCCAGTATTTCCATATCCGCACCACCATCCATTCCTGCGACCTTCCCGACGATGTCGACCACGTGGAGCATCCCCACGCCCAGCGGGGCGCCATGGTGCGGGGCCTGGCGGGGGTGAAACTGCACCAGGGGGACGGCCTGACCACCTCCCTCGGCCTCTGGGAGCGGGCGGGGCGTCCCCCCTCCCCCCTCTTCTTCCTCGATGGCGACCACAGCCACGCCAGCGTCAGGCGGGAGATCGACGGGATCCTGGCGGCGGTCCCAGACCCGGTGCTGCTGCTCCATGACACCTTCCTCCAGTCCCCCCAGTCCGGCTACAACGTCGGGCCCCGTCAGGCCGTTGAGGAGTCCCTGGCCGCCTGTCCCGGCCGCTTCAAGGCGGTGCATTCCGGGCTCAGCCTGCCGGGCATGACCCTGCTCTACGCCGCTGCCCCCGCTGCGGCGTAGGTTCGCCCCAGCCCCGCCGGCCCATGAAGATTCTCCATACGGTCGAGTCCTACCTGCCGGCCCGCCATGGCATGTCGGAGGTGGTGCGGCAGATCTCCGAGCGGCTGGTGGCCCGGGGCCACGACGTCACCGTGGCCACCCGCTCCGACCCGGCGCGCACCGGCGACAGCATCGAGGGGGTGAAGGTCAGGGGTTTCGATGTGCAGGGCAAGAGTGCGGTGGGGGTCTGGGGGGATGTCTCCGGCTACCAGCGCTATCTGCTCGCCTCCGATGCCGATGTGATCGTCAACTTTGCGGCGCAGCAGTGGGCCACCGATCTGATGCTGCCGCTGCTGCCCCAGCTGAAGGCCCGCAAGGTGTTCGTTCCCACGGGTTTCTCCGCCCTGGGGGATCCCACCTTCGCCTCCTATTTCGCCGCCATGGGCGAATGGATGCGCAGCTACGACACCTGCGTCTTCCTTTCCGACTCCTACCGCGACATCGACTTCGCCCGCCGCGAGGGCGTCGACCGAATCGCCATCATTCCCAATGGGGCGGCGGCTGAAGAGTTCGTTCGCCCCCGCGATCCAGGCCTGCGGGCCCGGCTCGGGATTCCCGAGAACGACCTGCTGATCCTGCATGTCTCCGGCTACCTGTCGGTGGCCAAGGGGCAGGCTGAAGCCCTCGAGATCTTCTCCGGTTCCCAGCTGCGGCAGGCCACCCTGCTGCTGGTCAGCCCGGATTTCTCCCAGTCCCTGGCCCGCTCCCTGACGCCGCGGCAGCTGGCCCGGGGCCTCTACCACCTGCTGCGGGGCAAGGGGTTGCGGGCCCTGGCCTTCCCCACCCAGCTGCAGGTGATGAAGCGCCTCAACCGGCGTCGCAATGCGGCGGCCGGCCGCCAGGTGCTCGGCCATGCCCTTTCCCGGGAGGACACGGTGAGCGCCTTCCTCGAGGCCGACCTGCTGCTGTTCCCCTCCTGGATCGAGTGCTCTCCCCTGGTGCTGTTCGAAGCCGCCGCCTCCCACACGCCGTTCCTGGTCACGCCGGTGGGCAACGCGGCCGAGATCATCGCCTGGACCGGGGGAGGGGAGCTGCTGCCCGGCGAGCGCTGCGCCGACCGGGAAGGCAGCGTGCGGGCCGATGTGGCCGCCGGTAGCCAGCGGTTGGAGGCCCTGGTGGCTGACGCCGCCGGCCGCCGCCGGATGGCCGACTCCGCCTTTCGGGCCTGGCAGGCCCACTTCACCTGGGAGCGCATCGCCGACCAGTACGAACGGCTCTACCGCTCGCTGCTCGATGGTGAGGCGATCCACGACCAGTTCCCGGCCCCCCCCCAGCTCTGATGCGCGTCCTCACCCTCATCTTCTCCAAGGACCGGCCGCTGCAGCTTCAGGGGACCCTGGCCTCCTTCGCCCTGCACTGCCGGGAGGCGGCGCAGACCCCGATCACGGTGCTCTACCGGGCCAGTTCCGCGGCGTTCTCCCGGGGGTACGCCCAGCTGCGGGAGGAGTTCCGGGGCCGGCTGCTGATCGACTGGGTGGAGGAGCGCTCCTTCCGGCGGGACCTGCTCGCCTGTCTGCGGGAGCCCCCGCCTTCGTCCCGCTGGCGCCGGCTCCTGGATCGGCTGCGGCTGCGCTCCTGGCGTCCGCGCTGTGACCAGCTGCTGTTTCTTGTCGACGACAACATCTTCGTGCGGCCCTTTTCGTTGCGGTCGATCGCGGAAGCCCTCGAGCAGCAGCCCTCCGCCATCGGCTTCTCCCTGCGCGTCGGTCGCAACACCACGCGCTGCTACTCGATGAACTGCGCCCAGCCCCTGCCGGAGTTCCAGCCGGTGGCGTCGGGGCTGCGGTTTCGCTGGGTGGGCCAGACCGGCGACTTCGGCTACCCGATCGAGGTGTCCAGTTCCGTCTACCGCCTCGCCGATCTGATCGGGCTGCTGCGCACCCTTCCCTACGCCAACCCCAACCGCCTCGAGCAGGTGCTCTCCTCCTCCAGCTCCCTCTTCGCCCTGGGCAAGCCCGACCTGCTCTGCTTCGACCGGTCGGTGGCCTTCTGCGCGCCGATCAACAAGGTGCAGACGATCCTCGACAACCGGGCCGGCGCCTCCGATGACTATTCCAGCGAGGCCCTGCTGGAGCGCTTCCTGGCCGGGCAGCGGGTGGATGTGGCGGCCCTGAAGGATTTCGTCCCCCGGGCCGCCCACGAGGAGATCGAGCTTCCGCTGCAGTCCGCTTCGGCGCCGTGAGTGGGGCCATCGCGACCCTGCTCTGCATGAGGGGGGACACCCCGACCGCCCTGGCCCTGCGGGCCATCCGCAGCACGGCCGCCAGCCTGGCCCCCGGCGATCTGCTGGTTCTGCGGGTGGACGGCGGGACCCTCGACGATCCCGGGCGTTTCCGTGCCGCCGCCGCCCCGGCCCGGCTGGTGCTCCGGGAGGCGGCCGAGGGCCGGGGGCTGGCCCACGGCCTCAACCAGCTGCTGGAGGAGGTGCTGCGTGATCCCGCCATCGGCCTGATCGCCCGGATGGATGCCGACGACGAATCCCTTCCCGGAAGGATGGAGCGCCAGCGCCGCTTCCTCGCGGAGCACCCGGAGGTCGACATCCTCGGCACGGCCTGCCATGAGGTCGATGAGCACGGTGCCTATCTGCAGCTCAAGTGCATGCCCCTCGGCCATCGCGCCATCGTGGCCGCCCTGCCGCGCAGCAATCCCCTGAACCACCCCACGGTGATGCTGCGCCGCCGCGTGTTCGACTCCGGGCTCCGCTACAGGGAGGATGTGAAACGCACGGAGGACTACCACCTCTGGATCTCGGCGGCGGGGGCGGGTTTCGTGTTCGCCAACCTGCCCGAACCGCTGCTGAACTTCCAGCGTGATTCCGGATTCTTTCGGCGCCGTGGCGGCTGGCAACAGGCCTGGGCCGACCTGCATGTGCGGCTCAGGGCGATGCGGGAGCTGGCGTTGTTCTCAGCGCCAAACCTGGCGTGGGCCGCGGCGGCCTTCGGCCTTCGCCTCCTGCCGGCGGCCCTGCAGAAGTGGCTCTATCGGCAGCTGCGGTAACCGTGCCGGTTCTGCTGTCGCCAGGCCCAGCCATCGCGGCAGATGTCTTCGAGATTGCGGGTGGTGGACCAGCCCAGCAGGTGCCGTGCCGCCGTCGCGTCGGCCACACTCTCGGCCACATCGCCGGGCCGGCGCGGTGCGAACTCGTAGGCCACCGGACAGCCGTTGATCCGCTGGAAGGCCTCGATCATTTCCAGCACGGAGTGTCCCTGGCCGCTGCCCAGATTGAGGGTGAGGATCTGATCGCCTGAGGCCAGGAGCACGTCCAAGGCCTGCCTGTGGCCCTCGGCCAGATCCATCACGTGGATGAAGTCACGGATGCCGGTCCCGTCGGGCGTGGGCCAGTCGCAGCCGAAGATCTGCACGTGGGACCGCAGACCCATGGCCACCTGGGTGATCAGCGGGAACAGGTTGGAGGGCACCCCGTTGGGGTCTTCGCCGATGCGTCCGCTGGGGTGCGCTCCCACGGGGTTGAAATAGCGCAGCCTGGCCACGCGCCACCCCGGTTCGCTGGCGGCCGTGTCGGCCAGCAGTTGCTCCACCGCCGCCTTGGTCTGCCCGTAGGGATTCGCTGGCTGAATGCCGGCGTTCTCACCGATCGGCAGAGTCTCCGGGCAGCCGTAGAGCGCTGCGGTGCTGCTGAACACGATCGTCCGGCAACCGTGGCGTCCCATCGCCTCCAGCAGGCAGCGGGTGCCCTCGACGTTCACATGCCAGTAGCTCAGCGGCTCCTGGATCGAGGCTCCCACCGCCTTGAGGCCGGCGAAATGCAGGACGGCGGTCACGCCCCCGCCACTGCCGCTGCAGCCGAACGCCCCATCGAGGGCCGCCGGGCTGCGGATGTCGCCGTGGACGAAGACCAGCCGGCGATCACCCGCGGCGCTTTCCCAGGCCTGATGAACCCAATCCTGGTGAACAGCGTGCCGGCAGGGGCTGAGTTGGCACAGTTCGGCCACCCGGTGGAGTGCTTCGAGGCTGCTGTTGTGGAGGTTGTCGATGACAACCAGGTCATGGCCGGCACCGATCAGCACCAGACAGGTGTGACTGCCGATGAAGCCAGCCCCTCCCGTGATCAGTACAGTCGCCAAAGACCATGGCCCGTGAGAAAGAATCCTAGGCGGCTATGGGTCACCCACTACCGGAGATTCAGTGCAGGGTCTTCAGCCTCGCCATGGTGGCCCGGTGATGCACAACCGGCTGGGCACCCCGGGCTCTGGCCAGCAGGCGAATCGTCTTGATCAGGATCAGTGTGTCAAGCATCAGGCTGGCATTGCGCAGGTAATAGAGGTCGTAGCTGAGTTTCATCCGGCTGTCCTCAATGCTGGCTCCGTAGGGATAGCAAACCTGTGCCCATCCGCTGAGGCCGGGCCGCACCCAGTGGCGGACCCGATAATGCTGGATCTGCTGCTCCAGGGTGGCTTCGATCTCGGGCCGTTCCGGCCTCGGGCCGATCAGGCTCATTTCCCCTTTGAGCACGGCAATTAGCTGGGGAAGTTCATCGATGCGCAGCCGCCTCAGCAGGGCCCCCACCCGCGTGATGCGGGGGTCGTTGCGGCTGGCCCAGCGGGCCCCCCGTGCCTCCGCCTCCTCGCACATGGTCCTCAGTTTCCAGACCTCGATGGCCTCTCCGTAGAGACCGGTCCGGACCTGGCGGTAGAGGATTCCCCCCCCGCCCTCGAGACGGATCGCCAGGGCGGAGACGAGCAGCACCGGGGCGGTGAGAATCAGCAGCAGGCTGGCGACGATCAGATCCCCCATGCGCTTGAGCCGCCATCCCCAGCGGTTGGGCTGCAGCTCGAAGCCGTCGGCCTGCAGCAGCCAGCGGCTCGAGAACAGCTCCGGCGGGACCCGCTGGAGGTGGTGCTCGGCCCAGATGACCAGACTGCAGACGCTGGCGCCCCGTTCCCGTCGCGCCAGCAGCCGCTGCAGCAGGGCATCGTTCAGTTCGGCCGCCTCGCTCACGGCGATGCCGTCAACCGCCAGCAGGATGGTCTCGAAGGACGGCTCCAGGGCACGGCAGTCGCAGTAATGGAGATCCAGCAGGTTCTGGCCGCCGTCCCGTTCCAGTTCCCGCTGCACCACCGTCAGTTCGGCCGCCTCCCCCACCAGCAGCCAGGCCTGGCGCCGGCTCAGCAGCCGGGTGACCAGCAGCTGCGCCGTCCCTGACGCCAGCGTGACCGCCGCCAGCAGGGGAAGGACGAAATTGCGGAAGGTCCGTGGATCCTCCACCTTCAGGCCCCAGTTGAGACCCACCACGACGACCGCCAGCACCAGCAGGGCGACCACGGCGGTGGCGCCCAGCCGTCGCCGCTGGGAATCCCGCTGCCCCTGGTCGGGCTTGGAGTAGCGCCCCAGCAGGTAGGAGGTTCCCACCCAGAGCAGGGCCAGGCCCACGATCGAGCCGGTGATGCCCGCCCAGCGGTCGAACCGCTGCAGGAACAGGGTGTTGTAGGTCCCCAGCAGCAGCAGGGTGTCGAACAGGGCCAGCCCCAGCAGCAGCCGCCGCTGTCTCAGCCAGGGAGTCCGCCACCACATGCCTTGCCGCCTCCGCCTCCGCTCGACTTTATGGGCGCTGCCGGACCCGGTCCCGGCCGCCCCATTTGACCGAGGGGCACCCCATGGGGCATGCTCGATCAGCCGGCAACGCCCGGCGCGGAACCCGGCAGTGGCCGATCCTGCGGATGTAGCTCAGTGGTAGAGCATCTCCTTGCCAAGGAGAGGGTCGAGAGTTCGAATCTCTTCATCCGCTTGTCTTTTTCACGATCGTCTTCAGCATCAGCCGCTGGCTGTCCACCCGGCTGAAGCCCAGCCTCTCGTAGAAGCCCTCCCCCGTGGTGGTCATGAGGTAGACGCGCTCGGCCGCCGTCACCTGCGGGCTGGCCAGCAGCGCCTCGACGATCCGCCGGCCGACCCCCCGCCCCTGCTGGTCCTCGGCCACCACCACGTCCCAGAGAACGGCGCGGAACACCCCGTCGCTGGTGGCCCTCCCGAAGCCCACCAGGGTGCCCGCCTGCCAGGCGCTCACCACCACCTGGCTGCCGCTGAGCATCCGCCCCAGCTGGGCGGGCCGGCGGCCGGTGGCCCAGAAGCTGTGGCCATCGAGCAGGGCGCCGAGGGCCGCCAGCTGCCAGCGCAGGCGCAGGCGCAGCCGGCCGTGGCGGACCAGCCGGATCGGGGCGACGGAGGGGGTCTCGGGCCTGGGGGGGGCGCTGCTCAACGGACCGGGGTGGGACGCATCAGCTGCGAATCCTGCTCTGCGGCCGGCGCCGGGGTGCGGATCCCCGACGGCAGGGGCGCTGAAAACCCTTGCTGCAGCTCACTTCTTCGCCGCCGGTCACCATTTTGCGATGGTAGGGTAAGCAACTACGGACAGGCCCTTTCCATGCTCAAGCTGCTGCTGGGTGATCCCAATGCCCGCAAGCTGAAGCGTTACCAGCCGTTGGTGTCCGACATCAATCTGCTGGAGGAGGAGATCGAGCCCCTCAGCGACGAGGAGCTGCGGGGCCTGACGGCCGAGTTCCGCCAGAAACTGGAGAAGCCCGAGACGGCGGCCCGGCGCAAGGCCCTGCTCGATGAGCTGCTGCCCCAGGCCTTCGCGGTGGTGCGGGAGGCGGGCAAGCGGGTGCTGGGCATGCGCCACTTCGACGTCCAGCTGATCGGCGGCATGGTGCTGCACAACGGCCAGATCGCCGAGATGAAGACCGGCGAGGGCAAGACCCTGGTGGCCACCCTGCCGGCCTACCTCAACGCCCTCACGGGGGCCGGGGTGCACGTGGTCACGGTGAACGACTACCTGGCCCGGCGTGACGCCGAGTGGATGGGCCAGATCCATCGCTTCCTTGGGCTGAGCGTCGGCCTGATCCAGCAGGACATGAGCCCGCCGGAGCGGCGCCGCAACTACGCCTGCGACATCACCTACGCCACCAACTCGGAGCTGGGCTTCGACTACCTGCGCGACAACATGGCGAGTGACATCGCCGAGGTGGTGCAGCGCGACTTCCACTACTGCATCATCGACGAGGTGGATTCGATCCTCGTGGACGAGGCCCGCACCCCCCTGATCATCTCCGGCCAGATCGAGCGGCCCCAGGAGAAGTACATGCAGGCGGCCCGGATCGCCGCCGAGCTGTTGCGGGCCGCCGAAATGGGCAAGGACGGCATCGATCCCGAGGGCGACTACGAGGTCGACGAGAAGCAGCGCAACGTCACCCTCACCGATGAGGGCTACCAGAAGGCCGAGCAGCTGCTCGGCGTCCAGGACCTCTTCAACCCCCAGGACCCCTGGGCCCACTTCATCAACAACGCCCTCAAGGCCAAGGAGCTGTTCGTCAAGGACGTCAACTACATCGTGCGGGGCTCCGATGCGGTGATCGTCGACGAGTTCACCGGCCGGGTGATGCCGGGGCGTCGCTGGAGCGATGGCCTGCACCAGGCGATCGAGGCCAAGGAGTCCCTGCCGATCCAGCCCGAGACCCAGACCCTGGCCAGCATCACCTACCAGAACTTCTTCCTGCTCTACCCCCGCCTCGCCGGCATGACCGGCACCGCCAAGACCGAGGAAGTGGAGTTCGAGAAGACCTACAAGCTGGAAGTGGCGGTGGTGCCCACCAACCGGGTCCGCTCCCGCTCCGACTGGCCCGATCAGGTCTACAAGACCGAGACGGCCAAATGGCAGGCCGTGGCCGCCGAGACCGCCCAGGTGCACAGGAGCGGCCGGCCGGTGCTGGTGGGCACCACCAGCGTCGAGAAGTCCGAGCTGCTTTCCACCCTGCTGCAGGAGCAGGCGATCCCCCACAACCTCCTCAACGCCAAGCCGGAAAACGTGGAGCGGGAGGCCGAGATCGTGGCCCAGGCGGGCCGGGCCGGTGCCGTCACCATCGCCACCAACATGGCCGGCCGGGGCACCGACATCATCCTGGGTGGCAACAGCGACTACATGGCCCGCCTCAAGCTGCGGGAAGTGCTGCTGCCCCGGCTGGTGCGCCCCGAGGAAGGCCATCGCCCGCCGGTGCCCCTGCAGCGCTCCACCGAGGCGCCGGCCGGCTTCGGCGGCGCCGTGGCCCCCAGCTCCCGGCCGGCCAGTGAGGCCCGCGCCATCGGCAACCTCTATCCCTGCAGTCTCTCCGAAGAAACGGAGAAGGCCCTCGCCGGCTTCTCCCGTGATCTGGTGGCGGCCTGGGGAGACCGCACCCTCACGGTGCTCGAACTCGAGGACCGCATCGCCCAGGCCGCCGAGAAGGCCCCCACCGACGACCCCCAGATCCAGCGGCTGCGGGAACTGATCGCCCAGGTGCGCGCCGAGTACGACGTGGTGGTGAAGCAGGAGGAGGCCCAGGTCCGCGCCGCCGGCGGCCTGCACGTGATCGGCACCGAACGCCACGAGTCGCGCCGGGTCGACAACCAGCTGCGGGGCCGGGCCGGCCGCCAGGGCGACCCCGGCAGCACCCGCTTCTTCCTGTCCCTGGAGGACAACCTGCTGCGCATCTTCGGCGGCGACCGGGTGGCGGGCCTGATGAACGCCTTCCGGGTGGAGGAGGACATGCCGATCGAATCGGGCATGCTGACGCGCTCCCTGGAGGGGGCCCAGAAGAAGGTGGAGACGTACTACTACGACATGCGCAAGCAGGTGTTCGAGTACGACGAGGTGATGAACAACCAGCGCAAGGCGGTATACACCGAGCGGCGCCGGGTGCTGGAGGGACGGGAGCTCAAGCAGCAGGTGATCGGCTACGGCGAGCGCACCATCGACGACATCGTCGAGGCTTACGTCAACCCGGATCTGCCGCCCGAGGAATGGGATCTCACCCGCCTGGTGGAGAAGGTCAAGGAGTTCATCTACCTGCTGGCGGATCTCTCCCCGGATCAGGTGAGCGGTCTGTCGATGGAGGAGCTCAAGGCCTTCCTGCAGGAGCAGATGCGCAATGCCTACGACATCAAGGAGGGGCAGATCGAGCAGATGCGGCCGGGCCTGATGCGGGAGGCGGAACGCTTCTTTATCCTGCAGCAGATCGACACCCTCTGGCGCGAGCACCTGCAGGCCATGGAGGCCCTGCGGGAATCGGTGGGGCTGCGGGGCTACGGCCAGAAGGATCCCCTGATCGAATACAAGAACGAGGGCTACGACATGTTCCTGGAGATGATGACCCAGATGCGGCGCAACGTGATCTACTCGATGTTCATGTTCCAGCCCCAGGTGCCCCAGGCGGTCACGGCCTGAGGGGCGTCTCCTCGCCGTTCGCGGTTTCGCCGAGGAACTCCAGGATCTCCCGGTCGCGCAGGTTCTGGGCCGTGCCGCTGCAGGGCTCCTTCAGGGGCCGGCCGGCGGCCACCTCCTGCAGGCAGGCCTGAAGCCGGTTGACGTCGTTCTCGAGGCTGTCGATCCGCTCCATCAGGTTGCGGATCACGGACGCCTCCGCATCCGGCAGGGCGGAGTGGGCCAGGGGATCGATCCGGGCCCCGGCCTGGTGGATCACCCGGCCGGGGATGCCCACCACGGTGCTGTCGGCCCCGACGTTGCGCAGCAGCACCGAGCCGGCGCCGATGCGGGTGTTGGTGCCCACGGTGATGGCCCCGAGCACCTTGGCCCCCGCCCCCACCACCACGTTGTCCATCAGGGTGGGGTGGCGCTTGCCGTGCTCCTTGCCCGTGCCCCCGAGGGTCACCCCCTGGTAGAGGAGGCAGTTGTCACCGATCACGCTGGTCTCGCCGATGACCACCCCCATGCCGTGGTCGATGAACACCCCGCGGCCGATCCGGGCCCCCGGGTGGATCTCCACGCCGGTGAGCAGGCGGCCCAGCTGGCTCAGCAGCCGGGGGATCAGGGGCAGGCCCATCTGCCAGAGGCGGTGGCTGACACGGTGCAGCTCCAGGGCGTGGAAGCCCGGGTAGCAGAGCAGGATCTCCAGGGTGCCCCGGGCGGCCGGATCCCTCTGCCGGATGATGGCCAGGTCGGCCCGGAGTGCATCGAGCATGGATTCCCGCCGTCAGGCCGCCAGGAGGCCGATCTCCTTGCGCAGTTGGTCAATGGTGGCGCTGCCAAGGTAGCTCTGCGCACAGTGCACCATGGGCAGGCGCATCAGCTGGGCGCGGTTCTGGCGCAGGGTCTGCTCCACCAGGGGCAGGCTGGGCTTGTCGCAGATCACGTGGCTGGAGGCCCGCAGCAGGGCCAGCAGGCGGCTGCTGGTGTCGGGATTGGCCGTCATCACCAGCAGCTCGTTGCCCCGCATGCTGTGCAGGATCACCTCGGCGGCCCGCAGGATGCCGGGGCTGATGCTCACCAGGCCCACGCAGCTGCCGGGCCGCAGCTCCTTGAGCATGCCCAGCTCGTGGCCGAAGTCGTTGAGATCCACCGGCACCGCCCGCACGCCGTGCACCTTGGCGATCTGCTCCACCTCCTGAAGGAAGTAGCGGCTGGTGACCACCGTGCCCTTGCTGGAGGTCTCCAGCACCGATTCGAGCTCCTCGATCGGCACCACCTCGACGGGCACCTCCAGGCTGGGCTTGAGCTCCTCGGCGATCAGGATCGAGGCGCCGATGTCCTCCCTTGAGGTGCTGACCAGCACCCGGGCGCCGCAGCGCAGCCGCCAGTCGATCTCGCGGGTGAGCAGCTCCCGGGCCTGCTGCAGGGTGCAGCCGGCGTTGAGCAGGCCGTCGACGCTTTGGCGCACCTCCCGGTCGATGTCCGGCAGGGCCTTGCTGCGCAGCCCCGGCGGCGGCTTGATCTCGCGGGGGTTCTGCTGGTCGCGCACATAGATCCCCGAGCCGGCCATGGCCTCCACCACGCCGTCGGTCTCGAGCTGGCGGTAGACCTTGCTGATGGTGTTGCGGTGCAGGCCGGTCTGCATGGCCAGCTGGCGCGTGCTCGGCAGCCGGTGGCCCGGCGGGTAGTGCCGGGCTGCGATGGCGAAGCAGATCTGGTTGTACAGCTGGGTCGACGCCGGGATGTCGCTCTCCTGCTGAATGTGAAAACGCACGCCGGTGTGGCCAAGGTGTCCTTGGCCGCCACCCTAAGGAGCTTTGGGCCCCGTGACAATTCCCTCGTTGGCATACGACCATGTGCCGGTTGCCCTGTGCCGGTTTGTCCCCTTCCGCCTGCGTCGCCTCCTGGCAGACCCTTGACCCCCGGCGGCCGGAGCAGGTGCCGCTGCGCTGCTGGTGGGCCCGCCCCGCCGACGGGCCGCCCCGGGCCGGTGTGCTGGTGCTGCCGGAGGTGTTCGGCCTCAATGGCTGGATCCGGGGCGTGGCGGAGCGGCTGGCGGCGGTGGGGTATGCGGCGCTGGCGGTGCCCCTGTTCGCCCGCACCGCCCCCGATCTGGAGCTGGGCTACGACCCCGATGCGCTGGCCCTCGGGCGCAGCCACAAGGAGCGCACCCGCACCGAAGCGCTGCTCGCCGACGTGGGCCTGGCCGCCGACTGGCTGCGGAGCCAGCTGCCCCCCGAGGCCGCGGGCGCGGGCCTGGGGTGCGTGGGCTTCTGCTTCGGCGGCCACGTCGCCCTGCTCGCGGCCAGCCTGCCGGCGGTGGCCGCCACGGTGGATTTCTACGGGGCCGGCGTGGCCTCGGGCCGTCCCGGCGGCGGGCCCCCCAGCCTGGAGCTGGTGCCGACGATCGGCGGCACCCTGCTGTGCATCTGCGGCCGGGAGGATCCCCTGATCCCGGCCGCGGACGTGGCGGCGATCGAAACGGCCCTGGCCGCGGCCAATGCCGCCCGTGCCGCGGCCGCGCCGGCCCGGCGGCCGCACCGGCTGGAGGTGCTGGAGGGG
Organism: Cyanobium sp. Candia 9D4; assembly: GCF_024346155.1. Lineage (NCBI taxonomy): Bacteria > Bacillati > Cyanobacteriota > Cyanophyceae > Synechococcales > Prochlorococcaceae > Cyanobium > Cyanobium sp. Candia 9D4. The sequence continues at coordinate 61,202 of NZ_JAGQCK010000002.1, read as the reverse complement.
GGGCACGGCTTCATGTGCGCGGCCCGCTCCGACCACCACCCGGCTTCGGCGGCGGCGGGATGGTCGCTGCTGCTGGACACCTTCGCGCAGCAGCTGGGACCGGAAAGGCACCAGGCGGGAGGCTGAATCGGACCTGGCCAGGAGCCCGGGGGATCTCGGCCCGAGGGCGGCTCAGCTGCAGCGCGTCAGCCGGCCGCGGCGGCCGCCGTCTTGCCGGCCGCCTGCTTGCGCGGGCTCAGGAACATGATCATGTTGCGGCCTTCCCGCTTGGGGGGCTGCTGGATCTCGGCGTTCTCCTCGAGGTCCTTGGCCATGCGGTACAGCAGCTGCTCGGCCAGGGCCGTGTGCTGGATCTCCCGGCCCCGGAAGATCACCGTGCACTTCACCTTGTCGCCGGACTTGAGGAAGCGCACCGCCTGACCGATGCGCACCTGGTAGTCGTGCGAATCGATCTTGTAGCGCATCTTCACTTCCTTGACTTCGGTCTGGTGCGACTTCTTCTTGGCCTCCTTGGCCTTCTTCTCCTGCTCGAACTTGTATTTGCCGTAATCCATGATCCGGCAGACCGGCGGATCGGCCTTCTCGCTCACCAGGACCAGATCCAGCTCCCGGTCGCGGGCGACATCGAGGGCCGCCTCTCGGGTGATGACTCCCAGTTGACTGCCGTCCGCATCCACCACACGAAGGTTGGGGTAGCTGATGCGGTCGTTGATGTTGGGCAGCTCCCGCACGGGAGCACGGCGATCAAAACGGGGACGGGGAGGCATTCACAGGGGCGGTTAGTCCTTCACCTTAAACCGCCCGCGGTCGCCCCCAGAGCACGCTGAAGCACATCCGCCTCCGAGGCCGGGCCCGCGACGCCATCCGTCAGCCAGAGGGGATGGTGCTGGCGCCGGAACCAGGTGCGCTGCCGCTTGGCGTACTGGCGGGTGCGCCGCTCCGTCAGGGCGATGGCGGCCGCCGGCTCCATTTCCCCCCGCAGCAGCCGGGCGGCTTCGCCGTAGCCGATCGTCTCCAGCAGGGGGCAGTCGGCCCCGAAGCGCTCGACCAGCTGCGCCGTCTCCTCCACCAGCCCGCCGGCGTAAAGGGCGGCGGTGCGGCGGTGGATGCGCTGGGGCAGATCGGCCGGATCCAGGCCCAGCTCCAGCACCCGCCAGGGGGGAGGGGACTGGCCCTGCTGGGCCGACAGGGGCCTGCCGGTGGCATAGAGCACCTCCAGGGCCCGGCTGGTGCGCACCGCATCCGCCGCGGCGATGCGACCGGCCGCCGCCGGATCCGCCTGCCGCAGCATCCGGTGACAGACCGGCTGGCCCAGGGCGGCGAACTGGGCCCTCAGGGCAGGCTGGGGCGGCACCGCCGGCGGCCGCAGGCCGGCCAGCAGGGCCTTGAGGTAGAGCCCGCTGCCCCCCACCAGCAGGGCCACGCCGCGGCGGCGATGCTCCGCTTCGATGGCGGCGCTGGCCAGGGCCGTGAACTCCTGCAGGGTGAGGGGCCGGTCGGGGTCGCTCAGATCCAGCAGCTCGTGCCGCACCCGGGCCCGCTGCTCGGCGCTGGGCTTGGCCGTGCCCACGTCCATGTGGCGGTACATCTGGCGGGAATCCACCGAAAGCACGGCCAGGTCGAGAGCTTCGGCCAGCTCGATCGCCAGGGCGGTCTTGCCGCTGGCCGTCGGGCCCAGCAGGGCGATCACCAGGGGCGCCACGGGTGGCCTGGGCGGGGGGATCGGGCCATCCTGCCGGAGGCGGGCTCGGAGGGCGGTTGCACCCCCGGCCCGAATCGGTGCTCAGAGGCGCCTCTGGGGCCCTCCGGGACGGCGGTGGTAGATTGACCTTTGCGCAGCGTCCTTTGGGAGCCGCTTCGCCCCATTGCCGCCCCACCGCCCCTGGGATTCGCCGCCCTTGTCAGCCCCCTGGGGAGCCCCTTTTCTGAATGAGCGACGCCATCAAAGTCGAAGCGGCCTACGGCGCCGAACAGATTCAGGTGCTGGAAGGCCTGGAGCCGGTGCGCAAACGGCCCGGCATGTACATCGGCACCACCGGGCCCCGGGGTCTCCACCATCTCGTCTATGAGGTCGTCGACAACTCGGTCGACGAGGCCCTGGCGGGCCACTGCGACGAGATCCTGGTGACCCTGCATGGGGATGGCTCCGCCAGCGTCACCGACAACGGCCGCGGCATCCCCACCGACATTCATCCCCGCACCGGCCGCAGCGCCCTGGAGACGGTGCTGACCGTGCTCCACGCCGGCGGCAAGTTCGGCAGCGGCGGTTACAAGGTCTCCGGCGGCCTGCACGGCGTCGGCATCTCGGTGGTCAACGCCCTCAGTGAGTGGGTGGAGGTGACCGTCCACCGCCAGGGCCAGGTCCACCGCCAGCGGTTCGAGCGCGGCCTGCCGATCGGCACCCTCGCCTCCGAGGACGCCCCCGATGCCCACACCGGCACGTCGGTGCGCTTCCGGCCCGACATCGAGATCTTCAGCGGCGGGATCGAGTTCGACTACCACACCCTCTCGGCCCGGCTGCGGGAGCTCGCCTACCTCAATGGCGGGGTCCGCATCGTCTTCCGCGACGAACGCTCCGCCGCCGCCGGCGCCGATGGGGAAGCCCACGAGGAGATCTACCACTACGAAGGCGGCATCAAGGAGTACGTCGCCTACATGAATGCGGAGAAGGATCCGCTCCATCCCGAGATCATCTACGTCAACGCCACCAAGGACGGCGTCCAGGTGGAGGCGGCGCTGCAGTGGTGCGTCGATGCCTATTCCGACAGCATCCTGGGCTTCGCCAACAACATCCGCACCGTCGACGGCGGCACCCACATCGAGGGCCTCAAGACGGTGCTCACCCGCACCCTCAACACCTTCGCCAAGAAGCGGGGCAAGCGCAAGGACGCCGACGCCAACCTGGCCGGGGAGAACATCCGCGAAGGCCTCACCGCCGTGCTGTCGGTGAAGGTGCCGGATCCGGAGTTCGAGGGCCAGACCAAGACCAAGCTGGGCAACACCGAGGTGCGCGGCATCGTCGACACCACCGTGGGCGAGGCGCTCGGCGAATACCTGGAATTCAATCCCCAGGTGATCGACCTGATCCTTGAGAAGGCCATCCAGGCCTTCAACGCCGCCGAGGCCGCCCGCCGGGCCCGGGAACTGGTCCGGCGCAAGTCGGTGCTGGAGAGCTCCACCCTGCCCGGCAAGCTGGCCGACTGCAGCTCCCGCGACCCCAGCGAATCGGAGATCTACATCGTGGAGGGGGACTCGGCCGGCGGCTCCGCCAAGCAGGGCCGTGACCGCCGCTTTCAGGCCATCCTGCCCCTGCGCGGCAAGATCCTCAACATCGAGAAGACCGACGACGCCAAGATCTACAAGAACACCGAGATCCAGGCCCTGATCACCGCCTTGGGACTGGGCATCAAGGGGGAGGACTTCGAGGAGAAGAATCTCCGCTATCACCGCATTGTCATCATGACGGACGCGGACGTCGACGGCGCCCACATCCGCACCCTGCTGCTCACCTTCTTCTACCGCTACCAGAAGGCGCTGGTGGAGGGTGGCTACATCTATATCGCCTGCCCGCCCCTCTACAAGGTGGAGCGCGGCAAGAACCACAACTACTGCTACAACGAAAACGAGCTCAAGAAGGTGCTCGAAGGGTTCGGTGAGAAGGCCAACTACAACATCCAGCGCTTCAAGGGCCTTGGCGAAATGATGCCCAAGCAGCTCTGGGAAACCACCATGGACCCCGAGACCCGCATGATGAAGCGGGTCGAGATCGAGGATGCCCTCGAGGCCGACCGCATCTTCACGATCCTGATGGGCGACAAGGTCGCCCCCCGCAGGGAATTCATCGAGACCCACAGCGCCGAGCTGGATTTCGCCCAGCTCGACATCTGATGCGCCCGCGTCCTGTGATGCCGCTGCCGGCCTGGCGCTGGGCCGCCCTTCTGGGATTCGCCCTGATGGCCCCCGCCACCCTGCCCGCCGGCGGCGGCGAGCGACGCCTGCCGGAGGTGAGGCGGCGCGAGCGCCAGGCCGAGCCCCTGATCAGCAGCGGCAGCCTCGGCCTCCACTGCGCCCCCCGCTGCCAGGCACCGGTGCTGGTCCGCCTCGAAACCGGCGCCCCGCTGCGGGTGCTGCGGGAATGGCTGGAGCCCGGCGGGCGCCGCTGGCTGCGGGTGGAGGCCTCCACCGCCGACGGCCGGGCCAGCCGGGGCTGGCTGCCCGGCTGATTCAGGCTGCCAGGGCCTTCTCGATCGCGGCGGTCAGCTCGGCCCCGTCCGGTTCCACGGCGCTCTTGAAGCGGGCCACCACGGTGCCGTCCTTGCCGATCAGGAACTTCTCGAAGTTCCAGGCCACGTCGCCCGCCGGCTCCGCCTGGGTGAGGGTGTCGTAGGGGGCCGTCTTGGTCCCGGTGGCGTGCACCTTGTCGAACAGCTCGAAGCCGACGCCGAAGGTGGTGGAGCAGAACTGCTGGATCTCCTCCAGGGTGCCCGGCTCCTGGGCGCCGAAGTCATTGCAGGGGAAGCCGAGCACGGCGAAGCCCCGGGGGCCGAAGCGGTCCTGGAGGGCCTGCAGGCCGGCGTACTGACGGGTGAAGCCGCAGCGGCTGGCCACGTTGACGATCAGCAGCACCTGGCCGGCCCACTCACCGAGCCGGCGCTCCTGGCCGGCGGCGGTACGCACCACCACGTCGCTCACGTTCACGGCCATGGGTTCCTGGGAAGGGGAGAACGCCGCGGACCCTAGCGGCCCAGCCCATACACTCGTACCCACCGGCATCCGAGGAGCGATGGCTGAGGCCTCCGCCGTCGCCGAGGTGGTGGCCCGCCAGCTGGAGGGGCTGCTGCAGGCAGGGAACTACGACGGCGCCAAGCTGCTGCTGCAACCCGTGCAGCCGGTGGATTCCGCCGAGGCGATCGGCACCCTGCCGCGCACGCTCCAGGCCCTCGCCTTCCGGCTGCTGCCCAAGAACGAGGCCATCGAGGTCTACGAGTACCTCGATGGCTCGGTGCAGCAGAGCCTGCTGGAACGGCTGCGCTCCGGCGAGGTGCTGGAACTGGTGGAGGAGATGTCCCCGGACGACCGGGTGCGGCTCTTCGACGAACTGCCGGCCAAGGTGGTCCGGCGGCTGCTGGCGGAGCTGAGCCCGGCGGAGCGGCGGGTCACCGCCCAGATGCTCGGCTACGAGGCCGAGACCGCCGGTCGCCTGATGACCACCGAGTTCATCGACCTCAAGGAATTCCACAGCGCCCAGCAGGCCCTTGACATCGTGCGTCGTCGGGCCCGGGACACCGAGACCATCTACAGCCTCTACGTGACCGATGCCTCCCGGCATCTCAGCGGCATGCTGTCGCTGCGGGATCTGGTGACGGCCGATCCGGAGGACCGACTCGGGGACGTGATGACCCGGGAGGTGATGAGCGTCAGCACCGACACCGACCAGGAGGAGGTGGCCCGGGTGATCCAGCGCTACGACTTCCTGGCCGTGCCGGTGGTGGACCGGGAGCAGCGCCTGGTGGGCATCGTCACCGTCGACGACGTCATCGACGTCATCCAGCAAGAAGCCACCCGCGACCTCTACGCCGCCGGCGCCGTGCAGGCGGGTGACGAGGACGACTATTTCCGCAGCAACCTGTTCACCGTGGCGCGACGCCGGGTGGTGTGGCTGCTAGTGCTGCTGGTGGCCAACACCGGCACATCGGCGGTGATCGCCTCTGAGCAGCATGTGCTGAAACAGGTGGTGCTGCTGGCGGCCTTCATTCCGCTGCTGATCGGCACCGGCGGCAACGTGGGCGCCCAGAGCTCCACCGTGGTCATCCGGGGTCTGAGCACCCAGCGACTGCAGTCCCTGGGACCATGGCGCACGATCGGCCGGGAACTGGTGGCCGGGGCGCTGCTGGGTGGGCTGCTGGCGGTGGTGGTGGTGCCCTGGGCCTGGACCATGGGGGGCAGTGCGCTGGTGGCCGCCTCGGCGGGCATCAGCCTGGTGGCCATCACCACCCTGGCCGCCACCGCCGGTGCGGCCCTGCCCCTGCTGTTCGACCGCCTCGGCCTGGATCCGGCCCTGATGTCGGCCCCCTTCATCACCACGGCCACCGACGTGGCGGGCGTGTTCATCTACCTCAGGACCGCCCAGCTGCTGCTGCCCCGGCTCGGCGGCGGCTGATCCGGGCCTGCGCTGGGGGCCGCGACGCCCCATGGGCCCCATCGGAACGGGCTTTTGGACCACTCCCGTTTCTGAGAGGAGTTCACACTTCGTGATGTTACGCTTTACAGACAGTTATGGATCGGATCCATGGTCGTCGCCCTCGCCTTCGCCCAGCCCTCGACGTCCGATACGGTCCAGATGGCCGAGACGCTCCAGGTGTCCGACACGGTCCAGGCCGTGGTCCGCGCCTCGCCCGGCCGCTCCATGCCGCCAGTGGACGGCGATCTGGTCCGTTCCTACCTGCGGGACATCGGCCGCGTGCCGCTGCTCAGCCATGAGCAGGAGATCACCCTGGGCCGCCAGGTCCAGGAGCTGATGACCCTTGAGGAGCTGCGCGAGGAGCTGAAGATGCGCGCCGGCGGCTCCGATCCCAGCCAGCAGGAACTGGCGGCGGCGGCGGGCCTGCGCCCGGAGGTGCTGCGCAAGCGCCTGCACGCCGGCCGCCGCGCCAAGGAGCGCATGGTGGCCGCCAACCTGCGCCTGGTGGTGAGTGTGGCCAAGAAGTACACCAAGCGGAACATGGAGCTCCTGGACCTGATCCAGGAGGGCACCATCGGCCTGGTGCGGGGCGTCGAGAAGTTCGATCCCACCCGCGGCTACAAGTTCTCCACCTACGCCTACTGGTGGATCCGCCAGGGCATCACCCGGGCGATCGCCGAGAAGAGCCGCACCATCCGCCTGCCGATCCACATCACCGAAACCCTCAACAAGCTCAAGAAGGGCCAGCGGGAACTCAGCCAGGAGCTCGGCCGCACCCCCACCCTGAGCGAACTGGCGGTGGCGGTGGAACTGCCCGAGGAGGAGGTGAAGGATCTGCTCTGCCGCGCCCGCCAGCCGGTGAGCCTGGAGACGAAGGTGGGCGACGGCGAGGACACCGAACTGCTGGATCTGCTGGCCGGCGACGACCTGCTGCCCGCCGATCTGGTGGACGGCGAATGCCTCAAGGGGGACCTGCGGGCGCTGCTGGAGCAGCTGCCGGAACTGCAGGGGCGGGTGCTGAAGATGCGCTACGGCATCGACGGCGAGGAGCCGATGAGCCTCACCGGCATTGGTCGCATCCTGGGCATCAGCCGCGACCGGGTTCGGAATCTGGAGCGCGACGGGCTGGCGGGTCTGCGCCGCCTCAGCGACGCCGTCGAGGCTTACGTGGCCATCTGAGGCCCTCCAGGCGCACCGTTTGCGAGGCTTGGAACCGCCCGCACCTCCCCCTCCCATGGCCGGCATGCCCCCAGCAGCCTCGGAGGACCCGACGATGGAGGTGATCAGTCTCTTCCCCCGCTACCTGCTCCAGGGCCATCTGGGTCCGACCCAGCTGGCCGACCTGCAGGCCATGGCTAGGGCGGTGCTGGCCGCGCCCGAGCGCAGTCCCGACGCCTCGGTGAAACTGGCCGGCCAGCTCACCCAGCAGCGGGAGCTCGGCCCCGACCACCCCGCCGCCGCCGAACTCTGTCGCTCGGTGATCCTGCCAGCCTGCGAGCGCTGGATCCGCCACGTGATCGACCAGCAGCCGCCCCAGGGGCGGGGCCCCTGGACGCCGGGTCGCTACGGCCTGCAGATGATCGACCTCTGGCTCAACGCCCAGCGCGCCGGCGACTACAACCCCACCCATACCCACGGCGGCAGCTTCTCCGGCGTGCTGTTCCTGCAGGTGCCGCCCCAGATCCGGGCCGACAGCTTCGACGGCCAGCTCTGTTTCCACGGCCCGGAGGAATGGCACATCCAGAGCTTCCGCACCGGCATGGCCCACTACGTGCTGCCGGTGCCCGGCGATTTCTATGTGTTCCCGGCCTGGCAGCCCCACTCGGTGCCCCCCTTCCGGGGGGAGGGGGAACGCTGGTCGATCGCCTTCAACGTGGTGGCCGTGCCCCAGCCGCCCCAGCGCCCCGCGCCGCCGCCTGCCTCCGCCCAGGGGGGAGGGCAGGGCGGCGTCCAGGGCAATGTGTCCCTCTCCAGCAGCCGACCCCGACCGGGTGGGTTCCTCTAGGCCGCGGCCCCCGGCGGATCCGGGCCCGATCAAGCCCCTGCGGGGTGAACTGTTGGCCTGGTGGGAGCGGGACGGACGCCACCAGATCCCCTGGAAGCTTCACCCCGACGGCTCCCGGCCGGGGCCGGGGGAGCCCCTGGCCGCCTACGGGATCTGGGTGGCCGAGGTGATGCTGCAGCAGACCCAGCTGGCGGTGGTGCTGCCCTACTGGCACCGCTGGATGGCGGCGTTTCCCGACCTCGGCGCCCTCGCGGCCGCCAGCGAGCACGACGTGCTGATGCTCTGGCAGGGCCTGGGCTACTACGCCCGGGCCCGCCGGCTGCACGCGGGGGCCCGGCAGCTCATCGCCGCGGCCGACCCCTCCACCGCGGGCAGCGGCGACCCCTGGCCGCGCACGCTCGAGGGCTGGATGGCCCTGCCGGGCATCGGCCGCAGCACCGCCGGCAGCATCCTCTCCTCCGCCTTCGATCGGCCCTTCGCGATCCTCGACGGCAACGTCCAGCGGGTGCTGGCCCGGCTGGTGGCCCACCCGGTTCCGCCGAAGCGGGAGCTGGCCGGGTTCTGGCGGCTCAGCGAAACCCTGCTCGACCCCCAGCGGCCCCGCGCTTTCAACCAGGCCCTGATGGACCTGGGCGCCGGCGTCTGCACCCCCCGCCAGCCCGCCTGCGGCACCTGCCCGTGGCAGGCGCAGTGCGCTGCCTACGCTGCCGGCGACCCCGGCCGCTTCCCCGTGAAGGACACCCCCCCGCCCGTGCCGTTCCAGGTGATCGGGGTGGGGGTGGTGTCGGACGCTGCCGGCAGGGTGCTGATCGACCAGCGGCTCCCGGAGGGCCTGCTCGGGGGGCTGTGGGAGTTCCCGGGGGGCAAGCAGGAGCCGGGCGAGGCGATCGAGGCGACCATCCAACGCGAGCTGCGCGAGGAGCTGGCCATCGAGGTGACGGTGGGGGAGGAGCTGATCACCCTCGAGCACTCCTACAGCCACAAGCGGCTGCGCTTCGTGGTGCATCTCTGCCGCTGGCGCTCGGGGGAGCCGCAGCCGCTGGCCTCCCAGCAGGTGCGCTGGGTGGCGCCCCAGGAGCTCTCGTCCTATCCGTTCCCGGCCGCCAACGCCCGCATCATCGCGGCGCTGGAGGCGCGGCTGGCGGCGGGGTGAAGCCTGGCGGCCTGAAGCCTGGCGGTGTGATCCGTGCCACGCGGCCTTCGCCATCCTCCCGGTGGCTCAGCGCCACCTCCCAGGCTCCTTCCGGCCGGAAGCTGAGCCGCTCGGGCCACTCCACCGCCAGCACGGCGCCAAGGCCGCGGGCGTCCTCCTCCTCCTGGGCGAACAGTTCATCGGCCGCGGCGCCCGGCTCCAGCCGATAAAGATCCAGATGCACCAGGGCCGTGGTGCCCGCGTCGGAGCCGACATCGGTGTCGTAGTGCTGGGCCAGGGCGAAGGTGGGGCTGGTGACCGGCTCGCTGATGCCCAGGGCGGCGGCCAGCCCCTGCACCAGGGACGTCTTGCCGGCCCCGAGCTCCCCCCGCAGCAGCAGCAGGGCGCCGTCAGCGGCACCAGCCGCGAGCAGCTGCGACGCCAGCCGCCGCCCCAGTGCGTCAGTGGCGGCGGGGTCCGCCAGATGGCACACCTCGATCGCGTCCGTGGATTCCATCGATGTAGATTGCCCTCCAGCGAGCCCGAAGCCTCGGCGTCTCTGCAGATATTTCCACTTCTTCGTCCTCCCTTCGGGGAGCTTCCCATGCATGGTGGCAACACCTTCCAGCCCTGAGGCTGCCTTCGCTGGTCTTCAGGCAACGTCTTCGTATGTGATCGCCGATCTCGGCCTGGCCGACTGGGGCCGCAAGGAACTGGCGATCGCCGAAACCGAGATGCCCGGCCTGATGGCCCTGCGCGAAAAGTTCGGTGCCGAGCAGCCCCTGAAGGGTGCCCGGATCGCCGGCAGCCTGCACATGACGATCCAGACCGCCGTTCTGATCGAGACCCTGGTGGCCCTCGGCGCCGAGGTGCGCTGGGCCTCCTGCAACATCTTCTCCACCCAGGACCACGCCGCCGCCGCCATCGCCGCCGCCGGCATCCCGGTGTTTGCCTACAAGGGTGAAACCCTTGATGAGTACTGGGCCTTCACCCACCGCATCCTCGAGTGGGGCGATGGCGGCACCCCCAACATGATCCTCGACGACGGTGGCGATGCCACCGGCCTGGTGGTGCTCGGCAGCAAGGCCGAGAAGGATCTCTCGGTGCTCGACAACCCCTCCAGCGAGGAGGAAGTTGCACTGTTCAACTCCATCCGCCAGCGGCTGGCGGTTCAGCCGGGCTTCTACTCCCGCATCTACGCCAACATCCAGGGCGTCACCGAGGAGACCACCACCGGTGTGGCCCGTCTGTACCAGATGCAGAAGAGCGGTGAGCTGCCGTTCCCGGCCATCAACGTCAACGACTCGGTCACCAAGAGCAAGTTCGACAACCTCTACGGCTGCCGCGAGTCGCTGGTCGACAGCATCAAGCGCGCCACCGATGTGATGGTGGCCGGCAAGGTGGCCCTGGTGCTCGGCTATGGCGATGTGGGCAAGGGTTCGGCCCAGTCCCTGCGCGGGCTCGGCGCCACGGTGATGATCGCCGAGATCGATCCGATCTGCGCCCTGCAGGCCGCCATGGAGGGCTATCGCGTCGTGCGTCTTGAGGACGTGGTGGCGGATGTGGACATCTTCGTGACCGCCACGGGCAACTACCATGTGATCCGCCACGAGCACCTGCTTGCCATGAAGAATCAGGCGATCGTGTGCAACATCGGCCACTTCGACAACGAAATCGATGTGGCGTCCCTCAAGCAGTACGCCTGGGAGAACATCAAGCCCCAGGTGGATCACGTGATCCTGCCCAGCGGCAACCGGATCATCCTGCTGGCCGAAGGCCGGCTGGTGAACCTGGGCTGCGGCACCGGTCACCCCAGCTTCGTGATGAGCAACTCCTTCACCAACCAGGTGCTGGCCCAGATCGAGCTCTTCACCAAGGGCGATGAGTACGGCAAGGAGGTCTACGTGCTGCCCAAGCACCTCGACGAGATGGTGGCCCGTCTCCACCTCGACCGGATCGGTGCCAGGCTCACCGAGCTCACCCCCGAGCAGGCGGCCTATATCGCCGTGCCGGTGGAAGGCCCCTACAAGCTCGACCACTACCGCTACTGAGCGGCCACGGCCCGGCGCTGCTGGCAGCGTCCGGGCCGTCGTGGAAGACTGGCGCCTCTGATCCGGCTGGCCCGATGGCGATCGAACTGGTCCAGAAGCTGCCCGAGATGATCGGCGCGGCGGTGGAGGCCAACCCGGCGGCAGGGTATGGCGCGATCTTCGCGGCCATGTTCCTGGAGAACCTGTTCCCCCCGATTCCCTCCGAGCTGATCATGCCGCTCGGGGGGTTTTTTGTGCATCAGGGCAAGCTCTCCCTGGTGCCGGTGGTGCTGGCCGGCCTGCTGGGCACCGTGCTCGGTGCCCTTCCCTGGTACGGCATCGGCCGGCTGGTGAACGAGGAGCGCATCGAGCACTGGCTGGAACGCCACGGCCGCTGGATCGGCATCAGCCCCCAGGAGCTGCACCGCAGCCGCCGCTGGTTCAGCCGCCACGGCACGGCGCTGGTGTTCTGGGGACGGCTGGTGCCCGGCATCCGCACCCTGATCTCGGTGCCCGCCGGCATCGAGATGATGCCCCTGACGCCCTTCCTGATCTGGACCACCGCCGGCAGCCTGATCTGGACCCTGCTGCTGACCCTGGCGGGGCTGGCGCTGGGGGAGAGCTACACGAACGTGGAGCTCTGGATCGAGCCGGCCGCCCGGGTGATCAAGGTGCTGCTGGTGCTGGCGGTGCTGGCGGGGGCCGTGTGGGTGGGGCTGCGGATCTGGAAGCAGAGCCGCCATCGGTCCTGACGGAGTGCCTGCAAGGGTCCCGGCCCCGCCCCGGACAGTAAAAAAGGCGCCCCGGGGGGCGCCTTCTCTGGCTTCGGACGCTTGATAACCCGGCTGGGCCACTGGCACAAGCCCCCGCGGCGACAGCTCGGTCGAAATGCTCAGAAGGGCACTTCTTCCTGGCTGGGCTCACCGCCACCGAAGCCCCCGCCGAAGCTGCCGCCGCCGCTCTCCGCGTCCCGCTTGCTGCCGAGCAGCTCCAGCCGATCGACGCGGATCACCGGCTTGCTGCGTTCTTCACCACTGGCCCTGTCCGTCCAGCGGTCGAGCTTGAAGGAGCCGATGATGCCGATCAGGGCACCCTTGCGGACGTAGTCGGCGGCCACCTGGGCCTGCTTGCCCCAGATCTCCAGGTTGAACCAGTCGGGCTCGTCGTCGCGGCTGCGGCGGTTCACCGCCAGGGTGAGGTTGGCGACCATGCTGCCGGATTCGAAGTAGCGGACCTCCGGGTCGCGGCCGGCCCGGCCGACGAGGGTGATGGAATTGACGCCCATGGCGTGCTCCTGGAACGAATGGATCAATGATGCGGCACCCCGATCGGGGGCCTCTCCCTTTCCGTTCCACCCTTCGTCCCGGTTGTCACACCCGCCGGCTCCCCGGGGGGGCTCCGGGAATGCCCCACCTATGATTGACCGCTGCCAGAGGCCTTGCCCGTGTTTTTCCGCCGTTTCCAGTTCTCCCGCGACATCGGCATCGACCTGGGGACGGCCAACACGCTGATGTACGTCTCGGGCAAGGGGATCGTGCTGCAGGAGCCGTCGGTGGTGGCCATCGACCTGGAGCGGGGCACCCCCCTGGCGGTGGGCGAGGAGGCCAAGCTGATGCTCGGCCGCACCCCCGGCAACATCCGGGCGATCCGGCCCCTGCGCGACGGCGTCATCGCCGACTTCGACGCCGCCGAGCAGATGATCAAGAGCTTCATCCAGAAGGGCAACGAAGGCCGCGGCGTGATCGCTCCGCGGCTGGTGATCGGCATCCCCAGCGGCGTCACCGGCGTCGAGCGCCGGGCCGTGCATCAGGCGGGCCTGGCCGGGGCCCGGCAGGTGCACCTGATCGATGAGCCGGTGGCGGCCGCCATCGGCGCCGGTCTGCCGGTGACCGATCCGGTGGGCACGATGATCGTCGACATCGGCGGCGGCACCACCGAGGTGGCCGTGCTCAGCCTGGGCGGCACCGTGCTGAGCGAGTCGGTGCGGGTGGCCGGCGACGAGCTCAGCGACGCCATCAGCGTGTACCTCAAGAAGGTCCACAACCTGGTGGTGGGCGAGCGCACCGCCGAGGACATCAAGATCCGCATCGGCTCCGCCTTCCCCGACGACGGCCACGACGAGACCTCCATGGACGTGCGGGGCCTGCACCTGCTCTCCGGCCTGCCGCGCACGATCAACATCCGGGCCGGCGACATCCGCGAGGCCATGGCCGAGCCGCTCAACGTGATCGTCGAGGCGGTCAAGCGCACCCTGGAGCGCACCCCTCCCGAACTGGCGGCCGACATCGTCGACCGGGGGATCATGCTCGCCGGCGGCGGTGCCCTGGTGCGGGGCATCTGCGACCTGATCAGCCACGAGACCGGCATCCTCACCCATGTGGCCGAGGACCCCCTGCTCTGCGTGGTCAACGGCTGCGGCATGGTCCTGGAGGACTACAGCCGGCTTGAGCGCGTGCTCGACACCCCCGAATTCGCCCGTCAGACGGCCTGAGTCCGATGCCGGCATGGCGCTGGCTCCGCTTCGTCGACGGCTCCTCCCTGCGACGCCTCCTGCCCTGGCTGCTGGTGCTGCTGGCGCTCGTGGCCGTGCGTCTCAGCAAGGGGGCCATGCTCACCGACGCCTACGCCTTCCTCAGCCGGCCCTTCTGGCCGGGGACCGCCCAGGCCGAATGGCTGCGCTCGGCCCGCCGGGTGGAAGACGGCGCCCGGCTGGCCCAGCTGGAGCGTGACAACCAGCGGCTGCGCTCGCTCCTGGAGCTGCAGCAGAAGAATCCCAACCGGGTGACGGCGCCGGTGATCTCCCGGGAGGGATCCGGCTGGTGGCGCCAGCTGCTGCTCGGCCAGGGGGCCCTCAGCGGCATCCGGGCCGGCCAGGCCGTGCTCGGCCCCGGTGGCCTGGTCGGTCTGGTGGGGAGCGTCACCCCCAGCACCGCCACCGTCACCCTGCTCACCGACCCCAGCAGCCGGGTCGGGGTCTGGGTGGGGCGCACCCAGCACCATGGCCTGCTCACCGGCATCGGCACCGCCCGGCCCCTGCTGCGCTTTCTGGAGAAGGATCCCCAGGCCCGCCCCGGTGATGTGGTGGTGACCTCCCCGGCCAGCACCCTGGTGCCCCCCAACCTGCCGGTGGGCGTGATCCAGACCATGGACGCCAATGCCGATCCGGCGCCGGAGGCGGTGGTGCAGCTGATCGCGCCGGTCTCGGCCCTCGACTGGGTGCAGGTGCAGGTGCGCTGATGGACCTGCTCACCCGGCAGCCCCTGCTCGCCGCCACGGTTCTGCTGGTGCCGCTGCTGGCCCTGGCCTCGCCGGGCTGGCTGGCCCTCGACGGCGTCGGTCCCTGCTGGGCGGTGCTGTGGCTGCTGCCCTGGGCGCTCAGCGACGGGCCCTTCTCGGGGGCCTGCGCCGGCCTGGCCCTGGGCCTGCTGCTGGATGCCCTCCACCCCGGCGGTGTCACCCAGATTCCCGCCCTGCTGCTGCTGGGCTGGTGGTGGGGGCGGATGGGACGGCGGGCGGCGCCGATCCAGCGCAGCTTCAGCCTCGGCCTGCTTGCCCTGCTGGGAACGGCCGTGCTGGGCCTCACCCTGATGCTGCAGTGGGGCGTCCTCGACTGGATCGGCACCCGGGACGTGCTCCAGCAGGCGGGACCGCTGGCCAGCCGCAGCGCCCGGGAGCACGGGGTGAATCCGGCCCTGCTGGCCCTGCCGGGCTGGCGCTGGGATGATCTGGCGGGATCCGGCCTGCGGGTTCTGCTTGCCCAGACCCTGATCACGGCCCTGCTCGCACCAATGCTCTGCTCCCTGCAACTGCTGCTCTGGCGGCAACTGGGCTCCGGCTGGCGCCGCTAGGCCATGGCCAGGATGTCTCCCCACTCCAGCCGGCCGTCCCGCCTGCCCCGCCGTCAGGCCCTGCGGCTGCTGGCCGCCCCGTTCGCCCTCGCCCTCGCCGCCGGGGCCTGTGCCCGGCCGCCAGCGTCCGGCCGGGGCAAGGTGCTCAACGTCTGGACCCTGGACCTGGCGCCCCGCTTCAACGCCTACATGGGGCGGGTGATCGCCGCCTGGGAGCGGGCCCATCCCGGCGTGACGGTGCGCTGGACCGACGTGCCCTGGGGGTCGGTGGAACGCAAGCTGCTGGCCTCGGTGTTTGCCCGCACCGCGCCGGATCTGGTCAACCTCAACCCCAACTTCGCCGCCAACCTGGCCAGCAAGGGGGGCCTGAGGGACCTCACGCCCCTGCTGCCCGCCGATGCCGCCGAGCGCTACCTGGCCGGCATCTGGACCTCCGGCCAGCAGGGGGGCGAACAGTTCGGCATCCCCTGGTACCTGACGGCCCGGGTGACGATCGCCAACCGCCGGCTGCTGCAGAAGGCCGGCCTGGCCGCTCCGCCGCGCCGCTGGGAGGAGGTGCCCGCCTATGCCGAGGCCGTCCGGCGCCGCACCGGCCGTTACGCCCTGTTCGTGACCGTGGTCCCCGACGACTCCGGCGAGCTGATGGAGGCGCTGGTGCAGATGGGGGTGCGGCTGCTCGACGACCGCCAGCGGGCGGCGTTCAACAGCCCCGCCGGTCGCCGGGCCTTCGCCTTCTGGAGCGATCTCTACCGCCGCGGGCTGCTGCCGCGGGAGGTGGTGAGCCAGGGCTACCGGCGGGCGATCGAGCTCTACCAGGCGGGGGACCTGGCCCAGGTGGCCAGCGGCCCGGATTTCCTGCGCAACCTGCAGACCAACGCCCCCGGCATCGCCGCCACCTCCGCCCCCTTCCCGCCCCTGACCGGGGCCAGCGGCGAGGCCAACGTGGCGGTGATGAACCTGGTGGTGCCGCGTCAGAGCGCCATGGCCCCGGAGGCGCTGAGCTTCGCCCTGTTCCTCAGCGATGCCGCCAACCAGCTGGCCTTCGCCGAGGAGGCCCGGGTGCTGCCCTCCTCCCGCGGTGCCCTGGCCAGCCTGGAGGGGCGGCTGCGGGCGGCGGTGCCCGCCGACGGGCAGGAGCGGCTGGTCCACAGCGCCCGACTGCTGTCGATCGAGACCCTGGCCGCGGCGCGGGTGCTGGTGCCGGCGACCCCGGGGGTGAAACGACTGCAGGCGATCCTCTACACCCAGCTGCAGCGGGCGATGCTGGGGCAGCTCGACAGCGATGCGGCCCTGGCGGAGGCCGAGCGGCAGTGGAACAGCTACGCCGAGGCCCGCTGGCCCTGAGGCCGCCGCCGGCGGGACTGGCACCCTGAAGAAATGTTGTCAATCGGCCAGAGGCCTGCTGCCGGAGCCGATCCCGTGTTCACGGCCTGAAACGGCGTCGCGTTATGGTTGCGATTCTTCATCCGGTCGGACAGGAGCGATGCCCACGCAATCGGTCGCATCCTCTGCATCCTCTGCGTCCTCTGCGTCGCCGGCTTCCCCCTTCACCGACGGGGCTGATCTGCAGGAGTCTTCCGGTGGGGCTCCCGCCGTTCAGCAGCCCGCGTCTCCCCCTCCCTCCGACCAGCAGCCCACCCAGCCGATCGCCACTCTGCTGGTCGTCGACGACGAAGCGGCCGTGCGCCGGGTGCTGCTGATGCGTCTGCAGCTGGCCGGCTACCGGGTGCTGTGCGCCGAGGACGGTGAGGAGGCCCTGGCGCTGTTCCACAAGGAGCAGCCCGACCTGGTCGTCCTTGACGTCATGCTGCCGAAGCTGGACGGCTTCGCCGTCTGCCGGCGGCTGCGGGCCGAATCCTGCGTGCCGATCATCTTCCTCTCCGCCCTCGATGCCATCGCCGAGCGGGTGGCTGGGCTGGACCTGGGGGCCGACGACTACCTGCCCAAACCCTTCAGCCCCAAGGAGCTGGAGGCCCGCATCTCCACGATCCTGCGCCGCATGGGCCGTGGGGCCGCCACCAGCGAGCCGCGGGAGCTGCCCACGGGATCCGGCGTGCTGCGGGTGGGGGATCTGGTGGTCGACACCAACCGCCGCCAGGTGACCCGCGAGGGCCAGCGCATCGCCCTCACGTACACCGAATTCAGCCTGCTGGAGCTGCTGTTCCGCGAACCCGGCCGGGTGGTGCCCCGGGCCGAGATCCTCGAGCAGCTCTGGGGCTACCCGCCGCGCCGGGCCGCCGACCTGCGGGTGGTGGATGTCTACGTGGCGCGCCTGCGCGGCAAGCTCGAGCCCGACCCCCGCAACCCGGAGCTGATCCTCACGGTGCGCGGCACGGGCTACGCCTCCCAGCGCATGGGCGAGGGAACCCTGGCCGCCGCCGGCTGAGTCCCCCGCCTGGTCGCCGTCGGCTGATCCTGCAGGATGGCTGCGATCCTTCTCCATCCCCCTGCCTGCCTTGTCGGATCTGCGTGAGACCCGTCTGGAGAAAGCCCGCACCCTGGAGGCCCTGGGACGGGCCCCCTATGCCCTCGGCTTCGCCCCCAGCCACCGCACCGCCGAGCTGCAGCAGGCCCACGCCGACCTGGCCAACGGCGAAGAGCGGGCTGTTGACGTCGCGGTGGCCGGTCGGGTGATGACCCGGCGGGTGATGGGCAAGCTGGCCTTCTTCACCATCGCCGACGAATCCGGCCCGATCCAGCTGTTCATCGAGAAGGCCGCCCTGCTGGCGGCCCACCCGGAGGAGCCCGAGGCCTTCGCCCAGATCACCTCCCTGGTGGATGGCGGTGACTGGATCGGCGTGCACGGCAGCCTGCGCCGCACCGACCGGGGCGAGCTGTCGGTGAAGGTGACCGACTGGGTGATGCTCTCCAAGGCGCTCCAGCCCCTGCCCGACAAGTGGCATGGCCTGGCGGACGTGGAGAAGCGCTACCGCCAGCGCTACCTGGATCTGATCGTCTCGCCCCACACCCGCGAAACCTTCCGGCGCCGGGCCCGGCTGGTGAGCGCCATGCGCCGTTGGCTGGACGAGCGTGACTTCCTCGAGATCGAGACGCCCGTCCTGCAGACGGAGGCCGGCGGCGCCGACGCCCGCCCCTTCGCCACCCACCACAACGCCCTCGACCTGCCCCTGACCCTGCGCATCGCCACCGAGCTGCACCTCAAGCGGCTGGTGGTGGGCGGCTTCGAGCGGGTCTACGAACTGGGGCGCATCTTCCGCAACGAGGGGGTGAGCACCCGCCACAACCCCGAGTTCACCTCGGTGGAGATCTACCAGGCCTTCGCCGACTACCACACGATGATGGATCTCACCGAGCAGCTGCTGGCGACGGCCTGCCTGGAGGTCTGCGGGGACACCCGGATCACCTACCAGGGCACCGAGATCGACCTGACCCCGCCCTGGCGGCGGGTCACCATGCACGAGCTGGTGGAGCAGGCCACCGGCCTGGATTTCAGCGGCTTCGGCGATCGCGCCGAGGCGGTGGCGGCGATGGAGGCCGCCGGTCTGGCGGCCCCCGAGGCCGCTGACAGCGTCGGCCGGCTGCTGGTGGAGGCCTTCGAGCAGGCGGTGGAGACCACCCTGGTGCAGCCCACCTTCGTGATGGACTACCCGGTGGAGAATTCGCCCCTGGCCCGGGCCCACCGCAGCAAGCCGGGGCTGGTGGAGCGCTTCGAGCTGTTCATCGTCGGGCGGGAGACGGCCAACGCCTTCAGCGAACTGATCGACCCCCTCGATCAGCGCGCCAGGCTCGAGCTGCAGCAGCTGCGCCGCCAGGCGGGGGACCCCGAAGCCCAGACGGTGGACGAGGATTTCCTCCACGCCCTGGAGGTGGGCATGCCCCCCACCGGCGGCCTCGGCATCGGCATCGATCGCCTCGCCATGCTGCTCACCGACAGCCCCTCGATCCGGGATGTGATCGCCTTCCCCCTGCTGCGCCCGGAGGCCCGCGAAAAGGCCTGAACCGACGCAGTGGGATAATGGCCCCAGTTGGCCTTCTCCCCCTCGGGGCTCTGGTATGAGTGGTGAGCGCGTCGGTTTTCGCTTTCAACACGCCGATGCGGTGGTGAAGCGCAATCCCCAGGGGCGATCCCGCCGTGGCTGGGTCATGGAGCCCGTGGAGCAGACCACCAGCCGGGGCACCAAGATGCCCGCGTATCGCATCCGCTGGCGGGACAGTGAACGTCCGGAAATCGTTCTCCAGCACATGCTCATCGCCGATCCCGACCCCACCCCGCCGCCCGAGGGCGTGAGCCTGGTGCCGCCGGCTCCCAAGAAGTAGCCCGCCCCGGGGCCCCGCTCCGGTCCCGCTCAGATCCAGCCCCGCAGCCGGTAGGCCAGCAGGCCGAGATGTTCGCGCATGGCCGTGGTGGTGAGCACCAGGGCTTCGGCGCTGGGCAGCACGCCCATCAGGGTGCCCGCCAGGGTGGGTGTGCCGAAGGAACGCCGGTCGGGCAGCTGGAAGTCGCAGGCCACCGGGATGATCCGCAGCTCCGGAGCGGCACGGCGCAGGGTGGCGAGGGAACGGGGCAGGTGGGTGGCACTGGTGACCAGCAGCAGGGAGGTCCAGCCCCGCTGGCGGGCCACCCGCACCAGGGCGCCCGCCTCCTCGCCGGTGTTGCGCCCTTCTTCGCTGGTCACGATCCGATCGGCCGCCACCCCCAGGCTGGTGGCCAGGGCCTTGGCCAGCCGGGCCTCACCGGCCGCCGGATCGTTGGCCATGAAGGTGACCTTGCCGCCGGTCACCAGCAGCCAGGGGGCCTTGCCTTCCCGCATCAGGGCCACGGCCCGCAGCAGCCGGTCGCCGGCCTCGTTCACCTC
This sequence comes from Cyanobium sp. Candia 9D4, assembly GCF_024346155.1. NCBI lineage: Bacteria > Bacillati > Cyanobacteriota > Cyanophyceae > Synechococcales > Prochlorococcaceae > Cyanobium > Cyanobium sp. Candia 9D4. The sequence continues at coordinate 41,189 of NZ_JAGQCK010000002.1, read as the reverse complement.
CACCCCCTGGCGCGGCGGCAGGGCCGGCCGCAGGCCGCCGCCCAGTACCAGCACCGCATCGGCCCGCGGGATCGGCGCCGGCGTCAGCCGGGCGGCCCGCTCCTCCAGGCTCCAGACCAGCTGCCGGCTCAGCAGGGGGGTGGCCGCCAGCCAGAGCAGGGCGATGCCCACCCCGGAGAGCACCGGGCCGAAGCGGCGCTGGCCGCCCAGCAGGCCGGCGATCTGGAGCAGCAGGGCCAGGCCGAGGGGGTAGAGGCCGAGCGGCAGCAGTTTCGAGAGCAGGAAACCCATGGGGCGGCGGGGTTCAGCGCTGGCTGCGGCGCTTCAGCTCCTGCAGCTCCTGCTGGGCCTCGAACCGGGCCCAGTCGGCCTCCAGGTCGGGGGTGGAGGCGGCGCCGGTGCGGGGACGGCTGGTGAGCTCGGCCAGCTCCTGCTCCACGCCGGCGAAGCGCTGGCCCAGATCGGCCAGGGCGCGCCAGCGGTGGCGGCCCTGGTCCATCAGCCCGGTCACATGCTGCTCGGCCCGGCCGGCCAGGTCCTCGGCGCCGGCGGCCCGGGCCCGGCCGGTGCGCTCCTGCCACTGGCGGATCTCCTCGGCCAGCCGCAGCAGTTCGCGCCGCTGCTCCTCCGCCTGCTGGCGCAGGCGCACCCGTTCGGCCAGCAGCTGCCGCTGCCGGTCGCGGGCGGCCTGCTCCCGCAGCAGCTCCTCCTGCTGGGGGTTGGTGCGCAGGAAGCCCTCCAGCTGCTGATCCAGCCGCGCCTCCAGTTCCTCCAGCCAGCTGCTGCTCATGGCACCGGTTCGCCGGGGGCGCGGGTGATCAGGGGCGCCTCGATCTCCTCCTGCAGGGGGGTGATGGCCGCCTCCCGGGAGCGCAGCAGCAGCTGGGTGAGCCGGGCGATGGCCCCCTCCCCCAGATCCTGCTCGCCGATGCGATCGAAGGCCCGGCGGTAGAGGTCCTCGAGTTCCTCGATCAGCCCCTCGCGCACCCCGCGCATGGACTGACGCTGCTCCTCCCTGCTCATGGCTCGCTCCGGTGCTGTTCCGAGTCTGCCTGCACCAGCAGGTGCAGGGCGAAATCGCCGGCGGCATCGCTCCAGCGGCCCGCCCCCACCCAGCCGGCGTCGGCGGCCAGGGCGAGGAAGGCCCCGGGGGCGTACTTGTGGCTGTACTCGGTGATCAGGGCTTCGCCGGCAGCGAATGGCCAGGGCCGGCCGGCCAGCTGCACGGTGAGCTCCCGGCGGCTCACCAGGGCCATGGCGATGCGGGACTGGCCGGCGTCCCACCAGGCCCGGTAGTCGAAGTCGTCGGGGTGGAAATCGCCGTCCAGATCACGGTTCAGCCGGGTCAGCAGGTTGCGGGCGAAGGCCTCCGACCAGCCGGCGGCGTCGTTGTAGGCCGCCTCCAGCCGCTCCACCGCCTTGGGCTGGTCGATGCCGATCAGCAGGCGGCTGCCCGGCCCCAGCAGCCGGCGGAACTGGCGCAGCAGGTCCCGGGCGCCGGCGGGATCGAAGTTGCCGATCGAGCTGCCCGGGTAGAAGCCCAGGCGGCCGTGGCCCTCCAGGGCGGGGTGGTCGGGCAGCTGCTCCAGGCGGCTGTAGTCGCAGCAGATGCCGAGCACCGGCAGGTCGGGATGGCGTTGCTGCAGGGCCCGGCAGGCGGGGGCCAGGTGGTCGGCGCTGATGTCGAGGGCGACGTAGGCGGCGGGCCGCAGGGCGGCGAGCAGGGGGCCCACCTTGCGGGCGCTGCCGGCACCGAATTCCACCACCACCCCGGGTCCGAGGGCGGCGGCCAGCTCGGGCGCCTTCGCCTCCAGCAGGGCCGTCTCGGTGCGGGTGAGGCCGTACTCCGGCTGCTCGCAGATGGCCTCGAACAGGCGGGAGCCCTCGGCGTCGTACAGCAGCCAGGCCGGCAGCTGCTTCGGCTGGCGGGCCATGCCGTCGACCACCAGCCGGGCCATGTCGGCCGGCTCGGGATGGAGGTCGATCAGCATGGAGTGCCGGTGCCGTCGTCAGCGCCATCGCGGGCCAGCCGCACTCCGGCGGCCATCCAGCGGCAGTGGGGCCCGAAGAAGTTGCGGTAGGTGGGGCGGGCGTGGCCCGCCGGGGTGAGGCAGCTGCTGCCGCGGAGCACGAACTGGGAGGTCATGAACTTGCCGTTGTATTCCCCGACGGCGCCGGCGGCGGGGTGGAACCCCGGGTAGGGCCGGTAGGGGCTGGCGGTCCACTGCCACAGGGCGCCGAAGGCCTGGGGCAGGGGGCGGCCGCCCGGTCGGGCGGCTTCCGCCACCACCAGCTCCCATTCGGCTTCGCTCGGCAGCCGGCCGCCGCTCCAGCGGGCGAAGGCATCGGCCTCGAACCAGCTGAGGTGCCGCACGGGGGCCTGGGGGAGGCGCGGCCGGCGGCCCGCCAGGGTGAATTCCCACTCCCCGCGCCAGTAGCGCGGTGCGCGCCAGCCGCGCTGCTGCACCAGCGCCCAGCCCTCGCTCATCCACAGCTCCGGCCGCCGGTAGCCGTCATCGGCGATGAAGGCGGCGTAGGCCTCGTTGGTGACCAGGGTTTCGGCCAGGCTGAAGGGTTCCAGCCACTGCCGGTGCCGGGGGGCCTCGTTGTCGAAGTGGAAACCGCCGCCGGCGTGGCCGATCTCCACCAGGCCGCCGGGGTGGGAGCGCCAGCCGCCGGTGATGTCCGCTGCCCCGGCGCCGGGGGGTTCGTCGCCGTAGGCGGGCTCCAGCGGGTTGCGGCTGAAGCCGTCGAGCAGATCCATCAGCAGCAGCTCCTGGTGCTGCTGCTCGTGCTGCAGCCCCAGCTCGACCAGCTCCAGCAGGGGGGCGGCGTCGTCGGCGGGGCCCCGATCCAGCTCCAGCAGCAGCGTCTCCAGCCCGGCGTCGACCCGCCGGCGCCAGGCGAGCACCTCGCCGATGGCCGGCCGGGTGAGCAGGCCCCGTTCGGGGCGGGGGTGGCGGCTGCCGACCGCCTCGTAATAGGAGTTGAACAGATGGCCCCAGCGGCGATCGGGGGTCGCGTGGCCCGGCAGGTGGGGCTCCAGCAGGAAGGTCTCGAAGAACCAGGTGGTGTGCCCCAGGTGCCACTTGGCGGGGCTGGCATCGGCCATGCCCTGGAGGCAGAGGTCCTCCGGTTCCAGGCCCTCGATCAGGCGTTCACTGTGCTGGCGGACCGCCTGGAGCCGTTGCAGGAGGCAGGTGATGTCCGCCGGCGCGTGTGCCCTGGAGCCCATGGTCCTGCCGTTCTCTGGGGGCGACCATAGGGATGTTCCCTACGATCCGGCCACGCAGCCATGGAGAAGGCCAGCCGCATGGGAGCCCACAGCGACGGCATGAGCACCGGGATCACCGAGGGCTTCAGCGGGGCGGTCGGCGGCACGCCGCTCATCCGGCTCCATGCCCTCAGCGCCCTGACCGGCTGCGAGATCCTGGGCAAGGCGGAATTCATGAACCCCGGCGGGTCGGTGAAGGACCGGGCCGCCCTGGGCATCCTCCAGGAGGCGGAGGCCAGCGGCCTGCTCAAGCCGGGGGGCACGGTGGTGGAGGGGACCGCCGGCAACACCGGCATCGGCCTCACCCACCTCTGCAATGCCCGCGGCTACCGCTGCCTGATCGTCATCCCCGAAACCCAGTCGGCGGAGAAGATCGGCCTGCTGCGCAGCCTGGGCGCCGAGGTGCGCACGGTGCCCGCCGTTCCCTACAGCGACCCGGCCAACTACGTGCGCCTCTCGGGTCGCATCGCCGAGGAGACGCCCGGCGCCGTCTGGGCCAACCAGTTCGACAACCTCGCCAACCGGCGGGCCCACTACGGCAGCACCGGCCCGGAGATCTGGCAGCAGACCGGGGGCCGGCTGGATGCCTGGGTGGCCGCCACCGGCACCGGCGGCACCTATGCCGGGGTGGCCCTCTATCTCAAGGAGCAGGACCCCAGGGTCCGCTGCGTCCTGGCCGACCCCTGCGGCAGCGCCCTCTACAGCTGGGCCACCGACGGCACCCTGAAGAGCGAGGGGAACTCGATCACCGAGGGCATCGGCAACAGCCGTGTCACCGCCAACCTGGAGGGGGCGCCGATCGACGACGCGGTGCGGATCGATGACCCCATGGCCCTGCGCACGATCTACGGCCTGCTGTGGCAGGAGGGCCTGTTCATGGGCGGATCGGTGGGGATCAACGTGGCGGCGGCGGTGGAGACGGCCCGGCGGCTGGGGCCCGGCCACCGCATCGTCACCGTGCTGTGTGACAGCGGTGATCGCTACCGCTCCCGCCTCTACGACCGGGAGTGGCTGGCGGGCCGCGGCCTCGAGCAGCCCCAGCGCACCGGGGCGGCCCTGATCCCATGACCGCAGCCCAGGGCCAGGTGATCGGCGGCCGCTACCGGCTGGAGCGCCGTCTCGGGGCGGAGGCGGGCGGGCCCCAGGGGGACCTGTGGCTGGCGAGCGACCAGCTGGCCGCCGATGCGCCCGTGGCCCTGCGCCGCATCGGCCCGGAGCAGGACCAGGCCCGGGCGCGGGAGCTGTGGTCGCGGCTGCAGGGGGTGCTCCACCCCCAGGTGCCCCGCATCGGCGCCGTGATTGAGGCCGACGACCAGCTCTGGCTGGTGCGGGAGTGGCAGGCGGGCCGCACCTACCAGCAGCTGCTGGAGCTGCGCGCCGAGCGCCAGCTGGTGTTCGGCGCGGGGGAGGTGCTGCTGCTGCTGCGCCAGCTGCTGCCGGTGCTCGCCGCCCTGCACAGCCAGGATCTGCTGCACGGGGACCTCAGCCCCGCCAACCTGCTGCGCCGTGACAGCGACGGCCTGCCGGTGCCGCTGGATTTCGGCCTGGTGCGGGGCAGCGCCGGCGGCCCCGCCGGGGAACGGCTGCTGGGGGCCACCCCGGGCTACGCGCCGCCGGAGCTGGCCCGGGGCGAGCCCGCCCAGCCCTGGATGGATCTGCACGCCCTGGGGGTGGTGTCCCTGGTGCTGCTGAGCGGCGACGGGCCGGAGCGCCTGCTTGATCCGGCCACGATGCAGTGGCGCTGGCCGGCGGCACTGGAAAACGAGCCGGAGCTGCTGCGCCAGCTGCAGCGGCTGCTGAGCCGCCACCCCGAGGAGCGCTTCGCCTCCGCCGGCCAGGCCCTGGTGGCGTTCCAGTCCCTGGTGATGCCCGACAGCATGGGGCCGGTGCCGCGGGCCGACCGCACGGTGGTGCTGGTGCCCGAGGCCGCCCCGGCCGCCCCGCCGCCGCAGCCACCGGCCCCTGCCGCCGCCGAGGCGGCGATCGCCGCGGCCATGGCGGCGGATGGGGTGGCGGACGTCGCGGCAGCGCCCCTCCGGCCTGCCGTGGAGCGGGCGGAGCCCCAGCTGCCGCCGCGCACGGCCGCCACCCCGCCCCCGCCGCCGGCCCCCGTTCCCGTCACCGACAGCGTGCGGCGCCGCCATGAGGAGCGGGAGGAGGAGGCCGAGGGGGGCTTCTGGCCGGTGCTGATCGCCCTGGTGCTCTCGGCGGTCGTCGGCACGGCGGTGGGCTGGTGGTGGCTGAGCCGCGGCAAGGTGGCCGCCCCGGCCCCCGGCGGGCAGAGCGAGCTCCCCAGCAGCCTGCCCCCGTCGGAGGTGGACCAGCGCCAGCAGCTGCTCAACCGCCTGCGGGCGATGCAGGTGGACCGGGCCTGGTTCCTGAGCCTGGTGGATGCGGCCCTGCTGGCCCAGTACCCCGAACGCAACGGCCGGCTGCCCTCCGACTCCCTGGAGGACGCACCGCTGCGGCGGGTGTGGAACGAACTGGCCGAGGAATGGCTGGCCCGGGTGGAGCAGCTGCCCCTGCCCCTGCGGCGTCGGCTGGGCAGCTTCAGCGCCAGCGACTGGGAGCAGCGGCAGGGCTCCTTCGTGCGCCAGGGGCTGAGCCCGGCGGTGCTGCGGGAGCTGGTGTCGGCCAGCGTCCAGAACCTGCTGCCGAGCCGGGCTTCCCAGGCGATGCCGCCGGAACCCTTCCGCCAGATCTGGTATGCCGCCGCCGAACTGACGCTGGAGAACCTCAGGATCGAGCCGATCGAGGCCCCCTCCGGCACCGCCCAGGTGCTGTCGGCGGAGGTGCCGGCCAGTGGGGCGCGCCTGTTCCCGATCCGCCTGCCCGCCGGCCACGGCCTTGCCCTCGGCGTCAGCGGCTCGCCGCTGCTGCAGATGAGCATTTACTCGGCCGGGGGAACGCAGCTGGAGCCGAGGGGGCCGCTGCGGGTGGTCACCCTCGATGGCCAGAAGAGCTCGCCGGTGCAGCTGCTGCTCACCAACGACGGCGTCGCCCCGGCCCTGATCCGCCTGTCGCTGCGGGCCGATCCGCCGGCCCCCACGCCGCCGCCGGCGCCGGAGGCGCCACCGGCCCCCGAGGAGCCCCAGGACAGCGCGCCCGCCCCGGCCCCGGCCACCCCCGGGGCCACGCCGGCCCCCGCGGCCCCGGCGTCCCCGGCCCCCGCCAGTCCACCGGCGCCGCCCGCACCGCCCAGCAACTGAAGCCGGGCTTCAGAGCCGGGCGACGGCGGCCCGGGTCTCCTTGGCGATCTGCTTGTTCTTCTCGTCCGCGCGCTTGTCGTGCAGCTTGCGGCCCTTGCCCAGGCCGATGGTGATCTTGATCCAGGAGCCCTTGAGGTGCAGGTTGAGGGGGATCAGGGTGAGGCCCTTCTGGTCGAGGGCGACGCGCAGCTTGTCGATCTCGCGGCGGTGGGCCAGCAGTTTGCGCACCCGCAGCGGCTCGTGGTTGAAGAACCTGCCGGCGTGGCTGTGGGGGGAGATGTGGACGTTGTGGAGCTGCATCTCGCCGTTGCGGATCAGGCAGAAGCCGTCGCGCAGGTTCACCTGACCGGCCCGGATCGATTTCACCTCGGTGCCGAGCAGCTCGATGCCGGTCTCGAGGGTTTCGAGAATCTCGTACTGGTGGCGGGCCAGGCGGTTGTCGGCCAGCAGCCGGTTGGCCGGATCGGCGCCCTTGGCGCCACCGCCCTTCCTGCCGGGCCCCTTCGCCATCGCCGCGTTCCTGATCACCTGGGTGCTCCCCGACCCTAGGCAGCAGCCGGTACCCTCCAGCTATGGCGATCATCTCTTCGGGAGGAACGGCCGCAGGCGGCCCCCCGGCCCAGCGCACCGGGGCGGCGCCGGAACGGCTGGTGGATCCCGTCGCCCGGCCCGAGGAGGAGCCCCCCGTGCGGGAGGACGGCCTGCGGCCCCGCCGGCTGGATGACTACATCGGCCAGAGCGAGCTCAAGCAGGTGCTGCGCATCGCCGTGGAGGCCACCCGCCGCCGCCAGGAGGCCCTCGACCACGTGCTGCTCTACGGCCCCCCCGGCCTCGGCAAGACCACCATGGCCCTGGTGCTGGCCGAGGAGCTGGGGGTGCGCTGCCGGATCACCAGCGCCCCGGCCCTGGAGCGCCCGCGCGACATCGTCGGCCTGCTGGTGAACCTGCAGCCCCGCGAGGTGCTGTTCATCGATGAGATCCACCGCCTCAACCGGGTGGCCGAGGAGATCCTGTATCCGGCCATGGAGGACTTCCGCCTTGACCTCACCGTCGGCAAGGGCACCACGGCCCGCACTCGCAGCCTGGAGGTGGCCCCGTTCACCCTGGTGGGCGCTACCACCCGCGCCGGCTCGCTGAGTTCGCCGCTGCGGGATCGCTTCGGCCTGATCCAGCGGCTGGAGTTCTACGGCCTCGATGACCTCGAGGCGATCGTGCAGCGGGCCGCCGGCCTGCTGCAGCTGGCCCTGCAGCCCTGCGCCGCCCAGGAGGTGGCCCGCCGCTGCCGGGGCACGCCCCGCATCGCCAACCGGCTGCTGCGCCGGGTGCGGGATGTGGCGGCGGTGGGGGGTCACGGCCGGATCGATGCGGCGCTGGTGGAGGAGGCCCTGTCCCTGCACCGGGTGGATGGCCGCGGCCTGGATGCCAGCGACCGGCGCCTGCTGGGCCTGATGCTGGAGACCTATGGCGGCGGGCCGGTGGGGCTGGAAACCCTGGCGGCGGGGCTGGGGGAGGATCCCGCCACCCTTGAAGCGGTGGTGGAGCCCTACCTGCTGCAGCTGGGCTTCCTGCAGCGCACGCCCCGGGGGCGGGTCGTCACCCCCGCCGGCCGCGCCCACCTCGACGGTGCCTCCGCGGTGGCGGCATGAGACGGCGCGCAGTGGCGGTGCTGCCCCTGCTGGTGCTGCTGGTGGGGCTGCTGGCCTGGCCGCCGGCCCTGCGGGCCGATGGCGGCGCAGGGGCGGGAGCAGCGGTGGGGGCGACGTCGCTGCCGGCCCTGTTCGAGCAGGCCCTGGCCGCCAGCCGCGAGGGTCATTTCGGCGAGGCCCTGCCGCTGTGGGACCGGGTGGTGGATCTGGCGCCCGAGGACGCTTCGGCCTGGAGCAACCGCGGCAACGTGCAGCTGGCCCTGGGGGATGCCAGGGCGGCGATCGCCGACCAGGACCGGGCCATCGCCCTGGAGCCCGCCAGCGCCGACCCCCACCTCAACCGGGGCACCGCCGAGGAGGCCCTGGGCCTTTGGCCGGAGGCCGCCGCCGACTACGCCTGGATCCTGGAGCGGAATCCGGAGGATGCCTCCGCCCTCTACAACCTGGGCAACGTGGAGGGCTCCCGGGGCGACTGGCCGGCGGCCCGCGCCTGTTTCGAGGCGGCCGCCGCCGCCCGGCCGGGCTTCGCCATGGCCCGCTCCAGCGCCGCCCTGGCCGCCTTCCAGCTGGGGGACACCACGGTGGCGGAGAAGCAGCTGCGCGACCTGATCCGCCGCTATCCCCTGTTCGCCGATGCCCGCGCCGGCCTGACGGCGCTGCTGTGGCGGCGGGGGGCCCGGGGCGAGGCCGAGAGCCACTGGGCCGCGGCCTCCGGGCTCGATCCCCGCTACCGGCAGGAAGAATGGCTGTTGCAGATACGGCGCTGGCCGCCCGTGCCCGTGCAGGCTCTGGCCCAGTTCCTGGCCCTGGCCTCCTGAACCGGCTTCGACCCCTCGGCCTCCCCCTCCGCCCATGACCCCGCTGTCCGTCTCCCCCATCGCCGCCCGTGGTGGCCCTGCCGAGGGGGGGGATGGGGCCTGGGACGCCCTGGGGCTGGAGGACACCCTGCGGTCGCTGCTGCCGGAGCTGATCCAGATCCGCCGCCACATCCACCGCCACCCCGAGCTGAGCGGCCACGAACAGCAGACCGCCGCCCTGGTGGCCGGGGAGCTGCGGCGCTGGGGCTGGGAGGTGCGGGAAGGGGTGGGCCGCACCGGGGTGGTGGCTGAGCTGGGGCCGGTGGGGGCGCCGCTGGTGGCCCTGCGGGCCGACATGGATGCCCTGCCGATCGAGGAGCGCACCGAGCTGCCCTATGCCTCCAGCCGCCAGGGCCTGATGCATGCCTGCGGCCACGACATCCACACCACCGTGGGTCTGGGGGTGGCGCGGTTGCTGGCCGGGATGGCGGATCGGCTCACGGCCCGGGTGCGGCTGCTGTTCCAGCCGGCGGAGGAGACGGCCGAGGGGGCGACCTGGATGCGGGCCGACGGGGCGATGGAGGGGGTGCAGGCCCTGTTCGGGGTGCACGTGTTTCCGAGCCTGGAGGTGGGCACGGTGGGGGTGCGCAGCGGCAGCCTCACGGCCGCGGCGGGGGAACTGGAGGTGGAGGTGCTGGGGGAAGGGGGCCACGGCGCCCGGCCGCACCAGAGCACCGACGCGATCTGGATCGCCGCCCGGGTGGTGAGCGGGCTGCAGGAGGCGATCAGCCGGCGGCTGGATCCGCTGCATCCGGTGGTGGTCAGCTTCGGGCTGATCGAGGGGGGCAAGGCCTTCAACGTGATCGCCGACCACGTGCGGCTGCTGGGCACCGTGCGCTGCCTGGATCTCGAGGTGCACGCCCAGCTGCCGGGCTGGATCGAAGACACCGTGCATGCGCTCTGCAAGGGCCATGGCGGTGAGGCCCGGGTGCATTACCGCTGCATCTCGCCGCCGGTGCACAACGACCCGGAGCTCACCCAGCTGGTGGCCGATGCGGCCGTGGCGCTGCTGGGCCGCTCCCGGGTGCAGTGGCTGGAGCAGCCGTCGCTGGGGGCCGAGGACTTCGCCCAGCTGCTGGAGGGCACCCGCGGCACCATGTTCCGCCTGGGGGTGGCCGGGCCGGGCGGCTGCACGCCCCTGCACAGCAACAGCTTCGATCCGGATGAGGGCTGCCTGGAGGTGGGCATCAAGGTGCTCACCCTCAGCCTGCTGCGCTGGATGGAGCAGCCGGTTTGAGCGGCCGTCGGCCCTCCCGCTTCCGGGCGGCGCTGCTGGCGCTCTCCTCGCCGCTGCTGATCCTGCTGGCCCTGCTGGTGCTGCTCACCCGCCAGGGGACCGACCGGCTGCCGGCGGTGCCCGCCCTGGTGATCGGCGCCGGCCTGCTCACCACCAGCTGGATCCGGCGGCGGCGGCGCCGGGCCGAGCTGCTGCGGGCCCTGCGCCAGGGGCCCCCAGCCTGCGGCGCGCTGCGCCAAGGTGAAGGATCTCCGCCCTGATCCCCGTGAGTGACTCCACCCCCGATCTGGAAGCGGCGCGGCAGGCGATCGCCTCGGGCGATCCGAGCCGGGCCATGCCCGCCCTGGCGGGGTTGCGGGGGGTGGAGCCGGAGGCGGCGATCCCGCTGCTGCTGCTGGGGCTGGAGCAGACCACCTTCGTGATCCGCTCACTGGCCTGCGCCGGGCTGGGGGTGAAACGCAGCGAGGTCGGCTGGGCGGCCCTGGCGACGGCCGTGCGCCAGGACGAGGACGCCAACGTGCGCGCCGAGGCCGCCAACGCCCTGGCCAGCTACGGGGTGGAGCGGGCCTGGCCCCTGCTGCGGGATGCGTTCGTGGCCGACGACCAGTGGCTGGTGCGCTGCAGCATCCTCTCGGCCCTGGCCGAGCAGGAGGCCATGCCTCCGGCCTGGCTGCTGGAGCTGGCCCGGGAGGCGGTGGCCGATGGCGACGGCACGGTGCGGGCCGGCGGGGCCGAGATCCTCGGGCGCCTGGTGCGCGAGGGCCGGGGGCCGGAGGCGGCCCAGGCCCGCGAGGCCCTGGCGGCGCTGCAGGGCGACGGCGACCACCGGGTGACGGCCGTGGCCCTGGACGGCCTGCAGGGCTGACCCCTGCCCCGGGCCGGGGGCTCGCGGGGCCTTGTGATGGGGTGGCGCGCTGTCGGGCGGATCTGTACAGCCAGTACAGATCCCGGAATCCTTGTGGCCTACCCCTTGACCTTCTTCAGCCTTGCTAGCTTTCCAACGTCACTAGGGGTGCCCGGCGCAGGATCCACCGATCGCTTCGCCCAGGGCTGAGATCACACCCTCCGAACCTGATCCGGGTCATGCCGGCGCAGGGAAGTGCGGAAGCTCTCAGGCTGCCCACCGTCCATTCGGCCCCACCCTTTCGGCCCCAACGTCCCTGTCCGGCCACCGCCGGCGTGACGCCCCGTCCTCTGCCTTTCCCGTCATGCGCAGCGCCTGGATCCAGAAGCGTCGTGGTCAAGCCAACGTCACCCAGCTGCATTACGCCCGCCAGGAGGTGATCACCGAGGAGATGGCCTACGTGGCCAAACGGGAAAACCTGCCCGAGTCGCTGGTGATGGAGGAGGTGGCCCGGGGCCGCATGATCATCCCCGCCAACATCGAGCACCCTGGCCTGGAGCCGATGGCGATCGGCATTGCTTCCAAGTGCAAGGTGAACGCCAACATCGGCGCCTCCCCCAATGCCTCCGACCTCGATGAGGAGGTGGCCAAGCTGAAGCTGGCCGTGAAGTACGGCGCCGACACGGTGATGGATCTCTCCACCGGCGGCGTGAACCTCGATGAGGTGCGCACGGCGATCATCAATGCCTCCACGGTGCCGATCGGCACGGTGCCCGTGTACCAGGCGCTGGAGAGCGTGCACGGGATGATCGAGAAGCTCGATGAGGACGACTTCCTGCATGTGATCGAGAAGCACTGCCAGCAGGGCGTCGACTACCAGACGATCCACGCGGGCCTGCTGATCGAGCACCTGCCCAAGGTGAAGGGACGGCTCACCGGGATCGTCAGCCGCGGCGGCGGCATCCTGGCCCAGTGGATGCTGTACCACCACCGCCAGAACCCGCTGTTCACCCGCTTCGACGACATCTGCGAGATCTTCAAGCGCTACGACTGCAGCTTCTCCCTCGGGGATTCGCTGCGGCCAGGCTGCCAGCACGATGCCTCCGATGCCGCCCAGCTGGCCGAACTGAAGACCCTGGGTGAACTCACCCGCCGCGCCTGGAAGCACGACGTGCAGGTGATGGTGGAGGGTCCGGGCCATGTGCCGATGGACCAGATCGAGTTCAACGTCAAGAAGCAGATGGAGGAGTGCAGCGAGGCGCCCTTCTACGTGCTCGGCCCGCTGGTGACGGACATCGCCCCCGGCTACGACCACATCACCAGCGCCATCGGCGCGGCGCTGGCCGGCTGGCACGGCACGGCGATGCTCTGTTACGTGACGCCGAAGGAGCACCTGGGCCTGCCCAACGCCGAAGACGTGCGCGAGGGCCTGATCGCCTACAAGATCGCCGCCCACGCCGCCGACATCGCCCGCCACCGCCCCGGCGCCCGCGACCGCGACGACGAGCTGAGCCGGGCCCGCTACGCCTTCGACTGGAACAAGCAGTTCGACCTGAGCCTGGATCCGGAGCGGGCCCGCGAGTACCACGACGAAACCCTGCCGGCCGACATCTACAAGCAGGCCGAGTTCTGCTCGATGTGCGGACCCAAGCACTGCCCGATGCAGACCAAGATCACCGACGCCGACATCGAGGGTCTGGAGCAGGTGCTGGCCGAGCAGAAGAAGGCCCAGGGGGAACCACTGGGGGTCTGAGTTGGGGGTGGCACAGCCAACGGCCCAGGAGGTGATCACCCTCCTGGGCCTGGAACCCCACCGCACCTGCGGCCTGGTGGCTCAGAGCTTCGTTTCTGAAGCGATCCCTGGCGGTGCCCTCTATTTCCTGGCCAGCCCGGAGCGAGGCGTCCAGCTCCATCGCATCGCCCAGGATCAGGTGTATCACCACTACCTGGGGGATTCACTGGAGGTGCTGCTGGTGTCCGCCGATGGCGTGGCCTCACGGCATCGGGTGGGCAGTGACCTGGCGGCGGGGCAGCGGCCCCAGCTGGCGATTGCCGCTGGCACGTTTCATGCAGGCCGGGTGGCTGCCGGTGGCGCCTTTGGATATGCGCTGCTGGGCACCAGTGTGTGGGGAAGGGTGGAGCCTGAGGGCATGGAGAGGATGGAGTTGAGGGCCTTGGGTGAGATGTTCCCTGGCGCGCTGGCAGTGATCCAGGCGTTTGCCTCCGTGTGATCGGGAGGCCGATGGGCGCGGCTTCGTGGGCACCATGGAGAACCTGCACCTCCCTACCCCAACCGGATCTCCGAGGCCCTGCCGGCCAACCTGCGTTCCCGGCAGGCCCTCTGTCGGTGGTTGGAGGTGCGTTCTGATACGGAGGAGCAGGCCCCGGACGGCGCATCCCCGGCAACCGCTCCGCCCAGACACCCAACAACTGCAACAGAAGGGGCTCACAGGCTTGGCCAGCATGCGCGGCGCTCTGCGGGCCTGGAAGGCGCTGGGACTGCCCCTGGAGCATCTCACATGAGTGACACCAATCCGCATTGCTGTAGCCGTGGACACAAGTGGTTCACGGACTCGTTAACTGCGGTTGGAGTTGGGGATCCTGGATAGAGTGTCGTTGCTGCCCAAGTGTTTCTGAGTCTGTCTGCTATGAGCTCAGTTGTCTTATCTTGAATGGGGCTGCCGGCTTGGGGTGGTTCGCGGAACCGTCGAAGAACAAGTTCTACGGAAAGGTAATGCAGGAACCTTTCGGTTTAATCCAGTTAGATTTCGAGGTGTCTATGTTGGCCAATGTCTACTCCCCACTATTCATGACCGCCGAGACCGCCTACGCGAAAGTACCTGGCCTGATCCATGAAGTATGTTTATGTTGACGAGTCTGGGAGCCCTCATTTAAATGACGAATACCAGGACTCAAATGACTACTACGTGATCTGCGCGATAGTCGCTGAAGAAGAGCATCATCATTCCAGGATCAGGTCTTCAAAAGATATTGTATCCCGACATGCTGGCGTCGGAGAATTGAAATCCAGCAATATTGGCTTGGCATCTAACAGGCGAAGGCAGATTTTAATGGACATCTTTCAGGAGGAGATTAATGCGTTCTGTCTAGTTGTTGACAAGAGAAGAATATGGAGGGATTCGGGTCTTCGATTCAAGCCGTCTTTCTACAAGTTTTTGCACCGGATGTTTTACAATAGACTCAAGAGTTCATCTCTTGAGATTTCAGTATATGCCGATGAGTATGGGCGATCCGAGTTCATGGAAAGCTTTGAAAAGTATATCTCGTCTGAAACTTCACTTTTAGAAAGCTTTTGCTTTGATGGCAGCCGCGAAACTCCGCTCATCCAGATTGCAGACGTTGTTGCCGGGAGTATTAGGCGAATCTATGATGGCATTGATGACAACAGCCTGATCCCAGATCAAGGGCGGAATCAATTAGTGATTGAGGAGTGGCCTCCACCAGATGCTACTCAAGATCAATTAGAGACCTCACACGATACCGACTTAGTAATCAGATCAATTGCTTTGCGCAATGCAAGAGTCTATGTCGAAAAGATGATGCTTTCCGACGAACCAGAAAGCATCCTCAGGGCAGATGCCATCCGGTATCTCCTGTGGAGATTTGAGATGAATCCTGGGAAGTATATTCACAGGCAAGAAATCATTGACCATCTGCATGAGACATCCGGCGCCACCCTGAACCCGACACAGCTGACATCACGGATATTTGCAGATGCTAGAGATAGCGATGTTATCATTGCAAGTTCTGACGGCGGCGTAAAGATTCCCTATTCTGCAGATGATCTTCGCCGCTGGATGGCAAGAACTGAATCTCAGGTTGCCCCCTATCTCAGAAGAGCAGGTAAGGCCAGGAATAGAATTCTGATCGCAAGTGATCGCAAGCATGACATTGCAAGCGAAAGTGCCTTCCCAGAGCTGTCTAGATACTTGAGGCATCTATAGTGCACCTACTTCTCTTGGACCATTCAACTATTCCGTAGAACAAGCCCCTTGAGTGGACAGCCCACCACCGATTTCCTGCTTGCGCTCTAAACTCCTTGCCTGCCACTTAGGGGCAGCGTTATGTGGTTCTAGGTGCATGCGATGCAAGGAAAAGGCGCTATTGATAGAGTATACGCACTGAGTTACTCTCAAGTCAACCAAACAGATGCAACTAACAGAATCAAAAATCGCGCTGCTGATTGATGCTGACAACGCTCCGGCAGTCAAGATCGGAGCGATTGTCTCTGAAATCGCAAAGTATGGCATCGCAAATATACGCAGGGCCTATGGCAACTGGAAGAGCCCAACGTTGAGGTCTTGGGAGGAGTGTCTGCAGGAGTATGCGATTTGCCCAGTTCAGCAATTTGACCTTACCAAAGGGAAAAATGCCACTGATGCAGCCATGATCATCGATGCCATGGACTTGTTGTACACGCAGAAGCTGGACGCCTTTGCGATTGTTTCGAGCGACAGCGACTTCACTCCCTTGGTGATGCGGATCCTGACCAGCGGGTTGAAGGTGTATGGCTTTGGTGAAAAGAAGACCCCTTTGCCATTTGTATATGCCTGCTCGACCTTCTTGTACCTGGAGACGATTGATCAGGCAATGGACTCTGCCGAGACTTCCGCACCCTCGGCGGGTATCAAGAAGACTGGGAAGGAGCTGAAGCAAGATACCAAGCTCATTAATTTGTTGCGGAGCGCAGTATCCAGTGCCGCGGATGACGATGGCTGGTCGAATCTGTCTCCAGTTGGGGGACACATTGCGAATCAGACCTCATTTGACCCTCGCAACTACGGTTATGCCAAGCTCAGTGGCTTGTTTGAGGCGATTGACTTGTTCGAGACAGAGCGAAGAAACAAAGCGGTTTATGTGCGAGGCAAGCAGAAGAACAGCCATCCTCCGAAGTGATCGGAAGGGAAGCTTCTCGCCCTGAACCTCACTGCCGGTGATACCGAACCTTTTGTACTTCTTGGTCGCTTTGGAACCGCTGCAGTCGGTGGGTCAGCGTCCTGAGCCGCTTCATGTGGCGTGAGTTCACTGGATCGAACAGATCTGCCCGGACGGTTTCAATGAACACCAGCACATCCTTGGGGGTGCAGGGGCCACTTTTCCAGATATGGAACTCGCGGTGTAGTTCGGGAACCAACACGAGAATGTTCTCTGGCAAGTCCGCCAGATCAGGTCGGCTGTGGCGGTCGAACAGATGGTGCCCATCGAGGTCGATCTTCCGGTAGGCCTTTGAGGATTCCCCTGTAATCTCGCAACGATGGCTCGCTGCCGCTTTGGCTCGCTTCTTCGCTCGGTCCACACCGTCGGTAAGGTGGCGGATCTCGGACTTGAAGCAGGTTTCCACCACCTCCCCCACCGCTTCAATCCAGGCCTGGCGTGTTTTGGTGATGCGGCTGTTGGCGCGCATGTCGCGGGCCACACGGGCGATGCCCCGCTGACTGATCAGCACCTGGCGCTCGTCACTTTGCATGAAGTCTTTCCCGATCTCCAGGGCTTCCTCTCCGTCTTCGGTGCCAGCGGTGCGCAGCCGCTCCCAGGAGTTGTATAGCCCTTTGTAGTTGGTCTGCAGGATGCCCACGGTGGTTTTGCGGCTCACGAAGGCCAGATCGCCCCGGATCTCCAGGGTGCCGCCGGCTTCGATGAACTCCTGGGTGATCCGTCGCGATACCAGTAGTAGCTTTCGCTTCTGTGTCTCCTTAAACAACCGCTTGCGGAACCAGCCGAGGACGCCCGTTTTCTCTGTGGCCTCGATGTAGCGGGCCAGAGCCTCCACGCCCTCCTCACTGAAACGTCGGGGCCGCCGGCCGTTGTCTCCAGGCACAGGGGGGCCGGCGTACTCGAAATGCTCGCCCTCTACCAACTCCCATTCGTCATCAGCGTTGGCGTCAAACGCCTCTACGATCTTGTAGAGGCTATTGACGCGTTTCCGGAGAATCCCGGCCGTTTCCTTGGCCGTCAGTAGATCACGCATGGCTTGGAGGCATGAGGGGGAGGATGGAGTCCTTCATCGCCTGAAGGCGTTCCGCCACGCGCGGATCGCCGCCGTGGTCGGGGTGGTGCACCTGGATCAGGCGCCGGAACGCTTCGCGCACCTCATCGGCTGTGGCGGTCTTCGGGTCGAGGCCGAACACCACCCAGGGTCGGAAGTGCTGCAGCACATCGATGCCGTTGATCACGGTGGGTCCGTCCTCCAGGTTCCGCTCGTTGGCCGGAATGCCGATGAAGCGCCGATAGAGCACCAGCCAGTCGTCCTTGGTCTTCAGCGCCACCTCTTCGCCCGTCATCGAGAGCTGGAAGTTCTTGTCCTTCCGCAGCTGGGTGACGGTTTTGCACCTGAAGTGGGCCAGCACCTTGCCCTTGATCTCGGTGGCGGTGGGCGGCTTGGGCTTCGGCGGCGGCGGATCCTTGAACGCTGTCCCGTTGATCGTCTGCGCGAAGGTCAGCAGGTCGGCCTCGCCCAGGTCCGGCTTTGCCAGGAGCGCCTGGATCAAGCCCCTGACCTCAGCCAGCGTCAGCTTCTTGCTTCGGGCGGCCACAGGCCTGTGGGGGAAAGGGCTTTCATGCTGCCCAGTGGCCTGTGGCGTTGCCTGGGGGCTTAGGAAACTGTCGTGGTTCGCCTGCCTGCTTGAGCCCGCGGCAGCCCTACCTTTTCCCTAAGCCCGGTCTTGCCAGAAGGCTGGATCATGATGTTGCCGGCCTGGGGAAGACCTTCCCCCTCAGCCATCGCAGTGACGGCATCTCCACCGTGAGGTGAATGATTATGGCGACGACCAGGCAGGCCATGGCGGCGATCACCACACCGGAAAGGGTGCGGTCATACCGTAGGAACGGGAAGAATTCCTGTGCCGGGGTTCTGAGAACTTCCAGAACCACCGTGTGCACGAGGTAGAGAGAGTAAGAGGCGGCACCCAGCAGCAGCACCCATGGGCTTGTGAGCCTGAGGCCCAGGGAGTGGGCGATCAGGGAGGCGAAGACCAGCGGAACGGACGTGATCAAGGACGCCGGGGAATGATGGGCCGTCCATTGGAAAGGATTGAGATTACTGACGACGTAAATCAGTGTCAGTACCGAAGCCAGAACCATGAATTGCCGGCGATTCTGCTGGTTAGCCGCGGCCTGCTGGCACCGTCTCCAGAGGTAATAGATGGTGATGCCGCCCGTGAAACAGAGGACGTAGTCAGAAGAGTAAAGCTGCAGCCAGTCAGCTCCGGCTTCTCCTGCTCCTTTCCCCACCAGCCACACAACCACGATGGCGATGCCAGTGAAGGTCGGTGCTCTCCTTGAGCCGAACAGCAGCATCAAGGCAAAGAGAGCATAGAAGTACATTTCGATGTTGAGCGTCCAACCCACTCCCAGCAGGGGCTGGAGGTGGCCGTTGAGGTTTCTGTATGGAATGAAAAGCAACGTTCGGATCACATCAGCTGGGGAGGCCCAGGCGAACAGATGGAATGTGGATCCAAACCAATCCAGCAGGCTTAGAGGAGCTTCCATCGCCAGCTTGCCGATTCTGGGCAGAGTGCCAGCCAGATTCAGGGCGCCGAGATTGGACAACCAAAGGAACACAAGAACCGAGAACCAGTAGAGCGGAACAATTCGAATCAGCCGGTGAAGCATGAACGCTGCTGGTGTTGTCTCCCGTTTGTCCTGATGAGTGATGTGGGTCATGATGAAGCCACTGATCACAAAGAAGATCGCCACACCCTGAAAGTCCGTCTGCAGCCCAGGTAGGAACGGATAGTTCATGTGATAAAGCATCACAGCAACAGAAGCGAAAGCCCTCAGGGCCTGGATGTTGGTGATCATGCCCTTTGAGCTGTTTCCTGCGCGCCTTTGATCGAATCCTATCGGCCTCGGGATAGCCGCTTCCGATCGGCTGATTGGTGCATCCAGGTAACAGGCTTCTCGGATCCTTTGCCACTGCCACCGAGTTGCTTAGGCGACTTCGTCGGCGTCGCACGCTTTGCGGCATGACCCAGGAGGGGCCCTGAGGAGCGTGGCCTGGCGATGGGGTGCAGTTGGCGTGGCTTGCTAAGTTACTTTGGCTTGTGCGTCGGTACGGATGATCTGGGGCCCTGGTCAACACCTCACCCCTGAGGTCCTGACGCGATGAAAGCCGTCATCCTGGCCGGTGGACTGGGTACCCGACTCGCCGAGGAGACCCACCTGCGGCCCAAGCCGATGGTGGAGATCGGCGGCAAGCCGATCCTGTGGCACATCCTCAAGATCTACAGCCACCACGGCATCAACGATTTCATCATCTGTTGTGGCTACAAGGGTTATGTGATCAAGGAATACTTCGCCAACTATTTCCTGCACACCAGTGATGTCACCTTCCATATGGATCTGAACCATATGGAAGTGCACCGCCAGAAGGCCGAACCCTGGAAGGTCACCCTGGTCGACACCGGCGACGCCACCCTCACCGGCGGCCGGCTGGCCCGGGTGCGCAGCTACCTCCCCGACGACGAGTCCTTCTGCTTCACCTACGGCGACGGCGTCGCCGATGTGGACATCACCGCCCTGATCGCCCACCACCGCCGCGAGGGTCTGCAGGCCACCCTCACCGCCGTCCAGCCCCCCGGTCGCTACGGCGCCCTGCACCTGGAAGGGGATGCGGTGGCTGATTTCGAGGAGAAGCCCGACGGTGACAACGCCTGGATCAACGGCGGCTTCTTCGTGCTCGAGCCCGCCGTGATCGACCTGGTCGACGGCGACCAGTGCGTCTGGGAGCAAGCGCCCCTCAAGGCCCTGGCCACCCAGGGCCAGCTCAGCTCCTTCAAGCACCGCGGGTTCTGGCAGCCCATGGACACCCTGCGCGACCGCCAGCGCCTGGAGGACCTCTGGCAGCAGGGCCGCGCCCCCTGGAAGGTCTGGAGCTGACCATGGCCAGCGCCTCCCCCCGGCGGGCCTGGCAGCGGCCCGATTCCGCCTTCTGGCAGGGCAAACGGGTGCTCCTCACCGGTCACACCGGCTTCAAGGGCAGCTGGCTGGCCCTCTGGCTCTGCGAACTCGGCGCCCAGGTCACCGGTTTCGCCCTGGCGCCGGACACCGACCCCTCCCTGTTCGACCAGCTGGGCCTCGCCTCCCGCCTTGATCACCACATCGGCGACTTGCGTGATCCGGTGGCCCTGCGCGAGCTGGTGGCGGCCGTCCAGCCCGAGGTGGTGCTGCACCTTGCGGCCCAGCCCCTGGTGCGGCGCAGCTACGCCGAGCCGGTGCTCACCTGGGAAACCAACGTGCTGGGCACCATCCACCTGATCGAGGCCCTGCGGCCCCTGGCCCATCCCTGCGCCGCGGTCCTGATCACCACTGACAAGGTGTACCGCAACAACGAATGGCTCTACGGCTACCGGGAGAACGACCCCCTCGGCGGCCACGACCCCTACAGCAGCAGCAAGGCCGCCGCCGAGCTGGCGATCAGCTCCTGGCGCGCCAGCTACTGCGGCAGCCTGCCCCACCAGTCGCCCCACCTGCGCCTGGCCAGTGCCCGGGCCGGCAACGTCATCGGCGGGGGCGACTGGGCCGCCGACCGCATCATTCCCGACACCGTCCGCTCCCTGCGCGCCGGTGAGCCCATCACCCTGCGCAACCCCGGCGCCACCCGCCCCTGGCAGCACGTGCTCGAACCCCTCGGCGGCTACCTGGCCCTGGCCGAGGCCCTCGCCGAACCATCCGATGGCCTGGCGATGGCCGAAGCCTTCAATTTCGGACCCCAGCTGGAGGCCAACCGGCCCGTGCGGGAGCTGGTGGAGCAGGCCCTGGCCCACTGGCCCGGCACCTGGATCGATGCCTCCGATCCCAGCGCCCCCCACGAGGCCGGTCTGTTGAATCTTGTGGTCGACAAGGCCCACCACCGCCTCGGCTGGTCGCCCCGCTGGGACTTCGCGACCACCACCGCCCGCACGCTTCAGTGGTATCGCCGCGTGATCGAGGCTGGCGACGACCCGCTGGCCTGCTGCCTCGACGACCTCATCGCCTATCTCGCTCCTCTCCCGCCGGGCCGATCCACCCCATGACCGCCGACCTCGACCAGCTCAAGCAGGAGATCCTCCGGCTCACCCGCGACTACGCCCGTCGGGCCCACGCCGCCTATCGCCCCGGCGACGACCCCGACCGCACCCCCCACGCCGAGGGCCAGACGATCCCCTATGCCGGCCGTGTCTTCACCGAAGACGAGGTGGAAGCGGCCGTGGGCACCACCCTCGACTTCTGGCTCACCCTCGGCACCGAAGGCGCCGCCATGGAGAGCGAGCTGGCGGCCTTCCTGGGGGTGCGCCACAGCCTGCTGGTCAATTCCGGCTCCTCAGCGAATCTGGTGGCCATCTCGGCCCTCACCTCCCACCGCCTGCCGGCCGAGCGGCGCCTGCGCCCCGGCGATGAGGTGATCACCGTGGCCGCCGGCTTCCCCACCACCGTGGCGCCGATCCTGCAGGTGGGCGCCGTGCCGGTGTTCATCGACGCCGATCCGATCACCGGCAACGCCCGCTGCGACCAGCTGGAAGCCGCCTTCACCCCCGGCGTCACCAAGGCCGTGATGATGGCCCACGCCCTGGGCAACCCCTTCGACCTGGCGGCCGTGCTGCGCTTCTGCCGCGCCCACGACCTCTACCTGGTGGAGGACAACTGCGACGCCTTGGGGTGCTCCTATTCCATGCCCCGGGAGCTGGCCGAATCCCTCGGCTTCAGCGACAACAGCCCCGGCCTCGATGAGGGCCCCGACCGTGTCATCCGCTGGACCGGCACCTGGGGCGACATCAGCACCCAGAGCTTCTACCCGCCCCACCACCTCACCATGGGCGAGGGCGGCGCCGTCAACATCGTCCGCGACCAGAAGCTCAAGGTGGTGGCCGAGAGCTTCCGCGACTGGGGCCGCGACTGCTGGTGCCCCTCCGGCAAGGACGACACCTGCGGCAAGCGCTTCGACTGGCAGCTGGGCGAGCTGCCCGCCGGCTACGACCACAAGTACATCTACAGCCATCTCGGCTTCAACCTCAAACCGCTCGATCCCCAGGCCGCCATCGGCCGGGTGCAGCTGCGCCGCCTGCCCGAGTTCATCGAGGCCCGCAAGCGCAACTGGCAGACCCTGCGCGAAGGCCTGGTGGCCACCGAGCCCGTGCTGGAGTTCTCCCTGCCCACCCACGCCACCGGCTGGGATCCGCAGGCCGGCTTCTCCTGGGACGCCAGCGGCTGCCGCACCGACTGCTCCTGGTTCGGCTTCAAGATCTCCGTCAAACCCGACGCCCCCTTCCGCCGCACCGACCTGGCCCGGGAGCTCGATGCCCACCGCATCGGCAACCGCATGCTGTTCGGCGGCAACCTGGTGCGTCAGCCGGCCTTCGTGCAGCTGCGCGCCGACCGCCCCGACGCCCTGCGGGTGGTGGGCGACCTGGCCGGCGCCGACGCGATCATGGTCGACACCCTGTTCCTCGGCACCTACCCGGGCCTCACGGCCCCGATGCTGGCCAGGGAGATCCAGGTGATCCTCGACTTCTGCCGCAGCCGATGAGGCTGTTCCTCACCGGCGGCACCGGCTTCATCGGCTCCCACGTGTTGGCGGCGGCCCTGGCGGCGGGCCACCAGGTGCGGGCCCTGCGCCGCAGCCCCGCCTCCGCCCCGGTGATCCCCCTGCCCGGCGAGCCTGAATGGTGCCAGGGGGATCTGGCCAGCCTGGAGGCCTCGGCGCTGGAGGGCGTGGAGGCGGTGCTGCACCTGGCCTCGGCCGGGGTGAGCCCCAAGCCCGCCAGCTGGGACGAACTGGTGCAGGCCAACGTGGCCGGCAGCCTGCGGCTGCTGGAGCGGGCGGCGGAGGCTGGGGTGCGCCGCTGCGTCGTGGCCGGCAGCAGCCACGAGTACGGCAACGCCGCCCGCCGCTACGAGGCCATCCCCCCCGACGCCCCCCTGGAGCCCCTGAGCCCCTACGGCGCCAGCAAGGCGGCGGCCTTCCAGCTGCTGCGGGCCTTCGCCATCGCCCGGGGGCTGGAGCTGTTCTACGGCCGCATCTTCTCGGCGTTCGGCGAGGGCCAGTTCGAGGGCAATGTCTGGCCGTCCCTGCGCCGTGCGGCCCGCTCCGGCGACGACTTCCCCATGACCTCCGGCCGCCAGATCAGCGATTTCATCCCCGTCGCCGAGGTGGCCGCCCACCTGCTGGCGGCCTGCGCGCGGCCCGATGTGGCCGCCGGCGTGCCCCTAGTGGTCAACATCGGATCGGGGGCCGCCACCAGCCTGCTGGCCTTCGCCGAAGCGGAATGGGAGCGCCTGGGGGCGACCGGTAGATTGCGCCCCGGTGTGCTTCCCGACCGCCCCGATCAGATCGAGCGATACGTTCCGGACCTGGCTGGTTTGAGGCTCCCCGCGCCCCCTCTGCCCTGATGTCGATGAAGGTCCTGATCACCGGCGGTTGCGGCTTTCTGGGTTCGAACCTCGCCGCCTCCTACCTGCAGGAAGGGGCCGAGGTGATCGTGGTGGATGCCCTGTTCCGGCGTGGTTCGGCGGCCAACCTGGCCTGGCTGGAGCAGCAGGCCGCTCCGGGGCGCTTCCACTTCATCCAGGCCGACCTGGCCGAGGCCGAGGCCGTGCTGGCCGTGTTCCGCCGCCACGCCCCCTTCGATTACATCTGCCACGTGGGCGGCCAGGTGGCGATGACCACCTCCCTGACCGATCCCGCCCGCGACCTGCAGACCAACGTGCTCGGCACCTTCGCCGTGCTCGAGGCCGCCCGGGCCCTCTCCCCCGAGGCCCTGATCGCCTACAGCAGCACCAACAAGGTCTACGGCGATCTGGAGGGGCTGCGCTACGAGGAGACCCCCACCCGCTACCGCCTGCCCGACCATCCCGACGGCCTCGATGAGTCCCTGGGGCTGGATTTCTCCACCCCCTACGGCTGCTCCAAGGGGGCGGCGGATCAGTACGTCCGCGACTGGGCCCGCGTCTACGGCCTGAAAACGGTGGTGTTCCGCCACTCCTCGATCTTCGGCGGCCGCCAGTTCGCCTCCTTCGACCAGGGCTGGGTGGGCTGGTTCTGCCAGAAGGCGATCGAGCAGAAGCGCGCCCACCAGGCCGGTGTGGCCCCCGAGCCCTTCACCATCGCCGGCACCGGCAAACAGGTGCGCGATGTGCTCCACGCCGACGACCTGATCTGCCTCTACCGGGCCGCCTACGCGCACCGGGAGCGGATGACCGGCGAGATCTTCAACATCGGCGGCGGCGCCGCCAACTCCCTCAGCCTGCTGGAGCTGTTCGCCCTGCTCGCCGAGCTGCAGGCCATTCCGCCGCTGGTGTACACGCCCACCCCCCGCCGCGCCAGCGACCAGGACTGCTTCATCGCCGACATCGGCAAGGCCCAGCGCCTCCTGGGCTGGTCGCCGGCCATCTCCTGCCGCGACGGCGTCAGCCGCATGCTCGCCTGGACCGACACCCACCTGATGGCGGCCTGAGCGGAGCCGTTGCGCGCACCCATGGCGAACGTTTTCCCCACAATCCAGCGCTTCCGCCAGTCCGCGGAACAGCGGCTGCCCCCCCGGCTGCACGGCTTTCTCGTTTCCGCCGCCCTGATCGGCCTCTGTGCCCTCGGGTACCACCTGCGGCGTCCCTCGGTCTCCCTGGCGCCCACCCTCTACGCGGAGGATGGCGCGATCTTCCTGCAGCAGGCCATCGACCAGGGCGCCGGATCGCTGGTGCAGCTGTATGCCGGCTACAGCCATTTCCTGCAGCGGATCAGCGCCCTGACGGCCGTGAACCACCTCTCGCCGCTGGCCTATCCCGGCTTCTTTCTGCTGGTGGCCTGGGTGTCGTGGCTGCTGCCCCTGATCAGCGTCGAGGGCCTCATCGGCGCCGGGGTGTTCGGCCCGCTGATGCGGGTGGCCTACATCCCCTACGTCTATCACCCCTATGCCGGCGAGACCTATCTCAACCTGCCCAATGCCTACATCTTTTTCCCGCTCGGCTTCATCCTGATCGCCTACGGCGCGGTGGCCCGGCAGGGCAGCGGCCGACCGGAGCCCCCCTGGCCCGCGGCCCTGCGGGGTCTGCTGTTTCTCTACGGGCTGGTGGCGGCCTTCACCGGCCCGTTCATGGCCATCTACACGATTCCGCTGCTGATCTTCGATGGCCTGCGGCGCCGCCGCTTGCCGCTGCGGCCCCTGTGGCTGAGCCTGCCGGTGCTGCTCTCCTCCCTGCAGCTCTACTTCTCCCAGCTGCAGACCACTTACCCCCTGTCGACGGCCGAGGCCCTCAGGACCCTGCTGGCGCGGCCCGCCCTGCTGCTCGACTGGTTCACCGTCCACCTGATCGCCCCGCTGCTGGGGGGCTACAAGCCCTGGTGGCTTCTGCGGGGACTGCCCGATCCCCTGCAGCTGCTGGCCGTGCTGGTGGCCCTGGCCCTGGTGCTGCTGGCCCTGCGGGTGGTGACCGGGCACATGCGCCAGCCCGCCCTGCTGCTGCTGGCCATCGCCTCCACCATGGTGCTCTCCCTTTCCAGCCTGCTGGTGGCCACCCGCCGCGGGGTGGATCCGGAGCAGATGGTGATCGAGGATGCCGGCGGGCGCTTCTTCTACTGGAACACCGTCCTGTTCCTGTCGGTGCTGCTGATCGCCTTTGTGCTGCTGGTGCGGGAGCGCCGCAGCCGCCGCAGCACCGCCTGCCGTGCCATGGCGGTCTGGCTGGTGCTGACGCTGGTCTTCTATCACAACAACGTCGTCCCGAGGCCCATTGAGGTGATGACCCCCTCCGGAGAGATGCGGACGCTCGACTATGCCGAGCAGCTCCGCGAGCAGTGCCGATGGCCCCACCCGAAGCTCACCCACATCTATGGCGGACCGATGTGGAGTTTCCAGCTGGGTGAGCGGCAGATGGCACGACTCTGCAGCGTGCCTTCCTGAAGCCCAGGGTTTCTGAAGCCGGCAAGTCCCTAACGGCCGAACATGCCGACGGCGACGATGGCGTAGCCCAGGGTGATCGCCATCACGCTGGCCGGCGGCAGGGCGGCGGCATCCTTGAGTGAGAACAGCACATACAGCAGCGGATACTGCAGGCTCAGCATCAGCACCGCCAGTTTTCGGTCGGCGGAGGGCAGCACCAGGGCGGTGATTCCGAAGGAGGCGCCATAGCAAACAAGCGAGGCCGCCAGGTAGAGCGCGCCGGTGCGGACACCTTCAGCCGGCGGACGGATCCGCAAGATGAATTGGCCCAGGCATGCCGCAAGAACGGCAGCCAAAAGATACACTGCCTGCAGCATGCTTTTTGACAACATTAGCCCATGACGAGATCGCCGCATCATATCGCCATCTGCATTCCCTGTTACAACGAGTCCTCCAATATCGAAGCGCTCTATGTGAGGCTCGCCAAGGTTCTTGAGCAGTTTCCCGACGACGTTTTCTCGATCGTTTTTGCCGATAACTGCTCCACCGACCCCACGGTGCAGCTGATCGAGGGCCTGGCGGCAAGGGATTCCCGCGTTGGCCTGATCCGCAATGTCTCGAACTTCGGCTTCGTGCGCTCCTCGGCCAATGCCCTGCTGGCACCCGATGCCGACGCCAATGTGTTTCTGATGTCGGATCTGCAGGATCCCCCCGAGCTGGTGGCGGAGCTGATCAACGGCTGGAAGAAAGGCGACGACCAGGTGATCTTCGCCGTGCGCCGCTCCAGCCATGAGAGCCCGATCCTCTTCCTCTGCAAGAAGATCTACTACGCCACTCTCTCCTGGCTTTCCGATTATCCGATGGTGCGCGATACCACCGGTTTCGGCATCTACGACCGCTCCGTGATCGTGGCCCTGCGCCAGTCGATCGACTCCTATCCCTTCATCAAGGGCCTGGTGTGCGCCATCGGCTTCAAATGGTCCACCATTCCCTATGTGAGTGCCGACCGCAAGGGCGGCAGCAGCTCCGCGTCGCTGTCGTTCCTGGTGGATTTCGGCGTTCTCGGGATCGTCACCTCCTCCCGCAAGCCGATGCGGCTGATCACCACAGCCGGCCTGTCCCTCGGGGCGCTTTCCATCCTGCTGTCGTTCGTGGTGATGGTCAGCAAGCTGATCTTCTGGAACAGCTTCCAGTTCGGTGTGGCCATGCTGTCGGTCTCGGCGCTGTTCTTCGCCGGCGCCATGATGTTCGCCCTCGGCATCCTGGGCGAATACATCGGCTTCATCAACCAGCGCACCCTGCGCCTGCCCCTGGTGGTGGAGCGCAGTCGCCACAACGTGCCCAGCCGGGCCGCCTGAGGGGGGTCGGCGGCGGCGCCGCGGCGACGGGTTCTTTGCCACGAAAAAGCCGGGCCCGCAGGCCCGGCAACCGTGGGAGATCAGCGGATCGGGGTCAGCCTCGAACTGGCCTCCGCCCGCCGGGCTCAGCCCAGGGCCTTGGCGGTGGCCACCACGTTGTCGACGGTGAAGCCGAACTTCTCCAGGCAGACGCCGCCGGGGGCGGAGGCACCGAAGCTGTCGATCGAGACGCTGGCGCCGTCGAAGCCGGTGTACTTGTGCCAGCCGAAGGAGCTGGAGGCCTCCACCACCACCCGCTTGCGCACGGCGGCGGGCAGCACCGACTCGCGGTAGGCGGCGTCCTGCTCCTCGAACAGCTCCACACAGGGCATCGACACCACCCGCACCGCCTTGCCTTCGGCGGTGAGCAGGGCGGCGGCCTTGACGCAGAGGTCGAGCTCGGTGCCGGTGCCGATCAGGATCAGGTCCGGGGTGCCGCTGCAGTCGTTGAGGATGTAGCCCCCCTTGGCCACCTTGTCGGCGGCGGAGTTGGCCTGGTTGACCATGGCCTGACGGCTCAGGGCCAGCACCGTGGGGCGCTTGCGGTTGGTGACGGCGACCTTGTAGGCCCCCACCGTCTCGTTGCCGTCGCCAGGGCGAATCACCAGCAGGTTGGGGATGGCGCGCAGGTTGGCGAGGGTCTCCACCGGCTGGTGGGTGGGGCCGTCTTCGCCGAGGCCGATCGAATCGTGGGTGAGCACGTAGATCACGCCCAGCTGGGAGAGGGCCGATAGGCGCATGGCGCCGATCATGTAGCCGGCGAACACCAGGAAGGTGCCGCCGTAGGGGATCAGGCCGC
Organism: Cyanobium sp. Candia 9D4; assembly: GCF_024346155.1. Taxonomy (NCBI): domain Bacteria; kingdom Bacillati; phylum Cyanobacteriota; class Cyanophyceae; order Synechococcales; family Prochlorococcaceae; genus Cyanobium; species Cyanobium sp. Candia 9D4. Next base: position 13,053 of record NZ_JAGQCK010000002.1, on the reverse strand, counting down.
TGTTGTGGTAGGCGATGCCGTTGAGCACCGCCGCCATGGCGTGCTCCCGCACCCCGAAGTGGAGGTAGCGGCTGGCTTCATGGCCCTTCTGGAAGCTGGCCTCGCCCTTGATGTCGGTGAGGTTGGAGTGGGTGAGGTCGGCGGAGCCGCCGATCAGCTCGGGCAGGCTGGGGCCGAAGGCGTTGAGGGCGTTGTAGGAGTGCTGGCGGGTGGCCAGGCCCTTGTCCTCGGGGGTGAACACCGGCAGGGACGCATCCCAGCCCTCGGGCAGCTCACCGCGCAGCATCCGCTCGAATTCGGCCGCCTCGGCGGGGTAGCGGCTGCGGTAGGCGGCCAGGCTCTCGTTCCAGGAGGCTTCGGCGGCGGCACCGCGCTGGATGGCCTGGCGCCAGTGCACATAGGCGGGCTCGGGCACCTCGAAGGCGCCATAGCTCCACTCCAGCTGCTGGCGGGTGAGCTCGGCCTCCTCGGCCCCGAGGGCGGCCCCGTGCACGCCGGCGGTGTTGGCCTTGTTGGGGGAGCCGTAGCCGATGGTGGTGGTGACCTTGATCAGGCTGGGACGGTCGGTGACCGCCTTGGCCGCCTCGATTGCCCGGGTGATGGCCGCCACGTCGGTGTTGCCGTCCTCGACGTGCTGCACATGCCAGCCGTAGGCCTCGTAGCGCTTTAGCACGTCCTCGGTGAAGGACACGCCGGTGTTGCCGTCGATGGTGATGTGGTTGTCGTCGTAGAGGGCGATCAGCTTGCCCAGACCCAGGTGGCCGGCCAGGGAGGCAGCCTCGCTGGAGACGCCCTCCTGGTTGCAGCCGTCACCCATCAGCACGTAGGTGTAGTGGTCGACGATGGTGGCGTCGGGCTTGTTGAACTTGGCCGCCAGGTGGGCTTCGGCGATCGCCAGGCCCACGGCGTTGGAGATGCCCTGCCCCAGGGGCCCGGTGGTCACCTCAACGCCGGGGGTCTCGAAGGTTTCCGGGTGGCCGGGGGTGCGGGAGCCCCACTGGCGGAACTGCTTGATGTCCTCCAGGGTCACGCTGTCGTAGCCGGTGAGGTGCAGCAGCGCGTACAGCAGCATGCAGCCGTGGCCGGCCGAGAGCACGAAGCGGTCGCGGTTGAACCACTGCGGATTCTTGGGGTTGTGGCGCAGCACCTTGTCCCAGAGGGAGAAGGCCATCGGTGCGCAGCCCATCGGCAGGCCGGGGTGCCCCGAGTTGGACTTGTTGATCGCGTCGACCGCCAGGAAGCGGATGCTGTTGATGCAGAGCGTCTCTACGTGGCTATCGACCTGGGTGGTGGGGGCGGCGACCATGGCTTGACGGGGGAGTACGGGGAGGAGGAGAGGTGTTCCTGGGATGGGTGGCCCGGTGCGCTCTGGCGCGCCGGGTGGTCAGGTCATCCGGCGGAAGGCGAGGCAGACGTTGTGGCCGCCGAATCCGAAGGAGTTGGAAAGCACGACGTTGACGTTGTGTTCCCGGGCCTGGTTGGGCACCACATCCAGATCGCAGGCGGGATCGGGCGTGCTGTAGTTGATCGTAGGCGGTACCAGGTTGTGGGCCACCGCCAGCACCGCGGCGATGGCCTCGATGCCGCCGCTGCCGCCCAGCAGGTGGCCGGTCATCGACTTGGTGGAACTGACCGGGATGGTCATGGCGTGGGCCCCGAGCGCCGACTTGATGGCGGCGGTCTCGTTGCTGTCGTTGGCCTGGGTGCTGGTGCCGTGGGCATTGACGTAATCCACCGCCTCCGGCTCCAGCCGGGCATCGGCCAGGGCCAGGCGGATAGCCTCCGCCGCCCCCACGCCGCCGGGAGACGGGAGGGTGTAGTGGTACGCGTCGCAGGTCATGCCGTAGCCGACGATCTCTCCCAGCACCCGGGCTCCCCGGGCCGTGGCGTGCTCGAGGCTCTCGAGCACCAGCACGCCGGCCCCCTCGCCGATCACGAAGCCGTTGCGCTCGGCGTCGAAGGGGCGGCTCGCCGTGGCCGGATCATCGTTGCGGAACGACAGGGCCCGGGCGCTGGCGAAGCCGGCAACCCCCAGGGGGGTGATCGCCGACTCGGCGCCGCCGCAGACCATGGCGTCCGCCAGGCCCAGCTGGATCAGACGGAAGGCATCGCCGATGGCGTTGGAGCCGGCGGCGCAGGCCGTGGCCACGGCGCTGCTGGGCCCCCGGGCGCCGATGGCGATGGCCGCCAGCCCGGTGGCCATATTGGGAATCATCATCGGCACGCAGAACGGGCTGACCCGGTCGGGACCGCGGTCGGCCAGCACGTGGGCCTGGGTTTCCATCATCAGCAGCCCCCCCACGCCGGAGCCGATGGCGACCCCGATGCGCTGGGCGTTGCCGTCGTCGATGGTCAGGCCGGCATCGGCCACCGCCTGCTTGGCCGCAACCACCCCGAACTGGCAGAAGCGATCCCAGCGCTTCGACTCCTTCGGCTCCAGCCAGCCGGCCGTGTCGAAGTCCTTGACTTCGGCGGCGAAACGGCAGGCATGGCGGGAGGCATCGAACAGGGTGATCGGCGCCACCCCATTGCGGCCGCTGATCAGCCCCTCCCAGTAATCCGCGACGTTGTTGCCGATCGGTGTGACCGCGCCCAGGCCGGTGACGACGACGCGGCGGAGACCCTCCACCATGGACGCCTCAGGCCTGCTTCTCTTGGATGTATTTGACGGCGTCACCCACCGTGGTGATCCCTTCAGCCGACTCGTCGGGGATCTCGATGTCGAAGGCTTCCTCCAGGGCCATCACCAGCTCGACGGTGTCGAGGGAATCGGCTCCCAGGTCGTTCTGGAAATTGGATTCCGGCTTGACCTCGTCAGCCTCCACGCTGAGCTGTTCGGCAACGATCGACCGGACTTTCTCGAAGATCGCTTCCTGGGACATGGCTGCTGTGAGGGAGGCAGCATCCTACGGGTCGCCCCGTTCGGGCCCTTTCCGCGTATGAACAAGGGTGACGGCCGGCGGCCGCTGTCGCCCTGCGCCGGAACGGTGTGGGTACTTTGGGCACCTCGCCGTTCGTTCCCGGCCCTGGCATGTCCCACGCCGTCAAGATCTACGACACCTGCATCGGTTGCACCCAGTGCGTCCGTGCCTGCCCCCTCGACGTTCTCGAGATGGTTCCCTGGGACGGCTGCAAGGCCGGCCAGATCGCTTCCTCGCCCCGCACCGAAGACTGCGTCGGCTGCAAGCGCTGCGAAACCGCCTGCCCCACCGACTTCCTGAGCATCCGCGTCTACCTCGGCGACGAGACCAGCCGCTCCATGGGCCTGGCCTACTGAGCCCGGCGCTGTCGCATCCCTCCCATAAGCTCATGCCCGGCGCCTGCGCCGGGCTTTTTTTTGGCCTAACTCTCTATGTGCGGCATCGTTGCCCTGATCGGCTCGCGGGAGGCGGCCCCCCAGCTGCTGGAGGGCCTGCGCCAGCTGGAGTACCGCGGCTACGACTCCGCCGGCATCGCCACCGTTGACGGGGCCGGCCTGCACTGCCTCAAGGCCGAGGGCAAGCTGGTCAACCTGACGGCCCGCTTCGAGGAGCGGGGCGCCCCGGGCCAGTGCGGCATCGGCCACACCCGCTGGGCCACCCACGGCAAGCCGGAGGAGCGCAACGCCCATCCGCACCTCGATGGCTGCGGCCAGCTGGCCGTGGTCCAGAACGGCATCATCGAGAACCACCGCAGTCTCCGGGAGGAGCTGCAGGCCGAGGGGGTGGAATTCCGCTCCGACACCGACACCGAGGTGATCCCCCACCTGATCGCCCGCCGGCTGCGGCAGCGGCAGGCCGAGGGGGCCGGTGCCTCACCGGCGCTGCTGCTGGAGGCCCTGCAGCACGTGCTGCCCCTGCTGCACGGGGCCTATGCCCTGGCGGTGGTCTGGGCGGCGGTGCCCGGGGCCGTGGTGGTGGCCCGGCGCCAGGCGCCGCTGCTGATCGGCCTGGGGGAGGGGGAGTTCCTCTGCGCCAGCGACACTCCCGCCCTGGCCGGCTTCACCCGCACGATCCTGCCCATGGAGGACGGCGAGGTGGCCCTGCTCACGCCGCTGGGGATCGAGCTCTACGACGGGCAGGGAGCCCGGGTGCAGCGCAACCCGACGCTGCTGGTGGGCACCGAGCACGTGGCGGACAAGCGCAGCTTCCGCCACTTCATGCACAAGGAGATCCACGAGCAACCCGAAACGGTGGCCCTGTGGGTGGCCCGCCATCTGCCGGAGGGGGCCCTGGTGGCCCTGCCCCTCGACGAGTCCGTCTACGAGGGGGTGGAGCGGATCCAGATCCTCGCCTGCGGCACCAGCCGCCATGCGGCCCAGGTGGGGGCCCATCTGCTGGAGCAGCTGGCGGGGCTGCCCACGTCGGTGTTCTACGCCAGTGAGTTCCGCTATGCCCCGCCGCCGCTGGAGCCCCACACGCTCACCATCGGCGTCACCCAGTCCGGCGAGACGGCCGACACCCTCGCCGCCCTGGCGATGGAGCAGGACCGGCGCTTCCTGATCGCCGATCCGGCCTACGCCCCCCGGCTGCTGGGCATCACCAACCGCCCGGAGAGCTCCCTGGGCCGCCTGGTGCCCCACCTGCTCGACATCGGCGCCGGCATCGAGGTGGGGGTGGCCGCCACCAAGACCTTCCTCGGCCAGCTGCTGGCCTTCTACGGTCTGGCCCTGGCCTTCGCCGAACGTCGTGGCGGCACGGCCCATCCCCTCGGCGGCGGCCGCACCCCCGCCCAGCTGCGGGAGCTGGCGGAGCAGCTGCGTGCCCTGCCCGCCGTGCTGCAGCGGCTGGTCGACGACCATGACCGCTGCTGCGCCGAGCTGGCCCACCTGTTCGCCGACACCCAGGACGTGATCTTCCTGGGGCGGGGCATCAACTACCCGATCGCCATGGAGGGGGCCCTGAAGCTCAAGGAGATCAGCTACATCCACGCCGAGGGCTACCCGGCAGGGGAGATGAAGCACGGCCCGATCGCCCTGCTCGACTCCCGCGTTCCGGTGGTGTCGATCGCCGTGCCGGGCACCGTCTTCGAGAAGGTGCTCTCCAACGCCCAGGAGGCCAAGGCCCGCGACGCCCAGTTGATCGGCGTGGCACCCGCCTGCCCGGACACCGAACTGTTCGATGTGCTGCTGCCCCTGCCGGAGGTGGACGAGCTGCTCAGCCCCCTGCTGACGGTGATCCCGATGCAGCTGCTCAGCTATCACATCGCCGCCCACCGGGGCCTGGACGTCGATCAGCCGAGGAACCTCGCCAAGAGCGTCACTGTCGAGTGAGGGTGTGGCGCTGCGGAAAACCTTCGGTCGGCGAGCCGGCCTGGGCCGGCAACGCCGCCTCCGGTTCACCGCAGCGCCACACCCTCCCTGGGGAGCGGGGCGAGAGCCCTCTGCCGCAAGCTTGGATGAGGCCTGTTCCACCCCCCCCTCCACGAGCCCCTGCCGCGCTGAGGGCGCCGGCCGAAGGCGGCGTTGCCCGCTCCGCGGGCTCGCCCGCCGCAGGCCGGCGCCCTCAGCGCCACAGGCCGGTCTCCGGCCAGAGCTGGCCGAGTCGCAGGTCCAGGTCCCTGCTGACGAAGGGATCGCCGGCGTTGGGAGAGAAGGTGATCTCGTTCAGGTAGATCCGCCCGTCGTCCCCCACCATCAGGTCGACGCGGACCGAGCGGAACGGGCCGGCCACGGTGCGGGCCACCTCCAGGCAGCGCTGCTGCAGCGGTTCGCTGAGCTGGAAGTCCTTCAGCCGCCGTTCCTCTGGGTCCTGCTCGGCGAGGGGAACGAAGTGGCCGTCCAGCAGCAGCCGGCGGTTGGGTTGTCCCCGCTGCAGCGCCTTGGCGAAGACCGTGATCAGAGCCACCTCACCCCCGAGCACGTAGCAGAGCAGGGAGAGCGAGGGGGTGGTGGACGTGATCGATCGCTCGATCAGGAGGCGCCGGGGGAAGCAGTTGTACCACCACTCCCCCTGCTCGAGGCCGAAGCGGCGGTTCAGCCACTGCCGGCAGGTCGCCTCAAGGGCCTCACGCTGCCCGGCCTCCAGCGGGTAGCGGATCTGCTGGACCATGTCCGAGCCGTGGCTGGCCTTGAGGTAGTACGCACCCGGCGCCAGACGATCATTGGCGGGCAGCACGGGCTGGTCGTGGTGCCAGACCACCTCCGGCACGCCCACCTGGCCCGCCAGGGCCGGGGGCAGGAAGTTGCCCGTGAGCAGCTTGTTGCCGCTCTCGGGCACCTTGATGGGGGCGAAGAACTTGGCGTGGTTCACCTTCTCGGAATAGAAGCGGGGCCTCGCGAGATCGGGGTACCGGCCGCAGGCCCTCCGGTACGAGGCCAGGACGTTCTGCAGGGCCGCGATCAGATCCTGGCGGCTGTAGTGGTCGATGCCGCGGCGGTACCCGTCCGGTGGGGCCGTGGCGAAGGGGGATGGGGTCGCGCGCTCCATGGTCCGCAGCAGACGGCGGGCCAGGTGGCGGGTGATGGCGGCCGACAGGGCGCGTCTCAGCGGTCCCAGGGGCCCGTTCGCCCCCCAGAAGTGCCTGGACACCGTCCTCAAGGGCAGGGCAGAGGGGCGTCGCTGCGACCGTAACGGTCGTCGAAACGCACGATGTCGTCTTCCCCGAGATAGGGGCCGCTCTGCACCTCGATCAGCTCCATGGGGATCTTGCCGGGGTTGGTGAGGCGGTGCCGGGCGCCGAGGGGGATGTAGGTGCTCTGGTTCTCGCCCACCAGCTCCTCCACTCCGTCCTTCTCCACCACGGCGGTGCCCCGCACCACCACCCAGTGCTCGGCCCGGTGGTGGTGCATCTGCAGGGACAGGCTGGCGCCGGGCTTCACCGAGATCTTCTTGACCTGCCAGCGCTCCCCTTCCACCACCCCGTCGTAGTGGCCCCAGGGGCGGTAGATGCGGCGGTGGGCCCGGCTTTCCGGAGCCCCGTCCCGCTCCAGCCGGCCGACGATGCCTTTCACCTCCTGGGCCCGGTCGCGGTGGGCCACGAGCACCACGTCGTCGGTCTCCACCACCACCAGATCCTCGACCCCCAGCCCCACCACCAGGCGGTGCTCGCTGCGCAGGTAGCAGTTGCGGCTGCCCTCGCTGATCACCCGACCCCGCAGCACGTTCCCTTCCGGGTCCTGCTCCGAGGTCTCCCACAGGGCCCCCCAGCTGCCCACGTCGCTCCACTCGGCATCGAGGGGCAGCACCACGCCCCGGTCGGTCCGCTCCATCACCGCCACGTCGATGGCGATGCTGGGGCCGTTGGCGAAGGCCTCCCGCTCCAGCCGCAGGAACTCCAGGTCGGCGCTGTCATGCTCCAGGGCGGTGCGGCAGGCGCTCACCACCTCGGGCACGAAGCGATCCAGCTCCGCCAGGATGGCGGTGGCGCGGAACAGGAACATGCCGCTGTTCCAGGTGAAGCGGCCGGTGGCCAGGAAGGCCTCGGCGGTGGCCCGGTCGGGCTTCTCCACGAAGCGGGCGATCGGTACGGGTGTGGCGGCCAGGGGTTCGGCGGCCTCGATGTAGCCGTAGCCCGTCTCCGGGCTGGTGGGCATGATGCCGAAGCTGACCAGCTGGCCGGCGGTGGCGGCGGCCATGCCGGCGGCCACGGTGGCGCGGAAGTCCGCGGCCCGGCGGATGACGTGATCGGCCGCCAGGATCAGCAGCAGGGGGTCCTCACCCCGGGCGGTGGCCTGCAGGGCCGCCACCGCCACCGCCGGGGCAGTGTTGCGCCCCACCGGCTCCAGCAGGATCGCCGCCGGCTCCACGCCGATCTGGCGCATCTGCTCGGCCACGATGAAGCGATGGTCCTCGTTGCAGATCAGCAACGGCGGCGCCAGGTCCGGCAGCCCCTGGAGGCGCTGGTGGGTCTGCTGCAGGAGGGTGTCCTCGCTGTTGCCGGCCAGGGGCCAGTACTGCTTCGGATAGCTGGCCCGGGACAGGGGCCAGAGGCGGGTGCCGGTGCCGCCGCAGAGAATCACCGGGACCAGGGAGGGGGTAGCCATCGCGGCGGCAGCTGTCCCGCAGGACCATCAGACGGGCCTATTCAACCGGAGCCGGCCCCGGCCGTCAGCTTCGGGGTGCACCCCGGACGGTTTCAGAGGTCCAGAAGTCCGGGCGGCGGCGTCAGGCCGATCCAGCCCTCCGCCAGGTTCACCTCCGGCACGATCGCCTCCACGAAGGGGATCAGCAGCCGCCGGCCGCCGTCGCTGAGCTCCACCTCCAGCAGGTCGTTGCCCCCGTGGATCAGGTCGGTCACGGTGCCGATCGTCGCCTGGGGATCCTTGAGCAACCGCACCTGGAGTCCCACCAGATCGAGGAGGTGGAATTCCCCCGGCCCCAGGGTGGGCCGGTCGGCGGCCGACACCAGCAGGTGCTGCCCCACCAGGGCTTCGGCGGCGTTGCGATCGCCGATCCCCTCGAGGCGCAGCACGAACAGGGTTTTGCCCGGCACGGGCCTGCCGGCCAGCAGCCGCACCGGCCGGGGGGCGCCCCCGGGGGCCTGCAGCCAGCGGGGACCGGGCCGGGTGAACCTTTCGGGGAAGTCGCTCAGGGGCAGCAGGCGCACGTCGCCGCCCATGCCCTGGGCCGCCACCACCTTCCCCACGGCCATGAGCTCGCCCGGGTCGGCCCCTGGCCCCTCGTCGCTGGTGTCGGCCACGGCCTGATCGCTTCCGTCGCCGGGCATCATCGCGTCACGGCCCGGTGCGGTGCCCGCGGGCACCCGTCAGGGGCTCCACCGGGGCGCCCGGGCATCGATAATGACCCCACTTGATGGTCCCCCCAGGGGCATCCGCCATGGCCAGCAGCCCGATCCTGCCCGGTTCCACCGTGGTGGTGCGCGATCCCCGCTCCATCTACAACGGCTACCAGGGCTTCGTGCAGCGCATCAGCGGGGCGATGGCCGCCGTGCTGTTCGAGGGCGGCAACTGGGACAAGCTGGTGACCGTGCCCCTCAACACCCTGGAGCAGGCCTGAGGGCGAGGGCCGCCAGCGCCGCCCGGGCCGCCTGCTGCTCCGCCTCCCGGCGGGAGCGTCCCCGGCCCTCCCCGCTGAGATCGGCCACCTCCACCCGGCATTCGAAGCGTTCCGGGTCCCCATGCACCCGGGTGCGCTCCAGGCAGTGGTAGAGGGGCAGGCCTTTCCCCTGGCCCTGGCTCCACTCCTGCAGCACCGACTTCCAGTTGTGACGTGCCGGGTCGGCCAGCAGCTCGGCGGCGCTGCCCCGCCAGTGGGGGGCGAGCCAGCGCTGTACGGCCACCAGTCCACCCTGGGGACCGCCCCCCACCGTGTAGATGGCGCCCACCAGGGCCTCGGCGCATTCGGCCAGCACGGTGGAGCGGCCGGCCCGGTCGCCAGCGGCCATCGGCCCCATGAGCAGCACGGGCTCCAGGGCGATGCTGCGGGCCAGCTCGCTCAGCCAGCGGTCGGACACCAGCTGGGCCCGCAAAGCGGAGGTGTCGCCCACACCCAGGGCCGGGTGCTCCCGATGCAGGAACTCGGCGGCCGCCAGCCGCAGCACCGCGTCGCCGAGGAACTCCAGCCGGTCGTGGTGGCGGGGCAGGCCGGTGGAGCTGTGGGTGAGGGCCTCATCCAGGGTCTCGAGGGCCACCTCCGCGGCGGCCGGGTCCGACGGGATCAGGCCATCGGCGGCGCCGAAGCCGAGGCTCTCCAGAAAGGCCAGGAGTTGCTGGCGGCGCTGGGGAGTCATCGCGGGGCAAGAGGGGAAAGCAGGACGTAAGCCGGGTTCTGTTCTCCCCAGCCGGCGGCGGACCGCCGGTTGGGGGGGTGATCATCTGTCTGGGACCGCCGTCACCGGCGGCCTCGAGCGGCGCATGGGAATCGGGACGGGGAAGATGGCCAACCGCTGTCCCTGGGCCTTGCTCCCAGCCGGGGTTTACCGAGCCGGCACCTCTCGATGCCGCTGGTGCGCTCTTACCGCACCTTTGCACCCTTGCCTGTGCGCCGGGCAAGCCCGGGCCATCGGCGGTGTGTTTCTGTGGCACTGTCCTCACGGTCACCCGCACTGGGCGTTACCCAGCAGGCCTGGCCATTGGGGAGCCCGGACTTTCCTCAACCGGCCGCGGCGCCGGCCCGAAGGCCGCACCGCACCGATCGCGATCACCTCGCCTGCTTTCTTGGGTCACTGTAGGCAGCTGCCCCCTGGCCCTCACGGCAGGCGACCGCGGCGGCGGGGCATGTTGCCGAACAGCACGAGCGCCCGATCGAGCAGTCTGGGCCCACCCTCACGCCCCCAGGCGAAGGCCGCGAATCCTGCGGCGAACAGCAGCGACTTGACATTGTCGGTCGCCCCTTCGCTGATCCAGCTCTGCAGGCGCCCGGAGCTGGTCTGGTCCGTCTCGTGGGCGGGGGCATTGAAGCGGGAATCCGTCGCGGCAACGAAGCGTTCCATGAACGCGGGGAAGGGCTGGTCGAGCTTGGGGGTGAGGTTGTTGGGCTGGTTGAGATTGCCGAGCAAGTCGCGCTGCTCCTGCTCGTTGCTGCTGGCCTCCAGCTGCCTCTTGAACGTCTTCCAGGCGGCCAGGGTCAGGCCCTCCTCGCTCGATTCCTGCTGCAGCACCTACATTCCCGCTTCGAGCTGAACCAGTATCAGCACCAGGTAGGGAAACGCCGCTCAGGTGCAGCTTTCACACAACATCTTGACGTTGGCGTGAATGGGCTTGGGAGAGGTGGGCAAGGCGCCGGCCGTGCAGATCAGAAGCGTCCCGATGAGGATTGAGAAGCCCGCCGCCGTCAATCCGCCGGAGAGCTGCAGCTGCCAGGCCGGTTCCATCAGGCGCACCGGTAGGCAACTGAACACCAGCGTGACCAGACCCAAGCCGAGGCAGACAAGGCCGATGACAGAGAAAGGCTGGGCGGCCTCCTTTCTGGGGCGGCAACACAACTTGAGGGAGATACCGAAGGCGGCGGCAGCGCCCAAGACGGCCAAAGGGTCGGGGACGGACTCATCCGCGAACTGCTGGGTGACGGTGTCACTGAAGCCTGGGGTGAAGTTGTTGGGCAGGTTGTCGACGAACAGCCTCGAGATCAAGTCAGCCGAGGTGGGCTGTACCGCAGGGATCAAGGAGTGCGGATATCCGTCGAACCGATTGATGCCGCCGGCAGTGCAGGCGAAGCCGGTAGGGAAGACGATGACGGAACTTTTGATGGTGTCGCTGCCATAGCCGACAGCCTTGGAGGATCCTTCGATGCCAACGGGCCAGGCGTTCCCGGATGGAGGCTGGGTGTTGGCTTGGGCCGGCGGTCCTGCCTTCCGCTCTGGCAATGGGCACGGGGCGCCACGGCTTGCCATGCCGGCTCCCGGCACACGACATAATTGGCTTTATGGGGCTGTAGCTCAGCCGGATAGAGCGACGGTTTCCTAAACCGTAGGTCGTGGGTTCGAGTCCCGCCAGCCCCGTTCCCCGGCCAGGAAGCCGTACGGCGGGCCAGGGCCCGCCTAGATTTCCTTGAGAAACTCTTAAGGTCATGGCCCCCCGTCCCCTGCTCTCCCCCTGGCTGGCCACCCCCGTCGCCTTCCTTGCCGGTGCGGTCGTCGCCTCGGGTGTCGCCGTCGCCCAGCAGCCCAACATGCAGAACGCCCTCAATGCGCTGTTCAGCGCCCGGTCGTCCCTGCAGATGGCGGCTCCTAATAAAGGTGGCCACCGCGATCGGGCGATCACCCTGGTGAATCAGGCCATCGCCGAGGTGGAGGCGGGCATCGCCTACGCCGGCAACTGACGCTTCGCTGTCCCCGTAACGAGCGCTACCGCTGGTGGGCTTCCCAAAATGAACGCTCCCGCTAGCGTGGCCCCAGTCGTCAGCAGTGGATGACCCAGCTTCACGACCTGCGCCTGCGGTTGCTGGTGCAGCAGGAGAGCGAATCCATCGCCCACAGCCACCCCGATGACCTTGATCTTTCGGTGGTGCAGGCCCGCTGCCTCTGCTGGCTGGCCCTCCTGGCCGATGCCCACGAGGAGCAGGCCGGCGATGCCGAGCGTCGCGGCGATGTGGAGCAGGCCATGGGCTGGTTCGCCGATTCGATGCGCCTGCGCGATGTGATCCAGGTGGTCAGCTCGATCGAGATTCCCCTGCCGCTGCTCCAGGAGGACGGCGACCAGCCCGATCAGGACCCGATGGCCGCCTGAGCGGTTGCGCTCCTGCGCCGCTCTTTGCTCCGCTGCTCCCGGTCGGTGCCATGATGACCATTGAATGAAAGAAGGGACGCGGTGCCAGAAGAGCCCTGCCAATGTCCTGATTGCCAGCGGTTCTATCGGGAACACGACCGGCTGATCCGAGAAAATCCCAGCCTGCGTCAGCAGCAGGAGCTGAACTGGGCGGCGCTGCAGTCGTTCCGCACCCTTGCCGGCCGGGTGCTGGAGGAGCTCCAGAAGCAGCACGGCGACGGTGACGCCCCCCCCACCCCCGCAGCCCCGGACGCCGCCCCAGCCGAGGCCGGTGCCGAGGTGCCCGCGGAGCAGGAGGCGATTCAGCAGGCCATGGCCGACCTGGAGAACATCAACGCCCACCTCTTCTCCATCGAGGCCCTGATGGAGCGCATCTTCGATGTGCGGGTGCCTGAGCCCGTCGAGCAGACCTTCCGGGAGGTGGCCGGTGAGCTCGCCCCCGATCCCCTCAACGCCGACCGGCTGCGCCTCAACCGCCTGCTGCACCAAACACCCGACCTGCCCGATCACCGGGGCGGCTGAAGCCCCCCGGTCCGCCTCAGGCCACCCTCACGGCGCCGCCGGCAGGCGGCGGCCCTTGGCCGGAGCTTCATCGATCTCGCAGGTGATGGTCACGGGGAACTCCTCCGCCTGCCAGATCCGTTCGCAGTACTCCCGGATCGAGCGATCGGAGGAGAACAGGCCGCTGCGGGCGGTGTTCAGCAGCGACATCCGGTTCCAGCGGGGGCGGTCGCTCCAGGCGTCGCTCACGTCCTGCTGGGCCTTCAGGTAGGCAGCAAAGTCGGCCAGCACGAAGAAGGGGTCGCGGCCGGTGAGGTTCTCCAGCAGGGGACGGAACAGCTCCTTGTCACCGTTGCTGAAGTGGCCGCTCTCGATCAGGTGCAGGACCTCCGGCAGCTCCGGGGTGG